>CAYIYZ010000001.1:0-458538 GCA_964367935.1 uncultured Oscillospiraceae bacterium
TAACACCTGCCCCCCGCATTGTCAAGCACTATTTTTACTTTTTTGTATTTTATTTTTCATGCATTTCATTTTTCCTTAATATTCCGACGTTTTTTGCTTATAATACTCCCATGAATAATAAAAGAAATACACGAAACAACTTGGCAGACTACCCATCTGCCCATCCTCAGCCTAAACCTCTATACGCTCTCCCCCTCACCGTCTCAAACGTTCGCAATCTTTTTCTTGATTGCTCCGACTTTGTCACCCGAGACATTTTTGTTGGACTCGACCCGAGCCGACGTGTCGGCGCCTGTTGGATCGACGGGCTCGTTTCCGGCGTCGCTGTTAGTGAAGACGTGATCCGCCCGCTCATACTCGATCAGCGCCTTGCGGAGACGACTGACACCCTCACTCTGCTCGACCTTATCATGGGCGGTGGTCTGTACAGCTACTCCGTTCGCCGCCGTGACACTGTCGACGAGGTCATCACCGACATAGTCAACGGCTTCTCAGTCTTAATCTTCGACGATGTCAACACCGCTATCAGTTTCGAGGCACGTACCCCTTACATGCGTGGTGTCGAGAAACCCACCATCGAGAAGTCCGTCAAAGGCGCTAAAGACAGCTTCGTTGAAACCTTCCGCATGAGCACCTCTCTCGTTAGACGTAAGCTCCGCAGCCCCAAGCTTAAGGAGATAGATGTCGTCTTGGGGCGAAAGTCCGGTACTATTGCCGCAATTATGTATATGGAGGGCATCGCGCCCTCCGAGCTTGTCGAGAACATTAAGTCTCGTCTTGAGGGCATGGATGTCGACGGTGTGCTAAACGCCGGCAACCTTGAGGAGTACCTTATCGAAAACCCCGATTCCCCTCTCCCTCAGTTTCTGCACACCGAGAGACCCGACAAATTTTCCGACGGACTTTTAGCAGGACAGGTCGGAATCCTCGTAGACGGTATCCCTATTGGTTTTATGCTTCCCGCAACTTTCGCCGACTTCTTTCACGTCCCTCAGGACAGCGCCTACCACTACAGTGTTTCCGCCATGCTTTCTATTTTGCGTTGGTTTTCCCTGATCATTTCTCTCTGCCTCCCGGCTTTCTTCGTAGCCATTTCAATGTACCACCAAGAAATGCTACCCACTCAGCTACTCCTCTCCATGATCAGCGCCAAGCAAAAAGTCCCCTTTGGTGTCGCCATCGAGGTCGTTACCATGCTCATCGCTTTCGAGCTTCTTCAGGAGGCCGGACTGCGCCTGCCCGACCCCATAGGTCAAACTGTATCGATCATCGGCGCTCTCATTGTCGGACAATCTGCCATCGAGGCACGCATCGTCTCGCCCATCGCTGTTATCGTTGTCGCCTTCGCCGGCATCTCCGGCTACACTATACCCTCACAGGACATGTCGGGTGCTCTGAGGATTTTCCGTTTTCTTTTCATCGCCGCCTCTATCTGCGCCGGCCTATTTGGACTCGTCTCCGCCATAGCGCTGCTAATTTTGCACCTATCTTCAATTGAGAGCTACGGCCTCGCCTACACCTCGCCCTTTACCGACCATGTCAAGGGTCTGAAGCGGGCTATCTTACGTTCACCGCTACGGGACGACAAATTCAGAAACACCGCCATGAACATTAAGGATAAAAGAAAGCAAAAGTAATTCCGCAACATCAGGGAGGGAACTCACCATGAAAGTAATTGCCGTGGGCATCATTGTACTATGCCTTCTGTTCGCCGCTTACTCAGGACCTGTCAGTATTGCCGATAACTTCCGTGACACGGAAGATTTACGACTTGTCCAGCTATTATCATTCGATGACAAAGGTACCGAGGGTATAGAAGTCGCAGTCGCCTGTGGAACACCGCCCGAAGGCGAAATGCCTGTTAGGCTCTCGTCCATCGCCGAAAGCATACCAGTCGCCTTGCAAGAAATTCAGAACATCTCCTTGGCGCAAGACCTCTATTATCCGCATATCGCTTACATCATGTTAGGCGAAAGCGCCGCCAAGGACGCCGACATGTACCTCGATTATATTCAGCGCAGCCTTTCTCTGCGCTTGGATTCACCACTCATTGTCGTTTACGGCTCCGACGCTTCCACTCTCACTCTCGAGGGCGGTACCGACGACAGCGACTTCGTGCAGGTGCTCTCCTCCATGGAGAAGACTCTGCAACGTAGCGGTGCAGTTGAGTTATACACCGCGCTCGACATTTCCATAGCGCTTTCGGAACAAGGCTCCGCACTCTGCGCCGCCATTACACCCTCCGAACAAGAGGACTACACCACAGCCGTCCCCTACGGCTATGCCGTCTTGCGAGAGGGCACGCTCGTCGGCTTTCTCGAAGGCGAGGGTGCACGCGGTGTCTCTGTTTTAGCAGAGCATGTCGGCGACGACCCTGTCTACCTCTCGGAAAGTGGTGTGACCGTAGAGATCACTGAGATCTCCGCCCCCATAGAAGCCTCCTTCGACGACAGTGGTGCACTAAAAGCCATCACTGTTAACATAGAGCTCTCATCTATCATTCTCGAACTCAAAGATAGTTTAGACCTAGATGACAGCTCCGTTACCGACAGTCTCGCAGAAGAACTTGCTCTCATGGCAAAAGAGAACGTCGAATACGTCCTACAGTCATCTATAGAACTGCAGGCAGATTTTCAGGGTATAGGGCGTATGATTGAGATCAAACACCCCGACATCTGGGATGATATGAAAGAAGACTGGCCCGAAACTTTTTCTAAGCTCAGCATAGAGGTAAACTGTAACGCAAGCATCGACGGCTCTTATTTAATGAGTGGAAAATAAGCTTTTTCTTTGTTAGTTTTTTAAGCCGACTCTCTGCTCCTACACTCTCAAACGATGCTCGTCCACTCCAAAGACTATAACGGAGATACAAACTCATGAACAACAAAGTCGAAACTCTTACACACCGACAATATATATCACTCATGTGCCTGTCAGCTCTCAGCGTCGCTCTGCGCCTGGTTCCGGGTCCAGCCACGCAAGTAGCAGGTCGCCACTCTTGGCTTGCTCCACTCATTGCCCTACCACTCATCTTGCTCCTACAAATAATTATCGCCGCCCTACTCAACAAGCGTAAGGTCGGCGAAGGTATTTTAGAGCTTCTGCCACGTGCCTTAGGCGCACACTTGGGCAGTCTCTTCTCTATATTATATTGTATATGGCTGATTCTCTACGGCGGCTTTATCATCAGGCGAAGCGCTACGAGCTTCACACTCACCATCTACCCCGAAACATTACCTCTTATTTTTATGGTAATCTTCACTGTCGTCGCATTCATATTCGCATCAGGCGGACTTAAACCCATAGCACGCTCCGCCGAGATATTCACGCCCTTTATCCTCATAACACTCGCTCTGATCATTTTCTTCGGTCTGTTCGATCTCAACCTCAATAACCTTCTACCCTTTGAGTTCGATGCCATGCCAGAAATAATACGTTCCTCCGCCTATACATTTGATATCGTCGGCGGCGTCCTCTTTTCCGCCACCCTCTTAGCAGGCCACGCACCCGAGGGCGGCGCTCTGCACAAAAAAAGCTTTATGCTCCTCGCTGTCTACATGTGCCTTTTCCTCGCCCTACTCTCCGCCCTGTCCGTCGCACTCGTAGGCGCAGAGCTTACAGCAAATTCCTCCTCGCCGTTCTTTATGCTTTTGCGTAATTTGAGGGTATTTGGGGTATTTGAAAGAGTTGAAGCTTTTATAACCGCACTTTGGGCTTTGCCGGACTTCATTTTGCTCGCCTGCATCATATATGCCACCACTTTCTCGCTTAGACGTATATTTAAGCTCCCGCTCTTTATTAGAGGCGCTTCTTATCTGCCGCTCAACAACGGACGCTTTCTCGTCATACCCGTCACAGTAGGCGCTTTTATCATCGCTCTCTGCTGTGCGCCCAGCACACATTTTTTAGAGCGTCTCTCGACATTCTATGTGCCACTTATCTCTCTGAGCTTTACTGCACTAATTTTACTTTTGCTCGGCATCGGCAAGCTTAGGCGGAAAATATAGCTTACAGCAAAATATTAGCGACCAAGAGTAGGATTGCGGCAGATTTTGCGGTGCTTATAAATATTGTGACGAGCGTGTCAACTCTCCGCTCGTCACAATATTTATCGCCGGCACATACTCCGATATCTATCCCCACATCTATTTATATTGTATAACTGTGTGTTTTTAAGGCACTACTACAAATCACGCTTTATGATAATCTTGCTTTCAAACATACATTTATCAAGGTGATGCAGGTAATCCATTATGTTAGGATAGTCATTTTTATCATAGTGTGCATATCCGACAGCAACTCCTGCCATATTCCCATTATCGAATTCTTTGATTTTTTCTTGGATAACGAGCAACTTTCCTTCTAGTGTTTCAAACTGAACATTATATAATATTGCCGAGAATTCATCGCCTCCTACACGATAGCAATTTCCGTATTCGCCTAAATGCTTTTGCGCTAAGGCCGCAAAGCAGGTTAAATAATTGTCACCTGTTTGATGTCCCATAGTATCATTGAAATGTTTTAAATTGTTTAAATCAAAGGTAACTATTATTTTAGTTAAATCTTCACTTTCCTTAAACGCTTCTAAATCCCTTTCAAATGCATGTCTGTTAAGCAATGAGGTCAATATATCTGTGTATGCAATTTTACTTAAATACTCTGTATGCATACCTTCTGCCCAAATGGTTCTTAGTTTTAGAGATGTTGATACAATACATGCCATCAGGTACAACAACATCCCTATTTGCAAGCTCACGCCTATCGAGTTCATATTATTCCCAAAATAGAAAACCGATAGTTCCGCCAAAGCCGCAAAGATTAAAAACGATATTTGTATTATGATCACTTTGGCATCGCCATTCTTTTTAACAAAGGTTTCATATACTAAAGAAAGTATAAAATACACCAAGGTAACGACCATAATCAAATGTACTATCACTAGCGTGTTATAATAATAGGCTATCCCCGTCACATGAAGTACAGTGGATACAATAAAATTAATAATAAATGCAAGGGTGAAATACTTTGATAGCGACTTGTGAGATGGTGTGTACATACTATCAACATAGAAAATAAAAGGTATAAACAATAGTTGTATCGACCAATAAGGAAGATGCCCTAGTATAAATGTATCGCCTATGACAAATTGCAAGAAATTAGATTCGCTAAGCAGCCATATAGCTATATTAGTTGATAATAAGCCAAGATACAGCATTAAATTATTGTTCTTAAACCCTTTTGAAATAAAAATCTGAGTCACTAAAAGAGTTAGGCCAATAATCAGTATTATTGATGATATAAGCAGTTTCACAGCATTTCTATAGGTTAAGAATAAGACTGCTTCGCTTTCTTCCGCTAAGTAAATATCAATCATTCCAATTGAGGTTTTATCATCGCTTGGCACAACATTTATTTTTATATCGTTCTCTGCCTGAATATAAGGCAACTCAACAAAATGCCAAATACCCCCATTGGGTGCAGAAAAAACAGAGCTACTATCTTGTCCAAACTCGTAGATCACCTCAGTGTTTACACTTACAGCGAAAGCTTGGTGCATACTTTCAAGTATTATAACCGGTTTTTTATAGTCGCTTGTCGAGAACGTAGTATAAATACTGTAAGGTTCAAAGTCAGTATCTTGAGGATTAAACTCTGACATGTCGATTTGGCCGTTTAACCCATCACTTTCTAATGTCCAAGCATTAAGCTTAATTATATCGTCATCTTCGAAAGTTAATTGCATATCTTTCTCACTATTAAAAAAGTTAGAAGCGACACAAAGAATAATTAAAACTATAACACAAGCAATAAATGAAACGAACAGCTTTTTGCTCATATTTTCCACCACCTGTCATTAATACAATTTATAAAAACATTATAACACAACTACCGAAAAAAAGTCCAACTGAAATATCTGTTGGACTTGGGAGTGAGTGCGGAGCAGTGGAGGTCAAAAAAATTCACGCCCTAAGCAAAGCTTAAAGCGCAAATTGGGTCCGGCGACTCGCCGGTGGCAGCGGGTGAAGGATTCGAACCCTCACATACGGAGTCAGAGTCCGCTGTGCTACCGTTACACAAACCCGCTACGGTACGATATTTAAGATTGTCGCTTAGCTATTATACCGCAAATTTCGCATTTGTCAATAAAAAAATGCCTCGTGCAGTGCACAAGGCATTTTTAGGCTTATTTATTCAGATACGACATAAGCAGTTCCTGTAAAAGCTCATCCCTATCCAAGCGACATATCATCCCACGTGCATTATTATGGTTCGTTATATACGTCGGATCGCCCGATATAATGTAGCCCACGATCTGGTTCACGGGATTATAACCCTTGACCTTGAGGGAATCATATACAGCCGAAAGGATCTCTCTCATGTGCGTCTTACTGTCAATGGCGGTAAATTTCCTGGTCTCATCCATTTTTAATATCCTCCCTCTCTTTTCTATACGCTATATTATACCAAAAATCTATCGTCTGTAAAGCACTTTAGTGTTACCGTTATATTACAATTTAGCGCAACACCGCTCCCAAATGCTTCTGCACGCCCTCTAACACCTCATTTACACACTGCTCAGCATGTGCATCCGTCAAAGTTCTGTCCTCAGCACGTAGCGTAAGCGAGAATGCCACCGACTTCTTTCCCTCAGCTATGCCCTTGCCCCTGTACACGTCAAACAGCGTAACGGACTCCAGATACTCCTTTGAGCACTCCTGTATGCAGCGTGTCAAATCGCCCACGGACACTGTCTCCTCACAAATGAGCGCTATGTCACGTGTAATCGCCGGGTAGCGTGGTAGCGGTGTATACAAAATCTCCGTATCCCTCGCCGCAAGCAAGGCGTCAAAGTCCAGCTCGCACACATAAAGTTCCCCACTCACGCCGTAGTTTTCGCAAACTGTCGGATGCACCTGCCCAAACACACCTATTAAATTGTCCTCATGGTATATCTGCGCACAACGCCCCGGGTGATAGGAAACATTGTCCGTCGTCTGCACATACAGTAAATCCGATATAAAGAGCTTGTCAAACAAAGACTCCAAGTCACCCTTGAACTCAAAGAAGTCCGTGCCACCGTACGCTCCCATAGTCAGAACATAAGGCTCATGTGCCAAGTCGCCCTGCGTCGGATGATACGCCTTCGCTATCTCATACGCCCTCGCCGTCTTATTCCTGTAATTTAGGTTACGTGCCAAAATCTCCATCATAGACGGCAAAGTGCTCGTACGCATGACTGATCTATCTTCGCCCAAGGGATTTAGAATCTTCAAGCTCTCTCTACGCACATCATCGGCGCTCCAGCCTATTTTATCGTAATCAGACGAACCTATGAATGAATAGGTAATTATCTCATTATATCCCATACCCCTGCAATAAATACCGACGTCACGCTCCGCTTTCTGCCAATCACTCAAAAAGCCTATAGCCGTACCACTCGACAGCGTTGCGGGCAACTTATCATAGCCGTAAAAACGTGCGACCTCCTCGGCAAGGTCAGAGTAATGCTCCACATCTCTGCGCCATGAGGGTACGGTGACTTTCTCACCCTCCACACCGAAGCCCAAGCTCTTTAGAATATCCGCCATGTCACTTGCCGCTATATCCGTGCCCAAGAGCTCATTTATCTTGCGTGGACGCAATGCAAGAGTCACAGGCTCACTCGCCTCAGCTCTCACGTCTATCACGCCGTCACGTACAGTTCCGGCTCCGAGCATCTCCACAAGCTCACAAGCTCTTAAAACCGCCGGCATAGTATTTTCAGGATCAAGACCCTTTTCAAATTTCGCCGAAGCCTCCGTACGCATACCCAAAGCCAGTGCGCTACGCCTTATGCTCGTTCCATTGAAGTTCGCCGACTCGAAAACAACACAGCTCGTATCCTCTACTATCTCACTGTTCTCGCCACCCATTATACCGGCTATGCCTACAGCCTTTGTCGTGTCCGCTATGACTAGTGTACTGTCGGTCAAAGTCCTCTCATTGCTGTCAAGCGTCGTCAGCTTCTCGCCCTTCTCCGCACGGCGTACCACTATTTTGCCATCCGTCACATAGCGGTAATCGAAGGCGTGCATGGGCTGTCCGTACTCCAACATAACATAGTTTGTTATATCGACGATATTGTTTATAGCCCTAACACCGGCCGCACGCAGTCTGCGACGCATCCACAGCGGTGAGGGTGCTATCTTTACATTCTCCACGACCATAGCCGTATAGCGTGGGCAAAGCTCCAAATCCTTAATCTCGACCTCCAGCACTTCACTTATATCTCCGCCGCCCGCCGCTACCACGGGCTCATGCAGTTTAAGCGGCTTCTTATACGTTGCCGCCGTCTCCCTCGCCATACCTATTACAGAAAGACAGTCCGGCCTGTTAGATGTTATCTCAAACTCCACCACAGCATCGTCAAGACCCAAAACGGGCAAAGCGCCCTCGCCTGCCTTTAACACGCCCTTTAACTCGGGGTCATCGGATAGCACCAATATGCCGTTCTCATCGGCATAGGGGAAATCGTTAATAGCAAGACCCAATTCCTTTAAAGAGCAGAGCATTCCCTGACTGTCCACGCCCTTAAAGCTCGAGGTCATTATCTGCACTCCGCCCGGTAAGCAAGAATCATGCAAAGCAAGCGGCACATAGTCGTCTACTTTCAAATTCGGTGCGCCCGTAACTATCTGCAGACGCTCCTTCACACCCACGTCCATCATGCATATTACAAGTTTCTCAGAGGAGGGATGCGGCAAGATTTCCGCTATACGTGCCACAACTACATTCTTAATCTCCTCGGACGCCCTATGCGTAAGCTCCACCTTTGAGCCGGATATGGTCATATCCTCGGCATAGTCACGGTCACCTGCCGTGAAATCCACAAACTCCGAGAGCCATTCACGTGATATATTCATATTCTAAGTCCTCCCTACTAAAATTGCTCGAGAAAACGCATATCGTTTTCAAACAAAAGACGAAGATCGCTTATCTTAAAGCGACGCATGGCACTGCGCTCCAAGCCCTGTCCGAAAGCGAATCCCGAATAGATCTCCGGATCTATTCCGCAACCTGCCAGCACCTTAGGGTGTACCATGCCTGCGCCCAAAAGCTCTATCCAGCCCTCACCCTTACAGGTGGAACATCCCTCACCGCCGCATTTGTGGCATTGTACGTCCATCTCACATGAGGGCTCCGTGAATGGGAAGTGATGCGGCCTGAACCTAGTCTTCGTACCCTTGCCGTAAAGCCCCTCTACCATCGCATTTAAAGTGCCCTTTAAGTCAGCCATTGTTATGCCCTTGTCCACCACAAGACCCTCTAGCTGATGGAACATAGGACTGTGCGTGGCGTCCACCTCGTCTTTTCTGTACACCCTGCCCGGCACTATCACTCGTATGGGCAGTTCCCTCGTCTCCATCGCACGAACCTGCATGGGCGAAGTCTGCGTACGCAAAATCACTTTGCTGTCCTTGTCAAAGTAAAAGGTATCCGACCAATCACGAGAGGGGTGACCCTCGTCCGCATTTAGCCTGTCAAAGTTATAAGAGGCGTATTCCACCTCGGGTCCATCTAAGACCTCAAAGCCCATTCCTATATAAATATCCTTCATCTCATCGAGAACTATGCTCATAGGATGCCTATGCCCTATAGTACGTCTATTGCCGGGTATAGTGACGTCCAAAGTCTCCGCCACGAGGCGTGCCGCCATTGCGCCCTCTGCGATCTTCTCACGCTTCTCCTCAACACTAGTCTCGAGTAGCTCTCTGAGCTCATTTGCGAGCTGACCCATGATGGGGCGCTCCTCGGCGCTAAGCTTGCCCATGCTCTTTAGCAAGGCCGTAAGCTCACCCTTCTTGCCGAGATACTTTACCCTCAAGGCCTCTAACTCTTCTGCGTTCGTCACGGCGCTTATTTCCGATATCGAGCGCTCTTTCAATGTTAACAGACTCTCTCTCATATTCCGTGCCCTCCTTATTGTAACTAAAATTATAAGCAAATTTATGCAAAAATAAATGCCCTCGTCCAAACAGGACGAAAGCAAACTTCCGCGGTACCACCCGTGTTCGACCTTAAGGCCGCACTCTCGGGGACAAACATCCCCACTCGCTGTAACGGGCATACCCGCCGAGTATTAGTCGGTGCTCACGGGCGAACCGAACATGTGCTGCCGTAGGAGGCTCCCAGCCATAGACCCCCATTCTCTGTGCGGTGCGTACACGTTATTTTCCCGATCAAAGCATTTTCCTATCAAGCTATTTAAGTTTTATAACACAAACTAAACGAAATTGCAAGAACATATTTGACGAATTTATTCGGTCAAGCTATAATATAATTTAAAAGGTGAGGTGAGGACGTGCGTCTGACTTATGCAAAAGACATGAAGGCCGCCGATGAATTTTCCATAGCAGAGCGTGGTACTGCGTCTTTACAGCTCATGGAAAATGCGGCAACAACTTTGGTGACGGCAGTGGGCGAGGTCTGCAACAGCGGCTCTGAGCTCCTCATATTCTGCGGTAGCGGTAATAACGGCGGTGACGGTGCCGCAGCAGCTCGAATTTTACAAAAGCTCGGCTACAAATGCTCCGTATACCTCATAGGCGATGCAAAAAAACTATCGCCCGACATGGCACATATGGTAAAAAGATTAGACGAGGTGGCTCTTTCCCTTCTCACTTATGATAAAGCGGCGGTGTCCGTAGCTCTAAATCGGACAGACGCTGTCATTGACGCTCTGTACGGCTTTGGCCTAAATCGTGAGATATGCGGTCAGGCGGCAGAGCTAATAAATATGATAAACGACTCAGGAACTTATGTTCTCAGTGCAGACATAGCGAGCGGCATCTCTGCCGACACAGGCGAGGTTTTGGGCACTGCTGTACGCGCCAGTCATACCGTAACTTTCAGTAGCGCAAAGCCCGGGCATTTTCTCGAACCCGGCTGTGTGTACACGGGTAAACTTACAGTTTCTGATATAGGCATAGACGAGGACATTTTAGAGCGGTCGGCAAGCTCAGTGTGCGCTGTAACAGCGAGCGATATACACATGCCGACTCGTACGCCGCTCAGTCACAAGAGTCATTACGGTAAGGTGCTCGTAGTCGGTGGCAGTGTAGCTTACACAGGTGCTGTCAATTTAACGTCCGTGGCGACTGTGCGCAGTGGCGCAGGTCTTGTCTATGTGGGTGTCCCTAATGACATTTTCCAGATCTGCTGTATAAAAAACAATGAGGCCATGCCCTTTCCGCTCGCCTCTGATGTAGATGGGCGGCTCTCTCGCACAGCTTTACAGACGATACTGAGAAAAGCCGAGTTCTGTGACGTTTTGGTGCTCGGCCCCGGCTTGGGTCGAAGTGAGGAGCTTTGTGAGTTGGTTTCAGAGCTCGTGCGGTGCGTCAGATGTCAAATCATCTTGGATGCCGATGCGCTTTACGCTATATCGGCCACACCGCAGGTTTTAAAAGAAGCACATATGCCCGTCATCATAACTCCGCACGAGGGTGAGTTTTCAAGGCTCTATCCCGAGCGTAGTGGAGAGAGATTGAAGGACACTCTTACATTCAGTGCAATTTACGATTGTTTGACTGTGCTCAAGGGTCACAGAACCGTCAGTGCCACGCCCAAGGGTGAGGCGTATATAAATACGACGGGTAACGCAGGCATGGCTAAGGGTGGTAGCGGTGATGTGCTTTGCGGGCTCATAGGCGCTTTGTGCTGTGTAATGCCAGCTGTCGACGCTGTGCGTACCGCCGTATGGCTACACGGTAGAGCCGGCGACTTAGCTTGCACAGAGCTCGGTGAGCATTTCATGACAGCCACTGATATTATAAACAACATCGGCAAAGCGATGGCTGAAATAAAGGGAAGGTAGAGGAACACACATGCGGCGTATTGCAGTAACAGCCGCACTAATGATAAGCCTCTTGGCGCTCTCAGCTTGCTCAGAGCGCAGTAACGAGGAGAAATTTGAGGATTTGAGAAGCGAGGCTTTACGAGCGACGAGTGTCACAGCGGAAGTCTTGGTGCGCCAAGACTTGGGCAATACCGTTGCGGACTACAGGTTGGATTTCCTGTATGAGGGCACTGAGAGTACCATCACGGTCACGGAGCCTCTTGAGTTAGCAGGTGTGAAGGTGAGTATTAGCGAAGATCTTGCGGAGATAAATTACGAGGGTATTATGCTCGGTACCGGCGAGTTTGAAAATGAGACCCCGACACCCGTCACCGCTATGAGCATCATAACGCACTGCATATTGGAAGGACATATAGAGAGTGTATGGGCAGAGGGCGAGTATTACGCCATCGTGCTCATACCGAACGACGATATAAAAATAGAGCTTAGGATAAACAATGAGAGCGGCATGCCGGAGACGGCATACATAATAGAGCGTGAGGACGGCACGCCCTTATTACGCTGTGATATAAACGATTTTAGTATGAGGTAAGGGGAGTCATATGGATACACAAAAGATGCGCACATGGGCAGAGATTAATCTTAAAAATTTAGAGTATAACTATAAATCAATAAAGGCGGCTTGTCCCGAGAGTGCTCTGTTCGCCGGGCTTTGTAAAGCGAATGCTTATGGGCACGGTGCGGAGCGTGTGGCAAAGCGCTTAGAAGATCTCGGCGCTGACTTAATAGCCGTTTCGAGTTTCGACGAAGCTGCTGAGCTCTGGTATGCGAGCATAAAAAAGCCCATACTCATACTTGCCCCCTCTCCCTATGAGCAAGCACGCAACATTGCGACCTTGGGTTTCATCCAAAGTATAGGTGACATTGAAACTGCTCGGCGTATGAACGAAGATTTGGGTGAGGAATTTCCCACACTAAAGGTGCACATAAAGCTAGATACAGGCATGGGCAGGACAGGTTTTAACATCAGGCAGAAAAAAACCGTTAACGAACTGCGTGAATTAATGTGTATGCCGAACATCTCAGTTGAGGGCGTCTTTACACATTTTGCGGTCTCAGATACGCCCGACGGCACAGAATACACTAAGAAGCAGTTTTCCAATTTTATTCGTGCAGTGGACATACTGGAGAGTAAAATAGGTCGTGATATGGGTCTGAGGCATTGCGCAAACAGCGGAGCTGTGGTAAACTACCCTGAGATGCGTGAGGGCATGGTAAGACCCGGCATCTTGCTCTACGGCGCCTACGATGGCGAGACAGACATAGACACAAAGCCGGTCATGACGCTAAAGAGCAGGATATATGAACTCCATGATTACAAGGCCGGCGACAGTATCAGCTACGGACGCACACACATTTTAGAGCGTGACAGCAAGATAGCCGTATTGCCCATAGGCTACGGTGACGGATTGCCGAGAGCGCTCTCAAACAAGCTAGAGGTTCTGATCCGTGGTGAGAGGGTACGACAGGTGGGCACTATTTGCATGGATATGTGTATGGTGGATGTGACAGATTTGCCTGAGTGCAAAGTGGGTGACGAGCTTACCATTTTCGGTGAGGGCTTGCCTGTACGTGAGCATTCCGAAAAAATTCAAACTGTCACTTACGAGCTTATTACGGCAGTTTCACCCCGTGTACCGAGAGTTTATAAGGATTAATAATCTGGCGAAAAACAGGTTTTTCGCCAGAAAAGGGGTTCTCGGCTTGCGAGCCTCGATAGGTATCTTCTGCGTGTACACGCCCCGCCTCAGATGAGATTAACATTTTTCAAAAATCTTTGCTCGGCAAAGGACGAGGGTTTTGTACCATAACTTTCTTGATAAACTCAGATTAATGTATAAAACTTTTCTCTTCGTGTGAAAATATAGTGAAGGCGCACCGCAAAACATGTGGACAGCCGCCGTCGCCCTACATAGAATGTGAATGGGCAACTATCTACGGAGAGTGAAGCTCAATGCTAAATCAAAACCAAGTTAAACGAGGAGATATCTTCTATGCCGACCTCAGTCCCGTTGTGGGCAGTGAGCAGGGCGGCATGAGACCTGTGCTCATAGTACAAAATGACACGGGTAACAGGCACAGTCCAACGGTTATAGCGGCTGCGATAACCTCGCAGACGGGTAAGGCTCGATTGCCGACGCACATAGAGCTGTCGGCGAGTAGTTTCGGGCTCTCTCGTGACAGTGTTATACTGTTGGAGCAGATACGTACTTTAGATAAATCTCGTCTCAGAGAAAAAATGGGTCAGTTGGATACGGGCACCATGGACAGGGTTGACAATGCTATAGCGGTCAGCTTCGGTTTGGGTATCGGGCAGTAAGCGACATTGACCTCGAAAGGAAACGAAAGATGAAAAAATGGCAAATAGCAGTAATTATTGTTCTTGTGGGTGTGCTGGGCGCAGGCGTGGGCGCCTATGCGGCGACAAACTTCGGTACGCAGTCTGATCCTCTTGTGACGGTCAGTTACATAGAGGACACTTTGGAAAGCACCATGACAGCGGAGTTTGACGCACAGGTGAGTGCTGTAATGGAACGTCTGGAGCAGGAGTTTGAAAATGAAATTGCAGGTGCAACGGGCACTTACGAGGTCGTCAGCATGACCTCAGGCATGAGCCTTGTGGGCAGTGCCGGCTGTGAGATACTCTACAGATCGGGTGCTGTCACCGCCATGGGCGCTCTTGTGGATGTGTCAGGTGGCACAGTTTTGGCAGACGGCTCTGCCTTAACTGAGAACCATTTATATATCTGCGGTAACTCCGACGACGGTATTAACGCTACCTCAGACACTACAATATTAGTGCGAGGCAGTTACACATTGTCATAAAATAAAAAAGCCTCTCATACACATGAAGTATGAGAGGCTTTTTATTTTTTAGTTGGGGCTATGCCCCGAGACCCCACGATTTTTTGAAAAAAATCGAGTAAAACTTTCTATTCGACTCCGCCCCTAAAAACTGACAGGAGGTTTCTTATGGAGTATCCGCTTATCAAAAACGGCAGACGCATAGGTTGGCTCAAACAGGAGAAGAAAGGCCTTATGACCGTGTTCACGGCTGAGGCGGCAGATGACGGCGATTTTTTACGCATTTCCGTCTACGGTGACGGATGTGAAGGGCGCTTAGGCCTTATGGTACCCGAAAACGGCATCCTGCGTCTACGCAAGAGCTTCAGTCGTTCGGCTATGTCCGAGTTTCCATCCAACATTGAGTTCGCCTCGGAGTGCGGCCAAAGACATTCGTGTCAAAAAACCGAGAAAACAGTGCCTGCAAAGCCGGAAACACCGAAAATCTGTGATGTAACAGACGAGGAAGAACCTCTGCAATGGTACTCTGCACCCGACGGTAGCTTACGTGCGCACGACGGGAAACGCAGTCTTGTCGCCATGCCCACAGACTTAGTGCGCTTACCCGAGGGCACTCGGGGCGATATGCGCAATATAGAGGGTCGTGACTACCTTGTTTTTTCGAAGTAGAAGTGTTAAAATAGGTAGTATACTGATGATATGAGGGGTGCACTGCTATGCGCATGACAGATATAATTGCAAAGAAACGTGACGATGAACGTCTTAGTACACAGGAGATACACGAAATGATAGCGGGATACACCAAGGGCGAGGTGCCCGATTATCAGATGTCCGCCCTACTTATGGCAATATTGTGGCGTGGGATGGACGACACGGAGACTAAGGATCTGACGGAGGCTATGGTGCAGAGTGGCGAGGTCTTGGAGCTTAGCGACATAGACGGCATGAAGGCCGATAAACATAGTACGGGCGGAGTAGGTGACAAGACCTCTCTGGCACTTTTGCCCATGATGGCGGCACAGGGCGTAAAGATGGCTAAGATGTCCGGCAGAGGTCTCGGGCACACAGGCGGCACCATAGATAAGCTTGAGAGCTTCACAGGCTATAATGCGGACATGTCGCAAGAGAGCTTTAAGGACACCGTGCGCAAACTCGGCTTTACCATATCAGGGCAATCTGCGGATTTAGTGCCGGCAGATAAAAAGCTCTATGCCCTGCGTGATGTTACGGGCACTGTACCCTCCGTGCCGCTTATCACGGCGAGTATAATGTCTAAAAAGCTTGCTGCGGGTGCGGACGTCATAGTTTTGGACGTCAAATGCGGCAACGGCTCATTTATGAAAAACCTTGATGACGCTCGTGAGTTGGCTGAGAGCATGGTGCGTGTTGGTAAGCTTGCAGGGCGACGCACCACGGCTTGTATAACGGACATGGACGAGCCTTTGGGGCACACTGTGGGCAACATCTTGGAGGTAAAAGAGGCTATAGCTTTACTAAACGGCGAGTACGGTGGCAGACTTTTGGAGCTTTGCCTTGTGCTCGGCAGCGCTATTTTAACGCAATGCGGCATATACGGCAGTGATGCGGAGGCTCGTGCGGCGCTACTGCGTAGCATAGAGGACAAGAGCGCACTTGAAAAGCTAGCAGATTACATAGAATACTGTGGCGGTGATAGGCGTGAGGTCTATGACACTAGTCTTTTGAAGCTTGCTCCTATCAGGCGTGAGCTGTTTTCGCAGAGTGAGGGATATGTACAGGCGATAGACACGGAGGGCGTCGGGCTTTGCGCCATGCATCTCGGTGGCGGTCGTGCTACTAAGAGCAGTGTAATTGATTTGACCGTAGGCATAGAGCTTAAAAAGAAGCGTGGCGAATACGTGAAAAAGGGCGAGTGTTTAGCCATAATACATGCCGCAGACGAGGCTCCTGCCATTGAAGCCTGCGATATGCTCTTAGCTTGCTACAGCCTCGGCGATACTGCACCTGCGGAAGTTCCCCTTTTAATGGAGGTTATTACTTAGAGGGTGTCTCAAGCTAAATAAAACTTTAAAGAGAGCATCACAATCGTGACGCTCTCTTTATATTTAATTCTTGCCCCTCGACATAAATTCTCGCCGCAGCGACACAGTTTGCCTTCGGCAAACTGCTCCGACCAAAAATAAGACACCGCCAACGTCTTCGGAAGGAGGGGGGAGCGGCGAGGGGGGAACCATCAGGGTACCGCCCCTCGACATAAATTCTCGCCGCAGCGACGCAGTTTGCCATAGGCAAACTGCTCCGACCAAAAATAAGAGCACACCTTTTGGTGTGCTCTTATTTTTGGTCGGAGTGCGGGGACTCGAACCCCGGGCCTCTTGGTCCCGAACCAAGCACGCTACCATCTGCGCTACACCCCGACATGCCTTAACATTATAGGCATTATATTCGGAAATGTCAATCTTTTTTTATTCAGTCAGTACAAAACAGCAGTATCTGACGCTCCTGCGCTAACTCCTCCAATAGCTTCAAAGCACTCGCACGACGCTCACTATCTAAGTTCACGAGCACATCATCCAATATCAAGGGGAAGTTCTTATCCTTCGGCATAAGCGCCTCACATATAGCCAAGCGCACCGCCAAGTACAAAAGATCCGTTGCACCGGCACTCAGATACTTATAGTCCCACATGACTGCAGAGCCCTCCGGCAACACCGTAGCCGACATCTCATTATCAAGCTGCACAGCCTTATACCTACCACCGCACATACGCTCAAACAACTCGCCCGCCCTGCGACTGAGCGCCGGCGAGAACCGTCTCTGCATCTCCCGATCAGCTTGCTCCAAGGCCTCTCGTGCTAATTTCAAGGCTTGTTCCTGCTTTAAATATACACTTAATTTCGAGTATAAGCTCTCCTTTTCTTCCGCTTCTCGCTCTACATCGAAATCGGCGCCCAGTTCGCCCTCCATACGAGCTATCTGCTCTCTCTGTCGCACTATGCGGCTTCTGTGCAGTTGCTCCGCCGCTTCACGCTCGCCCCTGCCACTGTCCGTAACCGCTTCACGTGCCTTGTCACTCAATTCTCTCGCACTCGTCAAATGTACTAAAGAACTTTCGAGCTGACCCACTCGCTCTCGCAATGCCGCCGCTCCTTCGCAAAGCGCCGCATACTCACGCACAGACCTCTCTATATCCTGTGGCTCACGTACCGAATACCGTGCCAGTATCTCCGATATCTTCTCCCTATTCTCACGGTCATGGCGTTGTTTGCCATGTGATTTATCACGCACTATATACAGCACATCCAATATTATTAAAATTATACCGGACGCTAAGCACATCAGTCTATACGGTGAATAAAACACCGCCGCCAACACCAAAAACACCGCAGCCAGCATACCCAGTATCCAATAGGTTTGCTTAAAGCTGCCGCTGTAATCTTCGCTCTCTAACCGTGATAAATTTACAAGGTCACGCTCCGATGTCGACTGCGCCTCTTTCTCACTCATACCACCAAGCGCATGCGCTTCCTTTTGCCGCTGAACCGTCGATAACTCCGCCTTTGACTCATAGAGCATGGTCTGCAATTTCTTCTCATGCTCGTCCTGCTCTTGCTCTGCAGCTTTCGTCTCCTGCGCCATGCGTTCCCTGTCAAGCATATCCGTTTTCTTCCACTGCTCATATCTGCGCTCGTATTCACCTAATTCTACGCGTGCCTGCTCTAACTGTGCCGTCTTGCCGCTCCTCTCACGAGCCGCTCGCTCTATGCCCTCTACCTTCGACTCCGTTTCCGGAATGAGGCCGCTCCTATTATAGCGCAACTGCCTCTGCATCGCCCTAAGGTTCTTGTCCGTCTCCGAATATGTAAGTTCCTCCTCGCCCGAGCTTACAAGTGCGCTAATGCGCCGCTCCAACTCCGCTGAGCCCGACATCTGTACCGCACCCTGGCCTATATAAGCCGAACGCACAAACACCTCTCTCGGCACTCCTGTGAAATACTCGCCCGCATCCTTGCCGGTCACACCCTTTAAAGGCTCACCCGTATCCGTATAATGTGCCTCGAACTCACGCATGGGTGCAGTCGCAGTTTTTGTGCGTCGTATCAGCCTTATCCGCTCATCGCCGCTCTTTAGTTCCATGCTACCTTCCATGGCAAGCCCCGACCACGGCATATACCTCTTCTTATCGGGTATATTCCCCTTGCTCGCACGCTCCGAGCTCTCTATGCCGTACAGCATCGCCCTTACGAATGCGCACCAAGTCGATTTCCCCGACTCATTGGGTAGTTTTATTACATTCAGACCCTCGGTCAAACTCAGCTCCGAGTCATTTAGCACTCCAAATCGTGCACGTAATTTCTCTATTATCATCTGAGTGCCTCCTCACCGTCCATGGCTCTCAACCCGTACACCGCCGCCAGCTCACAGCACTCTTTTTCAGCTGAGTCGCCACTCTCATAGCGCGCTCTCAACACTCGTAAAAACGCACCACGCAAACTGTCTTCCTCTGTACGCGCCCACACGTCGGGCTTTATGCTCGTCTCGTCTCGTAGTTGTAAACTTCCATAGTACGCCCTCACCTTTTCTCGTAAGGCACTTACATCCACAGCACTCTCCGTTTCGCCTCTCAATATCACCCTGTAGTTATCACGACTTGCGTCCCTACCCGTAGCCTTTAGCACCGCTGTCATTACATCCTCTGCACCTGTGCAATCTACTTCCAAGACCTCATAGCGAGACATGCCGAGCGGCACAAAGCGAAAGTCGCACACTTCACCCTCAGCACTTAGACTTAGAGCAATAACGCCCTTCTCGCCACATTCGTCATAGCCCCTGCCGAAAGTGCAACCGGGATAGGCATACACAGTGTCACCCTCACGCAAGGCACCGCTATACGCATGTACATGCCCCAGAGCCACATAACTCACATTTGCATTTTCTATCTGCTTGCGGCTTATCGCATTATACACACTAGTTCCTTGCGTCAGCTCACCGTGTATGCTAAGGATATCGCTATACCCTTCTTTGCGCTCTGCCCTAAACTCGGCTAACAGGCTATTGCACACACTGTCTGTAAACGCAGCACCAAACACTCGCATTCCCAAACGCTCAAGTTCTACGCATTCTATGTCATGCCCCTTAAACACATGTACGCACTCAGGTAAGTTCATTCGTGCATACACGCCACTCTCTGTATAAAAGTCGTGATTTCCAGGTGCTATAAACGTGGGTATGCTCAACCTATTAAGAAATGCCTCCAAGGCAGACACAGTCTCAGTGCCATCCGTCACATCGCCTGCCAGCAATAGTAGATCCGCACTCTCACGCTCTATTACTTCCTCCAAGCGCTGTAAGCAGTCACGGCTCTGCTCGTCAGCTCTTAAATGTAGGTCGGCCGCATGTACTATTCTCGTCATTCAAACCTCACCGCCTCTGCACTAAGGCAAGCGCCCGTCTCACACTCTATTTCAAACACTGCAGCTTCTAATTTATATGCGCCCGGTGCCGCATCATAGCGTGTAGGTGCATCGCCCAAGAACTTGCCCACCGACTGCTCCGCCCTTATCCCCAGCACCGAATATTTTGCGCCCGTCATGCCTAAATCCGTTATATAGCCCGTTCCGTTCGGATATACGCAGACATCCGAGGTCTGCACATGTGTATGTGTACCCCACAGAGCACTGACACGTCCGTCTAAATAGTGTGCCATCGCAAGCTTTTCACTCGTTGCCTCCGCATGGAAATCCACAAGTACAACCCTGCACGCATTGTCCCTTAGTAACTCATCTGCCACATAGAAGGGGTTGTCCGTATTCGTATCCAAGGTAAAGCGACCCATTAAATTCATTATGAGCACCTTACCCTTTGCCGTATCCACACTCACAAAGCCACGTCCGGGGCAATGCGGCGCAAAATTGGCAGGGCGAATTATACGGCTGTTCTCGTCCATATAATCACGTAACTCATAGCGTGTCCACGTATGGTTACCCAAGGTAATTACATCTGCACCGCTATCGAATATCTCCTCTGCCTGTGAGGGGCGTATACCCACAACATTCGCATTTTCTCCGTTTACCACTATGAGGTCAAGCTCCAAATTCTTACGTAACACGGGCAAGAGCGCACGCAAAGCGTCCAAACCCGGTCTTCCAACCACGTCCCCCACAGCCAATATCTTTATCGTCATCTCATTTGCCCCTTTACACGAAGTCATAGGCTGTCAGCAGATACCCACTACTCCTGTCACTCTTAATTGCAAGTAACTTTGTAGCCTCCAACTTCTTACGCAAACGTGAGACCTGTGTACGCACCGCCCTGTCGTCGCCGCCCATATTCATGCCCCATACCTTCTCGTACAGCACCTCGGGCAACACATGTTCGCCCGGACTCTGCGCCAAACGCATAAGCAAGGCGAATTCTTTGGGTGTAA
The DNA here is from genome assembly GCA_964367935.1 of uncultured Oscillospiraceae bacterium. GTDB lineage: Bacteria > Bacillota > Clostridia > Oscillospirales > Oscillospiraceae > Scatomorpha. Next base: position 21,111 of record CAYIYZ010000001.1, read on the forward strand.
GCATAATATCCTCACCGTTTACCTGCGCCCTCGCCGCCACAGAGTCAAGCACCAAGGGCCCGAACTTCGTCACTTCCGGTGCCGCTGACGCCGTGGCCTGCTCTGCCGTTTCCTTGCGACGGAGCAAACTCTCAACAACCGCTACAAGCTCATCGTAGTCGTACGGTTTCGTTAAATAGTAGTCGCCGCCTGCCGACAAACCCGCAACACGATCGTCCACCTGCGCTTTGCCCGATAAAAAGAGCACAGGCGTATCCGCAAACTTTCGGTACTCAGCGCAAAAGTCCACACCGCTACCGTCAGGCAACATCACGTCCATAACCAAAATATCAGGCTTGTGCGTCTGCAACAACTTGCGTGCCTCCGCTAAGCTGTATGCCTTCACCGTCCTATAGCCTCTACGTGAAAGCTTACGCTCATTTAACGCCATCACTCGTGTATCATCTTCCACTAACATTATAAGTTCTGTCTTCGCATTATCACTCATCGCTTTCATCTCCTATCGGTAATGTGAAACTTGCCGTTGTTCCGTAACCTTCTCTACTTTCTATATCCAATTGACCACCATGTGAGGCTATTATCTGCTGACATATCATGAGACCCACGCCGCCCCTGTAGCCATGAGCACCACCTTCTATTATGCCCGTTGTCAGTTTGCTGAGTAGAGCCTCATCCATGCCCACTCCACTATCACGCACAGAGATCCGTAAATATTCTCCCTCACGACGCAGTCCCAATGTGACCGTTCCGTCTTTCGTGTGACGTGAAGCATTCGACACCAAATTCAGCACCACTTGCCTTAAACGCTTCTCATCGCCCATTACTCGTGGTAGGTCTGGCTCTACTTCCAACACTATTTTATTGCCCGCTTTCTCCATCGTGCTGCGGTATTGATTCGCCACAAGCTTAAGCACCACATCTACACGCACTAAACCTAAATCTATGGATAATCTGCCCGTCTCCAGTGCCGTTATGTCCAAAAGGTCGAACACCGTCTTGTTCACGTCCTTGACCGTCTCTATTATCATTAGCTGATCTTCAAGCACGATATCCATCATGGGTTCCTCATCCTCTAACAGCTCCACCGTCTCACTCGCCGCTCCCATTATTACAGACAAGGGTGTCTTGATTTCATGAGCCACGACCGTCATAAACTGTGAACGCATCTGAGAAAAGTTCTCCAGTTCCTGTGCATGGCGCCTCATAGTACGCTCAGCCTCTACCGCAGTAGTTATTCGACGTGTCGTGCTATATACTATCGCCGCTGACATAAAGAAGCAAAATACCATCATACCAAAGTCAGTCGTCATGCTGTCTACGCCGAAAAGGTATATATCAAAGTAGTAGAGCCCGTCGTGTATCGCTGTATACGCCAACACCACCAATGACAAAACTGTTATTATCTGCTCCGCTTGTACGGTCTTATCTTTTATCAGGTGCGGGAAGCGCCGTACAAACGCAATGAACAAAGCGACCATAACCAAGGTATATGCCACATGGAAGTATATGAGCGCCGTTGAAATAAATACTGTACTACCATAGGCGAACATAAAGAAAAATACAAGAAACACTGTACAGATTGTTCTATATAGGTATTTGTTAAACAGATTTGAATAGACCTGCATCAAAAGTTCCATAAGTAGTAGCACCACAAGTGGCATGGTCATATACTCCATTCGGAACACAAATTCCCAATCTAAGTACTGAAACAGTGCCAAAAACAGCTTTGTCCCCGTGGACATAAGGCGCAAGCCCCACGCCAGACACAAAAGCGCAAACAGAACGTGTAGTTTCTGTGATTCCATCATAAGCGCCAGTAGTAAGAAGAGCAAAAACAGAGAAAAGAATATGCCTATAATAAAATACTCCGTATATGCCGGCACATTATAATGCCATTCAACCGTTTCCGGGTAACCTATCCATACCCCATCGTAGCCGCTTGAAGTACGGTGCACGAAGTTGCCACCCTGCTGTACCAATTCTATTACATTATTCTCCGGCTGTGTCTCCAATATCATAGCGCCAAATCCCGGCTCAAAATCCTCCGCTGTAGTTGCCGGTGTACCCGTTGCGGCGCGCCACTGTCCGTTTGTATACACACTGCGTGCATAGTCGCCCATGACATCTAATGTGTAGAGCTGGTTATCCGGCAGAATTATCTTCATCCTTACAGTCGCACCTGAGTCTTGCGCCTTCGGCATACCCAATTCTATGCTCTCATGCGCCTCTGCAAAACTCTCAGGTGTATGCATTTCCCCCTCTATGTACTCCACATTGCCCTTTAGTTCTACTATCGTATTATCAAAATCCACGCTACGCAGATCCCACACACCCGACTCCGAATACGCCACATAGGTCGTCAAACTCGTCTGCACGTAATACGTGCGCAGGTACCACAGTCCTCCACACACCATGAAGGTCAATATAAGCATCGCCGTTAATATTTCTATTCTTCGAGCATTACGCATTTATTCATCTACGCCCTTTCTTATTCGTATCCATGGTTTTTCACATATTCCAGTACGAGTTCGTAGCCCTCGCTTGTTAAGTGCAGACCATCACCTATGTGCAAGTGTTCAGGCAAGCTTCCGTCCTCACCCCTGAGCGTTGAAGCTATATCTATATACCTCAGCCCCTGCTCCTCTGCTATATTGTATATCCACGCATTCGCTGCGTCAATCTTCTCATTGTTTATGTCGCTCTGATTTTCATAGCTATGCGCCACAGGGTACAGGCTTGATAGCATTATCTTCGTGTCGGGGCTCGCAGCTACCAAACCCTCGACCATAGCTGTGTACTCAGCTACAAAGTACTCTTCATCCATAAAGCTTATGCCGTTTACGCCCATATTAATTATCATATACTCGGGCTTCTCACTCGCCATCAGCTCCAAAAGCGGTATTTCCTCCCAAGTCTGCGTATCCACTATGGTCGCTGTGCTCTGATAGCTCAAGGTCAATGTGCCGCTAATCGGTGTCCATATCTGCCTTGTATAATAGCCGTCGGGCAAAATCTCAGCCAAGCGCATACCATTTATATTACTGTCCCCAAAATACACTATGGAGTTCATGTACTCCTCATCCATCTCCTCGCTCTCGGATAGGGTCGTCGGCACCTGTGTCGGAGTCGGAGTCGGGCTCGGTGTCGGTGTCGGTGACGGCGTCGGCATCGGCGTCGGTGACGGCGTCGGCACCACTGTCATGCTTGGGCTCGCCGTCGGTTCTACCGTCTCCTCCGAGCATGCCGCCAATAAAACTAGCATCGCTAACGCCGCTGTCATCAATATTCTTCTTAGCATTTGCCCTCCTCCTCGCACATTCACAAACTATAATCAGCACTGCCGTGCCTATACTTATACATAGTCCCACTTCAAAACCCAGGGGAACATAGCTTAATTCTATCACATTCTCACCCGAGTGCAAGTATATAGCTAAAAAAGCATCGCCATAGGCGAAGGTCGAAGCATCCTCCCCATTTATCTGCACTTTCCACGCCTTGCTATATGGTATGGAAGTATACAAGAAGTCGCCTTCCTGTGCCTCTTGCACCCTCGCTCTTACATGATTTGTTCCCAACTCCTCTAGCTGCGCTTCCTGCCCCTTTGCCTTCTCTATAACCTGCGCAAAGAGAGCCTCATCCATGCAATAGAAGTCCACATAGCTTACATAGCCGCTTTCTCTATAAAATCCAAGCTCCACCGTTACCGTGTCGCCCTGTGCAAAGTCTCCTATATAGTGCGCAAAGTTGCCTGCTTTTTCGATAGACACATCCACGACATCATTACCGTTTACACGTATATCAAAGTCATCGCCGCCCAAGGCACGCATATACGCAGGTCCCGTTGCCGTCGCCTCAAACTCATAGCTTAGTGTGAGCTTTTCTCCATCCGTCGTTGCATGGCTCGCATCACCTTGTACACTTATCACATTTTCCCCAAACTTTTCCACATACGGTGCATACGTCCAAATAGTGCCCTCATAGGGCACTATGCCCCTTAAGAGCGCTTCTTGATTTTCATAGCCGTAACTGTTAAACATAGGTTCATCATCGCCCTCAGCCACAACTAACAGCCCCAAAGCATAGGGGTTCTTATATAAACTTGCCTTATCCGTCACCGCTATACGCTCATAACTCTCAGGCTGCTCACCAACAGATATATAGTAATCCATGGCAAACAGAGCGTCCATCATAGGCGTATGCCCATAATATCCGTTCCAAAAGTACCTTTGTAACAGACCCAGCTCGCTCATTGCTTCGTTTAAGGCGGCGCTATATGTGGAACTGTAATGCGTCACGCCATTATAACCCAGTGCCATTGCGTCGTTTTTCGTACGCTCATAGTCTTTTTCAAGTCTGTAAAACTCACCGTCTGCATCCTGCTCCGCCACTTCAAGCAGTGGCTCAAGCTCTGCCGAAAACTCCTCATACTCGCCCCATGGCACATAGCCGAATTCCGACCCCAGACCCTTTATTATCAGCGCTCCGTTTGCCGTCATCTCAAACAGGGAAACCACCAAAAACATCGCCGTTAACACTCGTCCACCGTTCAGCTTAACCTCAAAATAGCCCCTACTCGCAAAATAGAGTAAAAAGAAGCTAAACACAAAGGCGAAGCGGTGCGGAAACCAGTTAGGCGAGGCAAAGCCGTGCCACAGCAAATTCAAAGGCTCTAAGAGAAAACTGAGGACCAAAAACAGTAAAATTGCTCCACCCACAAGCTTTTCCCTCAGCTTAAAGCGGCGTGAGAAATAAAACGTCACACATAAAAACAAGGTAAGCACACCCACAAACACAGAGGGTGCGCCACTCGTCGTTATAGTTGTATAAACGCCCGGCATCAGCCTTGTGATGAGCTCAATGGGCTCAAAAAGGATAAATGGCGAGGCCTGATTTGCGACATCCAGCCTCGACTGCATGAGTGACAGTAGTGTCGGCACTATCAAAACCGCAGATAATCCCAAGGAGAATATCGTACCAAGAGCGCAAAGCCACAGACGTTTGAATGTCTCGCCCACGCTCAGCCCGCTCTCGCCTATACTGCGTAAAATAAAATACAAAAACGCTCCCAAAAACACCATGAAGCCCGTATAGTAGTTCGACACAAGCATAAGCGTCATAAATATCGTAAAGAGCGATACACCGCCGCCCTTAATTATCCTATCGACACCCACAAGTATGAGCGGCATGAGTATAATCGCATCCAGCCACATGACGCACAAAGAGTACGCCATCACGTAGCCGGATAAGGCCCACGCTGTGGAAAACGCAAGGTACTCCACCCTCATTTTCCCGTGACGACTTCTCATATACACCGTCATCGCAAGTCCCGAAAGACCCACTTTTAATATAGTCAGCGCATACACCGCTGTGACTATATCCTCCTCCGAGAACAAGAACACAAAGTAGGACAGAGGGCTCGATAAATAGTAGGAGTACAGCGCATAAAAGTCCGTACCCATGGATTTTGCCCAAGAGAAAAACAGATTGCCGCCCTCGCCCATGCGGCGAAGTGCGGCAAAAAAGTTTATATATTGGGTATTCATATCCATAATAAGCGGACTGCTCACGCCACCGGGGTATACTCCGTTAAGCGCCCAAACCACCGCAAAAATAAACGCAGGCAGTACAAAGGACGCTGTACAAACTACCGTATCTTTTTTTTCGAGCTTAAGGCTTGTCATGCAAATTATGCTCCCGAACAAGATATATGGGGCGACTCTTCGTTTCTAAATATGTGCGTGACATATAAAGCCCCAGTACACCAAGGCAAAGAAACTGTACGCCGCCAATAAACAAAAACGCCGCTACCCACAGACCCACACTGCCCCAAGTTAAGGCAAAGCTAAGCACAAACGTCAACACTCCACCGAAAAGCATTATAAGTCCTAGCAGTATAGAAAATACCAAGGGCGTCGTCGAAAACGCTACAAAACCCTCTACTGAATATAAAAACAGCTTCCAAAATGACCACTTTGTAACGCCGGCCACACGCTCTACATTCTCATACTCCAACCACTTAGTCTCGAAACCTATCCACCCAAAAAGCCCTTTCGTAAATCGATTATACTCACGCATCTGCAAGAGCGCATCCACAACCGGACGTGTCATAAGCCTAAAGTCACGTGTACCGCCCTTTAGGTCAAGCTTCGTGAGCTTATTAAACAGCTTATAGAAAAGACGTGCAAAAAACGAACGTACGGGTGGCTCGCCCTTACGTGTCACCCTACGTGTGCCCACTATGTCGCACTCACCGCTCTTTAAGATATCGTACATTTCTTTCAGCAATGACGGCGGATCTTGTAGATCCGCATCCATGAATGCCACAAAGTTGCCTTTTGCATGTTCCAGTCCTGCAAACATCGCAGATTCCTTCCCAAAATTACGGGACAGGGATATATAGCGCACACGTGTATCATGCTGAACAAGTCTCTTTGCCACGTCCAAGGTAGTGTCCGTAGACCCATCGTCTACAAACAAAACCTCAAATTCTGTGCCTTCCATGCTCAGCGCCACGTCCACAAGCTCCCCATAAAAAATCTCCATGGACTCACTTTCATTGTAGCAGGGTACTATTATGCTTATTAAGTCAGACAATGCCTGTCCCCTCCGTATTACTTCTTTAGCGCCATTAGGACATAAGGGTTTGTGTTACGCTCACGTGACATGCGTGTCGCATCCATATGACCGGGGTACACATCATAGTCGCCCGGCAAGTCCGCAAGACGCTTTAGAGACTTTAGCTGTACATTCATGTCACCACCGGGCAAATCCGTGCGTCCGCAAGAACCCATAAACAAGGTATCGCCCGTAAACACAGAGTCCTCACACACAAAACTAAGACCACCCAAAGTATGTCCGGGTGTTTCCATTACCCTCAGCTTCAAAGCGCCGACAGCTATCTCATCACCCTCTTTTAAAAACACCGTGCCCACAGGTGCTTTCAGTCCCGGCATGCCCATTCCGCCGGGCATATTGTCGTCCTTGCTCGACATGTGCAGTCTCGCACCCGTCTCAGCAAGCACTTCATTAAGTGCCAGAAAATGATCTGCATGACCGTGAGTCAAAAGCACCGCCTCACACTTTAACTTATTGCTCTCAATATAGTCCAAAATCAAATTAGAGTCGCCGCCCGGATCAACCACCGCACAGCTCAGACTGCCCTCGTCTGTTATCACATAACAATTTGTACCAAAAGGCCCTACCACTAAGGTTTTTACTAACATTTTATTGTCCTCCTATAATTCTACTGTATCTAATATAATCGTAACCGGTCCGTCATTTACAGACTCTACAAGCATCTCAGCGCCAAACTTGCCCGTCTGCACCTCAAAACCTCGTGCCCTGCACAGCTCTATCACTTTCTCACACAGAGGCTCAGCCGTCTCCGGTCTCGCCGAGCGTGTGAATCCCGGCCTGCGTTGCTTAGCATCCGCATACAGTGTAAACTGACTCACTATCGTCATTTTTGCGCCCACCTTATCCGGCGCTAAATTCATCTTGCCGTTTTCATCTTCAAAGATTCTTATGCCACAGAGCTTATCCGCTATCTTCTCTGCCTCTTTCTCCGTGTCTGTCGTTTCCACTCCCAACAAGACAAGTAAGCCCATACCCATGTCCGCTATCTTCGTGCCGTCAACACTGACACTCGCACTCTTTACACGAGTCAACACCGCTCTCATCAGTCTGCCCCCTTCTCGCCCGCACGACGCATCTCCAGCACTCCGCTTATGCCGCCCAAGCGATTCATCATGTTGCGTAGCTCAGACAATTCCTTTACCTCAATGCCCACCACACAAGTCGTATAACCGTCCTCCGTGTCCCTTGCACTTAAGGTGCGTACTTTCGCATTCATTGCGTTTAACACCGTTGCCACATCCATTACCAAGCCACTGCGCTCCTTCGCCTGTATGAACAAGGTCGCATTATAAGAATCTGTAATATTCTCCGCCCACTCTACCTTTATCCAGCGGTCTTTCTCCTCCGCCACGCTCTTTTTATAGTTCGTGCAGTCCGTACGATGTATGGACACACCCGCCCCCCTCGTCACAAAGCCAGAAATCCCGTCACCCGGCACGGGCGTACAGCATTTCGAGAACTTTATAAGACAGTTGTCAAGCCCCTCGACCAATATGCCGTGTACCGCCTTCTGAGGCTTAGCTGAACGACGCTCCGCCGCCGACTCTATGCGCTCCAGCACCGTCTTCTTCTCCGGCTTCTTCAAACGTGCAACCTCGTCTCGCACCCTGTTTGCCGCCCGCGTCGCCGTCTGTCCACCATAACCTATAGCCGCATAAAGCTCATCCATAGTGACAACGGAAAATTTCTTTAAGAGCACAGGTAAAACCTCGGGGTCATTGACCTCCACTAAGCTTATGCCATGACGGCGTATCTCCGCCTCAAACATTTCCTTGCCCCTGTGTATGTTCTCCTCACGCTTTTCTTTCTTGAACCACTGCTTTATCTTCGTGCGTGCACTGCCACTCTTCGCTATATTCAGCCAGTCCCTGCTCGGGCCTGCTGCCGACTTCGACGTGCGCACCTCCACCAAGTCACCGTTTTGCAGCTCATGGTCATAGGTCACTATGCGCCCGTTTACTGACACGCCCACCATGCGATTACCTACACCCGAGTGTATGGCATACGCAAAGTCTATGGGTGTTGCCTTAGCAGGCAGATTTATAACGTCGCCACCCGGCGTGAACACAAACACCTCGTCTGCGAACATATCTATGCGCAAATCATGCACAAACTCGTGTGCATCCGACTCCTGATGCGACTCCAGCAGACGCCGTACCCACGCAAACTTCTCCTCGTCTCCATCTCGTACGCCGCGTTCACCCGACTTATATTTCCAATGCGCCGCTACGCCGTACTCGGAGGTGCGATGCATATCCCAAGTCCTTATCTGTACCTCGAACGGTACACCGGCACTGCCAATTACCGTCGTGTGGATACTCTGATACCCATTCGGCTTAGGCGTAGATATATAGTCCTTGAACCTGCCCTGCATCGGCTTATACATATCATGCACCATGCCGAGTATATTGTAGCAGTCGGGGATATTATCCACTATTATCCTAAACGCACAGAGATCGTATATGCCACTCAGGTCTAAATTCTGGGCATACATTTTTCTATATATACTGTAAATGTGCTTAACCCTGCTAAACACCTTGCCATCTATGCTCTCCTCGCCCAAGCGAGTCGATATCTGGCCGGTTATACCCTCCATAAAGTCCGTCATCATATCCATCTTACTGCTCAATGACTCCGTTATCTCACGGTAGGCTTCCCTATCCAAATACAATAGCGATAGATCCTCAAGTTCCCACTTAATACGCTGCATACCCAAACGGTGCGCTATGGGTGCATATATCTGCATCGTCTCCGTCGATTTCAGTACCTGCTTCGGCGCAGACTGATACTCCATGGTACGCATATTGTGTAGCCTGTCAGCTATCTTTATTAAAATTACACGTATATCGCTCGCCATAGCTATGAGCATCTTACGCAGATTTTCCGCCTGCTCCTCCTCATGGCTCGTATACTGTACCCTCGTCAGCTTTGTTACGCCCTCGACTATATCAGCAACCACTGTCCCGAAATGCTTCTTTACGTCCTCATAGTCACGCTCTGTGTCCTCTATAACGTCATGCAAAAGTGCAGACACCACGCAATCCTCGTCCAAACCCTGCTCTGCTATTATTTCAGCCGTCGATATGCAATGCGTCACATATGGACTTCCGTCACGCCGACGTTGAGGTAAATGCGCCTCTATCGCAAATTCACCCGCCACACGTACTCGTTCTATGTCCATCTGCATATTGCCCGCCGCTATTTTCTCCAACAAGCACCGAAGCATATCCTCCGGAGCACCTAATGCTATTCTATCTGTCATTTGCATCCTTACCACACACCAAACTCACTTATTTGCCTCTGCGAGCCCTTAGACTGCGCATAAACTCATTATTTTCCAAATCCGCCTTATCCTCTCGCACCTTCGTGCGCACTGTATATCTTTCCCCTTTTTGCTCCAAGGCAATCAGCCCCTCCGCCTCGAACACTCGTATACATATGGCGTGAGTGACCGGAGACATATCCGCACACAGATGAAAAAGTTCTTTTGCCGTCAGCTTCTGCTCCGCACTCTGCGTGACCTGTCGCCACAACTTTACAAAGTCCGCGCGCTGCGGACAATACACCGAGGTCTCCTCCATGTCTACATTATTACCGTTTAGTATATGCCGACACAGCTCGCCCCTGTCAGTATACCGTATATCCGTCAGGTTTAACTGCACATTGCGTCTGCCCCTAAACTCATTTATGAGCGCCGTGAACGCTAAATCTACGATATTTCCGGCCCTATGCTCGAACTCCTCGGCACTCGCACCGAAAAACACACAGCTCATCTGTGCTCCGCCACCCTTACTTACCTCTAGCTTCACATGCTTTCCGCCGCCTATGGGTATAACCTGCTCCACACGTACACCGCTCATATAAAACGTAGGACGCACATTCCCTGACCCGAAAGGCTCAAGCTTTGACAAGGCCTCTACATTTTCACAACTCAGCTCCCGTGCCGTCTCTATCTCTATCTCACATTCCAGTACCGCCTCGTGTACACTCGGCAAGCCCGAATAATACGACATCAAGCTCGTTCTAAACTTCTCCAAAGACTTTCTGTCTATAGTCAAACCTGCCGCCGAAGCATGTCCACCGTAGCCTAGTAAATGTTCCGAGCACTCTGTCAGAGCCTCATATAAGTTGAAGTCTCCCACCGTGCGACACGAACCCTTGCCCATGTCACCATCTAAGCATATCATGACCGTCGGCACTCCATAACTGTCCGCTAAACGTGATGCCACTATGCCTATCACGCCCTGATGCCAACCGTCGTCCGCTAACACTATAGGTGCTGTTACCGGCTCATCGCCTATCATGTCTATCGCCTCTGTCCAAATGTTCTGTTCCATCTGCTTGCGGCGTGCATTCAAGTCCTCAAGCTCATCTGCCAAGCGTTTTGCCGTCTGGGCACTCTGCGTCATAAGCAGCTCCACAGCAAGTTCAGCCTTACCCAAGCGCCCTGCCGCATTTATGCGAGGTGACAGGGAAAAACTCAAGGTCGTTGACGTTATCTCCCTACCCTCACCATTCATCCTCGATATAAGCGCTTCCACACCCAAACGCGGCTCGGAATTTAACTTTTCAAGGCCCCTTTGTACTATGTAACGATTCTCTCCGCTCAGCTCCATAACATCCGCCACCGTGCCCATGGCGACTAAGTCGCAATACCGCTCCGTAATCTTTGTCGCATCTCCGTCCACCGCACAAATAAGCTTGTACGCCACACCAACGCCTGCCAAATTCTTATTCGGATATGCACAGTCGGCTCGCATTTGATCGACTACCGCCACCGCATCCGGTATCTCACTTGCGCAACGGTGATGGTCAGTAACTATAACTTCTATGCCACATTCCTTAGCAAACTGCACCTCATCCAAAGCCGTTATACCGCAGTCGACAGTCACCATAAGGCTTACACCCTCTGCACGCATCTTGCATATAGCAAGATTGTTGAGGCCATATCCCTCATCTATCCTATCCGGTATATAAGTCAAACACTCAAGCCCACGACTGCGTAAATAGTCAGCTACCACACACACCGAACTTATTCCATCGACGTCATAGTCGCCGTACACCGCCACTCGCTCGCCTCTGTCTATGGCAAGTCGTAGCCTATCTCGTGCCTTTTCCATATCTTTCATCAAAAGAGGCTCGTGCAAACTTGCGGCGTCTGTGTTTATATATTTATCTATATCTCTATCTGTTACAAGCCCACGTGAAGCTAAGACCCGTGTCAAAAGACTCGGGTACCCCCGTGCCCACAGTGCGTCGGATATATCCGACGCTTGCGCTCGTATCCGCCACCGCTCATATTTCATATCTTATCCTCGCCCAATTCTACATCAATACATTATATCAGTATATCACATTCTACCTGCCTTTAGCAAGTGCCGTCCTGACGCACCGTGAACCGCTGCTCCATAGACGCACGCATGAAGAGTTCCACGTAGTCAAGCTCACGCCAATCCTCTATAGAACTGCCCAAAAGTGCGGGCAGTTTTAACATGCCCATCCAACGTCGTAACAAACCGAAGGCAAATTTCGTGCCCGGTGTCTCGTCCGACTCCACCGATATCTCATCGTAGCCGCCTTCAAAGCGCAGCTTAATTACTCTCGCCGATGCCATTTCCAAAAAGCTGAGGCGTATTATAAGAACATCCCTTGCTTCCTCATCTTGCGCAAGACGTGCAAGCACCGCCACCTTGTGTATGTCATTGGAAAAGCTAAGTTCCGTATATTCAGGCGTTCCGAAACCCAAGGGCAGTCGGTGTACCGTATCTTCCACGCCCTCTACATCCATACATAGCTTGCTTTCGTGCATATGAAAGCTAAGGCCTGCTATACCCTTTGCAAACTTGTTCTGTGACATTTGCATCATAACCGGCATTAAGCCCAAGGAAGGTGAGCACTTGCTATCGACCTTATATGAGCGCCCTGCAAGATCATGGCACATCTGAGGTATAGCTTCAGGCTCACGACCTCTGAGGCTAAGCGCAGAAAGTCGTGCCGACAAATTCGCCGCTGCCGCTTCATCGTCCGGTGTCGCCATGCCGTTGCCGCCATCGAAATATTCATGAGTTATATCGAAGAAACTCGAAAATTGGAATAGGTCGCCATTTCCGCCCGTAGCCGCAAGCACGAGCTTATGCTCAGGCCATATTATGATATTCTGCCCGAACATGCCGTTTATCAGGTAACGATTTTCACTGCGACCTACCCATGCATGTCTGCCGTAATTATAGTCACCCACTATAGGCGGCGTCTCCACCTTCATCTCGCACAGACGCTCAACCAAGCTTTGCGCTAATATCCGCTCCTCGCCCCACATGCCTCCGTTTGCAAGCAGTACGCCTATCTTCGCCATATCCTCTATAAGCATATACAGTCCCCAGCCGCCCTTTTCAGTACCCATGGGACAACGCTCCCAATATATGCGCTCTATGCCCATAGGCCTGAACATGCGAGGATACAAATACTCGCTCACGTTGTGGCCCGTAATCTCTCGCACTATACTCGCTAATATATAGCTATTCAAGCTATTATAGGAGAAATGCTCGCCCGGTTTGTTCCACGAATAGGACGTGAAGTAATGCCTCACCCAGTCAGTCTCCACCGTCGCACCCATTTCATTAAATCCCACACCACTGCGCATGGTCAGCAAATCCTCTACCGTCAAATCACGCATCTCCGATGACAAGGACGCCCTGAACGGCACCTGCTCATCCAGCAGCTTGATCACCCTATCTTCAAGGTTCAGCTTGCCCTCCTCGACAAGGCTTAGTACGGCTATACCCGTTATCGTCTTAGACTGAGAAAACATGCTATGCCACAAAGTCTTGTCATAGGCGCCATAGTCCGCCTCGGCTATTACCTTGCCGTCTTTTATGAGCATCACAGAGTGCATATCGAGATCTCTGGCCTTATCCAAAGCCTCAAAATAGTTCGCTATATGCGCAGAACTCATACCCACACTCTCAGGTTGCACCCGTAGCAGAGTTTTCTCCGCCTCCTTACGAACATAGCGTGGCTTATCGCTGTCAGGCTCACGCATAGGCTGTGTCTCTGTGCGCGTGTCCGCCATACGCAACATTAAGTTGATAGACTTATTAAATACTGAAAGATCCATAGCACCATCGCCTCCACGATTAACATTAATGTATATTGTGATATATCATAACACGAGTGTGCAAAAAAAGATAGAGTGGAAAGATGCCTCGTTTATAAGGTTTTTTCAATAGCGCCTTGACAAGTGTGCTATCCTCGGTTATAATACCTCTTACTGTAAAGTTAAATACCTTGACACCGCCGAGGAGGTGCTACCGTGCAAGACGACAGACTTGAAAAAATCATGCTCTTTGACTTCTACGGCGAACTTCTCACATCTCGGCAAAGGGAATGTTTCGATTTATATCATAATGAGGACCTGTCCTTAGCGGAGCTTTCCGAACGCTTTGCGATTTCACGTCAGGCGGTTTGGGATAACTTAAAACGAGCGGAGCAGTATCTCCGTGATATAGAGCGGAAGACAGGGCTAATAGCACGGGCGGAGACACGCAGACTGCGTATAGAGCAAATTGAGGCGGAGCTTCGAGAGCTTGCCGCACGTATTGATGATACAGTACTTGAAAGAGTGCTCACCAACTTAGCTGATTTGAAGTAAGGGAGGAATACTTACCGTGGCATTTGAAAGTTTGGCCGATAAATTAAATAACACATTTAAAAGGCTGCGCGGCAAAGGTCGCCTCACGGAAGCAGACATTAAAGAGGCTATGCGCGAGGTGCGTCTTGCGCTATTGGAGGCGGATGTTAACTTTAAGGTCGTCAAGAGTTTTGTCAAGCAAGTAACGGAGCGTGCGAGCGGCGTTGAAGTTCTTGAGAGTCTCACACCTGCTCAGATGGTTGTAAAGATAGTTAACGAGGAGCTCTGCGCTCTCATGGGCGGAGAGCAGACGAAGATAAACATATCCTCTAAGTCTCCGAGTGTGGTTATGCTCGTCGGCTTGCAAGGTGCGGGTAAGACGACTAACGGAGCAAAGCTTGCGAGCTACATGAAGAAGCAGGGCAAGCGCCCTCTGCTCGTAGCTTGCGATATATACAGGCCGGCTGCTATAAAGCAGCTTCAAACTGTAGGCGCACAACTTGACATACCCGTATTTGAGATGGGCACGGCTAACCCTGTGGACATAGCCAAGGCAGGTGTGGCGCACGCCGCTAAGCACGGTAACGACCTTGTATTTTTAGATACGGCAGGGCGTTTGCACATAGACGAAGCGCTAATGGACGAGCTCAGGAACATCAAGGCGGCGACGGAGCCGGCAGAGATTATGCTGACCATAGACGCCATGACGGGACAAGATGCGGTTAATGCCGCCTCCGCTTTCGACGAGGCTTTGGGTATTACGGGCGTTATGCTCACGAAGTTAGACGGTGACGCACGTGGTGGTGCGGCTCTTTCAGTTAGTTCTGTAACGGGCAAGCCCATAAAGTTTGCCGGTATGGGCGAGAAGCTTGACAAAATCGAGCCCTTCCATCCCGAGCGTATGGCGAGCCGTATACTGGGCATGGGCGATGTGCTCACGCTCATAGAAAAAGCGGAGCAAAACTTCGACGAGAAGAAGGCCAACGAGCTTGCGGAACGTTTAAAAAAGGGTAAATTCACCCTTACAGACTACTACGATCAACTCATTCAGCTTAAGGGCATGGGTTCCTTAGAGGATTTAGCCGGCATGATCCCCGGCATGAGCAGTGAAGCTCTGAAGGGCAGTCAACCCGACGAGAAACTGCTTTCTCGCACGGAAGCGATAATCCTGTCCATGACACCGCATGAGCGTGAGAATCCTCAAGTGTTGGGTAATTCACGCAAGAAGCGTATAGCTGCCGGAAGTGGTACGTCGGTTATGGAGATTAACAAGCTCATAAAGCAGTTCGAAGCAATGCAGACCATGGTCAAGCAGATGAACAATATGGGCAAAAAGGGTAAGCGCAGAGGTGGCGGCATGCCTTTCGGCGGCATGAAATTACCTTTCTAAACGATTGCTATGCGCGCTTTGCGCCTTGCATATACATTTTTCTACGGAGGTGAAATGAAACATGGTAAAAATCAGACTGCGCAGGATGGGCGCCAAGAAGGCTCCCTACTACAGAATAGTTGTCGCTGACTCCAGAGCGCCCCGTGACGGACGCTGTATCGAGGAGATTGGTAGCTACGATCCCCTGCACGAGGACAACATGATAACTGTCGATCTCGAGCGTGCAAAGTACTGGATCTCCAACGGAGCACAGCCCACGGACACTGTTAGAGCTCTGCTTAAAAAAGCTGAGGCTGCTCAATAATCTATCTTCTAAATTTGTCCGAGGAGTGCTCAAATGAAAGAACTACTGACCTATATTGTACAGAATCTCGTCGATAATCCCGACGAAGTATCTGTGACCGAGCGCAATGCTGACAGCGGCGAACTCACCTTCGAGGTGCGTGTCGCAGACGGCGATATGGGCAAGGTCATCGGTCGTCAGGGCAGAATTGTTAGAGAAATTCGTGTTCTTATGAAGGCCGTCGCACAAAGAAAAGGTAAGAAGATATCAGTTGAAATAATTGATTAAACACCTTATAAAAAGCCTCCGACGCAAATGCGTCGGAGGCTTTTTATAAGACTGGCGAAAAACAGGTTTTTCGCCAAAAGGGGTTCTCGGCTTGCGAGCCTCGAGCGGAATCTGCGGTGTGTACACGCCCCGTCGCAGATGAGATTTAGCATTTTTCTAAAATCAGACCAGGCAACTCGCCGTGATTTTAGAAAAATCTTTGCTCGGCAAAGGACGAGGGTTTGGTGCCGAACTTCTTTGACGAGCTGAAAAAAGCCTCCGACGCAAATGCGTCGGAGGCTTTTTATGTTTTATTGATCGTAGGGAACAGTCTTGACTGTTCCGAACCCTTTTTCTGTGAAAAAGGGTTTATTGTTTTTAGTTATTGTTTGGTTGGGGCTTTGCCCCAAACCCCGTGGGGGATTTCGCTTTTTGCGAAAAGCGACTTGGGGCTTTGCCCCAAGACCCCACAACTTTTTGAAAAAAGTTGATTAAAACTTTTAATTTCGCTTCGCTCCTACTTTAACAAAATTCTCGGGGGCCTTAAAGCCGGGTGCTATACCGCTGATCGGCTCGAAAAGATTATACACTATCCTACGTGCCGCAAGCTCTATATCCTCAGGGCCTTTTACCGCATAATTTAGCAAAGTCGCCGGCTCGCCGTTAACTTCATACTCGCAGTCCACTTCACGCCAGCCCTGACGCTCATAGTACGCCCTCAGCTTCTTTGACTTCTCACCGTCTTGGTCACGAGGGTCCGTGACCTCCAACAATATGCCCTGAGCATCAGAGTAACGACTCTTTATCAGACTAAGAAACTCCTCACCCACTCCACGACCGCGCATAGTAGGGTACACAGACAGAAACGAGATCATCACATAGCCGTACATGGATTTCGTCTGCAAGAAAGCGTATGCCGTCTCCAAGCCTTCCTCTGTATTCATAATAAGCATCTCCATCGCACCGGATAAAATGCCTGCCTGAAGTACCATCTGCGGAAATAACTCACTTTTCGGAAATTCCAGCTCCATTAAGGGATATATCCTCTGTATGTCTCTATGCCCGCCATTTGTTATATAGCTACCCATAGCTCCCCACTCCTCGATTTTATTTATTCAACTACCGTATTTAGCAATGCGCCAAAGTCAATTTCCTCAAAGCTCGTTGTCCAAACGATTTCGCTCTCGTCTGCCCACTGAGCAAACGCTTCGCTATACTCTGTGACTGCTGCCACATATCCCAAAGTCGCATAGTCCGTCTCACTGTAGAACTCAACTATATCCTCGGGCGTCGTGGGCATACGGTATATTACATGGTAACCATATGCGCTCTCTATAGGCTCGGATACCTCGTACTCACCCAGCGCCGCTGTCGCCGCCTCAAACTCAGGCACCATCATGCCGGTCGGGAAGCAGTAGCCACCGGGGTACATATCCTGTGCGTGATCTTCATTGTACTGCGCATAGTACTCATTAAACAAGGCTTCTCTCGCTGCAGGATCTGTCTCCGCCTGTAGTGCATCCGCTACCGCTATTGCATTTGCATGTACTGCCGCCGCATCTTCCTCACTCATAGCCGCACCCTCGTTGTCCAAGGTGTAAAACAGGATATGACGTGCTGTCATATATCCGTTTTCCTCTACAAAGCTCGTATAAGCCTCGTCCGAGAGCTTCTCTCCATTTTCTCCGTAAGTCTCATCGAATATCTTTGTATACATGTAGCTTATGCTCATTATATGGTCATACAATGCCGGGCTGATATAAACCTCGGCAAGATCCTCAAAAAACTGCTCCTCAGTTGCGCCCTCTCCCGAAGTCAGCTCTATGTCTATCTGCAAAGTCTCCGCAAGCTTCTCTTCATCCTCTGCATCTAGCACTATGCCCTGCTCCTCTGCACTCGTCTTTATCGTATGATATTGCAGTGCATTCGCACTCGCCATCTCTACCACATGCTCTGCATTCGTTAGCGCGGGATTATATGCACTCATCGCCGTCATATCCGTTATCGGCCCCACGTACAGCTCCGTATCCAATATCGCAGAGTACATCCAATAGAAATACTCCTCCCATGTGACCTCACTGCCGTTTATCGTCATTACCACAGCGTCCAAAGGATAGCTGTCACGTATAGCGTCATAGTCACGCTCTTGTGTCATTAGCTCCACCTCAGGCATGGTCGATTCCGTAGGCTCTGTGCTCTCCACCGGCACTGCCGACTCCTCGGGCGCCGCTTCTTCCGAGCATGCACTCAGTACACCCACTAACATCGCCACACTCAATATTAAGGCTAATCTCTTCTTCATCTTTCGTTCTCCTCATTTTCATTTTTTGCTTCGTTATTTATATGGGTATTACCCCAGTCTGCCACAAATCCTCGCACGATGTCTATTACTTTCTCGCCTCTTTTTATCTTCAAGCTCAAGCAGGGCTTCGTGCCCGGCTCTACTTTTAGTCTGCCCTTATAACGCTCCTCAGCGTACAACTGTGTCACTCGCTCAACCGCAAAATTCTCCTCATAGAGCTCAAACACGAGTGCTCCGCCCTTCTGCTTTATGGCATTTATGCCTGCCGCACCTGCCGCTCCTCGTAAGAGAGCCACCTGTATCAAAGAATTTACCTGAGACGGTGGATCGCCGAACCTATCTATGATCTCGTCTAACATCTCATCGGCGTCCTCTGTACTCCTTATGAGCGCTATGCGCCTATAGAGATCCATACGCTGACCGGAATTTGCCACATAACTTTCGGGTATGGACGCCTTTACCGCAAGATCAGCCGAACACTCCGCCCTCTTCGGCTTCGGCATACCACGTTCCTCAAGCACCGCCTCTTCCAATATCTTCATATACATGTCGTAGCCCACGTCCGTCATATGACCCGACTGCTCAGCGCCGAGCAAACTGCCTGCACCCCTTATCTCAAGGTCACGCATAGCGATTCGAAAGCCGGAATTAAACTCCGCAAACTCACGTATTGCCTCTAATCGCTTCTCCGCTATTTCCGTCAAGCTCTTATCCTGCCTAAAGGTCAAATACGCCGACGCACGCCTCGACGAACGACCCACTCTGCCTCGTAGCTGATGCAGTTGTGATAAGCCCAACCTATCCGCATCCTCTATTATCAAGGTATTGGCATTCGGTATATCTATACCCGTCTCTATAATGCTCGTACAGACCAAGACGTCTATACGCCCCTCCACCATGTCCTCCATGACCCGTGAAAGGCCGGCTTCGTCCATTTTGCCGTGTGCCACACCCACAGAAACGCCCTCTAACATATCTCGTATCTTAAGGGCCGTGCGTTCTATATTATCCACCCTATTGTGTAGATAGTATACCTGCCCACCTCGGGCAAGCTCCTTGCGCATAGCCTCAGCTAACATTACCCAATCGTGTTCCGTCACAAAAGTCTGCACCGGTAAGCGCTCATGGGGCGGCTCCTCTATTGTCGACATATCCCTTATGCCCGACAAGGCCATATTCAATGTTCTCGGTATGGGCGTAGCACTCAAGGTGAGTACATCTACAAGACGACTCATCTCCTTAATATGTTCCTTATGACTTACGCCGAACCTCTGCTCCTCGTCCACCACCAACAGACCCAGATCTTTAAACTGTATATCCTTCTGCAACAGCCTATGCGTGCCTATAACTAAATCGCATCTGCCGCTCTTTATATCCTGCAAGGCCTCCGCCATCTGTTTCGGCGTCTTAAATCTACTCAGCACACGTATCTCCACAGGATATCCCATAAAGCGCCGTACCGCCGTTTGATAGTGTTGCTCCGCCAGCACTGTCGTCGGCACTAATATAGCCGCCTGCTTGCCGTCTGTTATACATTTCATCACCGCTCTTAGCGCTATCTCCGTCTTGCCATAACCCACGTCACCGCAAAGTAGCCTATCCATGGGCGTATCCTTTTCCATATCGCCCTTTATCTCCGCTATGGAACGAAGCTGATCATCCGTCTCCTCGTATCCAAAACTGTCTTCAAACTCCAGTTGCCACGAACTGTCCTGCGAAAACGCATGACCCTTCTGCCTTAAACGGCCGGCATAAAGCTCTATAAGCTCCTTCGCCATCTCCTTAGCCGCCGCTTTAGCCTTTGTACGGGTCTTCGTCCATTCCGCTCCGCCCATTTTGGACAAACGCACCCTGCCCGTATCGCCGCCCGTATACTTCGTCACAAGATCGAGCATAGTTGCCGGTACATACAAGCTGTCCGTGCCCGCATATAAGACCTTTATATAGTCACGCTCCACGCCGTCCACCGTCATGCGAACCACGCCCGAGAAACGTCCCACTCCGTGATGCTCATGCACCACAAGGTCGCCTATCGCCAAGTCCGCATAAGAGTTTATCGCACCCTTCTTACGGCGCTTCTTCGCTCTCTTATAGCCTGCACCCCTTATCTGCGTATCCGTCATTACCGTCAATTTCAAAGACGGGATATTTATGCCGCCGGACAAGGCGCCTACAGTAACTATGCACTCGCCTTCTGTCGGCAAACGCTCCGGCTCTGCACTGACTGTCACAGCTATGCCACGCTCTCTTAACATCTGTGCCAATATCTCAGCCCTGCGTAAGTCGCCGGCTAATATAAGTAGCCTATCACCGTTTTTAATGTGCGTCTCGGCATCCTTCATCGCCTGCTCGGCTGAACCGCCGTAGCTCGGCAACTGTATCGCACGCACACCAAAACTCTCATGCGCCCTAAGCGGCAAACGTGAGACCGTGAACGCCTCCGCCATATATATGCGTTCCTCGCCAAACTTCTTCAACTGACTGTCAAGCGCTGCCGCAAAATCCTGTACACGCCCCGATATGTAACCTGTGCGTGTCAATAGGGCGACGTCGTCCGTCACCTGCTTTATATAGTCTCTCGCCCTCTCACCGAAACGTGAGGGCTGATCTATTAAGATCACCGCCTGCTCGCTGATATAGTCCGCCGCAGTTTCTCGCTCTTTATATATTAGCGGTGCATATCTGTCCGCATGTGCCGGCTGTATGCCTGCCGCAAGCTTCTCCGCATCCTCCGCCAATAGCTCCGCACGCCTGTCCTCGCCGCCCTTATCCGCTAACTTACGTGCCAAAGCACCGAGTTTTACCGCCAAGGCCGCACCGCCACCCGAATAGTCATTCACGAGACATTCAGAAGCCGGCAAAACCACGCAATGCTCTGTATTCTCCGTACGACGCTGATCAGATACATCGAAAAAACCCATGCAGTCTATCTCGTCGCCCCAAAACTCTATACGCACAGGTTGGGCATATGTAGGCGTGAACACATCGAGTATGCCGCCCCTCTGCGAAAACTGACCTGCGCCCTCCACCTGATCTGCCTGACTGTAGCCCATATGTATGAGTTTCTGCTTTAATTGCTCCGTTTCATAGCTCTCGCCCGTACGAAGCTCCAAGGTATTATTCGCAAGCGCCGCCCTTGTCATACTCCTCTGCAGTAGACCTGCCGCAGTTATTATTGCAAATTTCGCTCCGTCTGCAAGTTGCTTGAGTGCCGCTATGCGCCTATGCTCCTCATTGCGTGACACCGCCTCTGCAGGATAAAAGGTAAAGTCACGTGAAAACAACATGACCGCCCTCTCACCCGTCAAGGCATATATATCCGCCGCCATGCCCTCCGCCGCCGTATCGTCGGGGCAGAGAACCACTAACTGAGCACCCTCACGCTCACTCAAGCCCGCCGCAAGCACTGCCCTATGTACACCCGAAAGCCCCGTTATAAGTACAGGAAACCGTCCTGCTTCACCCTTGCGAGGCAGGCCGTTCAATTCAGGGTTATTGAAAAAATCTTTTACTATTGGGTTGATCTGCATATAATTCCCCTTTTACTCTTGCCGAGAAATCATAACAGATATTAAGGTAAAATGCAAACGAATATCCGTGAACATTTCGTAAAATTGACCCCTTACCGCAACTTCCTAGCTATTAGGCAAGACCTCCAACCAATAACCATCAGGATCACTTATGAAATATATGCCCATTTCCTTATTCTCATAGCACACACAGCCCATCTCCGTATGCTTTTTCAGTGCCGCTTCATAGTCGTCCGTCCTAAACGCCAAATGGAACTCGCAGTCACCCAAATTATACGGCCTGTCAAAGTCACGTAGCCACGTAAGCTCCAGCTCGAAACCCGACTCACCGTCACTGAGATACACTATAATAAAGCTGCCATCCTCCGGCGCTATGCGACGCACCTCCGTCAGACCCAAAGCCTCCTCGTAAAACTTCAAGGACGCCGCCAAGTCCCTCACATTATAGTTCTCATGCACCATTTTAAATTTCATACTTATTCTCCTTTTTGTTTATTATCTGTAGGGGACGATGCCCACATCGTCCCGAAAACTCAATGCACCACGACTGTCGTGCCCGAGGGGATATAGTCGTACATAAACTGTATATCCTCATCATACATCCTTATACAGCCGGCGCTTATAGGATAACCTATACCGGGATCATCCACCAACACATCCGAGTTCGGCATATAAAGCCTCGAATGAAAGGCGTAGCCACCGCCATAAAATCGTACCACAGGTCGCACCTCATACGAGGACATAAACCAGCCATCTTGATTATAAGTCGTCACAAAAACGCCCTTGGGCGTATTCATGCCAAGTCCACAACCCACTATGCTCTCCCTTATTATATCCCAGCCGTCATCGCCCTTTAAAAATATATTCACCCTCTGATGACTCTGATTTATCCACACCAAATAGTCCGTCTCACTCGTATAGCCCTTAGCATCGACCCATATCTCCTTCTCGTAGCTTGCGTAGTCATTCTGCTCCGCCCACTCCAAGGTATAGTCGCCCAAGTAATCGCTCGTCACCAAGGCAAGTACTCGCTCCGGCTCAAACTGCGCATAGTACTCTTCACCGTGATTTTCCACCGTGACCGTATGCTCCGCAATTAAGCTGCTCACGTCGCCGTAGTCCGTTTCATATATCACGTCCACCGCCACCGTACTCACAGCCGCCATATCCCTCGTATATGTATAGTCATACGAAAACTCCAAGACCGCTCCTTCGTAAAGCTCCGCTCCCACGCTCTGCACAACTGCACCATCCACAGTGAACGTGACAGTACTGCCCCGAAGTTCACGCTCACCGAGACCTGTAACCGTAGCCGTAACCGAGAGCATCTCACCTGCCGACAAAACGTCAACTGCGCTGATTACCAACACCGCACCCTCTAAACCGTAGTCCGTGTCGTCTGTCACGTTCTGTATGCGCTCCGGTATCTGTGCGCCCGGCGCTCTTATATACACCTCTTTCGTATGGCCACCACCGTCTAACACACTATCTTTGCCCATCACACGCAGGAAGTCAAGAGTTCCGAAGCTCGTCAGCGTATTGCCCTCTCCCGTGAGCGTGAAGCTCTCAAAACGCTCGCCACCGTCTAAGTATAGCGCACTGTTTCTCGCAAGTACGTCCACCGTTTCCGCCGACTCATACAGCTTGAAATTCACCGATTCGCCATCCAGTATTACACGTGCATGCTCCGTATGCAACTCCGACGTGCCCCCACTTGCGTATATACGCACTTTATCAGCGCCGTTTGCACTCAGCTCCACATCGCCGTCCGACACTAACACAAGTTCATCAATCTCACAACGACGTAAGCTGACTTCCTCAGCGTCGTGAGCATAGAGCAGCACTTTTGCCGCCTCAATTTCAGAGAGCTCCACCTCGCCTTCAGCCAGGTTTATCCACACAAAATCGCCGCTGAGACCCTCAGTCTCCGCAAGGCTTTGCACCACTTCGCCCTTATCTAAAACTCGATACAGCAAAGTCACAAACTCCGCCCTAGTTACAGGACTGTCAAGTCGTAAACTGCCGTTATCCCCCGTCACATAAGCTCCGTTAACGAGTGCCGCAACCGTGTTTAGTTCCGTACTGCTCAAGCTTAGAGCGTCCGCAAAGCTCATGCTCGCCGTCGTATCCTCCTGTATATCCGCTATGTAAAACGCGCGCTCCAAGAGCAAAAACGCCTGTAATCTATCAAAGCTAGAAGTCATATCCTCCTCGGCTCTAATAAACTTCATGTCTGTAGCCGCCTCTTGCACCGCCGTCAACCACGACTCACTGTCCGAAGGCTCCACACCGTACACCCTACACAGCACTGTAAGTGCCTCCGCATAGCTTATACTTCGGTCGGGCGCAAAACTTCCGTCTTCATAGCCATTTATATAAGTGTCCTCCACTGCTCTTAGCATCTCGCTCGCCGCCCAATGGCCTTCAAGATCCGTCTGTGCCGCACTTGCATTTACCTTCAAAGGTAATACAAGTAGCATTAGTATGCAAAATGTCGCTAAACCGGCTCTTTTACACATATACCCACCCCCACAAATAGCCGAGGGGGGGCGACCCTGCGGTCGCCCCCCATGCCGTATTCTACAGTATACACCTCTCAAGCGTCACTGTCAAAGAGTTCTAAATGCTAAAATTCTGTATATTTGGCATTATTACCATAAACAGTCCCAAAGCCATCAACACTAAGCCTGTTGCCCTATTGAGCTTCTTCGGCTCTGCCTTATTCGCAAACCTTGCACCCAAGGTAGCAAAGAACAAGGTCGAGGCCACACAGAGCACGAGTAGCGTCGGGTCGGGGAGTATACCCTGCAAGCTAAAGTGCGAAGTCGCCCCAAACAACGCCGTAAACGTCATGATAAATACGCTTGTGCCCACTGCCGTCTTTAACTCATAGCCGAGTACAGCAGTAAGGAGCATGAGCATCATCATGCCGCCGCCTGCGCCGATAAACCCGCAAATGAAACCTATCACCACACCGCAAAGTATGGGCATCAGCACTCTAAACGCACCCTTAAACTCTCGCACTTTCTTTTCCTTAGGCTCCTTAAACGACTTCATGAAGAAGCTAACGCCCATGAAAAGTGAGCCGTAAACACTAAAGTTACCCATAGTCGCAGGCGGTACAAGATGCGCCACAAACGCGCCCACTCCCGTAAACACCAATACACTGATAAACAGACCCAAACTACGCTTTATATCTATGTGCTTATTTCTACCGTAGGTATAAGCTGACACAGCACTCGCCAAAACGTCGGAAGCCAAAGCTATGCCTATGGCCTCAAAGGGGTTCACACCTAAAAACGTAATCAGCATCGGTGATATCACCACAGCCGCACTCATGCCGGCAAAGCCCGTTCCCAAGCCTGCACCCATACCCGCCAACAAACATACTATTAAAACTTCCATTTTCCTCGCCTTTCCATATCTATATCTCAGCTCTCAAACTGACTGTTATAGAGCTTTGCGTAGAATCCATCACGAGCTAAAAGCTCCTCATGTGTGCCGCTCTCCACTATATCGCCCTTATCCATTACAAGTATGACATCAGCATTTTTTATAGTGGATAACCTATGTGCTATAACAAAACTCGTGCGCCCCTTGACAAGCTTATCCATTGCCTGCTGTATAAGCAGTTCCGTCCTCGTATCAACCGAACTCGTCGCTTCGTCAAGTATGAGCATGGGCGCATTCTCAAGCATAGCCCTCGCTATAGTCACAAGTTGCTTCTGTCCGCCGGATAAACTGACCGTATCTCCTAGCACCGTATCATAGCCCATAGGTAAAGTGCGTATGAAGTGATAAAGTCCCACAGCCTTACATACCTCGTCAAGTTCCTCTTGCGTCACTGATTTCTTATTATACACGATATTGTCAAGTATAGTGCCCTCGAATATCCATGTATCCTGTAAAACCATTCCGAACAAGGCCCGAACCTCGTCTCGGCGCATCTCCGATATGGGCACTCCGTCTATGCTTATACTACCACTTAAGGTCTCGTAAAAGCGCATCAGAAGATTTACCATCGTCGTCTTTCCCGCACCCGTCGGCCCTACTATAGCTACTTTTTGGCCGGCTTTTATCTTTGTCGAGAAATCATGTATTACAGGCTTATCAGCAATGTAAGCGAAATGCACATTTTTAAATTCCACATCACCTCGTACATTGCTTATCTTACTTTCCTTGCCACATTCGTCGGAGTTTTCCTCCTCTGCAAGAAATTCGAAAACCCTGTAGTTTGCCGCCGCAGTACGCTGTAGGCTGTTTGCGCCCTGTGCCAGATTGGCAAGCGGTTGTGAAAACAGTCGTACATACAAGATAAACGCCACTATAACGTCAAAGCCTATATAGCCCTCTATAGCCAAAGCCGCACCCGCTATACACACGGACACATAGCCCAAGTTGCCCACAAATGTCATCAGCGGCATCATAAGGCCACCCAAAAATTGTGAACGCCACGCACTGTCATACAATTTATCGTTTATACCGACAAATTCCGCCCTCGCCTTCGATTGACCGTTATAAGCCAGCACCACATTGTGGTTCGTATAAGCTTCCTCAACGTGCCCGTTAGCCGCTCCCAGCTCCTTTTGCTGACGCGAGAAATGCTTTTGGGAACGTGATAATATTGCCATCATGAGCACCAGACCCACAAGCGAGGACAGTATCGCCACCAAGGCCATAGCCCAATTTGTCACAAACATCATGACAGTCGAGCCTAAAAGCAAGGTGATGCCCGTTATCATACCGCCCAGACTCTCATTTAAGGTCTGACCTATGGTATCCACATCGTTTGTCACTCGCGACAGGATATCGCCCGTATTCGTACTGTCGTAGTAGCGTAGCGGTAAGCGATTTATCTTCTCCGATATTTCTTTTCTCAGCCTGTGTGATAATTTCTGTGTCACAGTCGCCATTATAAAGCCCTGTGTATACGTGAGTAGTGATGAAAAGGCATAGAACGCCACCAAGGTCAAGCCCACCTGTGTCACTGCCTCTATATCTATGGTGGTCGTCATACCTTCAACTATAAGGTTAGTCATCTCTCCTAACCTGTCGGGACCCAAAATGGTGAGCACAGAGCCCAGTGTCGCCGACAAGGCCGCTATGAGCACCCACACCTTATACGCACTTCCAAAATTTATGAGTCTGCCCCAAGTCTCCTTAAACGGACGCTTCTTCGAACCTCGTTCCGCAGCCATTGCGGCATGACCGCCGGGACCTCTCCTTCCGCCTCCGTTCATTGCAGTTCCTCCTTCGAGAGCTGTGACTCGGCTATCTCCCTGTAGACCGAACAGCTTTTAATAAGCTCCTCATGCGTGCCCACGCCTACAGTTCTGCCCTCGTCGAGCACTATTATTCTGTCCGCATCACGTATAGTGCCTATACGCTGTGCCACAAGTAGTACTGTCGCATCCTCTGTCTTTTCCCTAAGCGCACGCCTTAAGTCCCTGTCTGTCTTATAGTCGAGAGCCGAAAATGAATCGTCGAATATAAATACCCTCGGATTGCGACAAACCGCTCTCGCTATCGAGAGCCTCTGCCTCTGACCGCCTGAGAAATTCGTGCCGCCCTGCGAGACTTCGGACTCATAGCCCTCTTCTAAATTCTCTATAAAGTCTGCGCCCTGTGCTATGCGTGCAGCCTCTCTTATCTGCTCCTCTGTCGCCTCGCCACTGCCGTTAGAGCCGTAATCTATATTCTCCGCTATACTGCCCGTAAACAGTACCGCCCTCTGCGGCACATAGCCTATCACGTCCCTGAGCTTCTCCAGAGGGTAGTCCCTTATATCCATGCCGTCAAGTAAAACAGCGCCCTCCGTCACATCGTAAAACCTCGGCACGAGGTTTATTACCGTGCTCTTACCACTACCGGTCGAGCCGATAAACGCCAAAACCTCGCCCGGCTTCGCCGTGAAACTTACACCATGTAGCACATAGTTCTCCGCTCCCGGATAACGAAAACTCACGTTTTCAAAACGTACCTCGCCCTTAACCTCGGGCAGTTCCGTACTCGTACCGTCTTTTATCTTCGACGCTGTATTGAGCACCTCATGTATACGCTTTGTTGCCGCCATCGCCCTCGGCAGCATTATACTCATCATTATGAGCATCATAAAGGACATCACAAGCTGCATGGCATAGGACGAAAACACAACCATGTCCGAAAACAGATCTATGCGGCTCATCATGTCCGCATCATTTATTAAATAAGCGCCTATCCAGTATATGGACAAGGATAAACCGTTCATTATGAGCATCATACCAGGTTGCATAAGCGACATCATGCGCCCCACAAATGTGCTCGTCTTCGTAAACTCCGTGTTCGCCGTCTCGAACTTTGCCTCCTGATAGCGCTCGGCATTATAAGCTCTTACGACTCGTACGCCCGTTATGTTCTCCCTCGTCTGAGCATTTAACTTATCCGTCTGTCCCTGTATAACAGAAAACTTCGGGAACGCAAATATGAGTAGCACCGTGACTATTGTGATAAGCACAGCGACAGCGACACCCGTAGCCAAAGTCCACGCCCAATTACGGTTTAGTATCTTCGCAAGCGCCCACAAAGCCATCACAGGCGCACGCACCAAAATCTGCAGTCCGAACGCCACTATCATCTGCACCTGTGTCACGTCGTTTGTAGAACGTGTTATCAGGCTGGCTATGGAAAAAGAGCCTATCTCCTCCATAGAGAAAGACTCCACCTTATCGTAAAGTTTCAAGCGTGTACTGCGTGAAAAATGCGCCGCTAACTTCGCTCCGCAATAGCCAACCGCCACAGAACACAGCAAACTGCCCAAGGCCAAAATGAGCATCGCCGCGCCTTCTACCCAAATATCCGATACCGTACTGCCGGGCGTCTGCACCATCCTCGTTATCTCCGACATACGGTCGGGTATGCTTAAATCCAAAAACACCTGTGTTACCACAAGTACAAGACCAAAAAGCACAAAGCCCCACTCTTTTGCCCGAAACTGCTTAAAAATCAGTGACATGCTCTGCCTCCCCCTACAAATATCTTTCTATTCTATACGCTTTTCTTCAAATTTCATTAATCTTTAGTGTAGTTTCTGTGAATTTTTTGGAAACTAATTTAAAGAGCCGACCAGTAAGCCACATCGCCACAGACATGCCTTTTGATTTTACTGCGCCCCTCCAAATACTCAAGACAGCTCAATGTCTTATTTATAGCCATCGTATAATTTAGAAACTGTACGACATTGCCCGCCTCCAAAGGCAGCCTAAACATCGCCTCACACATCTGCACCGTCGTCAGCGCTTGCCCCCTCTTTTTCAAGGTCTTCAGCGCCCTGTCACAGCGTGACATATACGACTTCGTTATCCTCGCCACATGCTTATCCAAATCGTCAAAGGGTGCGCCATGTGAGCTATAGCAAGTATAGTCTTTATACTCCGTAGCAATTATGTGCAAGGATTTTATATACTGCTCCAACATGCCCGAACCCATCTTTGTAGTCATCACCACGGGCACTATGTCCGTCATAAGCTGGTCACCGCAGAAAAACAGCTTGTGCTCCCTATCCAGAAAACCCACCTGCCCTCTTGTATGACCCGGTAACTCTATGACCTCGAATTTATATGCGCCGTACTCGAACACTCTGCCGGCACGTATTGGCTTGTGCTCAAACTTCGTATACGGCAAAATCCCCGCACCATAGTTTAGCGCCGTCTCCCTATATTCTTCCATTTTTATATGGCTTGTAGGCTCGCAAATCCCCAAATACTTCGCCGTGTCCTCCCAGAGCTGTGAAGGCTTAATATACACTATGGAGAAGTTTTCCTCCAATATCGCCTCCCAAGGATGCATGTACGCCGTCGCACCTCTCCGCACCAGTTCCGACGCCAAGGCAGTATGATCTATATGGTTATGCGTTACCAGTACATCTAAATCCTGTGGCTCTATATTAAGCTCCTCAAGCGCTCCCCATATGAGCTTTGCATCAGAGAGGCCTCCCAAACCGGGGTCCACTATCGCACTGCGCCCCTCCTGCTTTATGATATGTGTCTTTAATTGGCTCTCGCCTCGTGAATCTAACGAAAGCTCCACTCTATATATGCCAGAATATATTTCCTTCAAACCAAATGTCTCCTTACCATTATCTGCAACTTATTTTCTCCGCTCATGCGTTAATTACACTCTCCGCACACTTAAGTCCATCAACCGCCGCACTCATTATGCCGCCGGCATAGCCCGCACCCTCACCGCAAGGGATAAGACCCACGAAGGCACTGCGTCTATGCTCGTCACGCTCTATACGAACAGGAGAGGATGACCTCGTTTCGGGCGCCGTAAGCACCGCCGTAGGGGTATCAAAGCCCTTTAACTTCCTACCCAATAACGGCAAGGCTTCTGCCATACTGTCCGTCACCGTCTGTGGCAGTACCGCTCTTATATCGCCCCAAAGCACTTCGGGTCTGTAGCTTGGCTTCACTCGACCTGCCACTTTACTCCCCACGCCTTTTAAAAAGTCGCCCACTGTCTGACAAGGTGCATGGTAATTGCCACCTCCGTACTCAAACGCCTTGCGCTCTATATCCCTCTGCCAGTACATGCCGCCCAAAGCGCCCTCGTAAGGAAAATCCTCGGGCGCTACGCCCACAAGTAAAGCACTGTTTGCGTTCACGCCCGACCTCGCATTCTCACTCATGCCGTTTGTAAGCACTCCGCCATGCTCGCTCGAAGAAGCTATGACCTCGCCACCCGGACACATGCAAAAGGTATACACGCTGCGTCCGTTCGGCAAATGCACGGACAGAGCATAGTCTGCCGTCGGCAGTTCATTTCGCTCCGCCCCATACTGCGCTTTATCTATATCTGTCTGCAAATGCTCTATCCTCGCACCTAAGGAAAACGGCTTCGCGCGCAATGGCACGCCACAACGCTCCAACATTTCATACGTATCCCTCGCACTATGACCCGTTGCCAAAACCAAAGTGTCACAGTCCATGCGCTCTATCACGCCTCCCGAACTGTACTCTATGCCCTTTATCTCCATACCCTCGTGCAAAATGTCTGTGAGTTTAGTAAAGTAGCGCACCTCACCGCCCAAGCGCTCTATTTCCTCATGTATACTCTGCACTATGCCGCACAGCAGATCCGTACCCACATGCGGTTTCGCATCATACATTATATTCTCGGGCGCTCCGTTTTCCACTAAAGTTCTGAGCACGAAACCTATGCGCTTATCTTTTATACCAGAATTTAACTTGCCGTCTGAAAATGTGCCTGCTCCGCCTGCGCCGAACTGCACATTGCTCTCCGTATCCAAAACGCCCTCACTGCGAAAACGCTCTACCGCCCTCTTTCTGCTTTCCGTGTCACCGCCACGCTCTATGACCAAGGGGCGCAGCCCGGCACGAGCTAAAGCCAATGCGCAAAACATCCCGCCCGGCCCAAAGCCCACCACCACGGGGCGTAAGGCTCTCGGCGCAGCTTTTTCTATCTCATAGCTTTCCTCTAAGGTATCCTCGCCTTTTAGCGTCACTCCTAAACTGTATAGCCAATGTATATTATTCTTCCGCCTTGCGTCCAAGGACTTTTTCCTTATCCTCATGCTCTGTACATCGCTCTCGGGTACACCTAACTTAGCACAGGCCTTTTTTAAAAGCTGTGCCTCGTCCTCATGTCTCTGTAAAATTATTCCGCTGACTAAGGGCATGTACCCATCCTCCCTGCTATATATCCACTCGACCATGCCCATTGCAGATTATATCCACCGCAATCGCCGTCTATGTCAAGTACCTCGCCACAAGCATACAGTCCCTTGCAAAGTTTGCTCTCCAAACTCTCTGCATGAAACTCAGAGCAAGGCACTCCGCCTGCCGTCACCTGCGCATGTGTAAAGCCCTCCGTGCCGCTTAATTCCAGACAAAAATTCTTCGCCGCACGAGAAAGTGCCTTAAGTTCCTTATCGCTCAAAGAGCCAACTGTGCGTTCACCCGATATGTCCGCATACTTTACGAGCATACGTCCCAAACGGTTTTGCACCGTTCCCGTGAACACGTCCGCAAGCTTTACGTCGGGAAAAAGCCCTCTGCGTTGCTCTAAGAGCCCGAGTACCTCTGCAAAACTGTGCTCACGCAAAAAGTCAAGCTCAACCACAACTCCGTCACCGCAAAAAGACGCCACCCTTGATACATCGAAAGCCGCCGGTCCCGACACGCCACGTTCGGTGAATAGCACCTCGCCCTCACTCTCACACAAGATGCGCTCAGCTGTTTTCAGTCTCACTGTCGCATCGGCCTTTACGCCCTTTAGTGCACGTGGATAGCGAGCGTCCGTCAAAAGTTGTACTAGCGAGGGGCGCAGTTTAGTACTGCTGTGACCCATGGATTTAAGTAGCTTATAACCATCACCAACGCCGCCTAACTTCTCGCCTGCCGCACCACCTGTAGCCACTATCACCGCATCAGCCTTATACACAGCCTCGTCAGTTTTAAGTTCAAAAATCTCGCCCGACTTCTTCATCGTCCTCACGGGCGAGGCGCTTATCAAATTCACACCCCAAACTTCAAGCGCAAAACGTAAAACGTCCGTTACGGAGTTTGCCGAATTCGATAAAGGGTACACTCTACCGTCAGACTCTGTTACAGTCAAGAGCCCCAAACTGTGAAAAAACTCCAAGGTCATATCCACATTATAGCGCTCCAATATACCCGACGCAAACGCTCTATCGCCGTGGTAATGCTCCGCCGTGGCATATATGTTCGTTAAATTGCAACGACCGTTACCCGTCGCCGAGAGTTTTCGGCCCACTCTCTCCTGACGCTCGAACAAAAGTACATTCTTCCCGTCACTCGCCGCCGTGAGCGCCGCCATCATACCCGACGCTCCGCCGCCTATCACCGCTACCGTCATACGTCCTACAACCTCGACTCAAACACAGGATTTTCCCTATCTATAAAGCCTATCTCCACCTCTGCGGAAAACACGGTGCGCAAGAGCTCCGCCAGCTCATCTCTCGCAGCTAAAACCGCCGCCTTATTTATATCGGAAAACCCATCTATGGGGTAGAGTAGCCTATTCGTGCCGCCGTGTATCTTGCCGATATCGCTCTGTCGCCACGTCCAGCGCCTCGTGCGTATCTCTCCGCCCGACACATACACGATTTCACCAGTGTCAGCTTCTTCCGCCTCACCGCCACCGAAGGGTATGAAACTGTCGCCCTCACGTGCCGCACGCACTTCCAAAACCTCAGTGAACGTGTCCGCATCATGCGCACCTATAGGCAAGGAGTACTTCAAAGACACCGCATTGCCCAAATCTACCACAGGGCTTATCTTAGGCATACCCTTGCCCTTACTTATACGTGTCAGTAAAGCCTCTATAGAACACATGAATTTATTCGGATTTATATCAAGCGCTCGAAACGCCTCCCTATAAGGCGCTATAGCCTCGGACTCCTTGATCTTCACGTCCTTATATAAATTCTCACTGTTTGCTATCGCCGCATTTAGCAGTTCTTCTATCTTCACATACTCAGCCGCATTATTCACGCCGCTGACCGCCACGACTCCAAAACACGCCGTGGGTAATTTCTCAAACACTTCACTTGCAATTTCAAACCTCATTATCATTCTCCTCTGATTTATTCTTGCACCGCCGCCGTCGCCTCGGGTGCTGTTGTTATTTCGGGTGCTGTTGTCGCCTCGGGTGCTGTTGTCGCCTCGGGCGCCGTTGTCGCCTCGGGCGCTGTTGTCGCCTCGGGCGCTGTTGTCGCCTCGGGCGCTGTTGTCGCCTCGGGCGCCGTTGTCGCCTCGGGCGCTGTTGTCGCCTCGGGCTCCTCGTAGCTCGAATAGTCCACCGTCAGATCCGCACCCTGCCATGTGCCGGTCAGCTTTTCCATCACTCGTGCATAACCCTCACTACCCTGTTCATAGGGCACAGGCCTATAGTCGTTCACATGAAGCTCACCCGAAATACTGCAGGGTATAGCCTCCCATGTATCCACACTCACACTGCCGTCAGGCTCTCTCGTAACCGTAAACTGCACTATGGCGCTGTCCTTATCTCTCGGGTTCGTATTGCCGCCGAAACTGTAGTTGCCCAAGCTATACACTATATAGCCATCGCCGTACTGCTCTATCTCTTGCAGAACATGCGGATGACTGCCGTACACTATATCCGCTCCGGCATCTATCATCTGCCTTCCCAAGTCCCGCTGTCCCTGCGTTGGCCTATACGTGCCTTCCAAACCCCAGTGCATAAGCGGTATGACTATATCCACGTCCTCACGTGCCTCCAAAGCGCTTATTCCGCTTATTATTTCCTCTGAGCTCGCCACCCAACGTGCCGCATACAGGCCTATACGTATACCGCCCTCGCTCTCGTACACATAGCTCTCATCAGGGCCGGCCCACGCTATATCGTACTCGTCCAAGGCATTTTTCGTGTGTTCCAAGCCTGTAGCGCCGAAATCATTCGTATGATTGTTTGCCAGGCTGACAAATTCTATGCCGCCCTCTTGCAATATCTCCGCATGTTCCGTGTCGCCTAAAAAATAGAAGGTGGTACTACCCACCAAAGTATCATCCGAAAACGAACATTCGAGATTCGCTATGCTGAGATAATCGCCCTCGAAATACTCCAAAGTACCCGAAAACGGCCAGGACATATCGCCTGCAAGCGTCGTCTCGAAATGTGAGGTGTGCTGCACGGACGCCAAAGTCGTATCACCTACCATGGAGATAACAAAACTCTCCGCCGTCGGCACGGGTGTGGGTGTCGGGCTCGGCGTTGGTGTCGGAGTGGGTGATGCTGTTGCAGTCGGTGTCGGTGTAGGCGTCGTCACTGCAAGAGCCGGTTCTAAGTCTTGCTCTTCCTCCGCACTAAAAAGCAGCATGGACGACAGCAGTAACACCGTCATAGCCGCCACCGCCGCTATTATATATCTCAGTTTCACGAGCATAACTCCTTTATTCACTATTCTCTCTTTCGAAGCATTGCTCCGAAATCCGTTAGCCTAACAAATGCCAGATGACCACAGGCATAGTCACCGCCGAAAGTACCGTGCTCACAAATATCGTCTGCGAGGTGAAATGCTCATCCTTGCCATACTCTATAGCCACAACCGTGACCACTATACCGACAGGTGTAGCCGCTATTATCATGAGCACACCGGCTATCATGCCGTCTCCCAATATAAGTAAAAGTATATACCACACTACATAAGGACATAAAATCAGACGCACAAAGGAGATTACATATATCCTCCAGTTCTTAAGCGCCTCCAACACCTTGACCTCGCCCAAGGAGGTGCCCACCACCAACATGGAAAGAAACACAGTCGCAGAGCCGAGATACTCCGTTATATTAACAACGACCTTCGGCGCATTGATATCGAACAACATGATTAGAGCTCCGGCCAAAGACGCCACCAAAGGCGCTTTTATTACATTTTTTAAACTAAGCTTCTGCCTATCGCCCCTATTTACAGACAGTACGCCCAAGGTATAGAGTGCAAAGTTAAACGCTACACTCGTCATCGAAGCATAAAAAAGGCCTTCCGCTCCGTACAACAGATCTATTATAGGGTAACCAACAAATGTCACGTTCATTATCATTACCATAACGGAAGTCAGTCCCGCATACTGTCCTTTAAGCCCTATAAGCCGTGCTGCAATCTCGCCCAGCACAAAGCAAATGATGAGTACGAGAAAGGGGATTACAAGCAGCACCCCAAGCTCTGCAGCAGTAAGCTTCGTCTCCATCTCAAACGCCGAATGTAATATGACGGCAGGTAAAAGGATATTCATCAGCACCTTACTGCAGGCCTTATTCGACTCAGCAGTCGTGACATTCAACCTGCGACATGCAAAGCCTATCAACAGCAGTGCTACCAAGGCTATCATGGATTCAAATATTAACATAAACTGCATTGTATTTCTCCCCTATATATCTAAGAGTAGCATGGCAAAAGCAAAGTATACGCTCAAAGACAGTGCATCTACTATGGTCGTTATAAACGGACTCGCCATTACCGCCGGGTCAAGGCCCACTCGCTCTGCTAGCAGGGGTAGAGTACAACCTATGAGCTTAGCGCACACTATAGTCAAAAGTAATGTCAGACTTATTACCGCCACCACCGCTATTGTCAGCTCCGCATTTCCCATTAATAGCCTATCCACTAACAGAATCTTGACAAAACTCAAAAAGCTGAGCGATAAGCCACAGAGTAAAGAAACACGTATTTCCTTCCACCACACCTTCGGCAGATCTGAAAACTCAATCTCACCCAAGGACAAACCTCGAATCACCGTAACGGACGCCTGACTGCCCGAGTTTCCGCCCGTGCCCATAAGCATGGGTATAAATCCCACCAAGGCCACCTGCGCCGCCAAAGCACTCTCAAACGAATTTATTATCATAGTCGTAAACGTCGCAGATAACATCAAAAGGATAAGCCAAGGTATGCGGTTACGCCATATCTCAACTACACTCTGCTTTAAATACGGCCTGTCCGAGGGGACTATAGCAGCTATTTTCTCCATATCCTCAGTGGCTTCCTCATGCAAGACGTCTATGACGTCGTCAACCGTGACTATGCCCACAAGCATACCCTCAGTATCCACGACCGGCACCGCCAAAAGGTCATAGTCCGATATGCACGCTGACACATCTTCCCTATCCTCACTCGTGCTCACGTACACGACATTTCTGTCCATTATGTCCTCTATGACATCCTCGTCGTCCGCTAACAGCAACTGCTTGACCGTGACCACGCCCTCGAGCTTTCTGCTCGCCGAGGTCACATAGCACACATAGATGGTCTCCTTGTCGTCACCTATGCGCCTTATCCTCGCTATGGACTCCCTGACGTTCATATATTTCTTTAAATCCACGTACTCCGAGGTCATTATACTGCCTGCCGAGTCCTCCGGGTACTTTAAGTACTGATTTATAAGTGAGCGTGTGTTCTCCGTCGCACTCTTCATGACACGCTTTACGACATTTGCAGGCAATTCCTCCATCATGTCCACGGCATCGTCCACGTACATGTCTTCAATGATACCCGTCAATTCAGCGTCACTTATCGCATTTATGATAGCCTCCTGATGCTCGGGGTCAAGCTCTGCAAAAACCTCCGCACCTCGCTCCTTCGACAGCAGACGGAACATGGCAGTCACGCCCTTAGAGCCGAATTCTTCCATATCGGTTAAAAACTGCGCTATATCAAAGGCGTTCATTGTATCCAAGATGTCCTGCAAGCTCTTTATCTTACGCTCATATAGCAAGGAAAACAGCTCAGTCCGAACACTTTCATAGTCTCTGCTCTCCATGTCCTCACCCCCTCACAGTCACGTCCTTTCATTTTACCACTATTTATACCATAGTACAACAAAAACAAATACAAAAGGTCTTGCGGAATGTGAAATATATAGACGTAGGGGCGGATACCCACATCCGCCCGTGTCACAGGCTTGCGATATGTATAATATATGGGTGTAGGGGCGGGGCTCTGCTCCGCCCATGTCATGGTTTGCATGATTGTACAACGGGAGGAGCAGAGCCCCTCCCCTACGCCTATATTTTTCACCTTTTGCGTGGACGTACAGGCGGACATGGCAAGCCATGTCCCTACAATTACATTCCGCAAACCGTGACACGTGCGGTGGATATACCCCCCATTGTAGGGTCACGGCTTGCCGTGACCGCCTGTATGTTTACGAATAACGAACACCAAAAAGCTCACAGACCGCAGTCTGTGAGCTTTTTATCGGCAAAATTCCTTAGCCTACATCATAACCGAAGCTTTCATAGTCGTTTTCCATTACCGTATTCTAATTACAGGCCCACACGTTTCGCCTGCTCCTCGCTCCAGAAGTAGCCCCAGTCCTTTAAGCGCCAACGCTCCGCCGTTGCCTTTGCGTCCATGTCCGCCATCTCACCCGCACTGTACATCTCGTCTATAAACTCAGATGTGAAGCCCAAGCTCTCCATTATATCCCTATTGTGCTCGCCGTACAT
This sequence comes from uncultured Oscillospiraceae bacterium, assembly GCA_964367935.1. Classification (GTDB taxonomy): domain Bacteria; phylum Bacillota; class Clostridia; order Oscillospirales; family Oscillospiraceae; genus Scatomorpha. The sequence continues at coordinate 59,130 of CAYIYZ010000001.1, forward strand.
AGGCGCACTCGCCACAAACTCGCTCTTATTGCGCTTGAACTTATTTATCACGCCTATGCTCGTCATCTCACCGTACACGCTGTCCTCCCAGCTTATGATGTTCTCACGTGCCTTATAATGCGGATCGTTAAAAATGTCCTCGGGTGTGTACGCCTTCTGGTTTGGCACACCTGCCTCCGTCATCGCCGCCTCAACTTCCGCCACCGTACGTGCCGCGCAGAAATCCGTTATCGCCTTCTCTATCCTCTGCCCTGCCGGCAGATCCTTTAGCATGCCCGTCATGCCCTCATATAGCTCGGGATCCGTCGTACCGGGCAAAGGCAGTCCCACGACGGGAAAGCCCCTCAAAACAGGACCCATACCCACCATGCCTATGAAGATAGTGCCGTCCTTGCAGTTATAAAACGAAAAGCCTGCCGCCATGTCATTCACATTGCCCGTACGCCACCTGACCGGTTCACCCTTTTTGGGGTAACCCCTGTGCGCCCACTCGGGTATATAGCCGCCCAGCATCTTGAACATATGCTCGTACTGCGCAAGATCCGCACTGTCGCCCTTGCCCGTCTCACGTGCGTGCGTCATTATCGAAAGCGCACAAATACAGGCGTGAAACGCCGTCACGTAGTCGGACAAATAGGGGTTGACCTTCAAAGGAGGAGAGTTCGGCTGTTCACCGTTTAGGTACATGTAACCGCCCATAGCCTGTCCCGACACGTCATAGGACGCCTTGTCCTTATAGGGTCCTTCCTGTCCGTAGCCCGACACATGCACTATGGCAAGTTTCGGATTTACCGTCCACAAATATTCGTCCGAAAGACCACGACGCTCATATGCACCCGGCCTGCCCGACTCTATCCAAATATCCGCCCACTCTATGAGCTTTAAAAATGCCTGCTTGCCCTTCTCGCTCGCCGTATTCATCGCCATGGAGTACACATTCCTGTGTTCCTGAGCGGCGGCATAGTTCGCCCTCGATGAACAAGGCATATTGGGCGGCTCTACTTGCACCACCTTAGCACCCATCTCCGCCATCAAACAAGCCGCATGCGGCCCTGCTATATTCGTACCGCAAACCAAGACCTTAACACTCGATAGTACACCAAACTGCGGATATTCACCGAATTTTATCGTTTTCGCTGCCATATGTATATACCCAACCTTTCTCGATTTCTCACATTATACTCCACGAACCACCCGCACCCACGACATTTTCCGCTTTATTTATCACCCTTGCATGATATTGTTAATTAAAAAACGTATTTTGTCTGCTCGCCGTAGAGCAATTATGCTACCATTAATCGTGAGATTAAACAAACGTTAATTATAAAATGGAGGAATTAATATGAGATTAGTAGGAAAAACCGCCATAGTAACAGGCGCAAGCTCGGGCATAGGATACGCCACGGCGAAGCTTTACGCCGAGGAGGGCGCCACCGTAATTGCAGCGGCACGTCGCACGGACAGACTTGAAAAGCTTGCGGCAGAGTGCGAGGGGCTCGGCGGCAAAATCGTCGCCTGCACCACGGACTTGCGTGACACGGCACAGCTAAACGCCATGTTCGACAAGGCGCTCGAAGTAAGCGGCACTCTCGACATCCTCGTCAATAACGCAGGTGTGCTCGATGGCCAACTTCCCATACACGAGACCTCCGAGGAAATTTACGATTACATTTATGAGACGAATCAGAAGGCCGTCTACCTCTGCTGTAAGCGTGCCATAGAGATATTCTTAGAGCAAAACAAGGGCGGAAACATAATAAACATGGCGTCCGCCGCCAGTCTGCGCGGCCTTAAGGGCGGCACCATGTACATCACAACAAAGCACGCCGTTTTGGGCATGACACGTAACATTGCAAGCTCTTTCTACGAGCGCGGCATACGTTGTAACGCCATTTTACCTTCGAACATTAAGACGGAAATTAATCGTGTGCCCCGTGAAATGGGTCTGGGTATAATGGACTGGCAGATGCGTGCAGGCGGTGCGGCTCCGCTCAACATGATAACGCCGCCGGGCGAGGGTCAAAGACCTATCTTGGGTATGCCCGAGGATGTCGCTCAACTCTGCCTGTTCTTAGGTGACGACGCTACCTCACGCTACATAAGCGGTGCGGATATCAGAATAGACGCTTCGTTCTTAATAGCGTAAAGGCTTTACAGCCTGGCGAAAAACCTGTTTTTCGCCAAAATAGGGGCTCTCGGCTTTATAGCCTCGATAAGTATCTTCGTCGGGTACACGCCCCTCCTCAGATGAGATTTAACATTTTTCAAAAATCAGACCAGGCAACTCGCCGTGATTTTAGAAAAATCTTCGCTCGGCAAAGGACGAGGGTTTGATGCCATAATTTTTGACAAGCTAAAAAGCCTTGGGAAACGTCTGTTTTCCAAGGCTTTTTTGTTTTGAATTTTTAAAATATATATGAGCTTAGTAAATATAACATTCCCGCTAAAATTAATATTGTTACTGTTATGTATATGTATTTTTCTGTCCTATACTTGCTTTTTCTTGCCCTGTACACCGAATAGCACGCCCAGGTTGCACATGCGATTAATGTAATCACCCTATTTTGCACGGTAATAACCAACGCGAACATTACAATTGATAGTCCTTGCTTTTTAATAAAATCTGCAAGTTTCATTATCTTTTTCATAATTACCTTCAATCACAATATCATTTTATGGTACAAGTCTATTTTTTTCACATTTCCAAAACCATAACACAAAGACGATGTGGGCATCGCCCCCTATTTATCAAGTCCTATAGTCCACATGAAGCAGTAGGCTTGCGCCCAAGAGCCAAAATTTTCCGTCTTTAGCATCTCCCTCAGCTCCGCTTTCGTAAACCAATGCGCCTCTATCTCCTCGTCCTCGGCATTGCGTGCAACTATCTCACCCTCAGCCTCACCAAACACGCACACCGCCATCTCATTCGATATGCCCACCGCACAGTAGCTCGCCGGCATTACATGTGTCACTCGGCACATGTCAAGACCCGTCTCCTCCTTCAGTTCACGTATAGCGCAAACCTCCGCCGTCTCACCCGGATCTATGAGCCCTGCCGGCAAGCCGTATATAGCACGATTTAACTCCAAACGAAACTCACGTATTAACAAGAGCCGCTCATGTTCCTTGTCCGTCACTATTATTATCACCGCATCCGTGCGGGGGTTCGTGAGCTTCTCCTCACTGTTTATACCCGGGTCACGGCTGAACATCTCGTACACCTTCACGCCGCCCTCAGGCGTATTGTAATGTATGTCGTAGCGGTTAAGGTACTCTCCGCACATTTTTCGCTCTATAGCCTTAAATTCCATGTTTTCTCCTTTTGTTCTTTCTTCTCTGTACACGTTTTCTGTATTATATACGACACAAACTATAAGTGCAAGCTTGACCTATGACTTTAAGGGTGATATAGTTTAACATATTTTGTTGGACATGGTGATATTTTATGAAAATTGCGAATATAATTAAACTGACGGCGCTGTGTTTGGGTCTTGCTCTTTTTAGCTTTTTGCTCCTGTTTATATTTACGGGCGGTAAAAACGAACCAATGGCAGTAGTGACACCCACGCCCTCGGCAGAGCTTATGAGCACCCCCACCCCAACGCCGACGGCAACAGCCACACCCGAACCAACACCCACGCCCTCTCCAACGCCGGAGCCTACACCGAGTTTACCGGATCTGGATATGGACTCATGGGAACTCATGCTCGTGAATATGGACAGTCCCATGGGCGAGTACGAGCCGTCTTTGGTAGAGGTGGAGTACGGACACATGTTCGACGAACGTGCAGCGGAACATTTGGAGAACTTCATGCAAGCGGCTCGTGACGAGGGACTTAGCGTCTACCTTTCCTCTACATACAGAGACTACGCCACACAGAAATATCTGTACGAAGTTAAATTGACGCAGTACCCCGAGGACATAGCGAAAACCATAGTAGCACCGCCGGGCACAAGCGAGCACCAGAGCGGTCTCGCCGCAGATATCACCGACATGTACTACGAATTTAAAAACGAGAGCCTTGCCGATACAGAGCTCTATAAGTGGATGAGTACGAACTGCACAGACTACGGTTTTGTCGTGCGCTTCCCCGAGGATAAAACGGAGATTACCGGCATAATGTTCGAGCCTTGGCACTTTAGGTACGTGGGCGTTGAAGCGGCTAAATACATGGAAGAAAACAACCTTTGCTTAGAAGAACTGCATGAGCTTTACGCTGCGCAGCCTTGACATAAACGCACTGTTATGGTATAATTTTGAGTTATATATGGCTTTAATTTAATGGAGGTGATGTCCACAATGGACGAGGGCAGTCAAACTTTAATTTTTATTCTTATAATATTTTTGCTGGGTTCAGCATATTTCTCTGCGACGGAAACGGCATTTGCGTCCGTTTCACGCATAAAACTTAGGACACGTCTAGAGCGTGGTGATAAGCGTGCGAAGCGTGCGTTGAGTGTGCTTGATAATTTCGAGCGCGCCATTAGCACCCTGCTCATAGGAAATAACATAGTTAACATAGGGGCGAGCTCCATTGTGACCTTAGTCGTCACTCGCCAATGGGGTATTTCCGCTGTGTCCTTTGCTACGATTGCGACCACTATTGTCATCTTATTCATTGGTGAGATGTTCCCAAAGAGTATAGCGAAGAAGTACAGTGAGCGTGTGGCTTTGGCCACTGCGGGCTCTCTGTGTTTTTTTATGGTGATTTTCAGACCTTTGTCCGCTGTTCTAACCTTCATAGGGCGTCAGGCGGCACGTCTGACGGGCGGCGATCCTGAAGTCACGGTAACCGAGGACGAACTTTACGATATCATTGAAGACATGACGGAGGAAGGCGCTTTGGACACTCAGAGAGGCGAGCTCGTCAGCTCCGCTCTGCAGTTTTCCGAACTGACGGCAGAGACTGTACTCACCGCTCGTGTCGATATAGTCGCCTTGGATGTGGAGTGGGAGCACGAGCGCATCGTCTCTTTTATTAAAGAAAACAGGCACAGTCGCTTGCCCGTCTACAAGGGTTCTGTCGACAATATCGTTGGTGTTTTACAGATACGCAAATATTTAAAATCCTACATAAAGTCCGGCATCGCACCTAAGCTCACCGAGCTTTTGGACGAAGCTTACTTTGTGCACAGGCGTGTTAATATCGACGAACTTTTGCAAACTATGAGTGTGCAGAAGCTCAACATGGTCATAGTATCCGACAGTTACGGCGGTACATTGGGCGTCGTGACGGTCGAGGACATTTTAGAAGAGCTCGTCGGTGAGATTTGGGACGAAGATGACGAGGTCGAAGAGAGCTTCATCCCCTTGGGAGGCGGACGCTACGAGGTGGATGCAGAGCTGACCATCGGTGAAATGTACGATAAACTCGACATGAATTTGGAACGTGACGGCGACAGGCTTGAGCATGTCCTTTTGGGCGGTTGGGTCTACGAGAAGCTTGAGCGCATCCCTTCGGAAGACGACAGCTTCACTTTCGGCGAACTTGAAATCACCGTATCCAAGATGCGCAGCAACAGGATAATTAAATTAGAAGTCAAACGAGAATCTCTCTCAGACACGAGAGGAGGGACGGACGAATGATCAACTATATTATAGTCATAGCGGTCCTTATTTTACTCTCCGCTTTCTTCTCCGGCTCTGAAATGAGCCTGTCCTCCGCTAACCGTATGAGGCTGGACGGCATGGCACAAAACGGCAGTAAACGTGCCAGAATGGCAGTCACCGTTATGGATAATTTCGATGACGCTCTCTCCGCCATACTCATAGGCAATAACCTTGTCAATATAATCAGTTCTGCGCTTGCATCCGTATTTACAATCACCTATTTCGGCGAGACTTGGACTTGGCTGTCTACACTATGCATGACTTTGATCGTAATTCTATTCGGCGAGACTATCCCCAAGATAGTTGCGAAGAAAAATGCAAACCGTCTCGCCGTCAGTGTAGCTTACATTATACGTGTGCTGATGTTCATCTTTAAGCCGTTTATCGTCATCTTAGTCGGTAGTGTTAATTTAGTCACTCTACCCCTCAAGGGCGATAACAAGGGGCAGTACGATCACGCAGCCGTCGAGGAGCTGCAATCTATTATAGACACCGCTGAGGACGAGGACGTTTTGGACGAGGAGCGTTCAGAACTACTGAAAAACGCCATAGACTTTTCCGAGACAAGTGCGAGCGAGGCTATGACAGCACGAGTCGATGTAGCAGCTCTCGATATAGACGACGACTTCGAGAGCGTAATGGAGCTCGTGGACGAGGCGGGTTATTCACGTCTACCCGTTTATCGCGACAGCATAGATAACATCATAGGTGTGCTGTCACTCAACCACCTCTTAAAGGCTATGGTCGATGAACGTGAGCCGAACATAGAGGCACTCCTAATGGAGCCGCACTACGTGTACAAGACGATAAAGTTGCCACAGGTACTCTCTGAGCTTAGGCGTGAGAAGAAACATTTGGCGGTAGTGACGGATGAGTACGGCGGCACTTTGGGCGTTATCACCCTTGAGGACGTATTAGAGGAGATCGTTGGCGACATATGGGACGAGACCGATGACGTGGAACCCGAGGTCGTAGAACGCTCCGAGGGCGAATACGAGCTGGACGGCGACATGAGTGTTTCTGACTTCACCGAGCTTTTGGATATCAGTGAGGCCACATTCGACTTTGATAGCGAGACTGTTGGAGGCTGGACTTTAGAGGTATTCGGCGGCTTCCCCGAGGAGGGGCAGAGCTTTATGTACGACAACTTACAGGTAACTGTGCTCGCCATGGATGACAGGCGTGTTGACAGGGTGCTCATTAAGCGTACAGAACAATAAACTGCAAGGCGTAGAGAGTCCGCTCTCCACGCCTTTTTTGCCCCGAGCAATAAAAAAACAGAAAAAATGAAATTTGCTTGATTTAAGGTATTGACAAGTGTGATTTGATTTGGTATAATAATCAAGCTTTGTGGAAGAAATTTCACAAGGAAATATGTGGGAGCATAGCTCAGCTGGTTAGAGCACCTGCCTTACAAGCAGGGGGTCGCTGGTTCAAGTCCAGCTGTTCCCACCAATTTGCCTCTGTAGCTCAGTCGGTAGAGCAGTGGACTGAAAATCCACGTGTCGTTGGTTCGATTCCGACCGGAGGCACCATCCACGTAAGATGCCTGAGCTATCAGGCACGTGTGCGGGCGTAGCTCATCCGGTAGAGCGCCACCTTGCCAAGGTGGAGGTAGAGAGTTCGAGCCTCTTCGCCCGCTCCAATAATTAAGGCATATCGCCTTAGCGATATGCCTTAATTATTGGAAACCTTGGATTATTTAATCTGCTAAGGCGAAATGAATTCGCCTTGCATCAAGGTTTTTGCTAAAGCAAAAACACTTGGAACGCCGCACTTGCGGCGACGAAGCTTATGTATCGCCTTAGCGATATGCCTTAATTATTGGAAACCTACCTTTCAGCACCTGTTTCGCTTTTATTTTTAGTTTAAACTCATATAATATAAGTATGGCGCCATAGCCAAGTGGTAAGGCAGTGGACTGCAAATCCGCGATTCCCCGGTTCAAATCCGGGTGGCGCCTCCACGTATTCGGAGCAAAGTTAACTTTGCTCCGAATATTTATAGTTATACGAAAGGACGATGGCACGTGACGGAAACAATCAGAAATATTGCGGCGGTTATGGCATTTCTCATGTCTGTATTTTTTGTGACTTATCCTGCTGTCAACCTACGCCAACTACGTAGGGGTGAGCGCCTTAATGTATTTTTAGAGAAGGCTCGCGAGGACGGTAGAGTCGTCACCGCACGTCTTTGCAAGAGCAGCTACCACTACCACAATGAGGAGAGCCAAAAGGAGACCGGTACTAAGTACGGGTACATGGCATGGTACTCCTATTCTCTATCTCAGACAGGTCCTATGTACACCAGTGATCGTTTTATGGGCACAGGCAACCCCTCACGCACCGTCAAGCTCTATGTTGATCCGGACGACCCCTCAAAGAGCTATACCTATGCACAGCTCGCCGCTAAGGCTAACCTTACGGGCGCTGAGCGTGTTTTTATTTTAATCGGCGCTCTCGCTATAGCCGCCGCTGTTTTCTTCCTGCTTGATTACTATATTAATTAGATAAAGTTTCATTTTGTTGGCATTTTGTTCATAATGAGTTCATTTTCGCCATATAATATATGGTCAGTCAAACAAAGAGAGACAAAAACAAGTCGCATCGTGCGACAATTGATAAGGGCAACTGCCCGCCTCGATAGTTTAATACCTTCGAAAGTGGCAGACCATTCACTCTTCGCTCTCACGAGCGATTCACATATTGCTTTTTTCTAACCCCCTTTCCAAATAAACACACCAAAGCTAAAATTCGACCGTGTTCTTACACAGTCGAATTTTAGTTTGTATGGCGAAAAACAGGTTTTCCGCCAAAGAGGGGGTTCTCGGCTTGCGAGCCTCGCAAAGTATCTTCGGTGTGTACACGCCCCACCGAAGATGAAATCTAACATTTTTCAAAAATCAGACCAGGCAACTCGCCGTGATTTTTGAAAAATCTTTGCTCGGCAAAGGACGAGGGATTTTTGTCATAACTTCTTTGACATGTTGGCTAAATGCCTTCAATCTCTTAGGTCAGTATACCCCTGTACTGCTCCTCACTCGATGCCTTGCCCAACACGGACAGCGACAGTCTCTTTTCATCGAAAGTCTCCCTTGCCACACGTAAAATATCCTCTCGTGTCACCGCATCATAACAGGCTATGACATCCTCTATCTTCATATGGCTGTTTCTGTACATCTCACCGTTAGCCATGCGGTTCATACGTGAGGACGTGGACTCCAAGGACATGAGGAGACTCGACTTCGCCTGTTCATTTGCCCTGTGCAGTTCCTCTGCCGTCACACCGTGCTGCAAGAGCTTATCCACCTCTGCCTTTATAAGTTGCAGCGCCTTCTGCTCTGTAGCTGCACTCATAGCTCCAGAAATGCCGAAAATGCCCGTCTCCGCAAAGTTTGCTATGAAACTGTAGATAGAGTAGCACAGCCCGTGCCGCTCTCGTACGCCCTGGAACAGTCGCGAGGACGCTCCGCCGCCGAATATGCTCGACATAAGTGTCATGGCGAACCTATCAGCATGACTTGAGTGCTTGCCCGGATATCCTATAATCACATGGTTTTGCTCAACCACCTTATCACGCAGGACAAAAGACGGCGTATAGGTGCCGGCATCCACCACCGGCGCTGTTTGCGCGCTGAGCGTAGCAAAACGTGAGGCTATGCGCTCTGCGTCCGCATCAGTGAAACTGCCTGCCAAGGATATTAGCACTCGTGGCGCCGTGTAATTACGTGTCATGAAGTCACGCAAGCTGTCACCTGTGCGTGTAGCAAGCGTTTCACGTGTGCCAAGCACAGGGCGTCCTAAAGCACCGGGGAAGCAGGCGGCAAACATCTGCTCCGCTACCAAATCCTCGGGCGTATCCTCGTACATATCTATCTCCTCAACGATTACACTGCGTTCCGTCTCTATATCGTTCTTAGCAAACAGTGAATCAAAGAACATGTCGGCGAACATGTCGCCCGTACGCTCTAAATGTGTGTCAAGCACTCTTGCATAAAAGCAGGTACTGTCACGGGTCGTGAAGGCATTGACTTGTCCGCCGACTTCGTCCGTTATACAAGCGAGATCCTCCGCGCTGTGCTTCGTCGTGCCTTTAAAAAGCATGTGCTCAATAAAATGCGCACTGCCGTTCTCCTCAGCACTCTCATTACGTGAGCCTGCACCCACCCATATACCTATAGCCGCCGAGCGTACGCCGTCCATCTTATCCGTCAGCACTCGCACGCCGTTATCAAGAACTTTTTTATTGTACATCTTCTTCTCCGTTTCGATTTTTCATTCAACGCAACTTAGTATATCCTATACAGTAGCTTGTATCAAGTCGATGTTTCGCTTTTTACTATATTTTTCCGCCGACCTGCCTGTATTTTATTGGTATGAATTCAAATACTATAGTAGAAATTTGAAACGGAGGCAGAAACTATGTCAAATAACATGAGTTTTGCAAGAGGCGTAGGCGCTGGTCTGGTAGTCGGCATGACTGTCGGCATGGCTGTTGCACCTAAAAAGAAGAAGATGAACATGGTAGGAAAAGCCCTTAGAGCGGCAGGCGATTTGGCGGATAATGTAACAGGTATGATAAATCGATAAAAAAAGCTTGCATTTTGCTTTCAGCTGTGCTATAGTACTATGGCGCAACAGCTCCGGTAAATCGGCTGTTCGCCATGTATGCGCCCTTAGCTCAGCTGGATAGAGCGTCTGGCTACGGACCAGAAGGTCAGGAGTTCGAATCTCTTAGGGCGTGCCAAAAAACCTCGCAGTATTTTATACTGCGAGGTTTTTTGTTTTATATTGCTCTAACACATAACAAAAAAGCGGCACAGGTGGGGAAACCTGTGCCGCTTCTATTTTCTTATTTTGCGTACTCTACAGCCTTAGTCTCACGCATCAAGTGTACCTTTATCTGACCCGGATACGTTAGCTCGTCCTCTATCTTCTTAGCTATATCACGTGCCAACAGCACCATCTTATCCTCGCTGACCTCATCAGGCTTCACCATTACGCGTATCTCACGACCCGCCTGTATCGCATAGCATCCCGATACTCCGCCAAAGCTCTTAGATACCTCCTCAAGCTTCTCAAGTCGCTTTACATAGCTCTCTATGTTCTCACGTCTTGCGCCGGGTCTCGCCGCCGATATGCCGTCCGCCGCCTGTACTATGCACGCTATCAAGGTGCTCGGCTCCACATCTCCATGGTGCGCCTCTATAGCATGGATGACCTCCGCACTCTCTTTGTACTTGCGAGCTACGTCCACACCTATGCTTACGTGGCTGCCTTCTACCTCATGATCTATCGCCTTACCCAAGTCATGTAACAATCCCGCACGGCGTGCCGTCGCTACATCTACTCCTAACTCAGCCGCTATCAATCCGCAGATATGTGCCACCTCTATAGAGTGATTTAGTACGTTCTGACCATAACTCGTACGGTACTTCATGCGACCCAACAATTTCACTATCTCAGGATTTAAGTTGTTGATCTTACATTCGAACGCCGCACGCTCACCTTCAGACTTGATGACCTGCGCCACTTCCTTCTGCGCCTTTGCGACCATCTCCTCTATACGTGCCGGATGTATGCGCCCGTCCTGTATGAGCTTCTCAAGTGCAAGCCTTGCTATCTCTCGACGTACAGGATCAAAGCTCGATACCGTTATCGCCTCCGGCGTATCGTCTATGATGAGATCGCAGCCCGTCAAAGTCTCTATGGAACGTATATTGCGTCCCTCACGTCCTATTATGCGACCCTTCATCTCATCGTTCGGCAAGGCTACGACCGAAACAGTTATCTCACTCGCATGATCTACGGCACATCTCTGTATCGCAGTCGTTACTATCTCACGTGCCCTGCTGTCCGCCTCATCCTTAAACTTAGCCTCAAGCTCTCGTACCTTCGCCGCAAGCTCGCCCGTCACCTCAGTCTCTATGCTCGCTATTAGGTAGTTTTTCGCATCCTCTACCGTGTAACCGGAAATCTTCTCCAGCATCTCAAGCTGACTTCTCTTTATGAGCGCTACTTCCTCCTGCTGCTTCTCAACTCCGGCTATCTTCTGATTTAATTGCTCTGTTTTCTTCTCCAAAGCGTCTGTCTTGCGGTCAATATTCTCTTCTTTCTGCTGTAACCTGCGCTCCATCTTCTGAACTTCTGCGCGACGCTCCTTGACTTCCCTATCGTGCTCCGCACGGCTCTTGTGTATCTCCTCTTTCGCCTCTATCAGTGCCTCACGCTTCTTTGCCTCTGCCGCCTTAATAGAGTCGTTGATTATTTTCTTCGCTTCGTCTTCCGCACTCGAAATCTCTCGCTCCGCTACCTTCTTGCGGTACGCTATACCTGCCGGGAAAAAGATTAGTGCGACCACCACGGCGATTCCCAAGTAAATTAACCAGTCCATCTTGTGTGTATACGCCTCCTTTATATAATTATCGGCTCTTATTTTATGACAGCGTGAGCCGGTACAACGCTGCTTCGCTTTCTACGCAATTGTTTCTAAATATCAAAGAGCTTCCCCATAGCCCAAAGTATTATCAAGACATTTTACACCCACAATAAATATTATGTCAAGCAATACATTAATTCCGACAAAAATAATTTTGTACCAAGCGCAATTTAAGAGCACATTTAAAGGTAGACATTGTATGATTAAAATAGTATAATCTAAGGTGATTAAGTCTGTTCAGGAGGACACTAAAAGGTGTATATGGTCTATATTTTTCCGGTAGCAGTTCTATGCTTCCTTTTTATTCTCGGCTATAAGTGGTGCCGTTCCATAGCTCAAGAGCCGGAACGCATTGAGCTAAACGCCAGCATCACCGATCCTCAAGGTGAGGACATGCCTCAAAAAAAAGCTAAGCGTGAGCGCTTTAGCTTCAAAGCGGAGGTGCACGGTGTTTCAAAGCGTGACCGTGTCATTATCCTTATAATCAGCGCCGTCTACGCTCTTGTCGCCTTTGTTAACTTAGGTAACACGCAGTCGGTCGAGAGTTATTGCGCCTTCACCGATTACGGTAGCTATGCCGATATTGACTTAGGTGCCGAGTACGAAATCGGGCACTTGCAATACTTCGCCATGATACACACAGGTAACTACTTTATCCAATTTTCCGATGACGGTGTTGATTTTCGTGATGTGGGTACCTCGGAACAAACTTATGCCGACATCTTGAAATGGCGTGAGTTTTCTCCTGACCCCGAATCGACTGTTGACATGAGTGCTCGCTATATCAGAATCATCACAGACGATAAGCTCTACATGGGTGAGCTCGCCATATACGACACGGAGGGCAACATGCTCTCTGCTGACACCATGAGCTTTGACGCCGGCGTCGCTCCGCTCTTTGACGAGCAACACTTAGTGCCTGAGGGCTACACCTACATGAACAGTAGCTACTTCGACGAAGTATACCACCCTCGCACTGCCATAGAGCACATGCTAAACGAAGATCCTTACGAAATTTCGCATCCGCCGCTCGGTAAAATAATTATCTCCATCGGCATGCAACTTTTCGGCATTACTCCCTTCGGTTGGCGCTTTATGGGCACACTTTTCGGTGTCCTTATGCTACCCATAATGTTTGTTATCATAAAACGCATGTTCGGCAGAACGGATATTGCCACCTGCGCTACCGTCGTTTTTGCGACGGACTTCATGCACTTTGCGCAGACTCGTATTGCTACTATCGACACGTATTCCGTCATATTCATACTGCTCATGTACTACTTCATGTGGCTGTATGTGGCAAGAGGTAAGAAGCTTGACCTTGCGCTCTCGGGTATATTCTTCGGTATAGGTGCGGCGAGCAAGTGGACTTGCTTTTACGCCGGGGCGGGGCTTGCCGTCATTTGGGCGCTGCACTGGTTTACAAGACGGAGTGAGGCTGATTTCTTCAAGAAGTTTTTCAAGAACTGCGCCTTTTGTGTCGGCTTTTTCGTCGCTGTGCCGGCTTTCATCTATTACCTCAGCTATATACCCTACGGCACGGCGGCAGGCTTGGGCGGCTTCGGCATGATTTTCTCGGGCGAGTACGCATCCATTGTGTGGGATAACCAACTCTATATGTTCGGCTACCACTCAGATCTTGTATCCGAGCACCCTTACGCCTCACGTTGGTACCAATGGATAGTGAACGGCTTCCCCATCCTCTACTACCTCGATCATTTCGACGGCGGTACGAAATCCACCATAGCGGCGTTTTTAAACCCTCTGCTCTGCTGGGGCGGTTTGATTGCCGTTTTCACCACTATCTACCTTGCGATTAAAAAGCGTTCGTCCTATGCCGTATTTCTACTCATAGGCTACTTCGCTCAACTTCTGCCCTGGGTATTTATTACACGTTTGACCTTTGAGTACCACTATTTCCCTTCAAGTGTATTTCTACTCATGATGATATTCCTCATGTTCCGTGAGATGCGTGTGGCGGAAGACCCGAGTCAACGGCGCTGGATGTACGGCTTTACTATAGCGAGCGCTGTCGTGTTTATTATGTTCTACCCCGTGCTCTCGGGCATGGAGGTTTCCGATTGGTACTCCATGCACTTTTTGAAGTGGCTACCCTCGTGGCCTATATAGGAAAATCTGTTTTCCACCGGACAAATATGAAAGTGAGATATATATGTTATTAAGCGATTACCATGTACACTGCGACCGTTCCATGGACTCAACCGTTAGTATGACGGATATGGTTTTAGCTGCGGCGGGCCGTGGCGTAGGCGCCATGTGCTTCACCGACCACTGTGACTTTGACATACCCGAAAGTATGCAACTGGAAAATTTCCGTATTACAGAGGCTGAGCACCTTATGCTTGCAGAAGCTCGTGCTGTTGCGCCTAAGGATATGTTTATCGGTCTGGGTCTAGAGCTCGGCGAGCCTAACCGTGACCCCGAGCGTGCCTGCTCTATATACGCTATGGAGGAATTCGACTTTATTCTCGGCTCACTGCACAATTTAAAGGGCTACCAAGATTTCTACTTTATGGAGTACGAGAGCCTTGAGCACTGCATGGAGCTCTACGACCTCTATGTCGAGGAGCTCATAGATATAGCAAAAATACCCTGTTTCGATACCATGGCGCATGTGGGCTACTGTCTGCGCTATATGAGTGCGGCAGGATACCCCGAGGCGACCTTGGACTTAAACCGACACGGTGACAGACTGCGTGTCCTGTTTCGCACGCTCATAGAAAACGGTAGGGGCATAGAGCTAAATTGTGCAGACTTTGCAAAGGGTGGTAGGTCTAACGCCTTGGGTGTCACTATCCCCACCTTACCCATTCTTAAATTGTATAAGGAAATGGGCGGTGAGATTATCACCGTTGGTAGTGACGGGCACACAACGAAAGCGTCAGGTTTGGGCATAACCGAGGGTTATGACCTCTTACGTGAGACGGGTTTTAAGTACGTCAGCATGTTCAAAAAGCATAAACTTGAAATGATTACACTCTAAGGAGGATATAAAATGATAGCTATAGCAAGTGACCATGGCGGTTATGATTTAAAATGCGAGATAATAGAGCACCTTAAGACGAGGGGCTTTGCTTATAAAGACCTGGGCACACACAGCAACGAAAGTTGCGACTATCCCGAGTACGGTGTACTTGCGGCGGAAGCTGTGGTATCGGGCGAATGTGAGCGTGGCATAATAGTATGCGGTACGGGTATAGGCATATCCATAGCGGCAAACAAGGTTAAGGGCATACGTGCGGCGCTTTGCTCTGACTGTTTTTCTGCCGAGATGACACGTAGGCACAACGATGCGAACATCCTTGCGCTCGGTGCACGTGTGACGGGCGCAGGTCTTGCACTCAAAATCTGCGATACATTTTTGGACACGGAATTTGAGGGCGGTCGCCACGCAAGGCGTGTGTCTCAGCTTAGTGAAATAGAGAAACGGGGCGAGAAGTAGGTGGCAATTAGGCGCAGAGATGTATATAGGGGCAAGCGCAGTAAGGGCGGCGTATTGGGACTGCTACTCTTTATCCCGGCTATCGCCATAGTACTGTTTACTACCTTGTTTTATTCTCTACAACAATATGTTGTCTTCGGACAAAATGATATAGAGATGTTTGCGGATGAGTCTGACGTAGGCTCCGACGGCGTGCGTGATTTTGAGGTCTTGGATGCGACTTTGGATATAATGGCGGCGGATTACAGTAGTGTCGTAGCTGTGGCAGGCGCCGATTTAGAACCCTTGAAGGCTCTGTACGTGCCCGAGGCTTATATGACCGCCGAGGGCATAGATACGTATAAGAGCCTTTTAGCCACCTATGGTGCGACCGGTCTCGCTTTTGAGATTAAGCCGGTCAGCGGTCAGCTCATGTATACCTCTCAGGTGGAGACCGCCGTGTCCTACGGGCTGAGCGGTCAACTTGATATGCAGAGTATAGTGACGGAGCTTAAAGAAGAGGGCATATATACGGCGGCAATCATACACTGTACTCTCGACAGTCTGCTCGCCACTCGTAACCCGACCATGGCACTTAAAACAAGTGGCGGCATGGGCTATGCCGATGCCAAAGGCATGTGGCTTGACCCCTACAACAACACTCTGCGTAACTACATCATGGACTTAGTCGATGAGCTGTATCTCATGGGCTTCGATGAGATAATATTACGCAGTGTAGCGCACCCCGGCACCTCCGAGCCTCTTATGTACACCGAGTCTCTGAGCGTCGAGCCGAGCGCTATTGCCGCTGTTTCGGGCTTTGCCAAGAGTATACGTGACTTTGTCGGCGAGGATGTCACACTATCGGTCATATTAGAGCCGGAAACCTTGCGTGCGGACGCTGAGGTGAGCTATGGGCAGGACGCAAACCTATTCTTCAAGCTTTTCGATAGGGTCATCTCCTTTGCCGACAGTGAATGGATGTACGGCATTGACAGGGATTCCGTTGCAAACTTTGTGACAGTCGGCGACATTAATTATCGTTACGTGCCCATGATCTACTATGCACCCGAGGCGGTGCCGTCTTGGCTCATAGAAGTGCCCGACGTTGTATTGGGTACGGACGAGGAGGAAGGCGAAGGCGAGTAAGGGCGGACGCCGGGAACGGTCTTGACCGTTCCGAAAATTTTTCTATTAAAAACCTTTTTTGTTTTATTGTTATTTGTTAGTTCGTGGCTGTGCCCCGAACCCCCAAGGGATTTCGTCGCTATTTATTCTAAATCAGAAAGGAGTTTACTATGGTATGCAACATACGTTCCACAGGCATAGTCGGTGTTGGCGGCTATGAGGTCTCCGTTGAATGCTCCTTGTCGGGTGGTCTGCCCGGCTTTGACATCGTCGGACTACCCGACGCCGCCGTTCGTGAGGCACGTGAACGTGTACGTGCCGCTATAAAAAACTCCGGCCTGCGTTTTCCTTTGGGTAGACTTACGGTGAACCTTGCGCCGGCTGACACGAAAAAGGGCGGCACGGTCTATGACCTACCTGTACTTTTAGGTATACTCGCCGTCTCGGATCAGATAAAAGAACCTCCGCAAGACTGTGCGTTTTTCGGCGAATTGTCCCTTAGCGGACAGCTCCGACCCGTGCGTGGTGCTCTGCCCATGGCTCTTGCGGCAGAGGCTGCAGGTGTGAAGCAGATATACGTGCCTGCGGAAAACGCCGCAGAGGCGGCCTACGCCGAGGGTCTTGAGGTCTACGGCATTGAAACGCTTTCACAACTTGTGGATTATTTCCGAGGTCTCATAGAACTCACGCCCATAAAGCCCCAACCACCTAAGCCGACGCACTCGGTGAATGTCGATTTCTCCGAGGTCAAGGGTCAAGAGAACGTAAAACGTGCGCTCGAACTTGCGGCGGCAGGTGGTCACAATGTGCTCATGGTCGGGCCGCCAGGCGCAGGTAAGTCCATGCTCGCCAAAAGACTGGTCACCATCTTGCCCGAAATGAGTAGGGAGGAGCGTTTGGAGGCGACTAAGGTACATTCCGTCGCAGGTCTCACGAGCACGAAAGAACCCGTGCTCGTCACACGCCCGTTTCGCTCACCGCACCATACGGTGTCGGCTGTTGCGCTGTCGGGTGGCGGTTCTGTACCACGCCCCGGTGAGATATCCTTGGCGCACAAGGGCGTTTTGTTCCTTGACGAACTACCTGAGTATAATCGTGACGCTACGGAGGTCTTGCGACAACCTTTGGAGGACGGTCAGGTGACTGTATCACGAGTGGCAGGCACAGTCTGTTTCCCGGCAGACTTCATGTTAATCTGTGCCATGAACCCTTGTAAATGCGGTTGGCACGGGCACAAGTCACGTGAATGTCGGTGCTCGGAAAAAGAAGTACGGCGCTATAACTCCAAGATTTCGGGTCCATTACTTGACAGGATAGATATAATCGTTGAGGTGCCGGCACTCGACTTCGACGAACTTCGCAGTGGTGGCGGTGCTGAGGACTCCGCTACAATTAAGGCGAGAGTTAATGCAGCACGCAGGGTGCAAGAGCAGCGCTTTGATGGTCATAGCGTAAAGGTAAACGCAAGACTTGCGCCTAAGGATATTACTAAATACTGCGCCTTGTCCGAGGAGTGTATAGGTCTTATGGAGGAGGCGTACAGGGGCATGGGTCTCACAGGTCGCAGCTACGACCGCATTTTGCGTCTTGCTCGCACTATAGCTGATCTCGATGGGCGTGCGGACATAGCGCCCGAGGACATAGCCGAGGCTATACAATACAGAACTTATGATTTCGGAGAGGATACTTAAAAATGAAAGATATGATACTGCTAAAACAGGGCGAAATAGTCCTCAAGGGCCTTAACAGGCGTTTTTTTGAGGACAGGCTCATAGCGAATATGCGTAGGAGCATTGCGCCCTACGGTGATTTTCGTGTGTACAGTGCGCAGTCTACCATGTACGTGGAACCGAACAAGGACGACTGTGACCTCGACGGCGCTTTTGAGGCGCTCTCACGAGTGTTCGGCATAGCGTCTTTATCACGTGCGGCCGCCTGTGAGAAGGACAAGGACGCTATATTCGAGCGTGCAAAGGAATACCTAAGCGAGGCTATGACAGAGGCTCGTAGCTTTAAGGTCGAATCTAAGCGTGCCGATAAGCGTTTTCCCATGACAAGTATAGAGCTGTCGCAGTATGTGGGTGGGCTTTTATCGGAGGCGTTTCCCGATACCGTTGTTGACGTTAAAAACCCCGAGCTTACCGTGCAGGTGGAGATTCGTGACTACGCCGCCTATGTGCACGCAAACCCGACTCAGGGTGCAGGCGGTATGCCTGTCGGGTCTAACGGCAGGGCGGTCACTCTGCTCTCCGGCGGCATAGACAGCCCTGTGTCGAGCTACATGATAGCAAAGAGGGGCGTTAGGCTCATACCTGTGCATTTTCACTCTTTCCCCTACACATCGGAGGCGGCGAAGGAAAAAGTTGTCGAGCTTGGCAGACTGCTGACCGCCTACTGCGGTGCAATGACCTTGGAGATGGTACCTTTCACGGAAATACAGGAGGATATAGCAAAGCATTGCCCCGAGGAGTATTATACTCTCATTATGCGTCGCTTTATGATGCGCATAGCGGAGCGTATCGCCTTGCGTAACGGTTGCAGTGCCGTTGTGACTGGTGAGAATTTGGGGCAGGTCGCTAGCCAGACGATGGAGGCGATGGCGTCCACGCAGGCAGTGGCAAGCCTACCTGTCTTACAGCCTCTCGTTGGCATGGACAAGGAAGATATAGTGCGCCTATCGAGGAAGATAGGCACATTTGAGACCTCCATTTTGCCCTATGAGGACTGCTGTACGGTGTTCACACCCCGACATCCTCGCACGAAGCCTAAGCTAAAAGAGGTGGAGGCGGTCGAAGCACCGATGGACGTCGAGACACTGGTGGAAAATGCCGTGCGCAACATTGAAAGGATTAAGCTGTAAAATGAGAGCTGAAATTATTTGTGTCGGTACAGAGCTTCTGCTCGGCAGTACCGTCAATACGGACGCTTCGGATGTGGCAAGGCTTTTATCTGAGTACGGCGTTAATGTGTACCATCAAAGCGTGGTGGGCGATAACCCCGAACGTGTGTCCGAGGCGGTGCGATTAGCTAAGAGCCGTGCGGATATGATAGTGACGACGGGCGGTTTGGGACCTACCTGCGATGACCTTACGAAAGACTCCGTTGCGGCGGCGTTCGGCTTAGATCTGGTATTAGATGAAAAAGAGGCGGCACACATGCGTACGCTGTTCGAGGCACGCAACTATGTAATGACCCCGAACAATTTACAGCAGGCGTATCTTCCACGTGGTGCAACAGCACTTAAAAACCATGAGGGCACAGCGCCCGGCTGTATGTTCACCGCCGAGGGCGTTACGGTCATCATGTTACCGGGGCCGCCACGTGAGCTTCGGGAGATGCTGGAGAGTGAGGTACGCCCCATACTCGAGCGCATGACTGACAATATAATAGTGTCGCACAACATTAAATTTGCCGGCATAGGCGAAAGTGAGATGGAGTTTTATCTGCGTGACTACATGCAGGAACTTCAAAATCCCAGTCTTGCACCCTATGCTAAGGAGGATGAGTGCTATGTGCGTGTGACGGCTCGTGCGAAAACTCGTGAGGAGGCGGAAGTGCTCATGGCACCCGTTATAGAGCGTGTGCAGAATCTTTTACCCGAGTTTGTGTACGGTGTGGATCAAAACAGCTTAGCTGCGAGTGTGCTCATTAGTCTTGCCGAATGCGGTAAAACTGTGGCGGTCGCCGAGACTTGCACAGGCGGTGAGATAGCGAAGCGCCTGACGGATAACGCCGGTGCATCGCAAAGCTTCATGGGTGGTGTCACTGTATATACAGAACGTGCGGCACGTGAATTTTTAGATGTGCCCGAAGATTTAATTAAAAATAAGGGCATGATAAGTGCGGCTGTGACAGCACAGCTCGCCTCGAATATTCGTACACGCTTAGGCTCTGACATCGGTCTTGCCGTCACGGGTCTTGCAGGCCCCGAGGGTGACGGAGTGCACGAGGTGGGCACCATGTACATGGCACTGAGTACCGAGGGCAAAACCGAAGTGCGACGCACGGACTGCTTCGGGCGTAACCGTGAGGGTGTACGCAAGAGGGGCAGTCAATATGCGCTCGATATGCTGAGGCGCTACATTAAGGGCTATGAACTGAAGGGGGACATGGAGTTTTGATTATATATTTTGTGCGTCACGGTGAGTCGGAGGGAAATAAGAGGTATCTATTGTACGGGCACACGGATTACGGCTTGACGGATTTGGGCGAGGAGCAGGCTCGTGAGGTCGGCGAGAAGATGAAAAGCATCGACATGGCGCATTGCTACAGCAGTCCGCTCAGTCGGGCGTCGGATACAGCAAAGCTTGCCTTTGGGGGACGTGACCTCCCTATTACATATATGGACGGCTTAATGGAACAGCACATGGGTGATTATGAGGACGTGTCCTTTTTCGCTAAGTTGGAGGAGGAGCCACACATAGTGCGTCCTATGGCAGAGGATTGGACTCGCACTCCGCCGCCCAACGGCGAGAGCTATCAGGAACTCTGCGCTCGTGCCGTGCGTTGCTATGAGCATGTCCTCGCTCGTGGCGAGGACGCTGTTATCGTTGCGCATAACGGCACACTCTCGGCTCTCATAGCCTACGCCTTGGGCGGTCTCGATCCGCTCGTTAAGACGCTGTGGCTAAAGCAGGGCTGTTACTCCGCTATAAGCTACACGGAGCGTGGCATACATTTGGAGTATTTTAATAAGTAAAGACTAACGGCATGGCTACATCCCTGTAGGGAGCGGTGTGTAGTCGGACAAAGGGGACGATGCGGGCATCGTCCCCTACAACTTAACAACTATTAATTAAAATAAATAAGGAGGACGGCTTATGAACTTAGAAGCAGACAAGGAAGTCATACGACTCACACGTAAAATCTTGGAGAGTGCCGGCAGAGGGTACACGCCCGAGCAGAGGGCGGAGCTACCGCTGATTATGGCGACAAAGCACAAGTACTGGTGGTGCATAGACATGCAGATGTGGGATCTCATGCCCGATGTGTTCACTGAGCCGTTTGAGTCCTACGCCAACGGCTACTTGGTGCCGAATGAGTCGCTCATGACTCAGGTACAGCGTGCGTCCGTCGTGTGCAATGAGGAGATGAGCCCCATACACATGGGTCACAACACCATAGTGCAGTTTACGGGCGAGAACACTTGCAGACTACTCACTCGCTTAAACGACTATCACACGTACAAGGACGATGACAGCACCTATGAGGGCTGGGCTATGTATGTGGACGACATGGTAAAATGTCCCGACGGCGTCTGGCGCATACAGACCCTGCGACTTACTTACAGGAAAATCCTCGGCAAGCTACGCACTAAGGGGGTATAAAATCATGAGCGATTTAATGTTAATGCAGGGTGCGGATATAGGTAAGCTCAAGCTTAAAAACCGCATAATAATGGCTCCCATGGGCACGGTGGTGGGTAATCTCAGTCCACGTGCCGTCGAGTATTTCGTGGAGCGTGCTAAGGGCGGTGCGGCTATGATTATGTGTAACATCGCCGCTACGGACGTTTTGGAGGACGTGAGCCACTCCATATTTTTAAACGAGGAGAGCACGCCCTACTTCAAGGAGATTTGCGACAGGTCGCACGAGTACGGCTGTTTAGTTTGTGCGCAGCTGCACCCGGGTAACGGTCGCATAGGCGGGCCGTCCACTCGCTATAAGGTGCCCATAAGCGCCTCTGCCACGCCTTGGATGCACGTGCCGAAGTATAACTGCCACGAATTGACCGTTGAAGAGATAGGTCTACTTCGTGAGGGCTTCAGGCAGAGCGTCAAAACTGCCATCGCCTGCGGTGCGGACGCTATAGAAATTCACGCTTACGGCGGTTACCTCACAGATCAGTTTCTTACGAGGCGTTGGAATTTACGTACAGACGAGTACGGCGGCGATATGGACGGGCGTTTGCGTTTTCTGCGTGAGCTTATGGAGGTCGTGCGCACGGAGGGCGGTGCGGATTATCCGCTCATCGTTAAATATTGCCCCGATCACTTTCTCCCTGCCGAGGAGGGCTACAGGGACTTAGAGGAAGGTCTCGAACTAACACGCAAATTATGTGAGCTTGGAGCGGACGCTTTGCATGTGGATGCCGGTTGTCACGATATTTGGTATAACGCCATGCCGCCCGGCTATATGCAGGAGCTCTCTCCGCAGGCTAAGAGCGCTAAGGCGGTAAGTGAGATTTGCGATATCCCCGTGCTGACGCACGGACGTTTCTCAGATACGGAGAAGGCAGAGGCGGTACTACGTAACGGCGTTTGCGATTTCGCCGTCATAGGGCGTGGGCTTTTGGCTGACCCTGAACTGCCGAACAAGCTAAACGAGGGTAGTGCCGAGGATATTCGCCCCTGTATCTCATGTAACGAGGGCTGTATCGCACGCTCTTATGCGCTCAAAAACGCAAGCTGTGCCGTCAACCCCTTGTGCGGCCGTGAGATATACGGCGGTGTTAAAAAGACCTCTGCACCCAAGCGTGTTTTGGTGGTGGGCGCTGGCCCCGGCGGATGTTCCGCCGCCCTATATGCAGCGGAGGCAGGGCATGAGGTTACGCTCTGGGAACGCAGTACCGTCATCGGCGGTAACGCTCTTGCGGCCTCGAAGCCCTACTTCAAGGGCGACATGCACGATCTCATTAACTACTACCGTGTACAGCTCGCTAAGAGTAATGTAACTGTACGTTTCGGCATAGAGGCAAGCTATGATAATATAGCGGAATTTAAGCCCGAGCATATCATATGGGCGGTGGGCGGTAGGCCTCTCATGCCCTCAGCTATAGGCGGACTGGACGGCTACAATGTCGCAAGTGCTACGGACGCTTTGCGTAATTTGGTGCATGTCGGTAAGCGTGTGCTCATGGTCGGCGGCGGTATGGTCGGCGTGGAGGCCGCTTTGCACTATGACCGTTTGGGGCATGAGGTCACTTTAGTCGAGCTTGAGAAGAAAATGTTGCCGGCTCCCATGTTCAAGATGAACGAGGACCTTCTACGCTACATGATGAAAAACTCAAACATTAACTTTATGCCTAAAACTAAGCTCTGTTCCGTCGAGAGCACGAGGCTCAAGACCGTGGCACATACGGAAAACGAACAGGGCACTGAGAGTGCCGAGTACGACACCGTCCTCATGGCACTCGGCTTTGCGCCACGCTTTGCGGAGACGGAACGTCTCGGTGATATTTGCCCCGTGACCGTCATAGGCGACGCTAAGGAGGCACGTAAGGTAATATACGCCGTCGAGGAGGCGTTCGAGGCGGTAAACGAAATAGAATAACTGCAAAAGCAGTTATTCTATCGAGCATTTGCCCGCTGTGCGGGCAAGCTCTTAAATAATTTAATTCGCCTGCCTACAAAGTAGGCAGATGCGGAATAAATCAGAAAGGGAGCGGTGTACATGGACAGATTGAAGGGTAAGGTGGCTATAATAACGGGCGCAGACGGCGGTATTTGCTATAAGGCGTCGGAGCTTTTCTGCGCAGAGGGCGCAAAGGTATTGATGGTGGACATAGCCGAGGGTGTCATGGAAAAGTGCGAGGAGATACGTAAAAGCGGCGGTGAGGCTACGGCTATGGTAGCCGATGTGAGTAAGCGTGAAAGCTGGCACGAGATTTTGAAATGCGCACTTGACACTTACGGTCAAGTAGATATTTGCGTCAACGGCGCCGCTGAGTTCTCAGGCTACAGGGACTTCTTTAACGGTCAGACGGACGAGGAGTGGAACCATGTTTTGGACACGAACCTTAACAGTCTGCGTTTCTCGCTCGAGGTCGTATACAAGTACATGCAGAAAAACGGCATTAAGGGTAACTTCATTAACTTCGCCTCGGCGACGGCTCTTTCCTTCATGGGCTCGGCTTGTCAAGCCTACCCCATATCGAAGGCAGGCGTGAAGCTCGTCACTCAACACATGGTGTCCATAGGCGCAAAGTTCGGCATACGCTTTAACTGTCTTGCGCCGAACCTTGTTTGGGTGCCAAAACAGGCGGAGACCTTTGAGAAGTTGGGCGACCACTTTAAGAGCATAGCGCCCATGGGCTATTTCGGCTTGCCCGAGGATGCCGCTTGGCTTATGGTCTACTTGGCGTCAGATGAGGCTAAGTACATTAACGGTTGCTGTATACCCGTGGATGGCGGCTGGCACACCTGTAATTAACTAATCAAATAGCCCCGACACAATGTGTCGGGGCTATTTGATTAGTTAGACTGTCGAAAAACAGGTTTTTCGCCAAAAGGAGTTCTCGGCTTGCGAGCCTCGAGCGGAATCTGCGGCGTGTACACGCCCCGCCGCAGATGTAATTTAACATTTTTCAAAAATCAGACCAGGCAACTCGCCGTGATTTTTGAAAAATCTTTGCTCGGCAAAGGACGAGGGTTATGGGCGGCGACTTTTTTGACAAGCTGACTAACGACTCACTCGTCGCCCCTACTTTTTGCTTGTCCTTTGGGCAAAATCATGATATTATGATGTATTGATATAGAAAAAAGTATTGGGGTGACGAAGCTTGAGTTTATGGACAGGCATACTGCTCGGTATAGTCTATGGGCTAACCGAGATATTGCCCGTGGGCGGTGCGGCCCACATGGCAGTCTTAGACGGGCTGTTTGACCTGCCACGAGGTTCGGGTGCACACTACTTTCTTTATGCTTTGCTTGATGTTTCGATAGCTTTCGCAATATGCGTGGTGTATAGAAAGTCTATACGTGACATCCTAGCACTCCTGCGCAGACCGTATCCGGAACGCTCGGAGGAGCGGCGCAAGCGTGTTGAAGTACAGAGATTTCGCAGTGCACGCCTTGCCTTTATGGCGGCAATCGCAGCCTTACCGACTCTTATTGTCCTGTTTTTCGATACGCAAACACGCTATCTGCTAAGCGGCGGCATATACGCCGGCTTTATACTCATCCTGACGGGCGGTGCTCTTTTTGCCGTTCGTGAGATGACGGGAGGTAGGGTAACTGAAAAAAATATGCGTATATCCGACGCTATCGTCGTCGGCATAGCGCAATCCTTGGCGCTCTTTTCGGGGCTATCACGTAGTGGCATGGCTTTAGGCGCAGGTGCCGCCGTAGGGCTCAGCCCCGCTTACGCCCTGCAGTTTTCCTTTCTCTCCGCACTACCTTACACCATACTCTCCGCTGTTGTAAATATTGTGCGGAGCTTCTCTGAGGGCCTCATTTTTGCCGAAGTGCCTTTCTACATACTCGCCATGGTACTCGCCTCAGTTTGCGGTGTAGTTGCCATGGGCATACTGAAGCTCGTAACAGAGCGTGGAGGATACGCCGCACTCGGCTACTATTCTTGCGGCGCCGGCCTCTTGACCATAGTTCTGACGCTCGTGTTTTAAATTTAGTATTTTTTAGTTGGGACTTTGCCCCAAACCCCTTAGTATTTCGCTTTTTGCGAAAAGCGAGCAGTGGCGTTGCCCCTGCACCCCAAAATTTTTTGAAAAAAATTTAGTAAAACTTTTAATTTCTGGTGCATCACCTTAACGGAGGGTTTTAATGGCTACAAATAACAATAACTCACAAAAGAAAGCGCCCTCGAGTAGTTCGACGGCGAAGAAAACTACGTCCGCAAGCAGTACCGCAAAATCCGGCACCGCTAAGTCTACGCCTGCGAAAAAGACAAGCGTGACGAAAAAGAAACAGGCATCGCCCGTAAGGCGTGAAATCATTGCCGGCGTTTTTGCCTTCCTTGCAATTCTCTCTACGCTCGCTCTTTTTGGCGTGGACGCCCTGTTCATTAACATACTCGGCGCCGCTATAAAAGGGCTGTTCGGTTGGGGTATCATTGCCCTGCCCTTATCGCTTGTGTTGGCAGCTTGGGTGCTCGGTTTCCACAAGGGCAGACCTGTTATTTTGCGCAGCGTGACAGCTCTTTTGCTACCCGTATTCTTTGGCGCCCTCGCTCACCTTTTGTTCCGTGTCGGAGAGTATGGCGCAGATGTGGGCTTCACACAACTTGTGGGTCATTTGTACACGGACGGCAGAGCTATGATAGGCGGCGGTGTTATCTGCGGACTGCTCGCCATGCTCTTTGAATATACGCTGAGTATCTACGGTGCTTTTCCGCTCATCTTACTTGCTCTTATCATATCCCTTATGATTAGCATGAGCGTTAGCCTCTCACAAATTGCGGATTGGTTTCGCAGTATACCTCGCAAGGAGCGTGTGCCCAAGCAAAAAAAGCCGAAAAAGCTTAAGCCTGAGCCTGCCCCCGATGATTTAGACTTCATTCCGCCACCCACGGCAAGTGAAAAGAGAGCAAAAAAGCGTGAGCGTGCACGTGACGTGCACGTTGACGACTTTCCCGATATGGACGAAATCTGGGGCAGTGAAAACGGCAGTAATCGCATAGACTACTCCCGTGAACACCACGTCGATAACGACGTTCTCGACGACCTTGAACCGCCATTTATGCCCATCGTACCGCCTATAGTTCCACCTGTGGCAGCTCCCGTTGCTCCGCCCGTAGTGCAAAACACGGCTCCGCTCTACGCCCCCGAGGGCGCTCAGGACTTCTCACGCCCGAACCCCAAGCAGGCGAAGGCCGATCTTGAAGTTGCTAAGGCAGAGGTTTTGGAGGAGCTAGACCGAGCCGCAGAGCTTACGCCCGAATACAGCTTTCCGCCCATAGACCTACTCCGTAAGGGTCACGCCTCCTCTGTCGACGGCACTGAGGAGATTGCAATGAATCGTCAGAGGCTCGAGCTTGCCATAAAGAGCTTTGGCGTGGCGGCAAATGTCGTGGGTGTCACACGAGGTCCCACCGTCACACGCTATGACCTTGAGCTTGATGTTGGTGTTAAGCTTAACAAGCTCCTTAATCTCTCGGGCGACTTAGCGCTCGCTCTCGGCGTCACGAGTGTGCGTATTGCGCCTATTCCCGACAAAATCTCCACCGTCGGCGTAGAAGTACCAAACAAACTTGTCAGCATTGTATATCTGCGTGAAATCGTGGATTCAGCCGCCTTTAACAACGCTCCGTCCAAATTGAGCTTCGCCATAGGTAAGGACATTGGCGGTGCCGGTGTTATCGGTAATATCGCAAAGCTTCCACATATGCTCATCGCCGGTACCACAGGTAGCGGTAAGTCTGTATGCGTCAATTCTCTACTGCTCAGCCTACTCTACAAGAGTAGCCCCGAGGAGCTCCGTTTTATCATGATTGACCCGAAAATGGTCGAATTAGGCATATATAATGGTATACCGCACCTCTTTGTACCTGTTGTCACCGATCCTAAAAAGGCGGCAGGCGCTCTGCAGTGGGCGGTCATAGAGATGCTCAAGCGCTACAGATTGTTTTCAGAATGCGGTGTGCGTGACCTCGCAGGCTATAACGCCTACCAAAAGCGTACAGGTGGCGAAACCATGCCGCAGATCGTTATAGTCGTGGACGAGCTCGCCGACCTCATGCTCTGTGCGGCAAAAGAAGTCGAAGAGAGCATATGCCGTGTAGCACAGATGGGTAGGGCAAGCGGTATGCACCTTATCATAGCCACACAGAGACCCTCGGCAGACGTTATTACGGGTCTCATGAAGGCGAACATCCCCAGCCGTATTGCATTTGCAGTATCCTCCGCCTTGGAGTCACGCATCATACTTGATACTCAGGGTGCGGAAAAGCTCGTCGGCATGGGCGACATGCTCTACTACCCCTTGGGTAGCGGTAAACCTCAGCGTGTACAGGGCGCTTTCGTATCAGACGAGGAGCGCGAGGATATAATAAACCACATTAAAAGTCACAGCTCGGCAAGTTACAGCGACGAAATTCTCGAGCAAATCGAAAAGGCTGCCGAACCGAAGAAAAGCGGCGGAAAGTCCTCGGATCACTCAGAGGACGACGCCATGTTCGGCGCCGACGCGGACGAGCTGTTCCCGAAAGCGGTCGAGGCACTTCTCGACACAAATCAGGCGTCGGTCTCCATGCTACAGCGCAGACTGAAAATCGGCTTCTCAAGAGCAGGACGACTCATAGATCAGCTCGAAGAACAAGGCATAGTCGGGCCGCCGGAAGGCTCTAAGCCCCGTCGCCTACTCATCACTCGAGCGCAATGGCAGGAGCGACTCATGGCACACAGCGGTGATAGCTCTGCAGTTGTCGAAGATTACTCGGATATGCACATGCATGACGATACTCCGCCCTTCGATATGGCGGAGTACGAAGACGAAGAAAGATATGACGAGGGGTACTAAATGGGAGAAGATACGGCAAGAGGTATGAGTGTTTTAGGCCTTGCACACGTTGGCGATGCGGTGTACGAGCTTTTAGTGCGCACAAGGCTATGCGAGTTGGGCTACACCGGTGCGGCAAAGCTACATAGAGAGACAGTCGCAAAGGTAAATGCTGTGGCACAGGCTAAAGTGGTAGCTAAGTTGCTTCCGCATTTGACGGAAGCGGAGCGTGCGGTGTTCAGACGTGGGAGGAATACTCAGGTAAACTCCGTGCCGAGAGGTGCGCCTAAGGCGGACTACCACGCCGCCACCGGCCTCGAAGCTCTGTTCGGGCACCTTTACCTCTGCGGTGAGACGGAGCGTGTGCAGGAGCTTTTTGAGCTCGGCATGGAGGAAGCGGCGGAGCAGAATTAAAAGTTTTAATCAACTTTTTTCAAAAAGTTGCGGGGTCTTGGGGCGGTGCCCCAAGTCGCTTTTCGCAAAAAGCGAAATCCCCAAGGGGGTTCGGGGCATAGCCCCGACTAAAAAATAGAAAAATAAAAAAATAGAAAAATAAAAAAATAGAAAACCCATTTTTCTTCGGAAAAATGGGTTCGGAGCGACGAGGGCGTCGCTCCCTACGGGTGCGGTGGGTTCGGAACGGTCAAGACCGTTCCCTACGAGCCGTGCGGAAGATTTTGGGACGGTCTTGACCGTTTCGAATATAGAGGAGGTCAAGGCTTCATGCCCATAGATTATGTTTTTACGGGTGCACTGTGCTCAGAGCTCGACAGAGCTCTGAAAGGTGCACGTATAGATAAAGTACAACAACCCTCACGAGATCTTCTCATCTTGAGCGTGTACACGAGTGAGGGTAATAAACGTCTGCTCCTGTCGGCAGGTGTGGGCACCGCTCGCCTTCACTTCACGCAGGAGCGTTATGAAAATCCCGAAACTCCGCCAATGTTTTGTATGCTTATGCGTAAGCACTTCGGTGGCGGACGTATAGAGAGCGTTGAGCGCTCTGAGGGCGAACGCATAGCTGAGATAAGCGTACTTACTCGTGACGAGCTGGGCGTGGAATCAAGGCGAAGGATTATTATTGAATTATTGGGGCGCAGTTCCAATATAATCGCAGTTGACGAGACGGGTAGGATAACAGACTGTATAAGGCGTGCCGATTTCGGTGCAGATGCCTATAGGAGTCTCATTCCCGGCATGATATATAAACTGCCGAAACCTCAGGAGAAGCCCGATTTTTGGGGCATCGCGCCCACAGAGCGCAGGGCGATATTAAAAGATATTGACGAGGGTTCGGACTTGCAGAAAGCGCTGATGTCACGCTTTTCGGGACTGTCACCGCTCATAGCCGGCGAAATTTCGGCTCGTGCCGGTGGTCTGCGTGAAAATTTAGCGGCAGCGAGCGAGGCTATGTGTGAGAGCGTGGCGGCAGGTGAGTTTACACCTTGTCTTTTGGCAGAGGGCGACAAGCCACTCGATTTTACCTTTATGCCTATAAGGCAGTACGGCGACAGAGTTGCACTCGCCGAATATGCTACATTTTCCGAGCTTTTGGATATCTACTACGCTCAGCGTGAGCGCGGCGAACTTATGCGACGTTTATCGGGCGATTTGGCGAGGTCATTGCGCACTTTGCGTGAGCGTCAGGCGAGAAAGTTATCCCGTCAGCGTCAGGAACTTATGCAGAGCGTCGACAGAGAGGATGTCAAGCGCCGTGCAGAGCTTATATCGGCTAATATTTGGCGTATGCAAAAGGGCGACAGCGTTCTCGTTTGCGAGGACTATTTCACCGAGGGCTCACCTCAAATCGAGATAAAGCTCGATGTACGTAAAAGTCCGCAGAAAAATGCCGCCTCCTTATTCAAGGAGTATAAGAAGGCGCAGGCTGCGGAAACGTACCTGACTGAGCTCATTGCAAAGGGCGAGGGAACTCTGCAATACTTAGAGAGCGTCTCCGATCTATTGGAAAGAGCAGAGGGCACAGCTGAGGTCGAAGAGATAAAAAGAGAGCTATCGGCGGCAGGTTTTTTAAAGCAGAAAACGAAATCTAAATCTAAAAAGCCTCCTAAGAGTGCCGGTCCTTTACGCTTCGTGTCAAGTACGGGCTTTGAGATACTCGTCGGACGCACAAACGCACAAAACGATGAATTGACCTTAAAGACAGCAAGGCGTACAGACATTTGGCTACACACTAAGAGCGTGCACGGCTCGCATGTAATAATACGCACAGATGGCAAAGAGGTGGACGCCGACACCATAATTGAGGCTGCCGAACTCGCTGTCTATTACTCTCAGGCACGCGATGGCGGCAAGACGGAGGTCGATTATACTCAAGTGCGCAATGTGAAGAAGCCCTCGGGCGCATTGCCCGGCATGGTAATATATACAGATTATAAGAGTGTAAACGTGGAAAGCAAAAGCAAAAACCTATAATTTGCTCGAAACACATGAATATTTATGCTGAAAACATTGACATTTCTTATGGTATGTGGTAATATTACCGAACAACGATAGGATGACGTTGACATTGATGAAAAGAGGAAGAGAAATGAAAAAATTAATAGCACTGAGCCTTGCGCTCATAATGGTATTCGCACTTGCTGCCTGCGGTGGCGACGAGGCACCTGCAGAGTCTGCAGCGCCTGCCGAAAGTGAAGCTCCTGTAGAGAGCGCAGCACCCGCTGAGAGCGATGCTCCCGCCGAAGGTGGCGACGACATGGCGTTCACAACAGCTGTCGAGGGTCAGCTCACAATGGCAACTAACGCAGCTTTCCCCCCGTACGAGTACTACGAGGGTGACTCTATAGTCGGTATCGACGCTGAGATAGCTGCTGCTATAGCTGAGAAGCTCGGCTTGGAGCTCGTTATTGACGATATGGAGTTCGGCTCCATCATAAACGCTGTTACGACGGGTAAGGCTGATGTCGGACTTGCGGGCATGACAGTAACACCGGAGCGTGAAGAGTCCGTAAACTTCTCCACAAGCTACGCAACGGGCGTGCAGGTTATCATCGTTAAGGAAGGCAGCGCAATAACAACGGTTGACGATCTGTTTGATGTCGGCGGTTACACCATAGGCGTTCAGATGAACACGACAGGTGACCTCTACACCACTTGGGATCTCGAGGATGCTGGTCTTGCCACTATCGACCGTTACAGCAGGGGTGCTGACGCTGTTTTGGCACTGACTACAGACAAGGTTGACTGTGTTGTTATAGACAACGAGCCTGCAAAGGTGTTCGTAGAGCAGAACGAGGGTCTCATGATCCTTGAGACAGAGTACATAACTGAGGAGTACGCCATAGCGATGAGCAAGGACAACGAGGCACTTTACAATGCGGTTAACGGTGCACTTGACGAGCTTATAGCTGACGGTACCGTTGATGCGATAATTGCTAAGTACATCACAAGCGAGTAATTAAAAAAATAATGAACAAAGGCGGTAGAAATACCGCCTTTGTTGATGAAAGGTGAATACTATGTTTCCTTCTCCCGAGAGCTTATGGCCCGATGTGGCGCCTGATTGGATAACTACTGTCGATCCCGTTGGCTTTGATGCTTTTATAAACGATGTGGCATTTAATATCTACAAGTTCTTCCTGTATCAGGATCGCTATGAATTTTATTTGACGGGCATAAGCAACACGCTCATGCTTACGTTTTTTGCGCTTGTTATCGGTGTGATTTTGGGTATAATTATTGCGCTTACCCGTGTGACTTGGGACACAACAGGCGAAGATTTGCATGGTGCACCCCGTGTGATTTTACGTATAGCCAATAAGATAGCGAAGATTTATCTCACCGTCATAAGAGGCACGCCCGTGGTCGTGCAGGTTATGATTATGTTCTTTGTCGTGTTTCGGACGAGTAGAAATCAGCTTATGGTTGGTGCTTTGGCCTTCGGCATAAACTCCGGTGCTTATGTGGCGGAGATAGTGCGTGGCGGCATTATGTCCGTGGACAAAGGTCAGATGGAGGCAGGGCGCAGTTTGGGATTCGGCTACATACCGACTATGCGTCACATTATACTACCGCAGGCGGTGAAGAACAGTCTGCCCTCCTTGGCAAATGAGTTTATCACCTTACTTAAGGAGACCTCGGTCGTCGGCTACATAGGTCTGATGGATCTCACCTACGCCGGTAATGTAATAGGCGGTAACGCTTACAGCTACGCTGTGCCGCTCGGCACTGTCGCTATAGTTTACCTCTCCTTGGTTATGCTGTTCACTGCGCTTGTGGGACGTTTGGAGCGTCGCTTAAGCGCCGGAGATAAGAGGACGGAGGTGCGTAGGGCATGAGTGATATGAACACTTTAATTAAGGTACAGGGTCTGCAGAAGCATTTCTTGGGCGGTACGATAAAGGCTCTCGACGGCGTAGATGCTGAGATAAAAAGGGGCGAGGTAACAGTAATCATCGGGCCGTCCGGAAGCGGCAAGTCCACGCTTTTGCGTTGCCTTAACCTTTTGGAGAAGCCGACGGCAGGGCATATTTTGCTCGACGGCGTGGATATAACCGACCCTAGGATAAATATCAATATACATAGGCAGAAGATGGGTATGGTGTTCCAGCACTTCAACCTCTTTCCTAACATGACGGTGCTACGTAACATGACCTTAGCGCCCACGGAACTGCTTAAGCGTTCTAAGGCGGATGCCGAAGCTCAGGCAATGGCACTTTTGGAGCGTGTTGGTTTGGCGGATAGGGCAGGTTCGTATCCGGCGCAGTTATCGGGTGGACAGAAGCAGAGGGTGGCAATAGTGCGTGCTCTTTGCATGAACCCCGAGGTCATGCTTTTTGACGAGCCTACGAGTGCGCTCGACCCCGAGATGGTCGGTGAGGTACTCGAAGTTATGAAGACGCTCGCCGCTGAGGGCACTACTATGGTCGTCGTGACGCATGAGATGGGCTTTGCTCGTGAGGTTGGCAGTCATTTAATATTCATGGACGAGGGTAAGCTTGTTGAGGAGGGCGATCCTTCCGAGGTGTTCGCCGCACCCAAGAGCGACCGTTTGAAGGACTTTCTGCGGAAAGTACTGTCGTAAAGTGAAAATGATGAAAGTCGCAAAGCGACTTTTCCACCAAAAAAGCAAAACTTTTCCGCCGCAAGTGCGGCGTCACAAACGTTTTTGCAAAGCAAAAACTTTGATGCCGTCGGAATTCACTTCCGACGAGCAGATTAAATAACTAACGGCTCCCAAAAAAAGAAGACACCCGTTGGGTGTCTTCTTTTTTTGGTGGACGATACAGGACTTGAACCTGTGACCCTCCGCACGTCAAGCGGATGCTCATACCAGCTGAGCTAATCGTCCGTCAGCAAAAGGTATTATACACAAATATTAGACTCTTGTCAATCCCTTTGCCGAATTAGTCTTCAATTTCACGTAAGATCCAATATACTTGCTCCGCATCGGAGCTCTCCTCGAGCGTAGACTTCGCTATATAATAGCCCTCGTCCGCTATCATCTCGTAGGTAGCGTCGGTAAATTGCAGTGTACTGCCGAGGGTGCTCGCTATGTCATAGCCCGACATGCCCTTCTTTTCGTTCGGAACACCGGAGAAGTCGTAGCTTGAATACGTTTGGCGTTCGGCACTGAGCGAAACGGTTTCGCCTACATCAAGCTCCAAGTCGAAAGCGAGATAAAATATCCTCATCGAGCCGAAGGCGTCACCTATAAGCTCGTCTAAGACCGTCACGCTGTAGTTACGCACTTGCTCCGTCTGCGGTGTCATGTACTGCGACAAAGTTTCAGACGTAGCGTATGCCAAAAGCTCCGACGCACCCTCTATTGTGCCCACGTGCTTTAAGGCAAAATCTGCCGTCAACTCGCCCAACACGCTGTCGAAATCGCTCTCGTATCGCTCTACGGTCGGCAGGGCAATGCCCTCTAATTCTTCGTCCAGTCCACCATCTTCGTAGAACTTAAATTCATAGCCCTCTATGTCTTCACCCACTATGATGATGAGCAGCTTGTCGTCCTGCTCTGCGCCCTCACGGGGTAAAGGTATGGAGAGGTACATATGCGTTTCATACAAGCCACCGCCCGAACCGCCGTATGCAAAGGGCAGGGTAACACTCGGGTCGTAGTCAAAGCCGAAGGTCATACGTGCCGCCTCATAGTCCTCGGGCTCGGTGGGTAAATCTGTGAGCTCGTAGACGGTCACGGGCGTGTCAAGGCGCAAGTCCTCGGCGCTTGCCATGCCGTAATTCTCGTCTGCGATGTAGGCCTCATAGTCGGAAAACGAAGAAAAGTGTATCTCGGAATCGAAAACGTTCGGCATACTGCGAGTGAGTAGCTCGGCTTCTACCCGTTCACCGTTTACGCTGATACTCGGTAGCGTGTGTTCCAAAGCGAAAAACGATGAAACAAAGGGGTAATATACCCTCGTGCTCTGCGTCTCTGTAGCCGTGTTAGTGATTTCATAGCTGTCCGCCACCTCCGCCCCTAATCGCCCCTCGGCTTCTATGCTCGTGTGGCGGGTGGCGGAGATGTTCTCGTACGTGTCCGCCGTAAGAGGCAATATGGGGCCCGAATACGCCTGAAACTCAAAGACTAAATCAGCGTCAGAGACCTCGGGCGCACAGCCGTAGAGAGTGCCGAGCGTCAAAACAGCCATGGCAAGCATTGCGATTTTCCTTTTCATATGAAGTCACCTCCTCTCTCTTTGACGAAGTAAACAACAAAATGTTCCACACTATTTCTGCTCTAAAATACGAATTCTCGTCTCATGGTCACCGAGTTTATCGGAGTTGAGGCGACTTTTGACGTTTAGTTTGTCGTGGGCGTCCTCGTTTTTTATGCCCAGCTCGTGCAGGCTCTTTTCAAGCTGTACGACGGATTGCGTAAGCTTTGTAATAGCTGTGTTTAGTGCTATCATGGGTCTTGCGAGTAACCCGACAAGCCCCACGAGGGAGATGAGCACGGTCACGACTGTCCATTCCACGGAAAAAGCGGTCATGGGCGTCACACCTCCCAATCGGGCATAAAGAGTGCCATGTCGTTCCATGTGACTTTTGAATTTTCAATGTCACGCCAGCGCAGATTTTTCATTACAAAGACAACTTGCAGATGGCAGGGCAAAATGTCTATCACTCTCTGCTGCAGAGCCTCTAATTCAGAGGGCACACCGGGCGCATCGGGGAAGCTGACTAAAACGGTGTAGTGCAGCTCCGTTTCCTCGACAACTGCCTTTATACCACAACCTGAGATTGTGTCGTTTAGCGCCTTTTCTGTGAAGGAACTGCCGTCAATGCGTAAAAGGGCAGCAATAGCGGCACGCCTGTCTTCTATGCTGTAGCCATGGAAGGCATAGGGCAAAATCTTCTCGTATTGTGTAAGGGCATAGCCATCCGAACTCATTATGAGTGCCTCTTTTTCATTTTGTGCAAGTACGACGGCTAGTGCATCAAGCTCCATGCCCTCTGCCTCTATATGTGAGGCTACTATGCTGTCACGCAGTGCATAAATGCCCAGTGGTCTCAGTAGACTTTTTATAAGGTCTGCATGTACGGCCACGATAAATCACCCCATTTCACTTATACTGAGATTTTGTAGGATGGGCAAGCTTTCCCCTGCGACACTGATGTCGGCAGCTGGCTGTGTAATAACATAGTTAGCGACACCGGGCACAGCATAGATGATACTGTGGAGCTCAGCGAGCAGGAGGTCTTTGCCCAATCTTTCACCGCTGAAGTAGGCGTGTAGCATACTCTCCGCCTCAGCACGCACGGTGTTGAAGTCGCTGTCAGCATGGGCGGCGAGGCTGAGGCTGATGTCTACACCTTTCAAAGCCGGCGCTTCTACGGCTATATCGACACAAATTTCACGTGCTAAATTGAGTTTATCTGCAACAGTGTCAAGAAGTGCCTGAGGCGGTATACCGCTCTGGGCGGCGATGATAACATCCACGGTGCCTATGCCACGCTTTTTCGGCAGGACACTGACAGCTGCGACCCCATCGGTGTTGAGGGCGACCGACTCGTAGTAAGCGGCGTTAGCGCCGTTAGGTAAACTCTTGTAGGTCGAGAGGATACGAGCTCGGAGGCTCTCATCGTCCTCGGTGTCCGCGCCGCCGTAAAAGGCTTCGGGGTTACTGCAATAGGAGACGCCTGTGGGTGCAAGCACCATCTGTCGTATGGTGCCGGGCGCCACATTACCGGATATTCCCGGCAGTATAGCACGAGCTGACACGTCACAAAACAGAGCACCGGCGTTTATAGTGGCGCTTTGCGTAGTGACAAATGAGGTGCCGAGAGCAGTTTTGCACTCGATGCCTGCGGCAATGCTGAGGTCATCGTTACGAGCGGCGGCAAGGGTAAAGCGTAGTACGCCTTGTGCCGTGACTGCCTCTGTTCTGTCGAGCGCACGCAGTTCGGCATGGTAATCTAAATACTCACCGTGTGCCGTCTGGGGATAAGCTTGTCTGGACACAAAGTCAGCCTGAACCCACAGCCCGGAGAGCTGTAGAGCGACGCTGTGAAGGCGTAGTGACATGTCGCCGCCCTCGGATATGTATATCCCCGTTTCGCTCTCTAAGAGAGCTTTCATACTTTCATAAATTTCGTCTGCTGTTTTTATCATATGCCCTCCTAATTAAGTCCGATAACAAAGTTTAAGAGACTGCTGTTTTTTAGTTTGAGTGTAAGGTTCATGTGTACTCCGCCTTGTTCAGCGTCAGTAATTGTAAGATCTTCTACGCTGATCTCAGCTTCCGAGGCGAGCGCTTCGGCGACGAAAAGTCTGGCTGCACTTTCACGCTCCGAGCCTTTGACGGTAGCGCCTAGCGTGTGCAATCTGCTTCCGAAGTCGGGGAAGGGGAAGAAGCCTCCACGTTTTGCACTGAGCTTCATAACTATGCGCTGGCACAGCTCGTCTACGCCACTGACGGTCTCAACGCCACCAAAGGCAGAGATACGGTAGTCGCCGTCTATCAGTTTAAGTTCCATCAGTATAAGTCCTCCCTTGTGAGTACTCTCTGCCCGTTTAAAGACAGGTTGCCACTGACCTGCACATTGCCGACAATTTCGATGTTTCCGCTGTTTTTGAGCAGTATAGTTGCCGAGTCAGTCTTGATACTAACTTCGCCTTCTGCGAGCGTCTCGCTTGAGTCGGAGTCTAAAATGCCGACGATAAGCCTACTGCCGTCTGTACAGTTTAGTACGAGCGCACGCTGACCTGCACGTGGCTTGTACCGTAAAGGCCCTGCGAAGACGATGTCCATGTCACGTTGTTCGCTGATGCTACGAGCGGCAGGTCTGGCACCGCCTATGCTAATTTCTGCAATGAGCGCCTGCGTATCTTGAAGACGCTCGTTTGCAAGTTTTTGAGTGAGCCACATATTATCAAAGCTCCTTTAAATAAAGATGGGTGAACAATCCGTCAGCACTACCGCTACAGACGGACTCGACTACTACAAATCTTCCGCCGACACTACTGAGTGCCGATTCGGGAATCTCTATAATGTCACCTGCAAAGGCGGCAAACAGTAGTGGCAGAGTAATTTCACAAATATCAGCCTCTGCCTCAGATTGTTCTATCTGCCAGGCGGCGGTGTGTCGCATGGCGTCGTAGCTTGTGTAGCGAGGTACGTTAATAACACGCCGTGCGCTACCACCTTTTTCAAGAAATGCGTCGTTTAAGACCGTCACTTCGGCAGCTACGCTCTTGACGAGCACTTCGGAGATGACGCCGGCACGAGTAATTACACGCCTACGCTTTAGGATGGGCGCTTTTTCACTTAGGTAATGGCTGTCGCCATAGGAGCCGTCAAGTATTAGTACGCCCTCGGGCGAAAATCGAGGTAGGGTATCGCCGCAGAACATGCAAAACTCACGTAGTACATGCCAAACGCTGTCACCGCTTGCGATTTGAAAATGCGGCGCTATGGACATCTCTTTTTTTATGACTTTGTCGATACCGAGGGGCAGCACGTGCCTTGTTAGGATAAAATCGAGGTCAGCGGAGTAGTATTCGGCAGCTTCTGCCTCGTTATCGAGAAGAAGTGCGGCGAGTCCTCGTCCGACGAGCTCTGCACGCACGCCCTCAGCGTCAGCGGTAAGCACAACTTCGTCTATGCGCCCTGTGAACACCTGTACGCCCTCATTCATGACATTTAGGCTTATCGCCTTTGCAATTTCTCTTTCATCCGATATCTCGTAGGCGAAGGAAACGGAGAAGCTGTCACAAGGTTCTCCGAGCGTGTGTTTAAACTCAAAGTTAATGAGCTGAGGCAATTTATTTTCCGTGCCATCTGCGGATTTAATATAAACATCCATGATATCACCCCAACTTAATTATATCGCCGGCATGGATTAGATTTGGGTTTTTGATTTGTGGGTTTAGTACGAGTAGTTCTGCCGTGCTCAGTCCGTAGTTATTTGCGATGCGCCAGAGCGTGTCACCCGATCGGACAGTGTAGCTGAGTTCTTGTGCGCTGATGTTAACCTGTGGTCTTGGTGTGTCGCTCTGCGAGGATTGTTGTCTTATGAGTGCCTCGTATTCGTCGTCGGCGCATTCCCAAAACTCGAAGCTGTAGCGCACGTAGTCCTCGCAAGGCTCTTGCAGAAGTGAGAGCGCTACGAAATAAGCGCGCGCCGTCTGCCAAACGGGGTGAACGAGTGTTCCGGGCGTTTCGTCGTAGAAGACGGAGGCGAGTTTACGAAATTCATCATAAGCACCCTTACCGGAAAATTCACCCGTACCGCTGAGTACACGATTTTTAAGGCCCATACTTTGCAGGGCATAGCTACCCAAGGGCAGTTTGTGGCTTTTCACGGAATGCTCATAGTGGATTTCGTATACGGTCGGATTGTGTGGCCAGGTGTAATCTTTGTAGCGCATGGGTGATAGGTTCATGAAGCACCGCCTTTCAATGCATGCGCAGAGGTGCATCGACCCTGCGTGTTTCACGTTTAAGATGCTCGGAGAGCTCTGTTAGGGGCTGTTTCCCCGAGAGGGTGGGCTCTTGTGTGTAGCTTCTAAACTCAGCGCTTGTGGTTCTTTGCGCATCGCCACCGCTGTTGTAGTTTCTCCTGTTTGCACTCTGACTCTCAGATGCCGAAATTTCAAGGCGTTCACTTCGGTTTACAGTCCGATTAAAGTCAGTGTATGTTTCTTGCGAGCTTACCGAGCGATAATCTAGGTAGTTCGGAGAATAATCGCCCACTTCTTCAGCATTTCGAGGGCGTGCGCTGTGTTTTATCCTCATAATGGGGCTTAGGAGCCTTCGGAAAACCGAAGGCTCTTTTTTAGTTGTCGTGGGTACTGCATTTGTCTCATAATCTCGCCGACTTGACACCTCATCGGTGGTTTCTTTAAACTTGTCAGAAGATGACAGGGTGTGTTCGGACGAATCAAGCCTGAGCAGTAGATCAGAGGCAAGGCTCTGCAAACTTTCCTCTTTGATGTATCGCAGGATATTATCATTTAAATTCATTTGAGCACCTCCTCAAGTTCAAAAAGCGTGACTGATCGAAATTAGAGTTCACATAGGCAGCGTTTGTCTCAGAGGCGCTCGTTTTATCGAGCACCATGTGAGCGGCGGCGAGAATGACATGTCTGTTTTTAATACGTCTTGCCTCACGAGAGTAGGGCATGATGTTAAAGTGAGAGAGCACACGCCAGCGCAGCCGTTGTAAGCTGTCTTGAGCCAAAGCGTCCAGTAGTTGTCGTTCGGTCATCAAGACTCAATTTCGACGCGTGACTTAGCGACGAGCATGACACGCTCAGCGACCATCTCGGAAAGTTGTCCGTTTTCGGAGATTTCCGACCATTCACAACCTGTATAGACTATGCGTCTGTCGGGTTTAACAATGGCGAGTGAGAAGTCAGTCAGATCGTGGAAGTTAATGCCGTCGGAAATAGCTTCGTCGGTGGCATAGAGCCTTGAGAGCTCAATTTTGTAAGTACTCATACCTGCTACAGTAGCGACGGGTGAGCTTTCGCCGAAGGCCTCGACAACACGTTCGTTTCGTATGGAAACAGCGTTGTAGCCTTGCACAACGGCGATTTTTTTCCCGTTAGCTTCTATAAAGATATCGTTACTGGTGGGGAAAGCCAAAGACATGAAAAAACCTCCTTAAACGGTAATGTAAGCCATAAGGCTGATGGAATTTAGGCCGTAGGCGACATCGAATCCGAAAGAAACGAGACAGACAGTAGGGTCTGAGTCGTGTTCACTGACGGAAACGTCACGGTAGCCTGTGATAATCTCGTTTGCGAGATAGTTTTCGAGTTCGATGACGACTTTAGTGCGAATAGCTCCACGGGTTTGTGCGGTGTTTTTAACACGAGCGAAGTTAAGTTTGAGAGTGTTTCTGATCTCGGGGATAATTTTATCAACAATGAGTATGGTGGACAGCTCACGCCAAGTGGCGTCGGGTGTGCCGCCGGTTTGGGATTTAGTAGTAACAGCACGCACGAGCAGACACTGACCGCCGACAGACTCTATGGGTGTAACGCCGCCCTGAACGAGGGTGTTAATTTCACTGTCTGAGTATACGAGTTCGGGAACGTTCAGACCTGTGAGTACAGATGAGCTGAGGGGCAGTGCGGGGTCTGTAACGGAGGCGCATAGCCCTGCTAGGCAAGCGGCGGCGGCACCGTGAGTGGCATTGGGGTCGGGTGCGGCGCAGAGTACGATACGCTCACTGTTGAGATCGGCAGCGTGTTCGACTAAAGTCGTAATATCCCCCGACGCCTCTGCGATACCTATTCTGTACTTGGCGTTTTCCGTCTGAGCGCCTAAAATGGCGACGGAGAGCGCAGTGTGCGTGACGAGGTCACGGCTGTCGGACACGAGAAATTTAGGCTCGTCACGACGCATGAGTAGGTTAAAGGCTGCAACGTAGTCTCCTCCGCTGTTCCCGTTAGCGACGGAAATAGCGATAAGTTTTGATGCACCATTTTTAAAGAGTAGTTCTGACATAGCAGTCATTGAGCCGGAGCTACCGAAGTTTGCAATGCACTCAGCGTGTGAGTGTAGGTCTACGATCTTGTTAATTTCGCCCGACTGCGAGCGAGCGGCGATGGCAACGACACCACCGTTAATGTTACCGGAGAGTGCGTTAGCGAGCTGGTAGCTACTGTAAACGCCGGGCCTCTCGTTAATAATGTTGGACACTATGAGATGTCTCCTTTCAGTTTAAAGTCTAAAAATTGCCCCGTTTCCTGATCGAGTTCACGAAGTAGGAAGAATAGGCAATCGAGCTCAGTGTGCAGGTGATATAGGCGCAGGTCACGATCGTAAGAAACGGCGTCGCAGAGTGTGCTTCTGTGTTTAAAGGAGGCAGGAGCATCAGCCATGATGTGTACGATACTTGCGGCGACGGCGGAACATTCCGCCGCCCCGTCTTGGGTGTAGGGTGCGTAGATATCGAGGCTGATGACTGCCTCGCAACGGTAACCGTAGAGTTCACGTGCCAGGCCGTTATCGAAAGTTTCACCGAGGTAGTCACCTGCACCTGAGGAGAGGAGCGCACTGCGTTTGAGGGAAACACAGACCCTTGGTTTTGTAGAGGGAAGAGCAAAGTTTCCGAAGGAGCGCTGAGCATCTAAGCCCTTAGCGTTTAGAAGTGAAACGATGGTGTCAAGTATGGTGTCGGTCAAATCACAGGCCTCCTTTCAGACGCATTATGCCCTCCCAGTGAGAGCGAGTCTGCGCAATCATAACCGCTTTCATGTTCAGTACCTCGAAGGTCTGTCCATCGACAAGGAGACTCAGACCTTCGGGCACGGATTCGAGGGCGTCGGGCTCAAGAAGGAGTAGGTAGCTGTCCTTCTGGGCTATACCTGCCAAATGTGGGTAGTATGCTTCCTCACTCTTTCGATTCAAGGCTTGCACAATCACTTGCACGTTTATTGGCTCTTGCTGAGCAGCTGTGTGCAGTGAGGCAAAGCGTGTAAGTCCACTGCAGTGACTAAACAGTTTTTTCAAGAAATCACACCCTTAAATTGGAATCCTCTGTCTTCGAGATTAGCGTAAAGAAGGCTTTCTGCGAGTTTTCGTAGTGCCGTGGCGGAGAGGGCGCGAGATTGTGCGCCCTCATAACGCACGGATATTTCACCGGCAGAAACGGACTCGACAGCTGAACCGGTGCCACCTATTTCAGCATAGAGTGAAAGAGCGAGCACTCCGCAAGCCTTCGTAAATGTGATACCGAGCGTTTCGACTGAAACCTTGTCTTTTAGGCGAGCCTCGAGCTCTGTAGCGGCGGCGGCGCAGAGAATATCGAGCAGAGCGCCGTCGGGCTCATTGCCGTCAAGCATACTCAGTGCCTGCTCACGCACTTCGGCTAAGTTGTAGGTCATGGCTTAGCCCACTTTGAGTATCTTCGAAGCGTCGGTGTAGAGCTTAGCAAAGCCGGAAATACTGGTAATAGCGGCACGTTCAAGCTGTCGGTCTATTAGCCTGTCGTATTCGACGTTGAGATCGGAACCACTGATCATTTCGAGCGCATAGTTTTTATCGAGCCCGATTATCGTACCGGTGGGCACGGCGGCGGACTTAATGAGCTTAGCACCCAAGGGGCTGTGAAGTTCACCTGTCGCTTGGAAGTTAAGGCCTGCCGCTGCGTCCTTAAACTCGGATAGGCTGAGCATTTTCAGCATAACATCGGGAGATACGAGTAGGGAGTTTAGGTTATATGGGTCAAACTCGTTCCAGAATTTAAGCAGAGCTTCGTAGGTGAGTGTGCCCGCCGTACCGCCAATGGTGGCGTCGCCTATGGTGTAGGTGTCGGCGGCGTTGGAGTTGCCGTCACCGTTTTCTATGACCTCGATGGCGTCATCGAGGTGCATACGCATAATGCGAGTACCGATTTGGCGTAACATGACAGAGAATAGGTCAAGCCTTTGGAAGCGTATGGCTTCGTAGGATGCGACGAGCATTCTGCCACGCTTGTTTAGCTTAATGGTGTGTTCACCGACCTTGACCTCGGTCTGGGGTATAAGCGCGGACTCCTCGACGTGTTTGAGTTCTTTTTCGTCCTCTGAGGGCGAGGAGTAGATACTGCGGTAGTCGAGTCCGTCAAAGTTTGTGACGGTTGCGGTAATGGACGGGAGTATGTTCCCTTCTTCCATACCGACTTTTACGCTTCGAGATACATATTCGGGAAATAGTACGGATGAGGCGGTGCTGGCAAAGAATTTTTCAACGAGGTCACTGCCTATCCCACGAGCCTTGATATCAAAGCGCTTGAGCTGTCTTTGGAAGGCGTCCATGCCTTCTAGGGCAGTTCCTTTATAGTTTTCGCTGGGGTCAAGTGATTCGAGTACCTGAGTAAAGCTCTTGCCGGATACACCGTACATGCCTTTTTCCAGGTTCAGTTCATTGTACTTGTAAGACATAAGAAAACCTCCTTAAAATTAAAGAATAAAGCCGACAGTTTTAGCGTCGGTATCTATATCGAGCACTAATGCGGAAGTGCCTGTAGCGGCGGTCTTCACGCC
The DNA here is from genome assembly GCA_964367935.1 of uncultured Oscillospiraceae bacterium. GTDB lineage: Bacteria > Bacillota > Clostridia > Oscillospirales > Oscillospiraceae > Scatomorpha. Next base: position 103,370 of record CAYIYZ010000001.1, read on the forward strand.
ACCGCTTCCGTCGGCAACGAGCGTAGCAAAGCCGACAGTAGGTGCTGTAGCGCTGTAGCTTAACTTTGTGTAGCCTTTGAGACGCACGGCGGCAAAGTCATCCGATGCGTTTGTGGCGATACCGATAAAGGTGTCGCCAGAGGCCGCCTTGGCAACGGTGCCGTTAGCACTCATTTTGACAGGTTGTCCGGCGTCGGCCGGGGCCGTGGTTGAGTTTATGAAGCTGGCGATCATTTCGCCCATTCCTTCAAAGCTTACTTTCATGATAATCCTCCTGTAAAATAAAATTTAGACGCGATATTCATCGCAGTTTTCGGTTTTACTGTTTTGTTTATTTGGAATTTGGCAGGTAGGCGGAAATTTTTGTTCGAGTTGTGTCTCGAAGTTTACCTTCAGTGCCGATAGCGCATCTAAGTCCATGGACTTAGCGACATCCTTTAGTGCACGGTGCATGTTTTTATCGTGCAGGAGTGCGAGTCTCAGTACTTCAGCGCGGACGGAGTCGAGATGTGCACGTCCGATGTCTGCGAGCTTTTTGAGCTCTGCGAAATCGGAGCAATCACCGTCAAAGTGAGATTGCGATAACTTTTTTAGCACGCCGGCGCTACGCTGTGCCGGCACAGCGACGAAGCTCCATTCATAGGCATCGACAGCCCCGACGAGTTCGGCAAAGCAGAGTTTAGCACTGTAAGCCTTCCCTTTTTCGTGTGGGCAGGCAGCGCTTTTGTAGTCCTCTCTGCAAACGGAGCAAACAGAGCGAGCGATACTGCAACCGACGCTGACCTCTTTTTTGATGCCGCCTTCTATCTCTGCGATAAATTCTGTGTTCGCCTCGGTTTTCAGCATGTAGACATAGGCACGGATGTAAATGTAGTCCGAGCCGTCCGAGCATTTTTTCTGCGCATCACGTACGAGTTCGGTGCGGTAGATTCGTGTTTTCTGGGCACCTGACTGCCAGCTGTGGTCGGATATGCCTGTTTTCCCGACAAAAAGCTCTTTGAGTTCTGCGAGCGTCTGTTCCGTGAAGCGTTCGAAATCTCTGTCGACTTCATTATCACAGAGCAGTACACTGAAGATGTAGACTTCATCGGCTGTTAGGGTTCTTTTAGTGAAGCGGTTGAGGTCATCAAGCTCGTTTTGCGTGATGAGGGTGGGTTTGCTGTCCGCCATAAATTTATTAACTTGCATTGGTGTTGGAAACCTCCTCTCTAAGTAAATTTGCAGCCTGCGCTGAGTAGAGTGCAGCTCTTGCCTCCTCGACCTCATCTTGAAGGTTGATATCGTCCCAGACAACTTCGAAGTCGCAGTCGTAGCCGTGCATAGAGAGCCACAGTTCACAGATTTTTTCGATAGGCGGCTCTAGGGTGCGTCTGATAGCGGTAATCTCACTTGTCATAAGGTCGGCTTGTTGGGTGCTCATGCGTTCGGTGGTAGACCAGCTAAGCCCTAAGAGAAAGGGCGGCACACCGGTGCGTGCTACGAGTTGCTCGAGGATTTGTCTGACGGGCACGGCAGAATCTAAAATAGCACCATCAGCTCCGATGACACGGATATCGACATCACCGACAGCAACGAAATCACGGACAGAACCGTTTTTGGTAGACTGCATAGCGGAGCTCCACTCGCTTGCAATTTGCTCGGCACGTTCTTTAGCCATTCCACGATCGAGAAGGTCAGACTGCGGTTTATATGTAACGGCGTATCGCACGTTACCTGCACGCTCCCAATTCACACCGATTGTATTGTAGATTTTGAGTAGGATATCGGTGAGAAAGGGCATGGAGCGCATAAGAGAGACACCGTAGGGTGCATCGGCTTGTGGATTAAAAGGCGTAAAGAGTAGCAGACTTTGGAATGGCAGTTCTGTTAGCTGTCCGTTTTTGGAATAGGAGCAGATGGAGAAGTCGAGGGGGGTGTCACCTTCTTTGATGTGTACGTTAGCGACGTCGGCGCAGATGAGTGCAGCGATGTCTTTGTTACCGTGGGTAACGATTTCACCGACGGCACGACCATAGCTGAGCATACTGTCGAGGTAGGCGGCGAGGAAGGATTCGAGTCCTCTTTGGCCTCTGCCAGTGTTGACGGTACGGAGGAAATGGTGAAGCTTCAGCTCGGCGCTTTTGTCGGAGCAAGTGACGGAGAGACCGCCGGTGAGTCTAACGAGTTTCATGATGGCGGCATCAACAACGGGCACCGCTTCACGTATAGAGCGGTATAGAGTGGTTTCCGTGCCACCGAGTGGCACATATGAATCGAAAATGCGAAAGGGATGCCGCACTTGCGAGCGAATTTGTGCGGCTCTTGTGGGCTCGGCACGAGTTTTTTTGAATAGTCCCAAAGCAAAACCTCCTTGTGTCCGCTCGTGTGGTATAGGATCGAGCGGCGTTCTAACCGTGGTGCACAGTAGCTGAAATTTTGCATATAAAAGTGCAAGTCGGACAAAAATAAATAAAATTAGTCAAAAAATGAAGCCTTGACAACAGCACAGATGTGTGATAGAGTATACAGACGGAGAGACAATGTATATCGCGGGGTAGAGCAGTTCGGTAGCTCGTCGGGCTCATAACCCGGAGGTCGCAGGTTCAAATCCTGTCCCCGCAACCAAAAAGAAACACACCCGAGGGGTGTGTTTCTTTTTGGTTTGCTTGAAAAGTCGCTTTGCGACTTTTGTGTCTGCGGACAGAATTTAAGTCGAGGGACGAAGCCTTGCTGACGCAAGGCGAGGGATGAGGAGCTAAAAGCGCCGAAAAGGGACGCTCACAGGCGATGTGGTTGCGACTTCCGCATACCTTGTCGCCGTGATTTTAGAAAAATCTTTGCTCGGCAAAGGACGAGAGTTTGTTGCCATGACTTTTTCGACAGCCTAAAACGCCCTCGTGCTACTGCACGAGGGCGTTTCCAATCTCATTTAAACATCTGCCATATCCCTTAAAATCTCCTTCGGGTCGAAGGCGTAATGCCTGTTGCAAAACTGGCAGTCAGCCTCAACGGGCTCTCCCCTGCTCGCCATATCGGAAAGTTCCTCAGCGCCCAAAAGCCCGACAGCGCTACGTACTTTATCTTCGGAGCAGGTACAACGATATTCGACCTCCGATCGTGACAGCGTACGTGGATTCATGCCTTTCATAACCTGGTTAAGCACCTCGTCTATGCCGTCCTCGGCCAATATGGTGCTCAAAGCGTCCATCATGAAGATGTTATCCTCTAATTGAGTAATAAGCTCCTCAGACGCACCGGGCATAAGTGAAACGATAAAGCCACCGGCGGCTTTTACGCTGTAGTCGGTGTCTATGAGTACACCCAAGGCACAGGCGGAAGGTATCTGTTCACTTTCTGTTAGGTATCGTGCAAGGTCGTCTGCAATTTCTCCGCTTAGCAGTTCGGTAGAGCCAATGTACGGCTCGCGCATACCGAGGTCACGGCTGAGCGTGAGCATGCCATCACGCCCGACAGCGCCGCCGACATCAAGTTTCCCGTCTGTCTCACGAGTCGGTAAATCCAAGCTGGGATTTGTAACATAGCCACGGCAGTTACCACTTGAGTCGGATACGGCAATAACGCTACCTATGGGTCCGCCGCCGTTAATGCGTATGGTCAAGGAACCCTCAACTTCCTTCATCAAATCGCCCATAAGCGAGGCTGCGCAAAGTGTTCTGCCCAGAGCGGCAGTAGTGACAGGCGTTAGGCCATGCACACTCCTTGCGTATTCGACCATGCCCTTGGCACTGATGATGGATATTTTGACAAAATCCTCAGCACCTACAGCCCTAATAATCTCATTCATATAAAATCTATACCCCTCTCACCGCAGTGATGTAAATACGTTCGGCACCGCCCATGGGACCGTCCGTGCGAATGTTAAAGTCAGTAAAGCCTGCGTCACTCAGCATGGAGCTAAGCGTTTGCAAGTCGTAGTTATATTCGAAGTGTTCTTCGAATGAGCGCTGCCATGTGTCGCCTTGCTGAGTGAATAGGTCAAGGCCGTAGGAAAGGCAGTCATTTTCTTCATTGAAGCTGCCACGCCACATACATAAGAAGCCATCTCCCTCATCGACGGAAATGCTTCCGTCCATAGAACGCAAAAATTCGGACGTGCGGAGGTCAAATAAAAAGACTCCGCCCGGCCGCAAAAATAGCCGCAGACGTTTAAGCACACGAGAAAACGTCTGCGGCTTTATGTAGTTTACACTGTCCAGGGACGAATATACGGCATCGACAGTGCCGTATAGGTCTAGGCGTTCAGCCGCTTGACAAATAAAGAGAGGTTTGTGAGTTGCCGAGCAATCGTCAGCTTTCTCCATTGCGACAGTGAGCATGTCGGCAGAGCCGTCTACACCGATGACTTCAAAACCACGCTCCGCTAGCAGGACGGATAGCGTACCCGTACCGCAACCGAGGTCGAGTATTAGGTTAGCGCCCCCGTGTTCTGAGAATACAGACTGATAGAAGTCCGCATAAGCCTCATAGGGCACATCCTTAGTCAGTTCATCGTATAGGTCTGCCAAGGCTGAGTAAGCACTCATATAAATTAATCACTCTCCGCCAGAACGCCGGTACGGTCAAAAGCTACTGAGTAGCCGTCCTTACCGTACTGCAAGCTACGATTAACTCTGCTTATAGTGGCGCTGGATGCGCCTGTACGTTCTAAGATGTCGCTGTAGATCATGCCTTGGCTCAAATAAACGGCAACTTGGTAGCGTTGTTCCATGGCACGCAGTTCGGTCACTGTGCATAAGTCTTCCAAAAAATTTTTACATTCGTCAAGTGTTTTCAAGCTGAGAAGTGCTTCATACATTTTATCATTTCTCGGTTTATCTTGTTTCTTATTCATAACAAATCCTTTCAGCAACGCTAAGCATTTACGAAGTCTACCTCTGCCTATATTTTACACCATCGTAGCACGATTGTAAAGTGCTAAAGCGAGCTTTTTAACAGATTGCTTACAAGCTTTTGTTAGCTTCGACCCAAGCTTTGAGAGCGTCTGCCCTGTCGCGACGTTCCCAAGCGACGTTTAAGTCTTCACGACCCATATGACCGTAGGCTGTGAGTGCACTGTAAATGGGTTTTCTTAGCTCAAGATCACGAATAATAGCGGAGGGACGAAGGTCGAATACAGCATTAACAGCGGCTTCGAGTGAGTCGTCGGAGACTTTACCGGTGCCGAAGCTTGTCACATTAACGGAGACAGGGGTAGCCACACCGATAGCGTAGGCAATTTGCACTTGGCAACGCTCTGCAAGCCCTGCTGCTACGATATTTTTTGCGACATAGCGAGCGGCATAAGTTGCGCTTCTGTCCACTTTCGTCGGGTCTTTTCCGGAGAAGGCACCGCCACCGTGCGGAGCGCTACCGCCGTAGGTATCAACGACAATTTTACGCCCTGTGAGGCCGGAATCACCCTGCGGACCACCGATGACAAAGCGACCTGTGGGGTTAACGAGGTACTTAATATCGCCTTTATCTAGTTCAGTGGGAATAACGGGTTTAATAACGTGTTCAATCATATCGGCACGAATTTGCTCGAGAGTAACTGCCTCTGAGTGCTGTGTGGATAGTACTACAGTGTCAACACGCAGAGGTTTGTTGTCCGAATCGTACTCAATGGTCACCTGTGTTTTGCCATCGGGACGCAGGTAATCAAGAGTGCCGTTCTTACGTACATCTGTGAGGCGCTTAGCCATTTTGTGTGCCAAGGATATGGCGATAGGCATTAGCTCGGGCGTCTCGTTGCAAGCGTATCCGAACATTATACCCTGATCGCCGGCACCGTTTTCGAGTTCAGAGTCGCTACCGCCCTCTCGTTGCTCTAAGGACGAGTTAACGCCCATGGCAATGTCACCGGACTGCTCATCAATAGCGGTGAGTACGGAGCAGGTGTTACCATCGAAACCGTACTTAGCTCTGTCGTAACCGATGTCAAGAATGGCCTCTCTGGCAAGTTTGGGGATATCCACATAGCAGTTTGTGCTGATTTCGCCCATGATAAGGACAAGACCGGTGGTAACTGCGCATTCACAGGCGACATGCCCGTTAGGATCTTTTGCAAGGATAGCGTCTAGAACGGTGTCGGATATACGATCGCAGATTTTATCCGGATGTCCCTCCGTGACGGACTCTGATGTAAAAAAGTATCTTCCCATAATAATGTTCCTCCTAAAAATATAAACGGCGAAGCCGAATTGAAAGTTTTTCTCGATTTTTTAAAAAATCGTGGGGTCTTGCTTTCCGCCAGACAAAAAATAGCCCCGCCTGTCAGGCGGGGCAAAAAGTTTCATAATAAGCATAGGGAATGCTCCTCATCTCTCGATACACCGCCGGATTTAGCACCTTGCGTATTTCACAGGTTGCCGGGTTTCAAAGGGCCGTTCCCTCCACCACTCTTGATAAGGCTATTTAATTGTCCTTATTATACTACAAGTTTAAAAGCTGTCAATAGCTAATGCACATTTTGTGAATTTGGACAAATAAAGGAGTAATAATATCGTATTTGCATAAAAATAGGCAAAAAACAGAGTACTGTACGCTGAGGTTGAGGTGATAAAAGTGAAAATAGAGGAAAAGTTTTACGACTATAGTCAAGCGCTTCGGGCACGAAATACAACAAATAGGGTGATAGTACATCATGCAGCGGCGCAGGACATAGGGGCGGACGAGATACACGATTACCATAAGCGTAGCGGCATGGGCGGAATAGCGTACCACTTCTATGTGCGCAGTGACGGCACGGTTGAGCGTGGTCGAACGGAGGGCATGGTGGGTGCGCATACGGCGGGACATAATACTGATAGTATAGGTCTGTGCTTTGAGGGCAACTTCGAGAAGCATGAAATGCCCGAGGCACAGCGACAGTCAGGGCGAGCGTTGATGGCGTATATCTTCGGGCACTACGGGCGTTTGGAGGTGCAACGTCATAGTGACGTAAATGCTACAGCTTGCCCCGGCAAATATTTTCCGTTTGAGGAGGTGATAGATGTGATAACGCAGACTGAGTTTAACGAGATGGCAGATACGTGGCTGCGAGATCTCGGTAATCGTACGCCATCGGAGTGGAGCGAGGAGGCACGGCAGTGGGCAGAGGGCGAAGGGCTGGTACAGGGCGATGAGCAGGGCAACATGCAGTATAAGCGTCCATTGACAAGAGAGGAGTACGTAGTGTTGCAGTACAGACAAAATGAGAAGAAGGGAGGATAACAAGATGGCAGAAAGGTTAGGTGCATTTTTGTCGGTAAAGAGTGTTGTGACCATAGTGTTGACAGTGATATTCGGATACTTATCGGCAGGCGGTCGTGTAAGCGGTCAGGAGTTTTTAAACGTTTATTCCATAGTGATAGCGTTTTACTTCGGCACACAGGCACGAAAAACAACAACGACATAGCGAAAAACAACAACGACATAGCGAAAAACAACAACGACATAGCGAAAAACCTGTTTTTCGCCAGTCTAAGACCCCCGACCGAATTGGTCGGGGGTCTTAGTACTTTTATCCAAAGAACTTGTTGTGTATCGCCTGCACGGCTAAATCAGCGTGTGGTTTAGCGATGAGTACGCTCGTCTTAATTTCAGAGGTAGAGATCATCTGGATGTTAACCTTAGCGTCGTAAAGGGCCTCGAACATAAGTGCGGCGACACCGGAAGCGGTCATCATGCCCGCACCTACGATACTGACCTTTGCAACGTCCTTATCGATGTTTATACGTTGGAAGCCGATGGCATCTTTCAGATTTTCGAGAGCCTCAACGGCAGCGTCACCTTCGGAGAGCGGCACGGTGAAACTGATGTCGTTAGTGTTCTCTTTACCGTAAGACTGCAATATGATATCTACAAATATTTTGTTGCGAGCCATGGTGTTAAACACCCTAAATGCAACGCCGGGCTCGTCGGGTACACCTACCACAACTATACGAGCAACATCGTTATCCTTAGCAATACCGCTTATTTTCATTTCTTCCACTTTACTAATTACCTCCTTAACTTTTGTACCCTTAGCTCTGACATAGCTGGAGAGCACCTCTATCATCACGCCGTAGCGTTTTGCCATTTCAACGGAGCGGTTGTGCAAAACTTGAGCACCCAAGCTTGCGAGCTCCATCATTTCATCGTAAGTGATTTCGTTTAATTTGCGTGCGCCTTCGACTTTGCGAGGGTCAGCCGTGTATACACCTTCAACGTCGGTGTATATCTGACATTTGTCGGCGTGTAAGACGGCGGCGATGGCGACGGCAGTTGTGTCCGAGCCACCTCTACCGAGCGTGGTGACGTCACCGTTTTTTTCAACACCTTGGAAGCCGGCGACAATTACGACACGTCGTTTATCGAGCTCACGCTTAATGCGTTCGGTAGAGACACGATTTATACGTGCAGTACCGAAGGAGGCGTTCGTACTCATGCCAATCTGCCAGCCGCAGAGCGAAACGACAGGTATCCCCATGTTCTCGAGAGCGATAGCCATAAGAGCAACGGACTGCTGTTCACCTGTTGAGAGTAGCATATCCATTTCACGCTTTGACGGGCGCTTGTTAAGCTCCATGGCTTTTTCTATGAGGTCGTCGGTGGTGTCACCTTGAGCGGAGAGCACTACGACGAGCTCGTGCCCCTCCGAGTAGTTATCGGCAATTATACCGGCGACGTGACGAACACGCTCGGCGTTAGCGACAGAGCTGCCGCCGAATTTCAAAACAATAAGCATATAGTATAACTCCCTCTCAATCCAGCATACGGTAAATGGACTTAACGTCCATGCCCTCGGTAAGCTTCTTCACACGCTCACCGGTCATAAACTCTGTGACAAAGGCGTATTCTTCGCCGCCGCTACCGGGCAGTCCGATAAAACGCACTCTACCGAAGGCTTCGCCTATGAGTGCTAGATCTGCGCCTGTGCGAATCATAAAGCGGCAAGAGAGTTCATCGGCACTCATGACATATCCGGGCTCGGATGGCCACCATCCGAGGTATGGGCGACTTGCTCCCTCACGAATGCAATCGGCTATATCTGCGGCGACGGCACTGCCTGTGGGATGCGCACCTGCGCCGGGCCCGAAGAACATCGCCTCGCCCACAGCGTCACCCTTAACTGTAATTCCGTTAATGACACCGTCCACACTGGCAAGAGGATGTGAATTGGATATAAGGTGAGGCTCAACGAAAGCCGCAACTGAGTTTGAGCCTGTGCGTATAGCACGACCGAGTAGTTTTATTTTGTAGCCCAGACTGCGAGCGTATTCAATATCAGCTGAGGTAATCTTGCTTATACCGACAGCCTTAACCTCAGAGACGGGTACATTTTTGCCGAAACAGATGTCAGCGAGTATAGCGGTTTTACGTGCGGCGTCTATACCCTCAACGTCAGCGGTAGGGTCAGCCTCGGCATAACCTTTTTCCTGCGCCTCGGCTAAGGCAGCTTCAAAGCTTTTACCGAATTGAATCATTTCCGTGAGGATGTAGTTTGTCGTGCCGTTGAGTATACCGCAGACGGAGCTTATCTCATTGGCGGCAAGGCACTGTGACAAAGGGCGCAGTATGGGTATACCGCCGCCCACGCTTGCCTCGAACATAAAGTTAACTTTGTTGCGCCTTGCGATATCGCAGAGCTCCAAGCCGTGAGTGGCGACGAGCTCTTTGTTGGCGGTGACGACGCTTTTGCCCGCCTCTAAGCAACGCTTGTTGTACTCATAGGCTTTACCTATGCCACCTATACACTCGGCGACGACTTCAACTTCTGGATCATTCACAATAAGCTCGAAATCGTAGATAATCACGTCATCAAAGGCAGTTCCCTTCTTTTCGGTGTTACAAAGGATATGCTTGATTTCAATTTCGCGCCCGACACGTCGAGCTATAGTCTCCTTGTTTTTCGTCAGGACTTCAGCGGTACCCAGACCGACCGTGCCCATGCCCATAATTGCTACTTTAGCCATATACTATCCCGCCATTACTTCAAATTTTATTATGCCGTCCAAGGCCTCGACTTCTTTTACTAATTCACCGGTGCTTTCTATCATGTTCTCTGTAGATGCTGAGATGGTAACGATAGCCGTGCCGTTAGTTGGAATTCCCTGGTTAATGGTAAGTATATTTGCACCTGAAAGGGCAAATATAGTAAGCAGGGCGGACAAAACACCTTTACGGTCACGTAAAATGGCCTGAAAGGTCATGATGCTACCTCTCTTAAAATCATAAAAACGTGTCACCGAATCTTTGTATTTATAAAAGGCGCTCCGGCTTATACCAACACGTTCGACAGCCTCTGCAACGGTTTTAACAGCGCCGGTTTCAAAGAGCTCTCTGGCTTCTGTAACCTTTATAAATATCTCCGGTAACACATCCGCTTCGACTAAGTAGTATTTTGAATTTTTGTCCCGTGACACGGGCCACACCTCCTCCGACTGTGTTTCGACACACAAGCAAATGTATTTTCACTGTACACAGAATAACATAGACGGCGGACACATTCAAGCATTTTTTGAAAGGAAGTTACAGATGACCGGAATCATATTCAGTATAATAGCCGGAGCGGCGATGAGTGTGCAAGGCGTGATGAATACGAGGCTTAGCGAGAAAATAGGCACGATGGAAGCTAATGTTGTGGTGCAGTGTACGGCGGCTTTATTGTCGCTCGGTGTTTTGTTCTTTTATCGCACAGGCAGTTTCACCGCACTTACAGAGGTGAACAAACTATATTTACTGGGCGGGGTTTTAGGGCTGGTCATAACGATAACGGTGATGCTCGGCATAGGCTCACTGAGTCCGACGGTGGCTATATCGGTGATATTGATAGCCCAGCTTTGCGTGGCTGCGCTCATAGACGGCTTTGGAATAATGGGCACGGATCAGGTGCAATTTAGATGGGAACAGCTCGCAGGCTTGGCGTTAATGGTGGGCGGCGTTTTGTTGTTCAAGAAATAGCTTGGTGTGGATATAAATGTTGAAAAAAGTGAGTAGATGTGCAATAATGGATAGTGGGAGGAAGTGGCTATGAAGATAATAAGCACGAAACAGCTTTTGGATATAAGTATAGCTCTGACGAGGGAGAAAGACGGCGACAAGCTCTTAGAGCGCATATTAAATGTCGCCATGGATATAACTCAGTGTGACGGCGGAACTTTGTATGTGTATAAGGACAATGCCTTGGATTTCAAGATAATGATAACGAAGTCAATGAACATACGTAAGGGCGGCAGTCATGAGGAGAGTAGTTTACCCTCGGTCCCGATAGACAGGACGAATGTGTGCGCCTGCGCTGTGCTTGAGAATAAAATGATAAATATACCGGATGTGTATAGGAGCAAGAAGTATGACTTTTCCGGCCCTCGCAAGTACGATGCTCTGACTGGCTATAAGACGAGTTCGATACTTGTAGTGCCTATGGAGGACAATGACGGCGATATAATAGGCGTTTTACAGCTCATAAATGCGATGGATGATAAAGGTGAGGTCATAGCATTCCCGAAGGAGAGCGAGTCTGTGGTGCAGGCTTTAGCGTCGCAGGCGGCGATAAGTCTGACGAATATGAACTATGCGATGAAGATACGCAGTTTGATGGACTCGGTTGTTAGGACTTTGTCACGCACTATACATACGAGGACGCCTTATAATGTGACGCATACGGCAAATATGGCGCTTTATGCTGAGGGTTTTATAGATTGGCTAAATGAAAAAGATTTCGGTTGGACATTTTCGGAGATAGAGCGCCGTCAATTTTTGACGACGGTGTGGTTACACGACGTGGGTAAGCTTACCATACCTTTGGAGATAATGAATAAGGAGACACGCTTGGGCATTTTTTTAGAGCGTGTGATGGATAGATTAGATATAATAGAGATGTTAGCAAAGATAGAGAGCCTTGAAAATGGCACGGATTTTAACAAGGTCTTACAAGAGGTGGAGTCGGTGCGCAACTTCATATATGAGGCAAATAGCGTCGGCTATATGTCGGACGACTTGCTTGAGCGAGTGCGCGCGTTAGGCAATAAGCAGTATAAAGACAAGAGTGGCGTAATGAAACCGTGGATAACGGCGGGCGAGATAGAGTGTCTGTGCATAAGGAAGGGTACTTTGACGGCGCATGAGCGGAAGATAATAGAAAGTCATGTGGTAATGACGGCGAAGATATTGGATGAGATGAATTTCTATGGCGACTATGCGATGGTCCCGGTGTGGGCGAGTCAGCACCACGAGTTTTTAAACGGCACAGGCTACCCCAAAGGTCTGACTGCGGAGGAGTTGGCGCCCGAGGCACGACTCCTGACTATCATAGATATATTTGACGGCCTGTCCGCAGTGGACAGACCGTACAAAAAGGAGATACCGTTAGAGACGGTATTTCAGATAATGCATGAAATGGTGGACGAGGGCAAGTTAGACGGCAACATAATGAAGCTCTTTGAGGAGAGTCGGGTTTGGGAGCGTGTACAGCGCAAGAACGTTTACTTTTAGTCTTGTTTCAAGAGTGAGAGCGCTATAATATATCCTTCAATCCCTTCACCTTTCACTGTGTGAATACAGTGGGGTCTGATGTAAGATGTGTGTCGGAACTGTTCACGGGTGTCGGGGTCGGAGATGTGAACTTCGACAGTGGGCAGAGCGACAGCCTCTAAGGCATCGGCTATGGCTATACTTGTGTGGGTGTATGCGGCAGGGTTAATGATGATAGCGTCGTGAGAGAGGCGAGCGTTTTGTATGGCCTCTACTATAGCGCCTTCGTAATTTGATTGGAAGAAGTCACAGTCTATGTTTAAAGACTGTGACTTTTCTTTTATGTATTGGACGAGTTGCTCGTATGAGGTACGTCCGTAGACTTCGGGTTTTCTGAGTCCCAAGAGGTTCATGTTGGGTCCGTTAATTACCAGCACATTCACAAAAATCACTCCAAATTAAGTCGGCAGCACGTGCAGGCGTGTGCTCATTTTTTATAACGATATCACGGAAACTACGATAGTGAGGTAGGCGTGCTGAGTACATTTCACGTAGGTCAGCACGCTGGGAGTTCGGTCGACCGCCCCTTGCGAGGTTTTGTATGTTACGCTCAACGTGGTAAATTCTTCCGTTTTGGCGTAGTGGTGCATAGTTGTCGGCACGAAGTACGCCGCCGCCACCGACAACGATTATCTTGCCGCTTTCTTTACCGTAGCGCATGATTTCCTCATGTTCCAGTTGTCTAAAGTATTCTTCTCCGTGTTTTTCAAAGATGTTTGGAATACTCATAGCGGCGATTTTCTCAACGGCGCCGTCAATGTCGATGTACTCTCTGCCCGTAGTTTTTTCGAGCAGTGCACCTATGGTGCTTTTTCCGCTACCGGGCATACCGACAAGAACTATGTTACGAGTCTGAGCAGCGATGGCTGTAAGCACTCGTTCGATATCCGACTCAGAGTGATCCGTACCATCGAAGAAAGAGCGAGCTGCCGCTGCCTGAGCGACGAGCATACAGAAAGCGTCACCGCAGGCTATGCCGAGCTCCTCAGCCTGTAGTATAAGCTGAGTACGACGTGGGTTATATATCATATCAAATACAAATTCGCATCTTGGGAAATCTGTGAGTGAGATGATGGTTTCGCCGTTATTGGGGTACATCCCAACGGGTGTAGCGTTAATGATAACTTGTGCATCTCTGTGCAAGGACAGGTCGTCAAAAGACGGTGCACTGGAGCGTGACAGCATAACGATTTCAGCCGCACCCGATTGTTCACCGAGCGCACGAGCTGTGAGAGCAGCTCCACCCGTGCCTAGGATGAGCAGTTTTTTACCTCTAAGTTCAGCGGCCTCACGTTTCAAGGCGTAGCTAAGTCCGATAATATCGGTGTCATGCCCTGTGAGTGTTCCGTCCGCTTCACGACGCAGGCAGTTTACGCTGCCTGTCATTTTAGCGGTTTCAGTCAAGTTGTTGCAGAGTGAGATTACACTTAATTTATATGGAATGGTCACATTGAGGCCACCCATTTTAAAATCTCTGAGGAAATACGGAAGATCAGCCTCAGTCAATTCATAGCATTTATAGCCCTCGCAACCGAAAGCTGCGTGTATAGCGGGCGAGTGACTGTAGGATAGGCTTTTCCCGATTAGTCCGTGGTACTCACCGCTTTGCAGTCGCTGAATTTCTCGTTGTCTGCGTTTTGAAACATCGATAATACCCCTAAAGACATCGACAACGTAGTCACCACGCGCTCCGCCGGCACGCCCGACTCTGTCATATATGACACGTTCACGAGCGGCGTCTGCGATAGGCATGGCGTTTTGGGTTTTCAATACAGCTGCACGTTCTATAATATCCATTCGTTGCAGGAGCAGATCTAGGATTTTAGTATCCACCACATCAACGCTTTTCCAAATTTCCGATAAATCCATATTAAACCTCCCACATCAAAGTTTAGGACAGGTTGTGCCTGAGCGCAACCTGTCCTAAGGATATCATTTTTTTATATCAATTACAAGACTAAGCAACTAAATAACGGTGAAGCATAACAGCAAGCTGTGCACGTGTAACTGTGCCCTGCGGGTTAAGCATATCGCCTTCACCTGTGATGATACCTGTCTCAACAGCCCACATCATAGCGTCCATAGCCCAATCGGAGATACTTTCGCTATCAGCTGCGTTTTCGTAGATTTCACCGCCTGTGAATTCGCCTTCAGGAGCTGTGTAGCGGTAAAGTATAGCCGCAAACTGCTCACGAGTCAGGCTGTCGTCGGGGCGGAACATTTCACCGTCACCGGTAACAACGCCGGTAGAGGACGCCCATTGTACAGCGGTCTCGTACCAAGCGCCTTCTACTACATCAGTGAAGGTCTTAAACTCAGTAGCAGTGGGCTCACCTGCGATGCGGTGTAGCATAACTGTAGCCATAGCACGGCTGGTCTCTGTGCCGGGCTCGAAGGTAGTCTCTGTCATACCGCTCATGAGGCTCTCGCCAGTTAGGTATATAACAGCGTTGAAGAACCAGTCCTCGATGCTAACATCTGTGAAATCAGAAACCATAACAGTGTCGGTAGTCTCAGCCATCACGTAAGCGTTTGCCCAAGAAGCTGCGGTAGTCGCAGAG
Organism: uncultured Oscillospiraceae bacterium; assembly: GCA_964367935.1. GTDB lineage: Bacteria > Bacillota > Clostridia > Oscillospirales > Oscillospiraceae > Scatomorpha. Next base: position 118,402 of record CAYIYZ010000001.1, read on the forward strand.
GCATAGGAAGCGCTGTCAGCATCAGCACCGCTCATGAGCATGTACTTGCCGGCTGCATAGTCGCCGCCGAGTATGGGTGCTTTGTCGAAAGCCATGCTCTTAACGGACTCGCCTGCCGTAGCTGTGTACTTGCCGCCTGTCAGAGTTGTGGTAACGCCTGAACGTATGGGATAGCTCTCTGCACTTAGAGGAGCGGTCGCACTGCCTGTTGTAGCTATTACCTCACCGCCTTCGAGTACAAGGCGACCGTAGCTGTTTAGGCCGTAGTTTGATGTAAATCCGCTCGCCTCTGTCATGCCACCGTGCACGATAAGTGTACCACTTCTCATAGTAAGTACCTTATCTGTGTCGTTGTTGCTGACAGCAGCAGCAAAAGCGTTACCTTCAGCGTTTACAACATCCTCAGTGGTAGCGGTCAAGCTAAACTCACCAAGGTCAAGCGTAAGGTTGCCGGTTGCGCGGATGTTGAAGCTAAACATGTTGTCGGTGCTGATTCCCATGTAGTTATCTACAACAACATCGTCAGTTAGGTTGATGGTCAAATCACCAGTAACGGTGAATGCGGGCACATCAGCCATAAGAGTAAGTGTAGCGGGGCCGTCTTCGTCAGCGCCCTCGAACTTTGCGAGTGCGCCGCTAACGCCTCTTGCGACTTTGTAACCACTGCCGTCGGGGTGCAGGAAGTCACCGTCAGTCAGAGAAGCGATGATGTTAGCGTCTGCATCACGGAACTCAACACTCTGAGCGTAAGGTGCGATTTGCAAAGCACGGCTGAGCATAGCATCGTCATCGGGGTTTGCGTTGAAGGTGTCAGCTACGTTTGTGTCACCTGTGTATAGTGCGTAACCGCCGTCTACGTAGTCGCCGTCGAAAATTGCAACGGACTCAAAAGCGGAGTTCTCAGCCTGAGTAACGCCCTCAACAACACCACCTGCAGCAGTGATGTTACCACCGCTGACGGTGATAGTTTCAGCGGCACGCAGACCGTGGGTGTAGGAGATACCGCCGCCCTTAGCGCTGTCGCCGTAGGCTCTGATTGTTCCGCCGTTTACGAATAGTTTGCCGTAGCTGTTAAAGCCGTAGCTACCACAGTAAACTCCCTCAACATTACCGCCTGTAGCGATGATGGTACCACTCTCTACAATGAGGCTACCCTCGGGGTGGCTGTTGCTGATAGCGGCGGAGAATGCGTTGCCGGTAGGGTTTGATACATCGGGCGCCTCAACTGTGAGTGTGTAGGGAGCTGCGTCTATGGTGTAAGTTCCCGTACCTCTGATGTTAAAGCCGAAAGCGCTGCCTTCGTAGCCTTCGCCCTCGTAAACAGCGCCGTAGTGGCCTACGCTTACGTTAGCGGCGAGTTTTATAGTCATAATACCCGTGAACATGAAGCCGGGCACGTCTCCCATAAGAGTGAGAGTCGCGGGCATTTCGTCTGTAGCGCCGGTGAACTGTGCCACAGCACCTTCAGCGACGTCGCTTGCGATATAAGTATCGCCCTCGAGCTGCATGTACTCACCGTCTTTTAGAGTGAGTATGGGTGAGTAATCCTCATTGTTAAATGTAACGCCTGTAACGGGGGCGTCGGGGTTCGGCTCGCCTGCATCGGCGAAAGCAACAGGGGACGCAGCTGTGAGAAGCATAGCAATACTCAGAGCTACCGCGAAGAATTTTTTCATGTGGTGAATCCTCCTTATTATTTAGAATACCCCGAGATGATACCACAATTTAACTAACATTACAACAGATAATCCTAAATTTTGACAATAAAATATCAAATAAGATAAAAATTCAGGAATTTTATCGCTTTACGAAAATTTAACAAAGGGAAGCTTTTTCATTTTACTTGGGAACTTTAGCATATGAACAGGCTCGGATGAGTCAAGAAGAAAAAGAAATGAAAGAAGGCAGTTTGAAAAATGAAGAAGAAGATCGCAATTTTGTTAGCATGTGTAATGCTGTTCGCCACATTGGCGGCATGTGGTGGAGACGAGACCCCTGCTGAGAGCGCAACGCCGGCAGATAGTGCAGCACCTGCAGATAGTGCAGCTCCTGCAGAAGGCAGTGAACTTTCCGGCACAGTAACCTTGGGTGGTTCTACAAGCGTAGAGAGCGTAATCCTTTCGGCGGCGGAAGCATTTATGACAGCTAACCCCGATGTATCTGTTACATATAACCCGACCGGTTCTTCCTCGGGCGTTACCGGCGCACTTGACGGCACATTGGACATCGGACTTGCAAGCCGTGACGTAAAGGACGCAGAAGTTGAGTCCGGCGCTATGGGCACAGTGTTTGCGATAGACGGTATAGCAATCATAGTACATCCCGAGAACACGGTAGCTGATCTGTCCTTGGCAGATATCACAGCGATAGCTGATGGCTCTGTAACAAACTGGAGCGAGTTCGGCGGAGCAGATTCCGAAATCGTTTTGGTTGGCCGTGAGGCAGGTAGTGGTACTCGTGACGGTTTTGAGAGCATAGTCGGCGTTGACGAGTGTGCATATGCAGAGGAGATCCCCTCTGGCGGCGGCGTAGTCGGCTCTGTTTCGGCTAACCCGAATGCAATCGGCTATACTTCTTTGTCTGCGGTAAACGAGACAGTAAAGGCTCTAACAGTAGACGGAGTAGCACCTTCCGAGGCGACTATACAGGACGGCAGCTATGCAGTACAGCGTAACTTCAACTTTGTAACGCTTGCAGAGGGCGAGATGACAGCTGAGGCACAGGCGTTCATGGACTTCGTGTTGAGTGCAGATGCAGCAGAGCTCATTTCAAATGCAGGAGCGGTACCTCCTGCTGCGTAAGGGCGCAAGATAAATAGTCGGAGCTGCGGAGGAAGTCAAAATTCCTCTGCGGCTCTTTGGGCGTATAAAAACAAAAGGGGTGAAGTGTTTGAAGCTTAGGTTGTTAGTGGAAAAGACGATGAACGGCGTGTTTTTCTTTTGCGGCATAGCGTCTATAGCCATAGTGGGATTTATCACGGTTTACTTAATAGTATCGGGAGTGCCTGCCATAGGTGAGATAGGTTTTTTTGATTTCATATTGGGTCAAACGTGGGCATCAACGGCGAAGGAGCCGCAGTTTGGCATATTGCCATTTATACTGACGAGTGTTTGGGGCACATTGGGCGCGATATTAATAGGCGTCCCCATAGGTCTTTTTGCGGCGGTGTTTTTGGCGAAGCTCGCACCTAAGAAGGTGGCGAATTTTGTAAGACCTGCGGTGGAGCTCTTAGCAGGTATACCGAGCGTTGTTTATGGTCTCATAGGTATGATGGTGCTTGTCCCTGCAATAAGGGTTGCGTTTGACTTATCGAGCGGTTCAACGCTTTTTGCGGCGATAGTAGTGCTGTCCATAATGATATTGCCGAGCATAATATCTGTTAGTGAAACTGCTCTTAACGCCGTGCCGCCCGAGTACGAGGAGGCTAGCTTGGCATTGGGAGCAAATAAGATAGAGACGGTGTTCAAGGTCAGTATACCGGCGGCAAAGAGCGGAATAGTGGCGAGTATCGTATTGGGTGTCGGCAGGGCCATAGGCGAGGCGATGGCAGTTGTAATGGTGTCGGGCAACGTAGCAAATATGCCTTCTTTATTTGAGAGCGTACGTTTCCTTACAACAGCAGTGTCAAGTGAAATGTCCTATGCTTCGGGCTTACAGAGAGAGGCTCTGTTTAGTATAGCCTTGGTCCTCTACTGCTTTATCATGATCATAAATGCCTTTTTGAACTTTGTACTTAAGAAGGAGAGACTGTCATGAGTCATAATGTAAAGAAGAAGTTATATACGAATATATTGACGTTTTTGGTGTATGCGGCGGCAATATTCACTGTGTGCTTGCTAATATCGCTCATAGGCTATATATTTGTGAGGGGCATACCGCATATAAGCTGGCCCTTACTGTCGGAGGCACCGGTTTACTTAGAGGATACTATAGGAATTCTCCCGAATATAATGAGCACTATATATGTCATTTTCCTGACCTTGCTCATCGCCCTACCTTTAGGTGTGGGTGCGGCGGTGTACTTGACGGAGTACGCGAAAAATAAGAAAATGATAGCAGCGGTGGAATTTGCTACCGAGACTTTGTCTGGCATACCGAGCATCATATACGGCTTGGTCGGCTATATGTTTTTTTGCATTATGTTGGAGTTGAAAGTAAGCTTGCTTGCAGGCTCACTCACAATGGCTATCGTAATACTGCCTACGATAATCAGAACGACACAAGAGAGTTTAAAGACAGTGCCGGCGAGTTATAGGGAAGGTGCTCAAGGCTTGGGTGCAACGAAGTGGTATATGATACGTACTATCGTGTTACCCTCCTCGATAAACGGCATAATAACGGGCTGCATATTGGCTATAGGCCGCATAGTCGGCGAGAGTGCCGCTTTGTTGTTTACAGCGGGCGTAGGCACGGCCATGGCAAAGAGCGTAGGTCAAGCGTATTCCAGTTCGGGCGGCACTTTATCGGTAGCGCTTTACATGTACGCACATGAGAGAGCCGAGTTCGACGTTGCGTTTGCCATAGGCGCTGTTCTTCTGATTTTAGTGTTGTTTATCAATGCTGCGACACGCCTAACAAAGCGTGCGTTTAACAAGGACAAGAAATAATTTTTGCAGATGACAGTATATTACAAAAAAGAGGTATGATATTGTGGTAAATAAGAATAATCCGACGATAATAAAGGCAGAGGATCTGGCCTTGTATTATGGTGATTTCAAGGCGTTAAAGGGAATAAACATGGACATCCCCAAGGGCGAGATAACTGCATTCATCGGCCCATCGGGCTGTGGAAAATCGACGTTTATAAAGACTTTGAATAGGATGAACGACCTGATAGATACAGTGCGCATAGAGGGCACTGTAAAGTATAACGGCAATAACATCTATGCAAAGGACGTGGACGTGACACAGCTTCGAAAGAGCATAGGCATGGTGTTCCAGAAGCCGAACCCCTTCCCCATGAGTGTTTATGACAATGTTGCGTATGGCCCAAAGCTGCATGCGGCACATACGAGAGCGGAGCTTGACGAGTTAGTTGAGCGGAGCTTGAGGGGAGCGGCGCTGTGGGACGAGGTAAAGGATAGGCTAAAGAAGTCAGCTATGGGCTTATCAGGCGGACAGCAGCAGAGGCTTTGTATAGCGAGAGCCTTAGCGGTGGAGCCGGAGGTGCTGCTCATGGACGAGCCGACGAGCGCCTTGGACCCTATTTCTACTTCTAAGATAGAAGAACTTGCCTTGGAACTGAAAAAGAGTTATACTATAGTAATAGTCACTCATAATATGCAGCAGGCGTTGAGGATATCGGATAATACTGCATTTTTCTTAATGGGCGAGGTTGTAGAGTTTGATGAGACGAGCAAGTTGTTCTCGACACCTGCGGATAAGAGGACTGAAGATTATATAACGGGGAGGTTCGGCTAATGCGTTCAAGATTCGACGAGCAACTGTTACAGTTAAACAGGGAGTTAATAACTATGGGCACGCTGTGCGAAGAGATAATCGCGCTGGCGGTAAAGGCGGCTGTGTTGGGGGACATGGACATGGCGGCACGAGTAGACCCTTTGGAGGATCAGATAGACAAGAAGGAGCGCGAGATCGAGACTTTGTGTCTACGACTCTTGTTACAGCAACAGCCAGTAGCAACGGACTTGCGCCAGATATCCGCAGCGCTTAAGATGATCACGGACATGGAACGCATAGGCGATCAAGCGAAAGATATAGCAGAGATAGCGCGGTATTTAAACGGCCGCACGTATAGTGACTTTGAGCATATTGCGAACATGGGCAGGGAGGCTATCGGCATAGTAACGGACAGTATAACAGCCTTTGTTAAGCAAGATGTGAATATAGCGAAAGAGGTCATACAGAGAGACGACGTTATAGATGACTTGTTTGTAGGCGTGAAGAAGTCTCTGCTCGGCTACATAGCTAACAACCCCTCAGACGGCGAGTATGCGATAGATATTTTGATGATAGCGAAGTACTTTGAGCGTATTGGCGATCATGCGACGAATATAGCTGAGTGGGTAGTATTTTCTGTGGTCGGAGATCACGGGGGTGTAAAGCCCTTATGATATTTTGCGTGGAGGACGATGCCGGCATAAGAGAGATAGAGGTGTATACTCTAAATTCCACGGGCTATGAGGCAGAAGGATTTGCGGACGGCGTGGCACTTTTCGAGCGTTTACGGACGAAGATACCTCAGCTTATCGTGTTGGATGTGATGTTGCCCGGCGAAGATGGGCTAATGATATTAAAGCGTTTAAGGTCCTCGCCCACTACACGCGATATCCCTGTAATTATGGCGACGGCGAAGGGCGCTGAGTACGATAAGATAAAGGGTCTCGACGCAGGTGCTGACGATTATTTGGTCAAGCCTTTTGGGATGATGGAGATGGTGTCTCGAATCAGGGCGGTGTTGCGTCGTACGGGTGCGAGTATAGAGCCTGTGAGCTTTAACGTTGGCAGCTTAAGTTTAAATAAGCGTGAACATTCGGTGACGGCGAACGGCGAGTACATAGAGTTAACCTTAAAGGAATTTGACATGCTGAGCGCTTTGATGAGCAGTCCGGGAGTGGTGTTCACGAGGGACAGGCTATTATCCGAGGTGTGGGGTCTTGACTATGACGGTGAGACACGCACAGTGGACGTGCATATACGCACTTTGCGTCAGAAATTAGGCGAGAGCGGCGATTTAATAAAGACAGTTCGCGGAGTGGGATACCGAATGGAGTCGTATTGATGGAAAAGCTGGTACGCAGGACAATATATATTGCGGTCATGGCGACACTGCTTGCGGTGTTTGCGGTGACCGCCTTGAATGAGGGTAACGGTGAGCCATGGGCGACACTGTTGGTTGGAGCGGCAGTGATGTTCCCACTGTCGTTTTTTTTGTCACGCAGGCTAACGGACCCGCTCTATAGTGACATAAATTCACAGCGCCGTGAGTTAAGTGACAAGATACGCGAGTTGGAGCGTAAGAGTACGGAGATAAGTGCGGTGACTTCGGGCATGAGCGAGGGCTTGGTGTTGCTAAACGAGAAGGGCTTCATACTCAGTGTTAATCCGGCGGCGGCACGTCTGTTCGGCATAGATAGGAATGCGCACATAGGCATGGATATATTGACGGTAAACCGCAGTATGTCTGTGCAACAGCTGATAAAATCGGCGGCAGAGGGTCGAAGTGACATGGAGCAAGCGGAGATAGACGGTCGTCAATATCAGCTGAGCATAACACCTGTGATAAACGGCGAAGGCATGGTGGACGGCATGGCTCTATTGTGTTACGACATAACAGACAAGGCAATGTCAGATAGGATGCGGCGCGAGTTTTCAGCTAATGTATCACACGAGTTGAAGACTCCTTTGCAGTCAATATTGGGTTTTGCGGAGTTGTTGGAGAGCGGTTTGGTTAAGTCTGAGGACACTCATCGTTTTGCGGGGAATATACGGTCAGAGGCAACACGACTTGTTGAGTTGGTAAATGATATAATAATGGTGTCGCAGCTTGACGAGGGCACAAAACTGAGTCGAGAGCCGGTTGATCTTTTGAGTTTAGCGAGTCAAGTGCGTGAGGATTTGGAGCAAACGTGGACAGCTCGCGCTATCAGTGTGAGTGTTGAGGGCGATGCTTGTGAGTTAAACGGCGTGTATAGTTTACTTTACGAGCTGTTGTACAATCTAACTGAGAATGCGATAAAGTATAATAGAGACGGCGGCACAGTGGATGTGAGAGTTCTTTCCGACGACAGTGGCGTAGTGCTGAGTGTATCGGATAATGGTATAGGGATATCCGCCGAGCATAGGCCTAGGGTGTTTGAACGTTTCTATAGGGTGGATAAAAGTCATTCGAAAAAGACGGGCGGCACGGGTCTGGGTCTGTCTATAGTGAAGCATGCGGCACAGTATCACGGAGCGATGATAGAACTTGATAGTGAGTCGGACAAGGGCACAACAATACGTGTACGGTTTATTCCGTAGGGGCGACCATGTAGGGTCTCCCCTACTTTTTATTGTTCACTTTTCTCAGTTGCATTAAATATGAACAAAATGTCAATTTGGGGGAAGTAGATATTGACAAGTGTGGTATTCGGTGCTATATTAGCACTCGTAAGGCGAGAGTGCCAACACTCAACAAAGATGAGTGCTTACAAGTAGCACGAGGAGCGACGGAGGAAGGTATGGAGCTTAGTGAGCGCAAAAAATCTATACTGACAGCGGTGGTGGATGAGTACATACACACAGCGGAGCCTGTAGGCTCTAAGCGGATATCGGAGTTATCGTGTGTAAGTTGCTCACCGGCGACAATAAGAAACGAGTTATCTGAGCTTGTAAATTTGGGGTATTTGGAGCAGCCGCATACGTCGGCGGGTCGGATACCGACGCCGAGGGGTTACCGTCTGTATGTAAACGAGCTCATGGATAGGCATAGGCTTTCGATGGAGGAGGCCGAGCAGATAAACAGGGAGCTTGGCGAACGGATGGAGCGGTTGGACGACTTACTAAGCGAGGTTGGCGCCTTGGCGTCACAGATGACGAATTATCCGGCATTGGCGACATCTTTATCACAGCCGGCGTATATAAGCCGTTTTGACCTAATTTATGTTGATGCGAATACATTCATAATTGTGGCGATGCTCGGCAACAATACAGTAGAGAATAAGCTTGTGCGACTGCCGATATCGGTGGGTCAGGATATGATAATGCGTTTATCGGCTGTGTTCAATGCGAACTTCACTAATATATCGGAAGCGGAGATAACGCCGCTTACGATACGTAGTGCGGAGCGTGCAACGGACGATACTATGGGCTTAACGAGTGTTATTGCTTCTTTTGCCATAGAGGTCTTATCGAAGAGCGGATCATCGGGCACGTATATATCGGGCACGAATAGACTGCTCAGTCAGCCGGAGTACCGCGACCCTGAGCGCGCGCATGAGATAATGAGTTATTTAAATTCGATGGCAGCGATACCTGAGTCGGTGAACGGCGATACAAACGGCGCTGATGTGCAAGTATTTATAGGCCCTGAGAATTTGGCAGAGGAGTTACGAGACTCGAGTTTAATAGTAGCCAGCTATAATGCGGGCGACGGCACAAGAGGACTCATAGGCGTAGTCGGACCGACTAGGATGGATTATTCCACGGTAGCGGCAAAGCTCGGCTTGATAGCGCAGACATTGTCCGTGCGTTTGAGCAGCGGCCTAGCGCCACCGAAGGGTCTTGATAATAAGTTAATAATAAAAGGTGACATAGGAGAGAAGCGATGAGCAAGAGAGATAAGTTCGAGAAGGAAAAGGAACATGAGGAAGAAGTTTTCGGCGAGATAGTCGACGAATTTCCCGAGAGTACTGAGAGTAAGGCTGATCCGGAGCCGACAGTTGCGAGCACGGCACAGGATGCTGTGGTAGACGAGGCAAAACTCGCAGCTGAGCAGGAGAAGTACTTGCGTTTGATGGCGGAGTACGACAACTATAGAAAGCGCAGTGTACGTGAGCGTGAGAACATATATACGGATGTACGCGCGGATACTGTAGCGAAGTTTCTGCCCGTGTACGATAATTTAAGCAGAGCTTTGGAGCAGGAGACGACGGACGAGGCATATCGCAAGGGCGTTGAGATGACAATGACACAATTTAACGAGGTCATGGAGCGTCTTGGCGTAGCTCCGATTGAGGCTTTGGGCGAGACATTTAATCCCGAGCTACACAATGCGGTTATGCATGATACTGACCCCGAAAAGGGTGAAGGTGAGATAGTGCAGGAGTTCCAGAAGGGCTTCAAGTTGGGCGATAGGGTCATAAGGTTCAGTGTTGTGAAAACCGTGAACTAAGACGAGCCCTCGGGGCGAAGCCGATTAAAGGTTTTAATAAACTTTTTTCAAAAAGTTGTGGGGTCTTGGGGCAAAGCCCTGACTAAACAAAAAAACAAAAACAAAAAACAGTATATAATTCATTTAATATAGGAGGAACAAAGAGATGGGTAAAATAATAGGTATAGACTTGGGAACAACGAATTCCTGTGTCTCTGTAATGGAAGGTGGCGAGGGTGTCGTCATAGCGAACGCAGAGGGCGCACGTACTACTCCCTCGGTCGTAGCGTTTTCTAAGACGGGCGAGCGCATGATAGGGCAGGTGGCGAAGCGTCAGGCTATCACTAACCCCGACCGTACGATAAGCTCCATAAAGCGTGAGATGGGTACAGGCTACAAGGTCAATATAGACGATAAGGCCTATACACCGCAGGAGATTTCGGCTATGGTACTGCAGAAGCTGAAGACGGATGCAGAGGCATACTTGGGCGAGAAGATAACGGACGTTGTCATCACGGTGCCGGCATACTTCACTGACAGTCAGAGGCAGGCGACGAAGGATGCGGGCAAGATAGCCGGTCTGGAAGTAAAGAGGATAATAAACGAGCCTACTGCAGCCGCTTTGGCTTATGGCTTGGACAAGGAGACAGATCAGAAGATAATGGTCTATGACTTGGGCGGCGGTACGTTTGACGTGTCTGTACTTGAGATAGGCGACGGTGTAATAGAAGTTCTTGCTACAGCCGGTAATAACCGTCTGGGTGGTGACGACTTCGACGAATGTATCACTAAGTACTTTGTTGACGAGTTCAAGAAGTCTGATGGCGTTGACCTTTCCATGGACAAGGTAGCGATGCAGAGACTGCGTGAGGCGGCGGAGAAGGCGAAGTGCGATCTTTCGGGCGTTACCTCGACGAATGTGAATTTACCTTATATTACAGCGGACGCAACGGGTCCGAAGCACCTTGACTTAACATTGACAAGGGCGAAGTTCAACGATCTTACACGTCAGCTTGTTGAGAAGACCATGGGTCCTGTTCGTCAGGCACTGTCTGACTCGGGCCTCAGCCCCTCGGATCTATCGAAGGTGTTGTTGGTCGGTGGTTCGACACGTATACCTGCGGTACAGGATGCGGTTAAGTCCATCACGGGCAAGGACGGCTTTAAGGGTCTTAACCCTGACGAGTGTGTTGCTATAGGCGCAGCTATTCAGGGCGGCGTACTCGGCGGCGATGTTGAGGGCATACTTTTGCTTGACGTTACGCCTTTGTCCTTGGGTCTTGAGACTCTGGGCGGTGTGTGCACGAAGCTCATAGAGCGCAATACAACTATCCCCACAAAGAAGAGCCAGATATTCTCGACGGCGGCAGACAATCAGACGAGTGTTGAGGTCAATGTGCTACAGGGCGAGCGTGAGATGGCGCAGTACAATAAGTCTTTGGGACGTTTCCACTTGGAGGGCATAGCACCTGCAAGAAGGGGCGTACCGCAGATAGAGGTATCCTTTGATATAGATGCAAACGGTATAGTAAATGTGTCGGCTAAGGATTTGGGCACAGGCAAGGAGCAGAATATTACTATAACGGCTTCGACGAATTTGTCGAAGGACGATATAGAGCAGGCTGTACGAGATGCGGAGCAGTTTGCTGAGGAGGATAGGCGTCGCAAAGAGGAAGTGGACACGAGAAACTCCGGTGACCAGATGGCATATCAGGCTGAGAAGGTTCTTGAGGAGTCGGGCGATAAGCTTGATGCCGGCGATAAAGCAGAGGTCGAGGCTAAGCTTGCAGAGCTAAAGACGGCGTTGCAGGGTGAGGATATGGATCTCATAAAGAGTGCAACGGAGTCCTTGACACAGGCGTTTTACAAGGCGTCGGAGAAGCTGTACCAGCAGCCGGGCGATGCAGACGGCGCAGCTCCTACAGGCGACGCAGACGGTAGCGCAAGCGGTGGTCAGTACTATGATGCGGACTACGAGGTAGTAGATTAAGCTTAAAAGAGCGTAATACGAGGGGCGAAGTGAAACTTCGTCCCTCGAAAGGCGCAAGGAAACGGAGAAGTAGGCATGGCGGATAAGAGAGATTATTATGAGTCTATGGGTCTGAGTAAGACGGCGACTGACTCTGAGATAAAAAAAGCGTATAGAAAGCTTGCTAAGGAAAATCACCCTGACTTAAATCCCGGTGATGCGGAGTGCGAGGCGAGGTTTAAGGAGATAAGCGAGGCATATGAGGTGCTGTCTGACAGTGAGAAGCGCCAGAAGTATGATCAGTACGGGCATGCGGCGTTCGACCCTAATTCGGGCTATGGCGGCGGTTTTAGCGGCTTCGAGGGCTTTGGCGATATATTCGGCGACATATTCGGCGGCTTCGGTGGCTTTGGGGGCGGCGGCGGATCACGCTCGGGCCCGAGGCGTGGCGAGAATGTACGTATAGGCTTGGACATAGAGTTTGAGGAAGCGGCGTTTGGCGTAAAGAAGGATATCAGCGTGTCGAGGGTAGAGCACTGCCCCGACTGTGAGGGAACGGGCTGTGCAGAGGGCACGACACCCGAGGTGTGTAGTGACTGTCGAGGCACGGGCACGGTGCGAGTGTCACAGCGGTCACCTTTTGGCATGATACAGACACAGGCAGCTTGCAGTAAATGCAGCGGCAGTGGTAAGATAATACATCAGGCGTGCTCGAAGTGTAAGGGCAAGGGCAATGTGCGTCGCACAGCGAAGATAAGCGTGAATATACCTGCGGGCATAGACAATGGGCAGACGGTTTCCATGCGAGGCCAGGGTAATGCCGGTCGTGACGGCGGCCCTGTGGGCGACTTACTGATAACAGTGTCCGTGCGTCGCAGCCCTCATTTTAAGCGTGACGGCAACTCGGTGCTCAGCGAGGCGACAGTAAGCTTCACACAGGCGGTGTTGGGCGCAGAGATTACCGTGAAGACGCTTGACGGTGAGGCGAAGTTCAATGTGCCTGAGGGCACGCAGCCGGGCACGGTGCTGAGGATGCGTGGCATGGGTATCCCTTATTTGCGTGGCTCGGGTAGGGGCGATCAGTTTGTTACTGTGAAGGTAGATGTACCGCAGAAGCTCACAAATGCTCAGAAGGACGCCCTGCGAGAGTACTCTAAGGCCATGGGCGAGGACGGCGCAAGTACTGGACATACTGGATTTTTCGGTAAGAAGAAAAAATAGATCTATGCAATAAGAGCCCTCGTGTCAGACACGAGGGCTCTTAACTATACCTTAGCTTTCCATTTGTTTGCCGAGGAAGCTGGCAACAGTCTGGGCAAGTTTGAATTCGACATCGCCGGCAGGCGAACTGTTTTGTTCACCTATGAATAAGACAGCGCCCAAGAGGTCGCCCTCAGAGATAATGGGTGCAACGACGGATAGGCAGTATCCGTTGTTGTGGTCATTGACAGGCGTTGTAAGGATGCCCTCGTGACGGTATAATTTGCGCCCCTCCATGTGCTGTTCAAGTTCGGGGCTGACACGTTTTTCAAATACTTCACGTTTACCACCGCCGGATATGGATATAATGGTATCACGGTCACAGACAGCTGCTATTGAGTCGGTGGTTTTGTGGAGTGAATCACAAATTTGAGCAGCGAAGTCTGAGAGTTCGCCTATGGGCGAGTATTTTTTAAAGATTACTTCGCCCTCTTTGTCGGTGAATATCTCCATGGGGTCGCCCTCACGAATACGCATGGTGCGACGAATTTCCTTAGGTATGACCACTCTTCCGAGGTCGTCTATTCTACGGACTATGCCGGTTGCTTTCATTTTCTCTCTCCTAACAATTTTAAATTGTGGACTTATTTTTTGCTTTATCTTCTAAATTATACTGTTTTTTTCAAGAGAAAGTGACGGGTAAATTTACCTAACAATTTTAAGAATAAAAAGGACGAAGCCGAGTCAGCTTCGTCCTTTTATTTGTTATTTGAGTTATTCAGTATCGCCCAAGAGCATTTCCATTAGTATAAGTGATCCGTCTTCACCGCTTGTCGTGATGGTGTAGCAGTACTGTGTTCCGTCCTCGGCAGTCACTATAACTGCGGTGGTGGGGAAAGTTCCTACGAAAACCATATTTAGCAGGCACTCATCCTCTGTCGTGAAGTTCTCTACACTGTAGTAGGGTTCACCCGAGACCACAAAGTAGAATTCATCTTGATCGTCAAATTCGACCATACCGTCCACAAACTCGAGCTTTTGCAAGGTCTCATTACTTTTAAAGTAAATGTGTGAAACATATTCGGGCGACTCAGCCGCCATAGGTGATATTGCCACGTTCTCCTCGGCAACTTGAGCTAACTGCTCGTCTGTTGCGAAGTCAGCTGCCAAAAGTAGCTCTGCGGGCTGATCACTCTCCACCGGTGCCTCACTCTCTACGGGCTCGGCACTTTCCGGTGCGGTGCTCTCCACTGGATCGGCACTCTCCACAGTTGCGGCGCTCTCTACCGGAGCCTCGCTCTCTACAGGTTGTGCTGTCGGCTCGACGTCTGCAGAGCATGCCGCCAACATGCTAAGCGCAAGCACTAAGGCCGCTAAAGCAGTTTTCTTTTTCATAATATCCTCCATAAAAATTTTTTTGCTCTATTTTCTTTTCCATACCGTAGGCATGGCGAGCATCAGTATGGGGTAAATTTCCAAGCGTCCTATAAGCATACACATAGAGAGGAGCACCTTCGTAAAGTCGGAGAAGAAAGCGTAACTGCCGGCAGGGCCTACTAAGCCGAGTCCCGGCCCGACGTTTGAGATACATGCAAGCACTGCACTAAACGAGGTCACAAAGTCATGTCCGTCCAAGGCGACAAGTAGGGTGCTGAGGAAGGTGACTGTGATGTATATGAAGAAGAACACCTGTGTAGCACTCATGTTGCGCTCGTCTAATTCCAAGTCATCCATGCGTTGGTACACTACTTTACGTGGGTAAATCAGTTTCGTGAGTTCATAGCGTACACTCTTAGCCAAAATGATAAAACGAGAGACTTTAATGCCTCCGCCGGTACTACCCGAGCTTGCGCCTATGAACATTACGACGAGAAGCATAGCACGAGAGTACTCCGGCCACAAATCGAAATTAGCGGTGGCAAAGCCCGTCGTAGTCATAATGGAGGATACTTGGAACAGCGAGTAGCGCAGAGATTCTGCAAAGTTTTCGTATAGGTGACTTATATTGACAGCTATAGTCAGTACCGCAAAGGCAGCTATGCCGAAATACCATAGAAGCTCAGAGTTCGTGAATGCTTTTTTGAATTTTCTAATTAGCATGAGGTAGTAAATGCTGAAGTTCACACCGAAAAGCATCATAAAGATACTGATAACTACATCTATATAAGCGCTGTCATAGTAACCTATGCTCAGAGCTTTGGTACCGTAACCGCCGGTACTCGCTGTACTCATGGCGTGTATAAAGGAGTCAAAGAGCGGCATATCACCCAAGCACAGCAGAATAATAAGAAGTGCGGTGAGCCCCACGTATATTAGATAGGTGATAGCAGAGCTGTTTCTGATTTTAGGCACGAGCTTTCCCACTTGCGGCCCCGGCACTTCCGCACGCATAATGTGCATGGAGCCGGACTCGGACATGGGCAGAACCGCCATTATAAATACCAAAACACCGACGCCGCCTATCCATTGAGACAGGCTACGCCAGAATAGTATGCCACGTTCTGTGCCTTCTATGTCAGTGAGGATGCTTGCACCGGTGGTTGTAAAGCCCGATACAGTTTCGAAGAAGCCGTCCACATAGCTGGGTACGGCACCGCTGAAGAAAAACGGTAGAGCGCCAACAGCCGACATGAGTATCCAAGATAATCCGACGCTAACGAAGCCCTCACGGGCACTGACAGCCTTTTTGCTGTCTTTCAGTACGTGTGTCAGTAGCGTCGCCAATATCAAGGATATAGCGGCGGTGGCGGCAAAGGGCACGGGGCTTTCACCGTAAAACAGAGCGATAAACATAGGCGGCAGCATAAGTCCTGCCTCTATGAGCATGACACGCCCAAGTATTTTGCTTATTATATAGTAGTTCATCAGGCGTCCTCAAAGATATCGCGAAAGCTCTGCATACCGAAATGCGTGCTGACGGCTATTACTTTATCTTTTGCCATGACGCAGTCGTCACCGCGCGGGAATATGCACTTATTACCCCTGATAATAGCGCCCAAAATCGTGTCGGGACGTATTTTCAAGTCTTTAAGGGGCACACCTATGCTCTTTTCCGTGGCGGCTATATTAAACTCTATGGTCTCCGCCTCACTGTCAGCTATTTTGTGCAATGCCTCTATGCCCGAAGAGTCGAGCGAGTTCTGCATCCCTCTCGCAAATTGCGTGATAAAGTCAGCAGCTATAAACTTCGGCGTGATACAGCTACCGAAGCCTACCGTGCCTATCATTTTTCGCAGTTTCTCATCATTTACCTTTGCGATAACCTTAGGCACATTGGATTTTGAGGCGAACAGTGCGCTCATAATGTTGTTGTGATCACTACCCGAGAGTGATACAAAAGCGTCGGTGTCCTCTATACCCTCCTCATGCAGCACAGTGGGGTCAGAACCGTCACCGCATATTATCTCGGCTTTCGGCAGTTCCTTAGCAAGCTCAAGGCAACGTTCCTTGTTTTGTTCTATTATTTTCACCTTCATGCCCACATTGCTGAGCTGATTTGCAAGGTATCCCGCAATACGACTACCGCCTATAAGCATAATGTGCCTTGCGCCACGTTTATGCATACCCAAGGATTTAAAGAAAGCTGAGACATTGTCGGGCGCACCTATGATGTGCAGTTTATCGCCTCTCTCAATTACATAGTCACCTCGTGGTATGAATACATTGCCCTCACGCTGTACAGCGCAAATGAGTACATGTGAATTTTCGGTATTATTCATTTTACTGAGCGGCACACCGCAGAGACTGCAGTTGTCACTCACGACAAATTCGACAATTTCCGCTTTACCGTTAGCGAAAGAGTTGACATTCTCAGCCAAGGGGAAGCGCAATATGCGTGATATTTCGTCGGCAGCGAGCTTTTCCGGGTTAAATGCGAGCGAAATGCCGAGCTCGTCCTTAAGAAATACCATCTGTCTGTAATATTCCATGGTACGCACACGCGCGATAGTGTTACGCGCACCTAATTTTTTTGCAGTCAGACAACAGAGCATGTTAACGGAATCACTTTCCGTAGCGCAGATGAGCAAGTCAGAATCAGCGACACCTGCTTCAGTCTGAATAAAGTAGTCAGCACCGTTACCCTCAATAGCCATTACATCTAAGTTGTCAGCAAGGCGAGTGATGTTTTCCGCCTTTGATTCTATCACCATTATACTGTGCCCTTCGGCAGCGAGGCGCTCACACAGAGTAAGCCCTACCCTGCCGGCGCCTATAATTACTATATCCATTAATGTGTTTCCCCCTTAACGCCTTTATGGCTTCACGCTCTTACGCCTATTGCGCACACGTCTGCGTTTTCTCGGCTCCGTCGCCTTGCGTTCGTAGTGCTGGGCGAGCTCCTCATCGGCACGGTAGACAAGACGTGACATGTTGTACATTTCGTCCTCGTCCGCGCGAAATTTAAGGCGTATCAAGAACTTGCCGTGCTCCGAACAGGTGCACAAGCTCATATAGCGTTGATCACCCTGATTAATCCAAGGGCGTTTATCGAGTATACGCTCACAGTGCGGACAACTCATGTGTGTAACGGAGACGTGCGTAAAGGCACTACCCTTTGAGTCAAAGCGCCCGACTATATCACGGATCAGCGGATCCTGTTCTGTAGTGGGCCTATATTTTACTTCTTTACGCTTCGTGTCACGCTCTTTGAGGAAGTCCTCATGTTGAGTTAAGCCGGACTCCAAGTCCATGTGTGAGCATACGAGCGCAGTGTTGTAAGCATCCCCCAGAGCATCGTGGGCTATGCGAGTTTGCTCTATTTCGAAATGCTCCATGGCAGTGGCCAGAGACTTCTGATTTTTATCGCCGTTTGTCTGCACGTTATATATTATCTGCAAATTTACCCAAGCGGATACCCATTCCCAGTCTAAATCGTGGATAATGATGTTTTGCTCCATAATACCACGGTCATCGTAACCCCAAGTTAAAAATACTGCGTCCTCACCGCACCATTGCTTAAATGCGGAAAAAGCGTCCGCAAAGGACAGGCCTTTAGACAGGCGTTCGGCATCGAAGCCCGTTAGTTTTTTAACTTTGAAGTGCATTCTTTTGAAGTATATGGGGCGTATATCGACCTGAAACTCCTCGGCAGGGCGCAGGTTCTCATCGAGTTTAACTGCACCGATTTGGATAATCTCGCCACGAAGGCGTATGGGCAGTTTATTAAACACGGAGGACTTCGAGCTCATAGCCTGATTCCACTCCAAGTCGAGTACTATATAATTATTTTTCTTATTTGTATTCACTAAGCGACTTCCTTCACTCTCATATGCATGGTAATATATCACACAGTAACTCAAATTTCAATCGTTTAGCCATAATATGTTTGATAATATGTGGCTTAAATGGTATAATACTGACTGGAAAAAAGCAGATTTTTCGCCAATAGGAGGAGTATTTATGAAAATAGTAGTACTGTGTGGGGGTCTCAGCCCCGAGCGCAATGTATCTTTATCGAGTGGCACTATGGTGGCGAAAGCCTTATCGGAGTGCGGCCACAAAGTAGTACTTACTGATATGTATTTTGGTCTCGAGGATTATGAGGGCAAGATAGATGAGATATTCGACAAGGGGCCGGAGCTTTTTTCAGCTAGTGTGGCGGAGGATGCGCCGGACTTAGACGAGATAGCAAAGCGTCGCAAGCTAAAAAGTGAGAGCAGTTTCGGCCTTGGTGTTTTGGACGTGTGTTCCATGGCGGACATGGTGTTCATAGCCTTGCATGGGCGTTGCGGCGAGGACGGCAAGGTGCAAGCGACCTTCGATTTACTCGGCATTAAATATACAGGCACGGGCTTTTTGGGCAGTGCCATAGCGATGGATAAGGACATAACAAAGCGAGTGCTCCTACCTTTGGGACTAAAGACGGCTAAATGGTGCATGTTCGACAGTGCAGATCTCATGTCGGACGTGGTGCTCTCGGAGGTATCTTTACCTCTTGTAATAAAGCCCGTCGATTCCGGTTCGAGCATAGGCGTGTACATAGCGCATACAGCGGCAGAGCTAAGCGCGGCGATCGAGAGCGCCAAGGCAGACGGTGGCAGGCATATAGTCGAGCAGTACATAAAGGGTCGTGAGATACAGATAGCGGTGTTAAACGGCAAGGCATTACCGAGCATAGAGATAATGCCGAGAGAGGGCTTCTACGACTACAAGAATAAATATCAACCGGGCGCAGCTGTTGAAGTTTGTCCGTCACCAATAAGCGCTGAGGCAGAGTTGAGGGTAGCTGCTGCAGCAGAAAGTGTGTATCGTGCGTTGGGCTTGGAGGTCTATTGCCGAGCGGACTTCATCTATGACGAGGACGGCGAGTTTTGGTTCTTGGAGATGAACACTTTACCCGGCATGACGCCTACGAGCTTAGTTCCGCAGGAGGCGGCGGCTGTTGGCATGACATATAAGGAGTTGTGCGACAGAATAGTCAGCTTATCCGAGGGCAAATACAGATGAGTGTGTATACATTGGGAGATTTCGCAAGGGCGACGGGCGGCAAGCTCATAAACGGTAGTGAAGACATAGCTTTCGAGGGTCTTGTAATAGACAGTCGCAAGGTGCGTGAGGGCTTGGGGTTTGCGGCCTTAAGGGGCGAGAGAACGGACGGGCACGAGTATATTTCTACGGCGTTCGAGTCGGGCGCTTCGTTTTGCCTTGTTGATACAATGCCGAGCAACGAGACACGCCCTATCATAGTGTGCGACGATGTTCCTAGCGCTCTTTTGTCTGCGGCGGAGGACTATAGG
Organism: uncultured Oscillospiraceae bacterium; assembly: GCA_964367935.1. Classification (GTDB taxonomy): domain Bacteria; phylum Bacillota; class Clostridia; order Oscillospirales; family Oscillospiraceae; genus Scatomorpha. The sequence goes on from CAYIYZ010000001.1 coordinate 138,119, forward strand.
AAGAGCCTTAATGTGCCGGTAATAGGTGTTACGGGCAGTGCCGGCAAAACGACGGCAAAGGAAATGATAGCCTCTGTGCTCGCAAGACAGTATGCGACGCATAAGACAGAGAAGAACTTCAATAACGAGCTCGGCGTGCCGCTCACCTTGTTTGAGTTAAAGCCGAAGCACGAGGTCTCGGTTGTGGAGCTCGGCATATCCGGTTTTGGTGAGATGCGCAAGCTGTCTAAGGCGGCAAAGCCTAATATGGCAGTGTTCACGCTAATAGGTCGGGCGCATTTGGAGCAGCTCGGCGACTTAGACGGCGTGCTTAGAGCAAAGGCAGAGATGCTTGAACACATGCACGAAGACTCTGTACTCATATTAAATGGTGACGATGAGCGTTTGCGTGGCATAGAGTGCAAGCAGAAGAAGGTGCTGTGCGGCATATCGGCGCATAATGATATATATGCGGACAATATAAATATTCGCAGTGACGGTGGCTGTGACTTTAGAGTCATCTATGCGGGTGGCACTTTCACACTTAGCACATCGGCTTACGGCAAGCATCTTGTGTATGCGGCACTTTTTGCCACGGCTGTGGGGCTGAGTTTAGGTCTGAGCGAGGTGGAGATAACCGAGGGCGTAAGAGCGTATGAGCCTGTGGGCAGGCGAGCAAGCCTTGCGGACTTGGGGCACATACGTCTCATAGACGACTGTTATAACGCCAATCCGGACTCCATGCTCAGTGCGATAGATTCGGCGACACTTTTAGGTGGCAGCTTAGTCTGCGTGTTAGGCGACATGTTTGAGCTTGGCGAGGATACGGAGCGCCTACACCGAGAGGTGGGCGACTATGCACGCAAGGTGGGAGCTTTGCTGTTTACGAGTGGTGAGCTTGCACGCAGCATGGGCGGTGAGCACTACGAGAGCGAGTCTGAACTACTCACGGCACTTGAGGCGGTTTTAAAAGAGGGCGATACAGTGCTTGTGAAGGCATCACGCTCTATGGAGTTTGAAAAAATCAGCGAAGGCATAAAACGCATGAAGATATAAAAAGAGCGCCCCCTCCACGGGGGCGCTCTTTTAGTGCTGTACTACAGAACTACTGCCGCACAGTAAAGTTCTTCCGTCGTTTGGACAACCTCATCATCCACCTGTACTATGGGGAAACTCCAGTTACTGCGGTTAATGTACATAACGGAACCGATGGCACCGTTAGTAAGTAGAACGCTGTTGCCTATGAGTTCCTTTGAGATGTTGTCCAAGAACAGTTCAATTAGCATAAAATCAAGGTCAGAGAACTTGCCCTGCGCCAAGTGTCCGAGCACAAAGAATGGGCTGATAGCCTCTTTGTAGCAACGAGCGGATACCATGGCGTCATATGTGTCGGAAATAGCGGTTATTTTCGCAAATAGTGGTATTTCCTCGCCCTTAAGGCCGCGCGGATAACCTGTGCCCGTCATTCTCTCGTGGTGACAGAGTGCAGTTTGCGCAACAATGGGATCTATACTCTCATTTTTCGATATCAAGTCATAAGAGTACTGGGAGTGCTTCTTAATTTCAGCAAACTCCTCGGGCGTCAAGGCACGTGGAGCGTTTAAAATCTCCTGCGAAACCTTCGTCTTGCCCACGTCATGCAAAAGGCCGCTCTTGACAAGCAGTTGCACTTCTCTCTCCGGCATACCTAACCACTTGCCTATCATGCCGTTGAGCATGGATACGTTAACACTGTGTCGAACGAGGTATTCGTCTATGGCATTCATGCCATTTATACACTGCAACAGCAGACCTGTGTCTACAGTGTCTATGCGCTCGTAAATGTCCAAGGTCGTGTCATCGACACGAGTCTCGGATATGCTTTCTTTGGAAAACACCTCATCGAGTATACTGTCGGCTTTTCTCGTAAACGACTTATAGCCCATGGATTTTTCCATAAATTCCTGTCTGAGTCCTAAAGGCACACCCTCGCCCATCAAGAATTTATAGTAATTTTCCTCTACATAGATGTTTCGAGAGCCACTCATATGGCTTTTTAGTCTCAGTAGTAAGGCAGGGGATAAAACCGTGCCCTCCTTTATTAGTAGGACAGGCACTTTATTTCTGGAGTAAATGCCTCCAAGACATTCCGTGCCCGCACGTAAGTATTCATATGCTATGGGAAATAAGGCTTGCATGGTAACCTCCTTGTCGGCTACACCTAATGTTAATTCTATTTGTGTCGTTAATTATATCACAGTTTAAATCGTATATCAACTATCAAGATTTAGCAAGGCATTACACTCCCCACGACAGGTCAATTATTGTCGTAACCTCCAAGAGTTGTGCCTCATTTTTATCATGACTGACAATTAGAGTAGTTCTTCCATTGATTAGTCTACGTGTTTCGGTGATAACGGACATTTTTGTCATCTCGTCAAGGCCCTTGAATGGTTCATCCATAAGGAGCAGGTCGCAGTCGGACATAAGCGCACGGGTGAGCGCCACCCTTCTACGCATACCGCCCGAGAGGCGCGAGACGGGCTTCAATATTGCCTCCTCATCCAGACCCATGGCGACAAGGGAATTCTTCGCCTCAACACGGTCGAGCGCAGGTGTAACGAGCATAACATTTGATATACTGTCCATGTTCTCGCAGAGCCTATCCTCTTGAAATACGGAAGCGATGCGTGTACCCTCAGGCAGGAGGACACTGCCCTTATCGGCAGTTTCAAGACCCATGATTATGCGGAGCAGTGTTGTCTTGCCCTGTCCGGACGGAGCCATAAGGCAGGTGATTGCACCTCCTTTGAGTGTGCAAGAAAAGTTAGCGAGAACACAGAGCTCGGCATAGCATTTACCGAGACCGCTGATAACGATATCTTCGTGGACAGAGCTCATTACAGCACCTCCAATCTAACAGCAATAAGGTCCACAGCCTTAAGGAATAAAAATTCGAAGGCACGACTGACAATAACGATAACCAAAGTCCAAGCGAAGAGATCAGGCGTGTTGAGAAATATTTTCGCCTGTTGGAGCATCTCTCCCATAGAACCTTCGGGCATAGCGATAACCTCGGCGGCAATGCCGGACTTCCAGCTGAGTCCGCAAGCGACTGCGGCTGCAGCTTTGAAATATGGTAGGATTTGCGGAAAATAGATGTAGCGTAGCGTGCGCATACGAGACAATTTGAATACCTGTGCCATTTCCAGCAATCCCTTATCCGTCGCTTTTATGCCTCCATGCACATTCGAGTAGATTATAGGCAAGACTATCATGAATGTAATCAGTACAGCGAGGTTGCGAGAAGATATCCAAAATAGTGCAAGAATGATAAAGGACGCAACGGGCACGGCTTTTATGGTGCTGATAAGTGGTTGTAGCAGTTCATCGAGCAGTTTAAAGCGATAGGAAAGAGCCGCAAGCGCTATGCCTGCGGCTGTTCCCATGATAAATCCGCCCCCTATGCGTAGGAGACTGTAGAATATTGACGTCCAAAATTCCAAGGTGGGCAATAGCGTGGCAAGCCTTGCCAATACGCTAAGCGGCGAGACCAATATAATTCGACTGTCTATCAGTACTACCATCAGTTGCCATAGCAATAGCCAGAAGGCTATGGCCCACCACGCAGGTCTTTTCACGCTAAATACTTATCCTCCGTAATAAAATTCGTTCGGTGGCATAACACCGCCAACAGCGGCAGGGTTAGCATTGAACAATACCTGTAGGTAACCCTCTAAGAGTGTACGCATCTCTTCACCGTCCACATATACGATATTGCAGTTGGGTATAGCAGTGAGCGCAACAGCTTCGGGCACGATGTCATAAGCGCCCACGAGCGTAGCGGCGGCTGCGACATCACCGTTTACGTATTCAACCGATTCGGCGTAATGCATCATAAACGCCTCTACAGCTTCGGGGTTCGTCTCAAGGTACTCATTTCTGACTATTACAACGCCCATAACGAGTGTGGAGCCGCCGTCTTCCGGCTGTACCGCATCCCATTCCGTCGTCAAGTCAAGAGCGATTCTGAGACCCTCGGACTGTGTCATAGCCGTCGTCACAAAGGGTTCGGGGAGCATAGCAATGCCTGCGGGGTCTGCGGCAATGGCTGCAACGCACTCAGCGTGCTCTGTTTTCCACTCTATTGTCACATCGGTAGTGGGGTCTATGCCGTTTTGCGCCAGAATATAATTTAGGGCAAATTCGGGCGATGCACCCTTACCGGAAGCGTATATGGTCTTTCCGACCAGATCCTCAACGGTCGTGACGGTCTCGCCGTTTTCCACCATGTACAGTACCCCGAGTGTATTGATGGCAAGAACGCTCACAGCGCCCTCAGTATTGTTATAGATAACGGATGCTAAGTTAGATGGCACAGCAGCTATATCCACTTCACCCTTTACTATCATAGGCGGAATCTCATCTACAGCGCTAACCATGCTGAACATGTAGTTGTTGTCGGTGATGACGGCGTTGTCCACACCATCCATAAAGCCGACCATGCCCATGGACGTCGGCCCTTTAAGACCCACTATGCGCATGTCAACGGGATCTGCTGGCACTGCACTCTCAACGGGCGCTTCACTCTCGACAGGTGCTTCACTCTCGACAGGTGCTTCACTCTCAACCGGAGCCGCACTCTCGACAGGTGCTTCGCTCTCAACGGGCGCCTCATCGCCGCCACATGCAGCGAGCATTACAAAGCACATTAGCATCACTAAAACTAACAGACTAAACTTTTTCATATGTACCACCCTCCTAGACTTAATTCCTATCCATTCTACCTCAGTTTCGCACTTTAATCCACTGTTTTTTTAATTTTTTCTCATTTTGTCTAATTTTTAACTATTTCAAGCTTCTCATCTGCCTCCACATAGAGTGTGAAGTCAGCGGTATTTTCAATGTTGTATTGTCGTAGATAATCGTCCTCCATGGGTATCCATTCGTTCACGAAACGCTGTAGCATTTGTGTGCCATTACGCTTTTCTATGCGTTTAAGTTGCACTCCCCTATCTATGCGCATGAGGATTTTCAGGTCAAAGATATGCTGAAACTTTGAGTGTAGGCTGTAAGCGCCCTCAATGATGCGCAAGCGACTTTTTCCTATGGATTTGTACTCGCCCAAGGCACCGATGGAGCAATCGAAGGCGGTGTAGCCCTTGAATGTGCCGTTTTGCAGTGGCGTCAATACTTCCTCGGTGAAGCGTTCGTAGTCGATGTTCCCACCGCATTCGGCAAGGCGTTCGGGCGTCCTTTGTTCGGGGCGCAGGAAGAAATCGTCCATATGAATGAGGTCACAGTCATAGATGTGCGCCAGAGTCCGAGCTAGGGTGCTTTTCCCCGAGGCGCTGTTTCCGTCTATGGCAATAAGCAAGTCTGAGCGCTCTGCGAGCAGTTTGTCTATATCCGACAGAATAGGTATGATGTCGCAGAGGCTGCGTTTTAGCACCCTGTAGTGAGGAGCGTAGGCGCTACGAAAACTCTCACTGTGCCGCACGGGAGCAAAGTCAGACTGTATTACCGCCTGTAACTCCTCATCAAATTTGAAAGCACAAAAGGGCAGAGCGTCCACATGACACAGACGCACCGCCTCCTTGCAGGACTTAATAAAATTTTCCGTAGTACCGTGCTTTTCGTTTGCGGTCATCGTAAAGAGCTTGTTGAATGTGCCCACGCTTAGCATACCGCTTTTCACATAGCCGAGATGCGCACGACAAAAGTCGTCTCCAAGACTGTCGATACGAGCGTTCTCATCGGACAATGCGGCTTCCGCCTCTATGTTGCGCAGAGTGTCTACCTCGTCAGAGAGTAAGTGCTCTGCCCCGAACTCGCGCTGATAGAGAAATTTCAGAATGTCTCGAATTTCACACAGAGGGTAATCAGACAGATGTGCCGACAAAAGCTTTTTCAGACTTGACATGTTCACCGAGCACCCCCATCTTGTTAAGTACGCTAATTAAGGCAGGTATGGCAACGAGTTGCAAGATGATGCCGGGTATGGCGTTTATGAAAGCGCCTGCCATAAATATCTGCCAAGTGAAGCTTGCGCCGGACGCACCGGAAATGAGCACCATGGCAACACCCCAAGCAACACGCCCTACGAGCATGGCGCAAATAAGTGCAATGTAAGTGTTCAATACGCTCTTATTGAGCTTAGCGTAAACAAGTCCGATTACAAAGCCGTAGACCAAGAGTTCAACCGCCATGGCAATGCCTGTCGGAAAAAGAGGTGGCATACCGAACATAACAGAGCGCAATACGGGCGTAATAAGTCCCACTGCGGCACCTAAGGGCGCACCGCAGACGATGCCGCAGATAAGCACAGGCAAGTGCATGGGCAGAAGCATACTGCCTATTTGCGGGATTTGGCCTGTGAAAAAGGGCAGGATGATACCCAAGGCCATGAACATGGCGGCGAGGGTAAGATTTTTTATTGAAATTTTCTGATTGGACATGGAAAAACCTCCTTGACATTTTAACTTCCTGAGTATAACATTAAAGTTAAGTTTAAGGTCAAGCTTATTTTTCACAAGGAGGTAAAATATGTCATATACGATAAAAGAGGCGGCCGAGCGCAGTGGTCTGACGGCATCGGCGATACGTTTTTATGATAAGGAGGGCTTGTTGCCCTTTGTAAAGCGCAGCGATGGCGGTTATAGGCTTTTTTCGGACATGGATATCGCCTTGTTGCAGATAATTGATAGTTTAAAGAGTACGGGAATGCCGATAAAGGAGATCTTGCGTTATACACGCACGGAGCGAGAGGGCTGTGGTGGCACGGCGGAGCGCTACAGGATATTTACAGAGCAGAAGACTTTGCTTTTGGAGCAGAAGCAAAGTTTAGAGTCGCAACTCGAGGTGCTAAATGCGCGGCTTCGGCTGATAGAGCGCAAGTGCGAGCATCATGAGAAGGCGCTGAAAGACGGTCGGGAATGCTCGTTTTTCACGGAGTAGCGCAGGGCGACAATTATCATAATAAAAGGGAGGGCTTCATGCCCTCCCTTTTATTCAGCTTGTCAAAAAAGTCGCCGCACCAAACCCTCGTCCTTTGCAGAGCAAAGATTTTTCTAAAATCACGGCGATAGGTATGCGGAAGCCACACCCACATCGCCTGTGAGCGTCCTTTTTTGGCGCTTTTAGCTCCTCACTCCTCGCCTTGCGTCAGCAAGACTTCGTCGCTCGAAGCAAAAATCGCTCGAAAATTGCCAGCTCACAGGTGCTACGCAGTTTTGACGCAGCGAATTTGTGTTCAGGCGATGAAAAGCCCGTAACGAATGCTCAACGCATTTGAAAGGGTTTTGAGGAAGCATGGGCGCAAATTCGCTACGTTAAAGCCGATGTGTGTGCGACTTCCGCATACCTCTGCCTGGTCTGATTTTAGAAAAATGTTAGATTTCATCTGTGGCGGGGCGTGTACACGCCACAGATTCTTATCGAGGCTCGCAAGCCGAGAACTCCTTTTTGACGAAAAACCTGTTTTTCGTCAGTCTAATTAAAAAGGAGGGCTTCATGCCCTCCCTTTTATTTTATTTCCATGCCTTAGCGACAGCGGCTGCGACGGTGGGTGCAACACGCTTATCGAGGGCATCGGGTATGATGTAGTCGGCTGTGAGCTCTTCCACGGCTATGAGCCCTGCGAGTGCCTCAGCGGCGGCACATTTCATCGCCTCGGTGATATCCTTTGCGCCAATGTCGAAAGCGCCACGGAATACGCCGGGAAAAGCGAGTACGTTGTTAATCTGGTTCGGGAAATCCGATCGCCCCGTAGCCACAACGGCGGCACCTGCCGCACGAGCAACATCGGGCATAATCTCGGGTGTGGGATTAGCGCAGGCGAATACTATGGCACGTTCCGCCATGCTGTGTACCATGTCGGCGGTGAGCACACCCGGAGCGGATACACCGATGAAGACATCAGCGCCCTGCACAGCGGTTTTTAGGTCACCTGTGCGTGAGGGCTTCGTCAAGTCGGCAAGCTCACGCTTAACAGGGTTAAGGTCAGTGCGGCTGTCGCAGACTATGCCTAACCTGTCGCAGACGGTTATGTCCTTAAAGCCGTCTGACAATAGTAGTTTCGTGATCGAGACCGCCGCCGCACCTGCGCCCGACACGGTAACTCTCACCTGCTCTTTAGACTTTCCGACGAATTTCAAAGCGTTCGTCAGTCCGGCGAGTGTAACGATGGCGGTGCCATGCTGATCGTCGTGGAAGATGGGGATATTGCAGCGCTCCTTGAGCTTTTGCTCGATTTCAAAACAGCGAGGAGCGGAGATGTCCTCTAAGTTAATACCGCCGAAAGAGCCGGACATGAGAGCGACGGTGTTTACGAACTCGTCCACATTCTTTGTGTCTATACAGAGGGGTATGGCGTCCACGTCACCGAATGCCTTGAACAGTGCGCATTTACCTTCCATAACGGGCATAGAGGCAACGGGTCCGATGTCACCTAAGCCTAGCACTGCTGTGCCGTCCGTGATAACGGCGCAGAGGTTGTGACGGCGAGTAAGAGCATAGCTTAAGCTCTCGTCCTTTTGGATTTCGAGGCAAGCGGCGGCGACTCCGGGTGTATATACCAAAGATAGATCATCCTTGGTCTCTATGTCTTTTCGTAGGGTGACTTCAATCTTACCGCCCAACTCACGATGCAGGTCTATTGATCTCTTCATGTAATCCATATAAAGCTCCTTAAAATCTCCTAATGTGTAGTTGAACTACACTTCAATTTGTGATACTCTATTTTACTGAGAGCAAAGTGCCTTGTCAATAGGCGAAAAACGGAGGTAACTATGGAATTTAGAATAGAAAAGGACTCCATTGGCACAGTAGAGGTGCCCGAGTCCGCACTGTGGGGCGCACAGACTCAGCGCAGTCTTCAAAATTTCAAGATAGGCACAGAGCGTCTGCCGACAGAGCTCGTGCACGCCCTCATAAGGGTAAAACGCGCGGCGGCGACGGTAAACTGTGAGAAGTCGAAGCTGACAGGTGAAAAATGTGCGGCAATACACGCCGTGTGTGATGAACTGCTAAGTGGTGACTTTTCCGATATGTTCCCACTGTCAGTGTGGCAGACGGGCAGTGGCACGCAGAGCAATATGAATGTAAATGAAGTCATAGCGAGGATGGCAACGCTAAATGGTACGGTCTTACACGCAAACGATGATGTCAACATGTCGCAGAGCACGAATGACGCTTTCCCGACGGCCATGCACATAGCGGCGGTGTTGGAGATAGAGACAGGTCTTTTACCCTCACTGCATAGTATGACAGCTACGTTTGAGGGCATAGAAAAGCAGTATGCCAATACGATAAAGGTGGGACGCACTCATGTGATGGATGCGACGCCCTTGCTGTTTTCGCAGGAGGTCAGTGCGTGGCGTGTGATGATAATAGAGAGCGTGGCGCAGGTGGACTATGCTCTGGGGGCTCTGCGTAAGCTTGCCATAGGCGGCACGGCGGTGGGCACAGGTCTGAACACGCCCGAGGGTTATGCCGAGTCGATGTGCACAGAGCTGACACGCCTGACCGGCACGGAGTTTATCCCCTCGGACAATAAGTTCCATGCCTTAAGTTCAAAGGATGCGCTAAGCTTTGCGCACGGTGCCTTGCGCACACTATCGGCAAATCTTTTAAAGATAGCAAATGACGTACGACTTCTGGCAAGTGGCCCTCGTTGCGGTTTGGGCGAGATAAGCATACCGGAGAACGAGCCGGGCAGTTCAATAATGCCGGGCAAGGTAAATCCGACGCAATGCGAGGCTATGTCCATGGTGTGCTTACAAGTCATGGGCAATGACACATCCATAGGCTTTGCGGCATCGCAGGGGCATTTCCAACTAAATGCTTATATGCCGCTCATAGCCTATTCGTTTTTACAGTCTGTTCGTTTGCTATCGGATGCTTGCCGTTCGTTTAACGATAACTGCCTTTGTGGGCTTATGCCGAATGATAGTAAGATGGCGGAGAATTTAGAGCGCTCCTTAATGCCCGTTACGAAACTTGCGCCTGTCATAGGCTATGAGCAAGCGGCGAAAATAGCGAAAGAGGCATTAAAGGAAGATCTCAGTCTTCGTGAGGCGGTAATGCGCTCCGGACTACTTGACGAGGCAGAACTTGAGCGCTTGCTTGATCCGCAACATATGGTTTGAGGTGATATAATTGGATATAATTGAAATATTAAAGATAGTATTTATAGGCATAGTGGAGGGCATCACGGAGTGGCTGCCCGTCAGTAGCACGGGGCATATGCTCTTGGTAGATGAGTTTATAGTCCTTGACGCCTCGGAGGCGTTTAAGGAGATGTTTTTCGTCGTCATACAGCTCGGCGCAATTTTGGCGGTCGTGGTCGTGTTTTGGAAGCGCATGTTCCCCTTTAGCTTCAAGGACGGTGTAAAGATAGAAAAAGATATATTTTCGATGTGGTTTCGTGTAGCGTTTGCCTGCTTACCGTCTGCGGTGTTAGGTCTCATGCTCGACGACTATCTTGAGGCAAACTTCGGTGACCCCATAACAATAGCGGCGATGCTCATTTTGTATGGCATAGCATTTATAGTCATAGAAAAGAAAAACCGTGGCAAGAAGCCACGGATTAACTCTCTTTCGGATATAGGCTATAAGACAGCCTTTATTATAGGTTTATTTCAGGTTCTGGCAATGATACCGGGCACCTCACGCTCCGGCGCGACTATAGTCGGTGCTTTGCTCATAGGCGTGTCACGCACAGCGGCTGCTGAGTTTACTTTCTTCCTAGCTGTCCCTACGATGTTGGGCGCTTCACTACTGAAGCTTATCGACTTCGGTTTTGCGTTTACGACAAATGAGCTTATCGCCTTGGGCTTAGGCTCGGCGGTAGCGTTTGTGGTATCACTGTTTGTTGTAAACTTTCTTATGGGCTATGTGCGCCGCCGTGACTTCACGGTTTTCGGCGTATACCGTATCATACTCGGCATAGCAGTACTCGCTTACTTCTTGCCACCTTTTTTGTCCTGACCGAAGAACTCATCGAAGTAGTCACGGTCATGTGCTGTACTTCTCGGCGGTGTCGGCTTTTGTGGAGCACTTGGCTTCTCGGAAAGCGGCACCGTCTCTTTTTCTCTTCGCACTTCCACAGCACGCACAGGTCTCTGTGCGTCTTGTGCCTGTGACTTTCTGCGCCTTCTCACTTCTTCACGTGCCTTAACATGCCTCTTGTGCAGTATGCGGTAGCGAACGACGAGCAAACCATAAGCGAGAAGCAGTACAACGAGTACCCAGAAGATAATCTGCACCCAAAACAGGTCGAGTGCCTCGCTGATTTCATTTCTCATGTATTCTATTTTCTGTAAGCTTACAGAGGTGCTCGCCACAAGGTAAGCGCTTCCGTAGAGCACACCGTCACGACTAACGGAAACTTCACCGAGCGTTTCACCTGCGTCTATGGGCGCCTCCAAGACTTCACCGTCACGCTCGTGGTAGAGTATGACATCTAAGTCGTATTCACTGATGTCTGCGTTGTTGGGCATAAGTGCGGCGACAGGAGTCGAGGGTAGTAGCGTCAGCGTGTCGCCTTCCTCGGCGAGTTCAACGCTCACTTCATCCACCACACGTGAGGTCGACAAAATCTCACGTACACTAAAATTTTCAAAACCCCATTCGTATAGTGCTATGGAGTCGGCGAAATTGCCATAGTACAATGAGCCGTCGTCGTTAGTCCAAGACTGACCGCCCATAACGATTGCCATAAGCTCCACATCATCGCTGACCGCGACGGAGGATAGGCAGTAGCCGGCGGCACTTGTAAATCCGGTTTTTATACCACGTGCAGGGGCGTAGTAGTAGCCGGGGTAATAGGAATTAGCGTTAATGAGCGAATTTGAGTTTGACAAAATACGCTCACCTGACATATTCGTGGCAGGCACAGCATATTCCTTCGTGCCCGAAATTTCACGGAACAGATCACTTTCCCAAGCGGCAAGTGAGATGGTTAGCATGTCACGAGCGGTGGTGTAGTGCATGGTATCCGGCAGTCCGTGTGTGTTCGTGAAGTTCGTGTCGGCACAGCCTAAGGCGGCGGCTTTCTCGTTCATGAGCACGACATACTCATCTATGGAGCCCGATACGTGCTCGGCGATGATGTTGCAAGCTTCGTTAGCGGAAGATAGCATGGCGCAGTACAATAGGTCTTTAAGGGTCATAATTTCGCCCGGCACGATGTTAGCGGTGCTCCCCTCATCTATCATGCCTTGCATACTCGTTTGTGAAACAGTCACCTGATCGGTTAATTTCACAGTGCCTGCTTCAACGGCCTCGAGTGCCACATACACAGTCATAATCTTCGTCAAGGATGCAGGGAAGGCCTGCACCTCCGAATCACGTTCGTATAAAATACGTCCGCTGTCGGCATCTGCGAGCAGTATGTATCTACTGTTAGTTGTAGGTTCCGTGCTCGTCGCCCCCTCCGCACTTACGCTGAGCACGAGTGTACTCAACATGCTTATTATTAGAATAAAAATTGTTAGCAATCTTGTTTTTTTCATATATTTCTCCGTAAATCTGTGTTATAATGGTAAAATTAAGTCACACCATTATACAAACAAATCCACCTAAAATCAATCGGTAATTTATGTGGCGAGCCATTTTAATAGTTTTAATGACATTTAGGGGGCTGTTTTTGTGTTGTTCACTGTAAAGAGAGAGCGAATAATCGCCTGTATGGGTGTGTCATTATTATTAGCCGCCCTGGTGTTTTCGGCAACTTCGGGCGCAGAGTCACCTGAGGTGACGGTGGAGTATGCCGCTTTGGAGAGAGCGTCGCACTCCGATTCTGATTTACGTGCTGATTGGGGCGTAGATATAAATAACGCCGACGAGGATACTTTGGGATATCTAAGCGGCATAGGCGAGGTATTGGCGGAGCGCATAGTTGCGTATCGAGATGAACATGGCGGATTTTCGGAGCTTTCCGAGATAATGGAAGTGAGCGGCGTGGGCGAGAGCGTGTACGCCGATATAAAAGACTATATATATTTGGGAGAATACGATGAAGATATTAGTAGTTGATGATGAGAAGTTACTCGTAAAGGGCATAAAGTTCAATTTAGAGAGTGAAGGCTATGAGGTGCATTGCTGTCACGATGGCGAGACGGCTGTGGGCATGGCACGTGAGGAGTCGTATGACCTCATAGTGCTCGACTTAATGATGCCGAAGCTCGACGGTTTGGGTGCGTGTCAGCAGATACGTGGTTTTTCCACCGTCCCCATAATAATGCTTACGGCACGTAGTGAGGACTCGGACAAGCTTATGGGCTTTGAGTCCGGTGCGGACGACTATATAACAAAGCCTTTTAATATATTGGAGCTAAAGGCACGAATACGTGCCTTGTTGCGCCGCTCGGCTATAGCGCATGTAGCGCAGGGCGGCACGGACAGTGTCATAAGCTTGCACGGCATAGAGCTTGATACGGATCGACGCAGTGCTAAGAAGGACGGTCAGGCAGTGGACTTGACTATGCGTGAGTTTGATCTTGCAGAGCTGTTCATGAGAAACCCGGGCAAGGTATATAGTCGTGACAGTCTGTTAAACTTGGTGTGGGGCTATGAGTATCATGGTGATGCACGCACCGTGGACGTGCATATACGTCGAATAAGAGAGAAGCTTGAAACGAATCCTGCCGCACCTACTTTAGTTATGACAAAGTGGGGCATAGGCTATTACTTCGCAGAATGAAGGGCGCGGTTAAGGTTAAAAAAAACAGGCGTTTATCGGACAGTGTACAATTTAGGTTTGTGTTGTCCTTCTTGTCTGTAATAGTGATATTGATAGCGGTTATGAATACGTACCCGCTTTTAAACTCACGTGATTTGATATTCAAGGAGAAGGAGCGAGCCTTGACTGCGCAGGCGACTGTCATCTCCTCGTCTTTATCGGAGTTGGGCGGCCTTACCAGCAGAGGTGTGGCGCAAGTCATGGAGTTGTTGGACGTAAGTGGCACAGACCGCATAGCCGTAACGGACTTTCGTGGCACAGTCTTGTATGACACGGGTGAGCGTGAGGGCTATGCCGATTCGGAGGCTGCGGTGATAACGGAGGCTTTGTCGGGCAATCAGGCGTTTTACTCGAGTTTTTCAGACGACCTGTTTTTTTCCTGTGCGGCCTTACCTGTCTATTCACAGGGCGCATTGTTAGGTACAGTGTTACTCAGCGAAACGGATGCGGAGCAGGCTGAATTAATAGTAAGCATAAAGGACACATTGCAGATAGTATCCTTTTCATTGTGTGCGGTTGCAATAGCTCTAACTGTGTTTTTTTCTAATCGACTGACTGCACGCATACGAGCAATGGTAGATGCAATAAACGTGGTTAGTAGCGGAAACTATGAACATAGGCTCAAAACCTCGGGTCATGACGAGCTTACAGAGCTGGGCAATGAGTTTAATAAGCTGACGGAGCGCTTGGAGAGCACGGAGTTACAGCGTCGTCGCTTTGTGTCTGATGCCTCACACGAGCTAAAGACGCCTTTGGCGTCTATACGTTTGTTATCCGACAGCATTGTTATGAGTGAGGACATGGATAAAGAGACGGTCATGGAGTTTGTGAGTGACATAGGCTCGGAGGCGGAGCGTTTACAGCGCATGGCGGAGAAGTTGCTTGCGCTCTCACGTTTGGACGCCGAGGCCTCGGAGGGCACGGAGATTGTGGATGTGTGCGCCGTGGCGGAGAGCACCTTACGGCTCCTTCGACCTTTGGCGGAGGACAGGGGCGTTACAATAAGCGTGGAGACAGTGGGCGACTGCCCCGTGCAGGCGAGTGAGGACTCTGTTTATCGTGTGGTTTTCAATTTGGCGGAGAACGCAATTAAATATAATACCGAGCGAGGCTATGTGCATATAAGTGTGCGTCGTGAGAGTGCCGAGGTTGTGCTCAGGGTACGTGATACGGGCATAGGCATACCGGCAGAAGACAGGCCACATATATTTTCGAGGTTTTACAGGGTGGATAAGGCGAGAGCTCGTGAGGCCGGCGGCAGTGGTCTGGGCTTATCTATAGTGCATGACAGTGTGCTCGCCATGGGCGGCAAGATAAGCTTGGAGGACAGTGAAAAGGGCAGTTTGTTCGTAGTACGTTTAAAAGCAAAAATTTAAATTCACATACAAAAAGGAGAATGGAAATGACAAATTACAAGAGGATGCAAGCAGAGATGTCAAAGGAGGGCTTTGACGCACTTGTGTTGACGGACGATAAAAACATACAGTACGTGACGAACTTTCGTCCGACGGACAGTATCGCCTTGGTAACGACAACAGGCGTGTGGCTTATCACGGACTCACGTTACACGGAAGAGGCGGCACGTCACTGCTTTGAGGGCGTGGAGATAGTTCTGCACACGATAGGTAGCCCCTTGGTAACAGAGCTGATACGTCTATTAAAGGAGAGCGGAGCGCAGAAGGTCGGTGCCGAGGACGGCATAGTGAGCTATAAGCGTTACCTTGAGTTGCAGGAGAAGACGGGCTATGAGTTTTTGCCTGCTCAGGACTTCATTATAAAGCTGCGTGAGATAAAGACCCGTGAGGAGCTACAATTTATGATAGATGCACAGCGCATAGCTGAGCGTGTGCTTGAGGAAGTACTGGCTGAGATCAAAGTTGGCATGACGGAGCGTGAGATAGCGGCGAAGCTGAGCTACCTCATGAAGCTGTACGGAGCGGAGGGCGACTCCTTTGACCCCATAGTTGTGTCGGGCCCGAACAGTTCCTTGCCGCACGGCGTGCCGGGTGACAGGAAGCTGCAGGACGGCGACTTTGTGACCATGGACTTCGGTTGCACGATAAACGGCTACTGCTCGGACATGACACGTACTGTTGCTATAGGTCATGCGACGGAGGAGATGCGCAAGGTGTACGAGACGGTGCTTGCGGCACAGGTAGAGGGCATGAAGCTTGTCAAGGCGGGCGTACCGGGCGCTGATGTGCATGCAATAGCGTCGAAGATAATAGGCGACGCGGGTTACGGTGCCTATTTCGGGCACGGTTACGGACACGGTGTGGGACTTGATATACATGAGCAGCCACGCCTTGCACCGGCAGGTAAAACGGGCTTGCCGGCAGGCGCAGTTGTGACAGCGGAGCCCGGCATATATCTCCCGGGCAAGTTCGGTGTGCGCATAGAGGACATGCTATTTGTGACGGAGGAGGGCGCAGAGGTGTTGACGAAAGCGCCTAAGGAGCTTATAATACTGTAAATATATTTTGTTTGGAGGAATATGCAATGAAAAAAATCATAATTTTAGGTCTAACTGCGACACTTGTTTTATCAGTAGGAATAGTAAGCGCCTTTGCAGTGTCACCTATGAGGGGTGCAGGCTATGTAGACGCAGACGGCAACGGAGTTTGTGATAACATGGGCGCATGCTCTAGTTTTGTTGATGAGGATGGCGACGGCATTTGTGACAATACAGGCTTATATCTCGGTCAAGGTATGGGGCAAGGTCAAAGTCAGGGTCAGGGCAAGGGCAGAAATAGTAAGAGGAGCTAAGACAGATGGCAAAGGAAAAGAAAGTTGAGAGTATAACGGACATGGATGCCGACTTCGGGCAATGGTTCACGGACATATGCACGAAGGCGGAGCTTGTGGACTATTCGGGCGTAAAGGGCATGTATATCCTGCGTCCATACGGTTATGCGATATGGGAGAATATACAGGCGGCCTTGGACAAGCGTTTTAAGGAGACGGGGCATTATAATGTGTCTATGCCGATGCTGATACCCGAGAGCTTATTGCAAAAGGAAAAAGATCACGTGGTGGGCTTTGCCCCGGAGTGTGCGTGGGTAACGATGGGCGGTAGCGAGGAACTCACAGAGCGTCTGTGCATACGTCCCACGTCGGAGACCCTGTTTTGCGATCACTGGAAGAACGTGGTACATTCGTATAGGGATCTGCCCATGCTCTATAATCAGTGGTGCAGTGTAATGCGCTGGGAGAAGAGCACGAGACCGTTTTTGCGTGGGCGTGAGTTTTTATGGCAGGAGGGTCATACTCTGCATGAGACGGAGGCGGAGGCACGTGAGGAGACCTTGCGTATGCTCGATATCTACGCCGATGTGTGCGAGAACTTGCTTGCCATGCCGGTGGTTAAGGGCGATAAGACGCAGAAGGAGAAGTTTGCCGGCGCGGTGAACACCTACACGATAGAGTGCATGATGCACGATAAGAAGGCCTTGCAGTCGGGCACGAGCCACTATTTCGGTGACGGTTTTGCAGAGGCTTTCGAGATAACGTTTACGGATAGGGAGAACAAGTTGCGCACACCTCATGAGACGAGTTGGGGCCTGAGCACACGTGTAATAGGCGGCGTTATTATGACGCACGGCGACAATAACGGTCTTGTGTTACCGCCGGAGATAGCACCGATACAGGTTATAGTGCTACCCATAGCCTCGCACAAGCCCGGGGTCAAGGAGGCGGCGGAGGCCTTGGTGGCAAGGCTTAAGGCGGCAGGCATTAGGGTGCAGGGCGACTTTTCGGATAACTCCCCCGGCTGGAAGTTTGCGCAATGGGAGATGAAGGGCGTTCCTTTACGTATAGAGTTAGGTCCTCGTGATATAGAGGGCGGAGTGTGCGTGGCGGCACGTCGTGACAGCGGCGAGAAAACGACCTTAGAGCTTGCGGACTTGGAGACGGCTGTGCCCGAGCTACTGGAAACAGTGCAGCAGGGCATGTTCGATAAGGCGAAGCGTAATTTGGACGAGAACAGCCATAAGGCGCAGAGCATGGACGAGGTCAAGGCAATATACGAAAAAGACGGCGGTTTTGTGCGCACCATGTGGTGCGGCGATGAGGCTTGCGAGGTAGCGATGAAGGAGCAGGCGGGCGTAACGAGCCGCTGCATACCCTTTGAGCAGGAGAAGGTAGGCGACACTTGCATAGTGTGCGGTAAGCCTACGGACACGTCAATCATCTGGGGTGTAGCGTATTAGTATAGTAGGGGACGATGCTCACATCGTCCCTTTTTTAGTTAAACACCGCTCCCTACGATGTGCACGGTCGGGGATTTTCAGACTGTCAAAAAAAGACATACGCTAAAAATGTTGCACAAACATTTCCGATGAATGCAGGTTCACGGCTTGCCGTAACCGCTGTACGGCTACGGTATCTATACACGGACATGGCAAGCCATGTCCCTACAGTGGCTGCGGACGGGATATTTGTATAGCAGAAAGTTGAGGTTTTGATTATGGAATACTATTGGTTAAACATTGGCAGCCTTATTTTAGGTCTATTGGCATGGGTGCTGCCATTATTGGCGATTGCACGATTTAATAAAAGTAAAGATGTTCAAGGCAATTATATGGTATATTGCGGTTTAGTCAGTGCGATTTCATCTTTACTATGTGTTATAACATACAGGCACCATCTGATTAATATAGAAGACTGGTCGGCACTCATGGATACTACCGGTGCTTTTCAGTTGGGAGCTGTTTCAATGTCAGTTGTTGCTATTGTACTTAACGGTTTCGCCTTGGGTTATAAGAATAAAAAGTAATTTCACAACACGGCGGAGCGACGAGGGCGTCGCTCCCTACGATTAAATCGTCGCCTATGGCGACACAACGCAACCTGCCGTTTACACATTGACAAACGCCGGTTGGTGGTAGGCAACCGCAAAATCGGCTAAAATTAGTTTGTAATCAAAAAATACAGGGAGGTTGTCATTATGATTTTTGCAGAAAAGCTGACACAGCTACGCAAGAAAAACGGGTGGTCGCAAGAGGAGCTGGCAGAACAAATGAATGTTTCAAGACAATCCGTTTCAAAATGGGAGGGAGCAGCTTCTGTTCCCGACCTTGAAAAAATGCTGCGTCTTTCGAAACTGTTCGGTGTGAGTACGGATTATTTACTGAAAGACGATATTGAAGAAGTGGAGCACATAGAGCAAACAGAAGATAATCCTTCTCTCCGCCGTGTTACGATGGAAGAGGCAAATATGTTTCTTGAGGTACAAATCAATACAGCAAAGTCTATAGCATTTGCTGTGCTGTTGTGTATTTTGTCGCCAATAGTGCTATTTGTTTTGAGTGCTATGAGCGACATCCCCGAATACGGCGTGACTGAACCGATAGCAGTCGGTTTTGGCATGATTTTTTTGCTTGGATTTGTGGCGGTAGCTGTTGCAATTTTTATTTTAAGCGGAAATAAAACCGCAGCATACACTTTTTTAGAGCGAGAAGTGTTTGAAACAGAATACGGTGTGACAGGTATGGTGAAAGAACGCAAAGAACGATATAAAAAAACATACACAAAAAGCAATATTATTGGTGCGAGTATGTGCATCTCGTCACTTGTTCCGTTGTTTGGTGGTGCGGCAATCAATGACGAAAACGATTTGTTTTTAATCATCATGCTTTCCATCACATTTGCTATTGTCGGAATTGGAGTAGGATTTTTTATCCGAAGCGGTATTCAGTGGGCGAGTTATGAAAAGCTTTTACAAGAGGGTGAATACTCTCGAAATAATAAGGAGCATATATCAAATGTCACTTCCTCTGTCAGTGTTGCGTTCTGGCTCATTGCAACAGCGATATATTTGGGTGTAAGCTTTACACAGGACAACTGGGATGAGAGCTGGGTTGTATTAGTTGTTTCCGCTGTGCTCTACCCCGCAGTTTTAGCGATATTAAATGCACTGAAAAAACAGAATTAATACATTTACACCCCCGCAGGGTCGTCCCTACGATTAAATCGCCGCCTATGGCGACACTGTTCACTATCCACTAAAAAGTCACCGCACCAAACCCGCGTCCTTTGCCGAGCAAAGATTTTTCTAAAATCACGGCGAGTTGTCTGGTCTGATTTTAGAAAAATGTTAGATTTTATCTGTGGCGTGGCGTGTACACGCCACAGATTCTTATCGAGGCTCGCAAGCCGAGAACTCCTTTTTGGCGAAAAACCTGTTTTTCGACAGTCTAAATCCCCGACGCTGTGCGTCGGGGATTTTTCTTATAGTAAGGGCAAATAATCGTTGGGGTCTACGCTTATGCCGTCGAGACGCATCTCGAAGTGCAGGTGTATGGGTTGTGCCGACTCAAAGAGCGAGGTATCACCTATAGCACCTATGACATCGCCCATCATGACGCTGTCGCCGACTATAACCGTAGGCACCTCCGCTAAGTTTGAGTACACGCTTGATAGTCCGCCGCCGTGCTCTATGACGACGGTTGTGCCGTACAGTTCATCGTCGTAGACCTTCGTGACGACACCGGCGGACACAGACATAACAGTGTCACCTAAGGCGGCGGCAATGTCGACACCCTCATGGGTACGCCAGTCGCCCATGGTGCGATTGTACACGAGCTCCGTCACGGCGAAGGGCATATCGATGTTGCCGATAATCGGCCAGATATACGCCGTGGGGGCGGTATCCGCGACTTCTACCACAGTCTGCGTGTCAGGTTCTGGCTCTGTCACTACTGTTGGCTGTTCCGCCACGGTTACGGGCGGCTCTACAGACACAACGATCTCCTCGACATCCTCGGGTACAATCCATATCTCATCAACAGGAATTTCCTGCTCCTCGTTAGGGATATAGATATCTTCACCGATATCGAAGTCGTCCTCCACATAACTACCTACATAGAGTTCGGGGATTTCGGGTTCATCCACAGTCCTCGTTCCGCTGATGAGCGACCACGACGATACACCTATCACGGCCGCGCATAGGAACAGGACTATGTAAAAGCCCTTTCCGCCCTTTTGTGCCGAGTTTCTGTCGGCACGCTTTTCATTTTCTTCCATTTTTATCCCTCCATAGCAAAATGGTGTTTTCGAGGCTATTCTTGCCAACAAAAACACCATTTATACATTTTGGGATAATCTGACAAAAAACTTTTCATCTGAATAATGGGTGCGAAGCAAAAAAGAAAGTTTTAATCAACTTTTTTCAAAAAGTTGTGGGGTCTTGGGGCAAAGCCCAAGTCGCCGTCCGCGGACGGCGAAAAGCTCAAGGGGCTTCGGGGCACAGCCCCGACCAAACAAACCGTAGAAATTATATAATGCCCTCGTGTTAACACGAGGGCATTATATAATTTACTTCAAGCAGAAGAAAGCGTCACGGCCGGGGTACTTCGCCGCATCGAACAGCTCTTCCTCTATCCTGAGTAGCTGATTGTACTTTGCAACTCTATCCGTACGGCTGGGTGCGCCCGTCTTTATCTGTCCTGCATTCAGTGCAACGACGAGATCTGCTATGGTCGTGTCCTCAGTCTCACCCGAACGGTGTGAAATGACCGTCGTATAACCTGCCCTGTTAGCCAGCTGTATAGCGTCCAAGGTCTCAGTCAATGTGCCGATCTGGTTTAGCTTTATGAGTATGCTGTTGCAGACGCCCTTGTCTATGCCCATCTGTAAGCGCTCTGTGTTTGTTACAAAGAGATCATCGCCCACGAGCTGTACCTTAGAGCCGACTCTGTCTGTGAGCATCTTCCAGCCCTCCCAGTCGTCCTCGCCCATGGTGTCTTCAAGAGAGATAATGGGGTACTTCTCAACGAAGTCCACCCACATATCAACCATCTGCTCACGAGTCATCACAACATCCCTCTTAGGTAGATGGTAAGTGCCGTCTTCCTTGTTAAACCACTCGGAAACAGCGGCATCTATGGCAATGAGGAAATCCTCGCCTGCCTTATAACCGGCTTTTTCTATAGCGGCAACGAGCGCCTTTAGAGCATCCTCGTCACTGTCGAGGCTGGGAGCGTAACCGCCCTCATCACCCACGCCCGAGGGAGGGATGATCTTCTTGAGTGTGTGGAAAACCTCAGCGCACATACGCAGAGCCTCTTTCCAGCTCTTAGCGCCGACGGGCATGACCATGAACTCTTGAATATCAACGTTTGAGCCCGAAGCATGAGCGCCACCGTTTAGAAGGTTCATCATGGGCACGGGCAGAGTCTTAGCGTTAACACCGCCGATGTAGTTATAGAGCGGAATGTTAAGAGCGTTAGCAGCAGCACGTGCGCAGGCCAAGGACACGCCGAGCATCGCATTTGCGCCCAGTCTCGTCTTGTTCGCTGTGCCATCAAGCTCTATGAGAAGCTTGTCTATGGACGGTTGATCCAATACATTCAGACCGAGCATAGCCTCGCAAATCTCAGTGTTCACATTCTCAACAGCACGGCTTACGCCCTTGCCGAGATAACGACCCTTGTCTCCGTCACGAAGCTCGCAAGCCTCGTATATGCCGGTGGAAGCACCGGACGGCACAGCCGCACGGCCCATAACGCCGTTATCCAAGGTCACCTCGACCTCTACTGTGGGGTTGCCTCGTGAGTCTAATATCTCACGTGCCAATACATCTACAATCTCAAAATACTCTTTCATGTTAATCCTCCCGATTTAATTTATTAAGCTTATGCCCGTCATTTGGACGGGTTTGTCTATACCCATAAGAGACAGTGCCGTCGGTGCGATGTCGCAAAGACTGCCGCCGGAGCGTAGCTCGAGCTCGCTGTCGGCTATGATAAAGGGTACGGCACTGAGACTGTGCGCCGTGTAAACGCCGCCCACCGCATCTATCATAACATCCGCATTGCCATGATCCGAGGTCACGATAAGCGTGATCCCCTGTTCCTTAGCCGCTGCATATATCAGGCCCAAGCACTCGTCTACTATCTCGACCGCAGCCACGGTAGCCTCAATATTACCCGTGTGCCCGACCATGTCGCAGTTAGCGAGGTTACACACGTAAAGCTCGTGTTTGCCCTCACGCATAGCACGAATAAGTGCTTCCGACACCGCTCTTGCGCTCATCTCGGGCACAAGATCATATGTCGCCGCCTCACGAGGTGAGGGTATAAGCTCCCTGTCCTCGCCCTCATACTGCTTTTCCGAACCGCCGTTTAAGAAGAAGGTGACATGCGCATACTTCTCCGTCTCCGCCACACGGTATTGCTTCAATCCGGCTGCGCTCACACACTCGCCGAAAGTGCCGCTCAAGTCCTCGGGCGGATACGCCACATCTAAATCTAAAAGCTCATCATAGCGTGTCGTGCACACGAGCTTAATGTCGAGCTTTAAAAATTCGACCTCCACATGCATAGGCACAAAATTCGTAAGTGCATAACACATCTCACGAGCACGGTCGGGTCGGAAGTTCATAAACACCATACCATCACCGTCCAAAACCCCACGCTTTACGAGCACATGCGGCTCGACAAATTCGTCTGTCACACCTGCCTTATAGCTCGCCTCTATGCTCTCTACAGCATCTTTCGTCGCCTTGCCTACGCCCCTAACTATGGCGTTATAGCCCTTTTCAAGTCTGTCCCAACGCTTGTCCCTGTCCATGCCCCAGTATCGTCCCTGAAAACTCGCTATCTGAGCATTGCCGACAGCCTCGCACTTTTCCTGTAGCGCACGAATATAGCCCACCGCCGTCTTAGGCCCAACGTCACGACCGTCGAGGAAACAGTGCACATAGACCTCGGCTACGCCCTCACGCTTCGCCATATCGAGCATGGCGAATATGTGCTCCATGTGACTGTGTACGCCACCGTCGGACAAAAGCCCCATAACATGCAAAGCTCCGCCACGCTGTTTTACATAGTCAGTCAAGCCGAGGTAGGCAGAGTTTTTAAAAAAACTACCGTCCTGTATTGACTTTGTGATACGTGGTAGGTCCTGATATACACGGCGTCCTGCGCCTATGTTCGTGTGCCCGACCTCGGAGTTGCCCATCTGCCCGTCCGGCAGTCCGACATCAAGGCCGGATGCTGAAAGCGTAGTGTGCGCCGAATTTGCCTTAAGCCTGTCCATATTCGGCGTGCGAGCTATGCTTATGGCATTGCCCTTACCGCTCTGTGCCTCACCGTAGCCGTCTAAGATGAGTAGCGCAAGCGGTTTTACATTTTTTGCGTCCATATTAAATCTCCTATTTACAAGTGCGAGCGAGCACGGAAAAGTCAAGAGGCTTAAGCGAAGCGCCACCCACAAGTCCGCCGTCAATGTCAGGCTCGTTTAAAAGTCCTCCGCAGTTTTTGGCGTTCATGGAACCGCCGTAGAGTATACGTAGGTTTTCTGCGACCTCTGCGCCGTACATACGACCGAGCTCAGTGCGTATAAAGGCGCACATTTCCTGTGCCTGTGCGTCTGTTGCGGACACGCCCGTGCCTATCGCCCAAACGGGCTCGTAAGCTATGACACAGTCAGTCACAGCCGCACTCGAAACGCCGCTTAAGCAACCCTCAAGCTGAGTGCGCACAACCTTTTCCGCATCACCGCTCTCACGCTCCGACAAAAGCTCGCCCACACACACTATGGGCGTAACACCCACACTCAAGAGCCTGTTCAGCTTGGCATTTATCATATTGTCGGTTTCAGCGTGCATCGCACGACGCTCACTGTGCCCTATTATGCAGTAGCTGACACCCAAGTCACGGAGCATTTCCGCAGCGGTCTCGCCCGTATATGCGCCAAACTCATGCGCAGACACGTCCTGAGCGCCTACTTTAATGTAAGTGCCCTCCGTAGCGGCGAGTGCCGAGGGTATGAGCGTAGCGGACACGCAAATGACGAGGTCACAAGCAGGTGCGTTCTCACCCACCGCCTCCGTGAGTGCCTTAGCATACTCGGCGCACTCCGAGGGTAGTTTGTTCATCTTCCAGTTGCCTGCCATTACCATCTTTCTTTTTGACATACTTTTTGACCTTTCTTATCACTATGTTTTCGGGAGGGCATGGAAGCCCTCCCCTACAAAAAAAGGGGGGGCGGGCGAACACATAGGCTCGCCCCTACAATCTATCTATCCAGCAGACAAGTGACGCCGGGAAGTTCCTTGCCCTCTAAGAGTTCTAAGGATGCTCCGCCGCCTGTACTGACGTGAGTCATGCTTTCCTTGAGACCTGCCTTAGCAACAGCCGCCGCCGAATCGCCACCGCCCACAACGGTAATAGCTCCGCTTTTTGCCATAGCCTCTGCTATAGCGAATGTGCCACGTGCGAACTCATCAAATTCAAACACACCCATAGGTCCGTTCCAAATGACCGTGCCGGCACTCGCAAGCTCCGTAGCGAACATTTCTATGGTGCGAGGGCCTATGTCGAGCCCCATCCAAGTTGCGGGAATGTCTCCGACTTCCACAGCCTTAAACTCAGCGTCAGCGGCAAAGCGATCCGCCACAACGGTGTCCACGGGCAAAATGAGGTTAACCCCCTTATCTTTCGCCTTTTGCATAAGCTCCTTAGCAAGCTCTATCTTGTCCTCCTCTAAAAGTGAGGTGCCCACCTCGTAGCCACGTGCCTTGAGGAAGGTGTACGCCATACCGCCGCCTATGAGTATAGAGTCCGCCTTGTCTATGAGGTTCTCTATTACGCCTATCTTGTCGGAGACCTTAGCGCCGCCCAAAACGACCTTAAACGGGCGCTTTGGCTCTGTGAGGCTACCGCCCAAAATGTCTAGCTCCTTTTCGACAAGCAGACCACTGTAGGCAGGCAAGTACGCCGCCACACCTGCCGTGGACGCATGTGCACGGTGCACCGCTCCGAAAGCGTCGGACACATAAATCTCAGCCATGGACGCCAAATCCTTGGCAAATTCGGGATCGTTTTTCTCCTCACGCTTATCAAAGCGCAGGTTTTCAAGTAGCATAATTTCGCCGCTCTTTAGTCCGAAGGCACAGGTCTTTGCCTTTTCGCCGTTAATATCCTCTACGAAATTAACGGGCTGACCAAGCAGCTCACTCATGCGCTCGGCGACAGGCCTGAGCGACAGCGCAGGCTTCCACTCACCCTTGGGCTTACCCATATGTGAACAGCAGATAACAGCCGCCCCTGCATCTAAGAGATATCGTATGGTGGGTAGCGTGCCCAAAATACGGTTCTCATCACGTATTTTGCCTGTCTCGGCATTTATAGGCACGTTTAGGTCGCAACGCAGTAAAATCTTCTTGCCTTTTGGATCGAAATCTTTTATAGTTTTCTTATTGTAGTTCATTGGTTCACGCTCCTTTACAATTTGCAATTTGGGTCATGGTTAAATTTTAAACCTATTCCCCCTTTTTTACAAGCATATTTTTAATTATTTTCACTAAGTTCACCATTTATTACAAATAAACGAACATAATGTATTGGAGGTCCACAAATGGATAAGCTTTTTATATGTGTGCCCTGCTATAATGAGGAGGAAGTGCTGCCGGAAACCTTCTCACGCATGGGTGCTAAGCTGAGACAGCTCATGGCTGAGGGTCTCGCTTCACCCGAGAGCAGAATACTATTTATAGACGACGGCTCTGCCGATAAGACTTGGGCGATGATAAAGGCAGCGCACGAGGAAGATGTCATTTTCACGGGTCTGTCTTTAGACAAGAACAGAGGTCATCAGACAGCGTTGACAGAGGGTCTCATAGCCGCATGTGATGAGCGCGCTGTGAGCATCTCTATAGATGCAGACTTGCAGGACGACGTAAATGCCATGGACGAGATGTTGAAGGCTTATTACGCAGGCAGTCAGATAGTGTGCGGAGTGCGTGATAAGCGTGACACGGACACATTTTTGAAGCGCACGACTGCACGTATGTATTACAGGATAATGCGTTTGTTCGGCGCACCTTTACTCTATGACCATGCGGACTTTAGACTCATGGGTGCCGAAGCTCTCGATAAGCTTGCACTTTTCCATGAGGACGACCTATTTTTAAGGGGCATAATAATGCGTTTGGGTTATACGCCCTCTGTAGTGTACTATGACAGGACAGAGCGTTTTGCAGGCGAGAGTAAGTACACATTGAAGAAGATGCTAAAATTAGCCGGCAAGGGCGTCACGAGCGGTAAGATGAAGCCGCAGACGGTGAAGAGGTCGGCTTATACGCATACACGTGAGCGTTTAGGTTTTTAAAGGAGGTTTATTATGCAGGTTTATTATTATACACGTACAGGGCGCAGCGAGGAGATAGCGAGGGTTCTTGCAGAGCGGCACAGCACGCGGGCACGCAAGATAAGCGATGAGATGTCGTGGTCGGGTGCCGGAGGTTTTCTAAAGGGCGGCGCCATGTCTAAACAGAAAAAATTAGTGCCGGCTGAGTATGAGGCGCCGGACACGGGTAACGATATTATATTGGTGTTTCCCATCTGGGCAGGCACATTTCCGCCTGCGGTACGCACGTTTTTACAGGAAGTTGACAAGGCAAAGGTAACGGCGGTCTCGACCTCTTTGGGCACGAGCTTTTCAGAGCGTGAGGGATTTAAAGCCGTGTATGAGCTAAAGGGCAAGACGATAAGCGCTGCTGATCTGCCATTATAGTTATTTTAAACATCTCCGTCTTTATAGTCGGAGATGTTTTTTGTCGAGAAAGTTTAAAGCTAATAACGAACGCTAAAATTCAAGAAAAGTTCATGAAAGGCTCACATTATCTGTTATAATTATCGAACAACAGTGGGGCAGTTTAAAGTCTCGGAAGGAGCATAACAAAAGCATGAAAAAGAAATTATCGGCGGTACTTGCGGTAACACTATTGACAGCGACATTATCCGCATGCGGAGCGCAACAGTCGGCTACACCTGTAGAGGGTGTAACGGAGGATCAGGGCATACCTGTAGAGGTGTTCGAGGCAGTACCCAGCGGGTTTTCCGTTGAGGGCGACTTTGTGGGTCAGCTTGCTCCTGCACAGACTGTGCAAATTTTCCCCGGCGCAGTGGGCGTTGTGGAGAGCGTGAACGTCGCTGTGGGCGATATGGTATATGAGGGCGATGTTCTGTTTACTATAGACAGTGAGGGCGCGCAGTTGTCTTTAAACCAAGCTCAAAACGCCTATGATCAGGCGGTAGCAGGCATAGAGCAGGGACGCATAAACTCAGACAGGGGCGTAATAGGTGCAGAATCTGCTCATGAGCAGCTCCTTGACACGAAGGAGAGCACTCTGGAAGACATGCAAGAGCAGATAGATTCGCTTTACGATACCTATGACGACATGTTATCTGGTCAGGCACCCACCTTGGACGATCCCTTGCCTCCCACGCAGGTAACGGCTATACGTCCGACTATGCCTACGCTCGATCCGACTGACCCCGACTACGACAATGCGATGAAGCAGTACAATATAGACATGGTCGAATATACGGCGGCAGTTGCGACCAATCAGGGCGCAGTGGCGGCATATAATGCTCAGCTTGCGATGATAGAGGCGCAAAACGACGAGATAGAAGAGAGTTTTGAGGAGCAACTTCAGGATATGCTCGACAGCATAGGCGACTTGGAAGATGCCTACGTCGATACGGCGGAGACCTTTGATGAGCAGATAGCGGACTCTTTGGAGTCCTTGGATATGACACTTGACGGTGTGAATATAAGCGAAAGCTCATATAACTCACAGCTATCGAATGCCTACATAGGCATAGCGAGTGCACAACTGAAGTTGGAGGGCTATGTTATCACATCTCCGATAACCGGTACGGTGGACAGTGTGACGGTGACGGAGGACAACATGGCGAGCTCACAGAGTGCGGCGCTAGTCATATCGAACCACGATGATTTAGAGGTCACGTTCGCTGTGAGTTCCACGGTTGTTTCCGAGCTAACGCTCGGCCAGGCGGTGACGGTATATGCTGACGATGTGCCCTATGCAGCGGAGATAAGTGAGATAGCTCCGGCGGCGAATTCACAGACAAGGCTATACACTGTCGTTGCAAAGGTCGATGCGGCAGGCGACAGCTTACCGCTCAATACGACGGTGCTTTTGTCTTTGAATACAAAGACGGTAGCGGACAGCATAGTTATCCCCTATGACGCTTTGAGATTCAGTTCAGACCGTACTTACGTATATGTCTATACGGACGGCAAGGCTGTGCAGACGGACGTGGAGATAGGCGATTTCAATGACACCGAGGTGGAAATACTGTCAGGACTTAGTATGGGCGACCTTGTAATAAGTACGTGGGCACAGGGACTGAGACACAATGCAAACGTGGTGTTAGCCGAGTCGCAGAGCGGCACGGATAGCGGAAATTGAGGCGCACATGGGATTAACTAAGCTAATATTGCGCCGTCCCGTAACGACGGCTATGCTACTTATCAGCGTTTTATTGTTCGGCATGAGCTCGCTCGCGGGCTTTAGGCTTGCGTTTATGCCGACGATGGAAATGCCGACCTACATAGTGTTCACAAGTTACATGGGTGCCGATCCCGAGGCGGTGGACGAGAACGTCACCCAGCCTATAGAGGATATAGGTAAAGGCTTAAATGGCTTTACACAGGTGAGTTCCGTGTCGAACGAGGGCAGTTCCATGGTCATACTGCAGTTTGACTTCGATGTTGACTCGGAGCAGACGTATTCGGATATATCGGCGGCACTTGACAGGGTATTTTTGCCCGAAGATGCGTCGGATCCCATCATATTTGAGTTTTCATCCTCGGCGATGCCCGTTATGACGCTGTCGGTCAGCACGCAGACAGGCGCAGATACCTTGCTGTATACGGACGAGATACTTGTACCTGCGCTTGATGCGATACAGGGTGTGTCTGAGGTCTCTGTAAGTGGCGGTGTTCAGGGCTATGTGAGTGTACGATTGAAAGAGGAAGCACTCGCCATGTACGATGTGTCAGCGGACACGGTGACGAATATCATATCGAGTTCGGACTTTGTCATGCCCATAGGCGACGTGGATCAGGGCAGTCAGAATATAAATGTAATGTCTGTGTCGAGCATAGATAATTTGTCGGAGCTATCGGCATTGCCCGTACCCACGGGCACAGGCAATCTGCTCACGGTCTCGGACTTTGCGGATATTAACTTAGAGGCGACACGAGCTACAAGCCTGAGTAGGTACATGGGCAGTGAGGATATCTCGATAAATATAACACCTGCACAGGATGCGGATCAGGTGGAGCTTGCGGAGCTTATAAAGGCAGAGGTGGACTATCTTCTCGCCGATAATGCGGATATAGATGTAGTGTACACCTATGATGCGAGTCTGGACATAATGGACAGTCTTGTAACAGTGTTTCAGACTATGCTGATAAGTATTGCGCTTTGTATGATAGTGCTGTTTTTCTTCTTCGGTGACTTGAGAGCTAGCCTCATAGTCGGTAGCTCTATACCGCTGTCCTTGCTCATAACACTCATAGCTATGAGTGCATCCGGCTTTGACCTCAATATAGTAACTGCGACGTCCTTGGTAATCGCCATAGGCATGATGGTGGATAACTCCATAGTCGTGTTGGAGAGCATGTTCAAGGTCAAGGAGACGGTAGAAGACTATACACAAGCGGCTTTAGAGGGTTGTCGTTCCGTAGGAGCATCGGTTACGGCATCTACTATCACGACAGTGGTTGTGTACTTGCCCTTGGCCTTTGTGGGCGGTATATCGGGCGAACTGTTCAGCGAGCTTGCGCTTACCATCATCTACGCTATGATAGCGTCCGTCCTATCGGCATTGACTCTTGTGCCTTTGCTATTTGTTAAGCTAAAGCCGGTCGAGAAGAAGGGCACTTATGTGGAGCGTATGATGACAGCTACGCTGAACGGTTATGACAAGATCATAAGGCGTGTCATAAATAAGAAGGCTCTGGCGGTAATAGTGGCGGTGCTGTGTCTTATAGGCTCGGGTGCGATGCTTACGCAGATCCCCATAGATCCTATGCCAGCTACCTCGGGCACTTCTGTCACCATAGCGGCGAGCTTTAAGCCGGGCACGAAGATAGAGGTCATAGACGAGAAGATATCTGTGATAGAAGCGGATGTAGCGGAGGACGATAGGGTCGAGAGCTATTCCGTGTCGGGCAGTGGCAGCAGTGCGACGGTAACTGCATATTTAAAGGACGATGTAGTAGCAGCTGACGTAGAGCTTGAGTATAAAGAGCGCTATATGGGTCTTGCGGATATGACGGTAGAAGTGAGCGAGCAGAGCTCTATGGCTATGCCGTCGGACTCGGGCACGACGGACATATTTGCGGCGAGTGTAACGGTCAGCGGCACGGAGTACAGCGCTGTAAAGGCTGCGGCCGAGGACATGACGAGTAAGCTGTACGAGATAGAGGGCGTGACAGAGGTACAATCAGTGCTG
The DNA here is from genome assembly GCA_964367935.1 of uncultured Oscillospiraceae bacterium. Lineage (GTDB taxonomy): Bacteria > Bacillota > Clostridia > Oscillospirales > Oscillospiraceae > Scatomorpha. The sequence goes on from CAYIYZ010000001.1 coordinate 169,097, forward strand.
TCGGACGGCAGTGTATCCTTAGATATAGAAGTTGACCCCTTGCTTGCGTACAGGTACGGCACGAACAGTGCCGCCGTCATAGGCGCTGTGAGCATGGCGACAAACGGCAAGGACGCAGGCGTGATAAACCTACAGGATCAGGAGTACGACATAAAGGTGGAGTACCGTGAGGGCGATTACGACACGGTCACACAGCTGTTGAATTTACCCATAGATACACCAACGGGTACGGTGATGCTGAGCGAAATAGCCGAGGTGCGTTTTTCGGATACGGCTGTAAGTATAGACAGGTCAAACGGCAAGTACTATATAGATCTACGTCCGCAGTACAAGGCGGAGTATGCTTCGACAGTGTTTGCGGATATAGCGGAGCTTGAAGCGGAAGCGTACTACAGGAACGTAGCTGTGGGCGAGGAGGTCACTCGCAATGTGTTTGACGGTGAGATAGATGCCCTTATATTTGCGATATTCATTTCTATATATCTCGTGTTCACGGTCATGGCGATACAGTTCGAGTCACCTCGATTTTCATTCATGGTAATGACGAGCGTCATTTACTGTTTCATAGGCTCGGTGGCGTTGTTGTTCATTTTCAATCAGGAGATTTCTATGATATCACTCATGGGTATAATGATGCTTGTGGGAATAGCTGTTAATAACGGCATCTTGTTTGTGGATACGACAAATCAGATGCGTCAGGAGGGCATGGAGGTAAATGAGGCATTGGTAGCGAGTGGTAAGCTTAGGATGCGCCCGATACTCATGACGACCTTGACGACTATCCTGTCGATGGTACCTGTGTCCTTGGGCATAGGTCAGGCGGGTGAGGTTCTGCAGAGTATGGGACTTGTCATCATAGGCGGTCTGCTCACCTCAACCATACTGGTCTTACTGCTCATCCCGACGTTCTATCTTATCATCGGCAAGAAGGACAAGAGCGAGAAAAAGCCGAGGAGACTGAGAAAATCAAAAGCAGACACGGCGACACAATAAAATAATTGCAAAACACCCCGACGCTCAAATGTGTCGGGGTGTTTTCGCCAGTCTGTTTTTCCGAGTTTCCATTGCAATTATGCTTGGGTGTGTTATAATTGTTTGGTACAGGGTATTTATATAATGGTTATGGAGGTTAATATTATGAAAAATTTTAAAATTATTGGCACATTGGCTTTAGTAAGTGTTTTGATTGGACAACGATTTTTAGAACTGTCTGACCTTGCATTTGGGCTAGGTTATGGAATAGCGATAGGCACACTAATTTTGAGTTGCATACCTAAAGAAAAATATGAACAAATCAAATCATTCAAGAAAAGTTTATTTGCAAGATAGTCTGTATGTTATGAGTAGGGGCGGATATCATCCGCCCGAACTCCACGACTCCAATCAAATGCCATTATCACAATACGGTAAAATTGTAGATGAGAGAGCGGGCGGATGATATCCGCCCCTACGTTATCGGTGATAATCGGTTCAATGAAACGGTGGGTACCTCTTCGCCGGTCTAAAAGCACCCCGACGCTCAAATGTGTCGGGGCTTTATTTGTTTGTTATAAAACCGAAAGAAAATGTTCGGTGTTCACTGTTGCAATGTGCTAAAATTAAGAGAATTCAAATAATAGGAGGGAAGAAAAATGCAACAGATTAAGTTCAGGGAGTTTCCGAATTTCGGTGTGCTTTCATCGATGAAAGTGGTCGTAAGCGGAGTAAATATCGCCTGCCCCTACGCAGGTTGTATAATGGCGGAGATGGGCGCACAGGTCGTGCAGATAGAGCAGCCGCATGTACCTTGCTCATCAAGGGGTAACTACGGCAACGCTCAGGAGCATAGGAATATGTATTCCTTAACCCTCAATAACGGTACGGAGCGAGGCAAGGCGGTGTTTGAGAAGCTCATGCAGTGGGCAGATGTGTTCATAGTATCGGGACGCCCCGGTGCATTGGCAAAGCGTGGCTTCACGGACGAGTATTTATGGACGCTCAACCCGAAACTCGGCATAGTGCATGTCTCGGGCTACGGTCAATACGGACCCTATAAGGACAAGGCGTCCTATGACGTTTCAGGACAAGCGATGGGCGGCTACATGTACTTAAATGGCGAGAGTCCGACCTCGAGCCCCTTGAAGGTAAATCCTTATCTGTCTGACTATGTGACGGCATTTAACGCCTGCATCTGCGCTCTTTCCTTGTTCATAAAGGCGAAAGAAACCGGCGAGGGCGACAGCGCTGACATAGCGCAGTACGAGCATATGTTCAAGCTCTTGGGCGGCTATGTTCCCGACTGGATACACCGTGGTTTCCCGGGGCCGGGCGAGCCTGTAAAATGGCGTACGGGTAATGTGTCTGATATGGCTGCAGGTTTCTCCTTCTACGATTGTAAGGACGGCACCATATTCATAGGCATGGTGGGAGCGGGTCCTATAAATGGCGGTTATCCATTGGTAGGCCTTCCGAAGCCGGGCACAACCGACCCCGAGCTTTTTGCGGGCATGACAGGTATGCTAAAGCATTTACCGGCAGGTCAGCGCATAGAGGCTGCTATAACTAAGTTCTGTGCAGAGCGTACGGTAGCGGAGGTCGAGGTAGCTATGAACGGTGCCGGTGTACCTAACCAGAAAGCGTATACTCCGGCGGACATATTGGCGGACGAGCATTATAAGGTGCGTGAGAACATTATTTCCTGGGAAGATACGGTGTACGGTGAGATGACAGGTATAGGTGTCATCAATAAGTTTAAGAAGAACCCCTCAGAGTTTGTAGCGCCTGCACCTTTGTTTGGCGAGCACAGTCGTGAGATAATATCCTCTTTAGGCTTTGATGATGAGTTTATAGATGAAATGTTTGCGGCGGGCGAGACTTCGTATATGGACGCTAAGGCGACGGCAGAACGTTGGAGACTTAGGGAATGGGGCTTCTTCTGGGACGAAAATCAGAAGACACGCTTGGGCTTGGAATAGGAGGTCTCTATGAACAGACTTCAAGACAAGGTCTGCCTAATAACGGGTGCAAGTTCGGGCATAGGCGCAAAGGCTGCGGAAGTTTTTGCACGCGAGGGTGCGAAGGTGGTCATAGCGGCACGGCGTGGCGAGCTGTTGGACGCTGTGGCGGCGAAGATTAGCGAAAAGGGCGGCGAGGCTACGGCTGTTGTTACGGATATACGTGACAAGGCGGCTGTTGATAAGCTTGTGGCTCTTTGTATGGAGAAGTACGGCAGGATAGATGTGCTCGTCAATAACGCAGGCATAGCAAACTTTGATTTCCGGCCTGTGGATTCACATGAGGCGGATGAGCTTGAGGACTTGCTTTCGACAAATGTGAAGGGCACTATGTACGTGACACGTCTTGTAACGGAGATTTTCACAAAGCAAAAGAGCGGCAACGTGGTGATGGTAGCGTCATCAGCCGCCATAGTGGGTAACGGCAGTGCGAGCTATGTTGCGACTAAGGGCGCTTTGGTATCTTTGTCTAAGCACATCGCCTTGCGCTATGCGGATAGAGAGCCGAATATACGCTCCAATTGCTTGTGCCCGGGCACGGTGTGGACGGACATCACGAAGGGTTTTTTGGCTAAGGAGCCGAGTTACGGTGAGGCGAGCCGTGAGTTTAATGCCGTGCTTGGCAAGCACTCTTGTTTGGAGGTCGGCATATCGAAGACGGTGGATGCGGCGAACATCTTGCTGTTTTTGGCGAGCGACGAGTCGGCAGGACTTAACGGACAGTGCCTCGTGATGGACAAGGGCGCAACGCTTTAGAATTTAAATAATACGGGAGGAGCGTTGCTCCTCCCGTATTATTTAAGTGGCGAAAAACCTGTTTTTCAACAGTCTAATAACCGCAAGCCTCGAAAGAGGCTTGCGGTTAATTGTTTTATGTTCAGTGTCTAAACGCCGTGACCAACTCAAGCCAGTTGTCGTCTACTTTGAAGTATAAGCCGTGGTCAACTTTAGCATAGTTGTGACTTGTAAAGCTCACGCCTATGACCAAGCCGTTTGACAGCTTTACTTTTAGGTGTACCATGTCCTCTGCATGTTTTGAATACAGGTCGCCGATTTCACTTTCGTCTATACCTGTGTTCTCATATACACGCCCCTGTAAAAAGTCATTGTCGCCGTATTCGCTTGTGAAAAGCCCCTCGTAGAAGCTTTCTATAAACTGCCTGTCGTCTATTTTTGTGCCTTCTTCATTTTCTATGCTTATTATACTCTCCGCCGAGGAGATACCATAAACACTCAAAACCTCCTCCGCCGTTTGTTCTTCGGCATTAAAGTTTGAGCCTATTAGTGCGTGATAGTAAGTTCCGTCGCCGCTCACGGCTATCAATCTCGGAAACCAATTATATTCAGTTAAAGGGGAATTAATATAACGATACAATTTGAAAGTTTCCTTGTTTCCGTCATTGTCAACTTGTATTGTTACTTCAGTTAGATACTCACCTAACATATCCGCAGTAATACTTTCTTCTAAGTTGTAATTTTCGTAAGCCGCACTTTCGCTCGAACTGACTACACTATATATTTTGTCGTTAAATTCGATAATCAGCTCCTGCTCAAATGGGTCTTCGTTAACACTGCTTATCCGATTAAGAATGGGTGCGGCAAATATAATGATAGCAAGGCAAGCGGCTATGCTCGCCCACTTTACAAGGCTTTTTCTACTGCTTTTCTTCCGATAAGTTATGGCTTCGCTGACATACCTATCCGAAATCTCACCTAAAGCTTCGGAAAACTTCTCAGCATTCATATCAGCACCTCTCTTTCGCTTAGGTAGTGTTTCAGTTGCCCTCGTGTGCGTGAAAGCCTTACGGATATGTTTTTCTCGCTCAGTCCCACTCGCTCGGCTATGTCCTTGTAAGTGTCGCAAAACCAGTACCGCCTCAGAAATATTACTCGATTTTCTTCACCTAAGCTATCTAAAAACCCCTCAATAACACGAGTAAGCTCCTTCGCTTCAAGCTCACTTTCAACCGTGTCGGGCGAGGATAGACACGCTTCGAGTTCCGATAATGCCACATCATAAGAGCTGTTGCGCTTTTGCGCTGTGTTAGCCTTATAGCGCCCCAGTGAAACATTCCGCACAATCTTGCAAACATAGGTAAGCAGTGGATTAGGTTTCGTCGGAGGGATGGCGTTCCACACGCCTAAGTATGCGTCATTCACACATTCTTCCGCATCTGACCGATTATTCAAAATGCCAAACGACAGCTTGTGACATAGCTTGCCGTATTGCTTATCAAGTTCATTTATTGCCAGTTCGGAACGCTCGAAAAATAATGCAATGATTTGTTCATCTGTCATAGTTACGCCCCTCCTTCCCCTATATACTACGCTTTTAAGCAAAAACACTACACAATTATAACACTTTTGACAGATCTTTCAATAAATCCGCTACCCTTACAAAAAACGGGAGGAGCATAAGAACGCTCCTCCCGTTTATCGCATTGATATTTAAAATGCCAAATAGAACATATAAAAACCTATAAGTGACATCGCAACACCCATGACGATTTTAAGTGTGCTGCTAACCTTGCCGTAACGCTCGCTCTGCGACAGCTTCTGCACAAAGCCTATGGACGTACCGCAGATGACGGCGAGTATGCCGTGCCCTATAGAATAGAGCAGAAGTAAGAGCACACCCCAGAGTAAACTGCCCTTACCCGCAACGACGGCAAGCAAGGCAATGAGTACGGGCGTCGAGCAAGGCGAGGAGAACACTCCGCCGAGTATGCCGGCTATGAGTGCCCCTAAATAGCCTCTTTTCGTGTTCTTCGACACGAGGTAACTCGAGGGAATGATTTGGTATATTTCAAAGGTCTGCAATGCCATAAGTAGCATGAGCACGCCCAAGAACAAGTACCACCAAGTCGCCTGTGTGCCTATAAGTCCGCCGGCAATCGTAGCTATGACACCCAAAGCCGTGAACGTAATCGCCGAGCCGAGCGCAAAGGTGATCGAGAGTGAAAAAGCACGCTTTGTCGTCTTTTCACCTGTACCGCCCACGTAGCCGACAACAAGCGGAACGCTCGAGAGCGCACAGGGCGTGAACGAGGTCAGTATGCCCGCAACAAATGCTAAAAGCGGCGCCACCCAAGTGCTCTCGATAATGAGTTTAGAGATAGACTCGAGCATGGCATCCACTTACTCCACCCCCATATCGGCAAGGATAGTGTACATCTGCTCCTCGGTCAGGCCACCTTGATGCGTGGTGTAAATGTGCTCGCCCGTGTCCTTATCAGCATATTTCAGAAACTCTATGCCCAAGCCCTCCGAGGGCTCATAGGGTGTCCCGTCGGCATTTATAAAGAGCTGAGTCGGTATGACCTGCACGGGAAAGCCCGTAGCGGCATCCGTATTCTCCCAAACATCCACGAACTGTACCAAGGCCTTGCCCTGCATGTCGGCATTGACCGCCACCAAAACAGGCTCCATCTCCTTACAAGGCACACATTCATCCGCTCCGAAGTCCAAGATAATGGGCAGTCCCTCCGCCTTCATGGCAGTCAAATCCACGCTGTCTATAACGAGCGGATACTCCAACGCCTCAGCCTCCTGATCTTCCGAACTCGTACCTTCCCCTGCGCCCTGCGGCAAAGCGGAAGGTGTCTCTTGATTTTGTACGAACCAAATACCGAACACAATGGCAACCATAGCTATCGGTACAATTATTTTTGCTATCTTACTATTTGACATGGCTGTGTCTCCTTTTTTGTAATGTCTATATTATACATGTTTCTCGTAACAAAGCAATGAATAAATTAAAAATTTTTGATTTATTGGAAATAAAAAATAACGCAGTACAGTACTGCGTTATTTTGCAGCTTGTCAAAAAAGTCATGGCAACAAACTCTCGTCCTTTGCCGAGCAAAGATTTTTCTAAAATCACGGCGAGTTGCCTGGTCTGATTTTAGAAAAATGTTAGATTTTATCGGCGGCGGGGCGTGTACACGCCTCCGATTCCGCTCGAGGCTCGCAAGCCGAGAACCCCATTTTGGCGAAAAACCTGTTTTTCGACAGTCTAAAAAAATAACGCAGTACAGTACTGCGTTATTTTTATCGTATCGTTTAGTTGTTTTTCGCTGTCTGCGGCTCGGTTTTCTTGAATTTATCGAGCATCTTCATGATAACACCCATGACAGGTGCAATCAAAAACGCAGATACGAGAGTGCCCAGTCCTATGCTGCCAAAACCGCCTGTGAATATTAGGCAAATACCGGTTGAAAATGCAGCCATGCACAAGTCACAGATAATCTTTATCTTCGGGAATTCCTTGCCGGTCTTCGTCGCTATCGCCGCTACAAAGCCCTCGTTTGACTGATACATGATATTTGCACGCACATATAGGCTTAGTCCCAAAGCTATGATTACAATACTGATAAGCAGCATAATAACTTTAATAACTATACTCTCTATGGAGAGCGCGAGTACGTCGAGTACTATATAGTTTGCGGTAGACGTCAACAGTCCGAAAGCGAAGCTGACGGGCACCTGCAAGAGGTAGGACATTTTAAAGTCCTTTCTGCCGTATATAAAAAACTGCAAGAGCACCAAGCTGCACTGCCAACCTATGGTAACTATGCCCATATCTATACCCGTTACGAGTGTGATACTGTAGGGCACAGACGATACCGGCGACACCCCTAAGTTTGCGGCAATGGCAAAAGCAACACCCAGTGCGAGTATAAACAGTCCCGCTAAATATTGCACCATACGACCTACTGTAATCTTCATCTCTTTCCTCCCAAAAAACGAAATTAAGCATCATTATACAGGAATTAAGTCTTTGTTACAAGCATTTTGTTATTTTTATGCTATTATGTGCTATAATGTGGAGTAAACAAGTATTAACCGCTCTTGCTTTATATGACTTTGTCATATAATTGGTTCATCCACTTGACCCTGTGCGGTGTATAGGGTATACTTAAATGAGTGAGGAGGGATAATTATGCGAGTATTGGAGTCATCTGAAAATTATTTAGAGACTGTGCACATGCTATCCAAAAAGAAGGGTTATGTTCGATCTGTGGATGTAGCAAACGAGCTCGGCTTCTCTAAGGCAAGTGTGAGTGTTGCGATGAAGCAACTGCGTGAAAACGAATATCTAGCGGTGGACGAGTACGGTCATATAAATCTTTTACCTAAGGGGTTGGCTATAGCCGAGAAGATGTATGAGCGTCATCTTCTGCTTGAAAGTCTGCTTGTGCGTTTGGGTGTGCCCACCGAAATAGCCGCAAAGGACGCATGTAAGATAGAACACGTAATAAGCGAGGAAACCTTCGCAGCAATCAAAGATTTCTATTCAAATCTCAAATAGAAAATTAAGCGTATAATTTAAGGTCACGACTTTTGTCGTGACCTTTTTGTATTAACCTTTGAGTGTTCTGATGTCACGCCCTGCAAAGGGCAAGGTTTGAAATTCACCTTCTAAGCGTGAGCAAATTTGTGTGGTATAGCGCTTACGCATATCATCTACGCTCATATTCGTGCTGATGATAGTCTTTTTACCCCTTGTGAGCCTTGTATTGACTATGGTGTATAAGGCTGAGGTGAAGAAGCTGTTCTGCATCTCCGTACCTAAGTCATCGAGGATAAAAAGGTCGCAATCGAGAAAGTGCTCGACACGTTCGTCTGCCTCACCTGCCTCCTCGGAATCACGTGAGAATTTCTGTGCTTCAAAGGCCTCGAAAGCGGCGGTGGCAGATTCATATCCCACGGTAAAGCCCTTTCCGGCGAGCACCCTCGCTATACAGGCGGACAGAAAAGTCTTACCCAAGCCCGTTCCGCCCCTAAACAGGAGGCTGGGCGAATTTTTTCCAAAGTTGTCGGCATAAGACTTGCAAATATCGAAAACCACTGACATCTGCTCACGAGCCGTGTTGCCGGCAGTATCACGCTCATTCGGGTATAAGCTGAGGTTAAAACTCTCAAAGCTCTCGTCGCCATAGCGGAGCAGTCCCGAAAGCTCCTTATTTATTTCCTGTGCGATAATCTCCTTAAGACAAGTGCAATGAGCGTTTTCGTAGCGCCCACTGTCCTTACAAAGGGCACATGAGTGTTGTACGTCCGTATAGTCAGAGGCGTAACCTCTGCCCCTCAGTATATCCGCACGCTCTTTTTGCAGACGCAGGTTCTCCGCCTCTATGTGCGCCACATGCTGTGCCGCTTTCTCTCCACCGCCTATGGATACGCCAAAAAGCTCCGTCATCTGTCGCCTAAGCTCCAAGTCAATTTCACGTATCCTCGGGAAGCGTGCATATATTTCCGCCTCACGCCTTGTGCTGAGGCTCTCAGCTCTGCGGCGCCTGTCCTCCAGTACACTTCGCGCCCTCGCTATAAGAGCAGTCCTGTGCGACAAGCTCCTCACCCCTTTCCGTCTTTAACCATGTCATAAATCTTCATAAGACCTTCAAGCCCGACATCACTTGTCTCAGCTTGTGCATCGCCCTGTATAGGTGGCCTGCGCTTTGTTCCATCGCCCTTTTCTATATCCTCGGCACTGTGCAGACCCTTCTTGTGCCAGCTCTGCACGATTTTATTCATGTACGGCCAGCGCAGTGAGCCTGTGTTCGTCACCGTACGGTCATAAGCTATCTCCAGTGCCTCGACGCCAAATCCCATGTCCAACCAAGTGCTGAGATGCTTTTGCTCCGTGGCGGTCAAGTCCCTGTCCCTTATGCCAAATGAGTTTTTAAGCGTCGAAATCCTGTCGCGCCTCTGCTCAGCACGTTTTATAAAGTCCTCTGCCGCCTCTAAGCTCATTATCTCCGAGTTCGCCCAGAAATACGCCTCACGTTCAATGGCACGCATGTTGGGGTTACGTCCGGCGCCGTAGCGAGCACGTGCCTCGTCTACACAGTGATTTATAAGTAAAATGATAAGCTCGGCGGTCATGCCGAGATAATCGTAGATCCCAAAAAGTGTGCGCAGGTCATTGCCCGAGAGCGCACGACCTAAAAGACGCTCCGTCTCACGCACCAAATGCTGGAACATTAGATCTGTGTCCGAGCGTTTTTCTATATCCTCTGCGTCATAGTGCGGTATTTCGTCCGAGGGCACGTGTCGCACTCTCCCGTCTATGAGTTTAGCGTCCGAGAGCTTCGCCAATGCGGCGTGAAAGCGAGCGGCAGACATACCGAGTGCCTCTGCGAGTATGTTAGGCGGCTGTGACCCATGTCTTAATAGTCGTATGTAAACGAGGGCGCAGTCCCCGTCTTTAAGCTCTAATAGCTTGTCCGCATCACTGTGTGTCAGGGCACAGAGCTCTGTACTCAGTTTTATTTTGTCTTTCATATTATAGCATCGAGCCCCCGTTTTTAGCGTTGTTGGAGTAGGTTTTACACCCACCACACCATTATATCATTATTTTAGACTTGAAGCAAGACGCTGTTGTGTGTTATAATCGTAGGGGCGACCCTGCGTGGTCGCCCGAAAAATTTAGTTTAACTTTCAATTATTTAGTGGAAGAGTGAGCGGATGCTTGAGATTTCGGTACCCGTACGTTCCGCCGAGGACATAGTAGCGGCGGTACAGAGCGGGGCGGATTCAGTGTACTTGAGAATATGCGGCGGCTTACCGCCTGAGCTTTCGGAGGAAGACTATGAAAAGTCCCTCCGCTATTGTCGTGTTCGGGGCTGCAAGGTATACATTGAGTTTGACAGTTATGCCACTGATACGGACATGGCGGAATTTAGGCGTCGAGCAATACAAGCGGCGGAGTTGGGAGCGGACGCTCTGGTATTACAGGATGTGGGCCTTGCGAGGTTTCTGCGTCAGTGTCTGCCCGACATGCCGCTATACGGCGGCGACCGTTTGGGCATACAGACCGTCTCCTGCATATCGGCACTTACGGAAATCGGTTTTAAGCGACTGCGTCTGCCTGCCGAGATGAGTGCCGCTGAGATAGAGAAGGCATGTGGAGCGACTACAGCGGAGCTTGAGGTAACGGTGTTCGGCGGCGTGTGTCTATCGAGGCGTGGTCTGTGTTACATGAGTGCTATGAGTGCAAAGAGCAGTGCGAATAGGGGCGCTTGCAACAGCATGTGCAAAGAGCCGTATAGTTTGGGCGGTCTGCGTGATGCGGAGCGACCGCTCGTCATGGCGCAAGCTGATTTGCTCGAACATGTACAGCAATTGGAGCGTATGGGCATAGTTTCCTTACGCATAGGCGAGAGTGTCGGGCGTTCTGAGTGGAAAGCTTTGCTGTGCGCTTTACTTAAGGAGAGTGTGCGTGAGTCACGTGAGCCTAAGCTTGATGAGCTTGGGCGTGTGGAGCTTGCTTTTTCCGACAGGAGCTTGAGTGATGCATATTTCATGGGTGAGCACGACAGAGTTTTCGAGACTTTTGACACAGAGCCTTTGGACAGTAAGCGCCTCATGACAGAGATGCGTCGCAGTTATGAGACCGGCGAGTTGCGCCGAGTGGGCGTGGAATTTTTCGTGTTGGCACAGCATAATAAGCCCTTGAATGTGGCTGTTATAGATACTGCGGGCAACAAAGCGGTGCAACGTGCGGGTCGCTTGACGGAGAGTAGAGGTCACAGTTTATCCGAGGGCATGATAAACGATGCTTTTTATAAGACTGTTGGAACGCCGTTTGAGTGCGAGGCTGTGAATATACGTTTGGAGCCGAATCTCATTTGTCCGCCTGAAGGCTATTTGGATGGCTTGCGGCACAAGTTATTGCGTGAACTTGCGAAAAAAAGGTCACAAATACGGCGAGTGAACGTCCAAAGTGCGCCGTCGAAGCCTGTGTCGGTGTCGCCTGATGCTAAGATAAAGAGGATCTTCCAGATAAGCAAAGCGGAGCAACTTTCTGAAGGTCTTGCGCTTCTGGGCGCAGATATGTTGTATATACCCTTAGAGCTTTGTGAGACGGTCGGCGAACAGCTTGAGCTGTTTCGTGCGCAGGGTACGGACATCGCAGTGATCTTGCCTAAACTTATCAGAGATTGCGATGTAAGCTCTGTGCGTGCACGTTTGAGTGCTGCAAGTGCCATGGGCATAAAGACGGCGGTCGTCGGTAACTTCGGGCATATAGGCTATGCGAAGGCTGAGGGTATGGCTGTGCGAGGCGACTTTGAGCTTGGCATCTATAATTCCTATGCGACCTCGCTGGTGTCGGAAGCGGATCTTGTTTCGTTTACGGCACATCCTGAGTTACGTTTATCGCAGATCCGAAATTTGTCTAAGCCTGCGGAGCTTGAGTTTATAGTGTATGGGCGTTTACCTGTCATGGTAACGGAACATTGTTTGTTAAAGCGCAGTACGGGCAGGTGCAAGTTGGGTAAGGGCGGTACATTGTCTGATGCGCACGGAATTACGTACCCCATAGCCTGCACACCGGAGCATGGGAATATCATATATCACAGCTTAAAGCTGTATGTTGCGGACAGGCACACAGACTATGAGAGCGCCGGCATAAGTGCTACACGCCTTATTTTCACTACGGAGAGTGAGCGTGAGTGCATAGAGACGGCAGAAGGTGCGATAGGTCGCAGTGGCTATAGGCCTAACGGCCTGACACGCGGACTCTACTACAAGGGGGTATAATCGTGAATATAGTGTTGGCATCGGGTTCACCGAGGCGCTCTGAACTGTTAGAGATGTTGGGAGTGCGCAATTTCATAAAGGACATACCATGCGGAGCGGAGGTTGTCGCCGAGGGCGCAAGTCCCGAGGAGGCGGTTTTATCGCTTGCGAGCCAGAAGGCACGTGAGGTGGTTTCGAGGCAGGGTGCTGAGGATATAATAATAGCGGCGGATACACTTGTAGAGTGTGACGGCGAGATTTTGGGTAAGCCGCATGATACAGCGGACGCGACACGAATCCTTAAAATGCTCTCGGGACGGGAACATAGGGTTTATACGGGCGTCTGTGTAATAAAGGGCGAGCTTGAGCTTTTAAAGAGCGAGTGTACGATTGTGCGTTTTCGCACATTAACGGACGAGGATATACATTCATATATATCGACGGGCGAGCCTATGGATAAAGCCGGTGCGTATGGCGCACAGGGCAAGGGCAGTCTGTTTGTCAAAGGCATAGAGGGCGACTTTTTCAATGTAATGGGCTTACCGCTCTGTCTGTTGGGTGAAATGCTAAGCAGGCTTGGCTTAGATCTTATGTCGGGAGTGTAGGTTTGAAGGACTATATAAAGAAAAACGGAATAAAGCTCGCCGCCTTAGTTTTGGCGGCGGCGGTTTTCATGCTTGTGTCGTCACGTGTAATAAGCGGTACGGCAGGTTTCATGACTAATATGGTCGGTATGGTGCGTGTCCCCTTACAGACGGCGGCAACCGCATTGTCTGACTGGGTCGGCGACGTTTACGGCTATTTGTATGAGTACGATAACTTGGTAGCGGAGAACGAGGCTTTGCGTATAGAGCTTGCAGAGGCAGAGGCGAGGGCGAGGGCCGGAGACGATGCGCTGGAGGAAAATGAGCGACTTCGTGAGCTTCTCGGCTACTTGGATCCGAGCGCAAATTATGTGACGGAGTCTGCACGTATAGTATCGTGGAGCTCATCTAACTGGACGACGGCAATGACTATAAGCAAGGGTTCCGATCATGGTTTGGAGCTCGGTGACGGTGTAATGACGGAGTACGGTGCCTTTGTTGGACAAGTGACGGAGCTTGGCGATACATGGGCTACGGTCAGCACTGTAACGGACGTTGACACGAGCGTGGGAGCGCTTGTCGGCGAGGATGGCGCTGTTGCAATGGTGGTCGGCAACTTTGCACTCATGCAGGAGGGACAGGTAATGCTGAATTACTTGGCTGAGGGTGCGCAGATGTTCCTTGACGATGTGATAATGACCTCGGGTATGGGTGGAAATATACCGCAGGGTCTTATGATAGGCACTATAAGCTCCGTTCAAACCGAGGCGGGCGGACAGGTTGAGTACGGTATCATAGAGCCGACATGCGACTTTGACTCTTTGGTACAAGTATTTGTTATAAAAGACTTTGAAGTGGTGGAGTAATCCGGATGATTTTTGACCTAATAAATTTCAAAACCATACGTCGCCTGTTTCTGTATACCGGATATATTTTTCTCTGCTTTTTAGCTCAGGAGCTGATATTTTCACGTATAGAGATTTTCGGGGTAAATCCGGGTATACTGCCGGCGGCAATAGTGGCGGTCTCGGTGTTTGAGGGCGGCATAAGGGGCGGCGTGTTTGGCTTACTCTTGGGAATGCTCGGCGACATTAGCTACGGTAACACTGTTCTATTTACCGTCATTTTCCCTTTTATCGGTTTCTTAGCCGGCGCTGTGTCGGAGTTTTATACACCCAAGAGCTATTTTGGATTTCTGTATCTGACACTTGGGGGCCTTTTTGTAACGGCGTTTGCACAAGGCTTTGTGCTTTTGGTGTTCATGCCGGATCAGAGCTTATTTGCAATAATAGTCGAGGGCACGAAAGAAATAATCATTTCAATGATACCATCGGCGGCACTGTTTGTGCCCTGTCGGGAGATATACGAGGCAAACACACCCATTTAGAAAGGACGAACTATGAAAAAAACCTTAGGCAGTGGCAGACTATTTTTTATGGCAATAACATTTACTGTAATGCTCGTAGTGTACGGCGTATCTCTGTACAGGCTACAGATAATACAGGGCGAGGCGTATTACGAGGCGAGCATGAACAATATCGTTACGACGCAGACGGTAACCGCTGCACGTGGTGATATTTTGGACAGGTACGGTAGGGTTCTTGTATCTAACAAGGACGTTTATAATGTAAAATTAAATGACAATAAGCTGTTCGAGGACGGTAATAACTCGAATCAGATGATATTAGAAATGGTAAGTATGGTGGGTAGCGTCGGTGATACGTATACGGACGAGTTGCCTGTTACCATGGAGCCACCGTTTGAGTACCGAGCGATGTCGGACATAGAGCGTACGAGGCTGGAGGCGTATTTGATGGACAGGGGTATGCCCCTCGATACTACAGCGGTGGAGCTTATGAGCTATTTCCGCACACGTTACGAGATAGATAACAACTATACGGCCGCAGATATGCGTACGATAGCCGGTGTGCGTTACGAGATAAACTCACGTTATTCACCGAGCTCGCCGAGCTCCCCCTATATATTCGTTCAGGATGCCTCGACCGACCTCATTTCACTGCTTTTGGAGGAGTATGGCGATATAATCGTGGTAGAGACTTCGTTCATACGAGTGTACGAGACGGAGTATGCTGCGCATTTGCTTGGCTATGTGGGCATGATGGATGCAGATGAGTATGAGCGCTACTCGCAGACGGGCGAGTACTCTATGGACGCTATAGTTGGTAAAGACGGAGTTGAGTTTGCGTTTGAGGAGTATTTGCACGGTGTAGACGGCAGTATGCAGACGATAAGCACCTCGACGGGCACGGTGACGAATACGAGCTATATAGAAGAACCCATACCGGGCAACCATGTGTACTTGACGATAGACGGTTTGTTGCAGGAAGCTACGGAGCGTGCTTTGGAGTCGGGTGTAGTCTGGTTGCAGGCGGATAGGGAGGCTCAGAACGCCAAGGCAGTGGCGGAGAACAGGCTTGAGGATGTTATCATCGACGATATACAGGGAGCGGCGGCAGTGGTCGTGAAGGTGGACACGGGCGAGCCTTTGGCTATAGCGAGTTATCCTACGTTTGACCTTTCAACATTAACGGAAGACTGGTCGGAGCTCTTGGTGGCTGAGAACAATCCTTTGTTCAACCGTGCTTTGGGCGGTGCATATGCGCCGGGTTCGACGTTTAAGCCGGTCACGTTCATAGCGGCATTAACGGAAGGTATAATCAATACGGAAACAAGGATAGACTGTGAGGGCGTGTACAGGGAGTACGAGGACGCAGGTTATGCGCCTACGTGTTGGATATGGGACGATGGCATGACGCACGCTGATCTTAACGTGACGGAGGCCTTGCGTGACTCCTGTAACTACTTTACCTATGTTGTGGGCAACGACTTGGGCGTTGATATCATGGGCGAATTTGCGCATGATTTCGGTTTAGGTGTAGAGACCGGCATAGAGCTGACCGAGGCCGAGGGCAACATGGCAAATCAGGAAAACCACTTTGAGTACGCCGGTGCGGAATGGCGTATAGGTGATACTTTGCAGGCCGGCATAGGGCAGTCGGACTCATTGTTCACGCCCATTCAGCTTGCGGAGTATGCGGCGGCCTTGGCAAACGGCGGCACACGTTATTCTTCGTCCATACTAAAGGACGTGCGCAGTTACGATTATGCGGATAGCCTTTACGCGCACGAACCCGAGGTATTGTCTAAGGTAGATACAGCGGACTATAACTTTGCAGCTATACAAGAGGGCATGTACCTCGTGGCGCATGACCCCATGGGCTCGGCGTACTTTGATTTCTATGATTATCCTATAACGGTGGCGGCAAAAACAGGCACATCACAGCTCGGTGAGGATAAGACGAATAATGCTGTATTCATAGCATATGCACCTTATGAGAACCCTGAGATAGCAGTGGCTATAGTCGTGGAGCGCGGTGCTGCGGGTAGTGCGGCAGGCTCTATAGCGAGGGATATATTCGACGCTTATTTCAGCTCACAGGAGAGCTACGGCACTAGTGAGAGCGAGAGCGAACTGTTGAAGTAGTCGTGGGTGAAGCCAACATAGTGAAAAGTAAATAGTGAAATTTTTATTACCCACGAGGTATGTCTCGTGGGTAATAAAATAAAACTTGAAGTTTTTGTGTAAAAAGTGTATAATATGCAGTGTGTATTCAATTTTAAATGAAGCGGAGGGTTAGCTTTGAATATAGCGATAATGGCAGATGACGGAAAGAAAGAATTGATGGTGCAATTTTGCATAGCATATTGCGGCATATTGGCCGGGCACAGCATCTGTGGAACGAGCACAACCGGCCGCATGGTAAGTGAAGCTACTGGCCTTAGTGTGTCGCTGTTTCTGCATGATAAGCAGGGCGTACAGCAGATAGGCGCACGAATAGCATATGATGAGATAGATCTTGTCCTTTATTTTTCAGATCCGATGAACCCCGATGGTTTTGACGGCATCAATAAGATAGCAAGGCTCTGTGACCAGCATCAGATACCTATGGCTACAAACGCTGCGACGGCAGAGGTTCTAATACAGGGACTGAAGCGTGGCGATTTGGACTGGCGTGATATAGTCAATCCGAAGAAGAAGCGCTAAAATTTATAATAAGAGGTGCGGTATATGGACACTCTGACGCAGAAGAACAAGAAGATAGTCGAAGACTTTTACTATGCCTACGGTATAGAGAAGAATGTGGAGAAATGCAGGACTTTTTTCGGCGACACCTATATCCAGCATAATCCGCATGTACAAGACGGTGTGGATCATTTTCTGCGCTTCGTTAATTTTAGACACACTCATTACAATCAGGGCCGCAATAATCCAAAGCTTGTAATAGCCGAGGGTGACAAGGTCATGATCCATGTGCATTCGGTGCTGACACCGGGTGAGCCGGGTCGTAACTTGGTCGACACCTTCCGAGTTGAGGACGGTAAGGTCATAGAGCATTGGGACGTGATAGAGAATATCGACGTTTTGAAGTTTCCGCCCAACCATGACAATGGTTTCTTCAACGAGCAGGGCGCGAATATTCTGACCGACTTGGATAAGACGGCTGAGAACAAAAAGCTCGTGACGGAATTTTACCATGCACTTGCTGTGGAGAAGGATTGCGAGAAGGTCGCTGCATATGTGAGCGATGATTTCATAGAGCATCATCCCAAGATGCTTGACGGTAAGGCGAGTTTGTTAAATCTCGTGGCATACCGCAAAGAACGTTTCCCGAATGCGAGAAATGAGATTAAAGTAACGGTAGCGGAGGGCAACCTAGTCGGTTTCCATGTGTATTCGGTACTGGGCGAGGGCGCACCGGAACGCAATCTTGTCGACATTTTCAGAGTTGAGAACGGTAAGATAGCCGAACATTGGGGCACAGCGCAGAATATAGAAACCCTACTGTTCCCGCCTATCAATAATAACGGGCTTTATTAGAATGGACAAAACCTACTATGGGCGTGAGACATCTCACGCCTGTTTTTATGAAAAACAGAATGTGCGAATGGAGCGATAAAGATGGAGAGAGTAACACCACGTACGCTGTCGGGCTTTATGGAACTACTGCCCGAGCAACAGGCGAAGATGGAGATAATGCGTGAGGCATTACGCAATAGTTATGCGCTGTTTGGTTTCACACCTTTGGACACTGCCGCAATACAGTCGGCAGAGGTGCTGCTCGCTAAGGGCAGCGGTGAGACGGAAAAGCAGATATATAGGTTTATGAAGGGCGATAATGATCTCGCACTTCGTTTTGATTTGACGGTACCGCTCGCTAAGTATGTAGCGGCGAACTACGGTAAGCTGACATTCCCGTTTAGGCGTTATCAGATAGGTAAGGCATGGCGAGGCGAAAGGGCGCAGAGGGGACGTTTCCGTGAATTTTATCAGGCTGATATAGATATAATAGGTGACGGCAGTTTAGACAGCATGAATGATGCTGAAATTCCGGCTGTTATCTGCCACAGTTTCCGCAGTTTGGGTCTGAGTCGCTTTACGATACGCTTCAATAACCGCAAGGTTCTAAACGGCTTCTTTGCGATGCTCGGCATTGAGGGAGCGAGTGCGGGCGAGGCTATGCGCACTATAGATAAGATAGAGAAGATAGGCAGGGATAAGACGCTGATTCTTCTGATAAACGACTGTAATATGACGGAGACACTGGCAAACGAGCTTTTGGACTTTATCTCTTTTGAAGGCACGACGGCGCAAAAGATAGAGATGTTGGAGGGTCGATGCGGTGTAAATACGCTCTATGACGAGGGCGTAGCTGAGCTTAGGCGCATGACGGAATGTTTGCCTTCCTTTGGCGTGGAGGCGACAAATTTCATGCTCGACCTCACGATAGCAAGAGGCTTAGACTACTATACCGGCATGGTGTATGAGACAATAATGACGGATTACCCCGAGATAGGTTCTGTGTGTTCAGGTGGACGTTACGATAACTTGGCGGAGTACTATACGGATAAGAAATTGCCGGGCGTGGGCATATCTATAGGTCTGTCACGTTTGTTTTATGTATTGGACGAGCAGGGACTGTTAAACGAGGCGGTGCAGTCAGCGCCTGCCGATGTACTCATAGTGCCCATGACCGAAGATTTACCTTATGCGGCGGCGGTTGCGACTGTATATAGAGCTAAGGGACTGCGTACGCAGATCTATACAGAGCAAAAGAAGTTCAAGCAGAAGCTATCATATGCGGACAAGCTTAGCATACCTTTTGTCGTGCTCATAGGCGAGGATGAAATAAAAAGTGACAGTGTATCTGTCAAGAACATGGTAACGGGCGAGCAAACGCTCATGAGTGCAGAGCAGTCTGCGACCTTCATATCCGAGGCTTTAGAGCCTGCATACAATGAAAAAATTATAAGGGAGAAGATATAAGATGGGAAGTTTGAGAACTCATACATGTAATGAGCTGAGGATGGGCGATGTGGGCAAGTCTGTTGCTTTGTCCGGCTTTTTAGAGAACGTACGTGAGGTGTCGGGTGCACTGTCTTTCATCGTATTGCGTGACTTCTACGGCACGACGCAGGTCGTTGCGGAGACGGAGGAGCATGTAAAGCTGTTTAGTGATATCACGAGGGAATCCACGGTTCGTGTAACGGGCACGGTGCGTGAGCGTGCGAGCAAGAACCCGAAGCAGGCGACAGGCGATATAGAGCTTGTCCCCGAGACGATAGAGGTGTTGGGTCGTTGCCGTCACAGGGAGCTTCCCTTCCAGATAAACAGGAGCCGTGATGCGGACGAGACGGCGAGGTTAAAGCATAGGTACCTCGATTTGCGTAACCCCTTGATGCGTGACAATATAGTGTTGCGTGCGCAGGTAACGAGTGCGTTGCGTCAAGCTATGACAGACAAGGGATTTTTGGAGATAACGACACCTATCTTAACGGCATCGTCACCTGAGGGCGCAAGGGACTATTTGGTACCGGCACGTAAGCACCCGGGTAAGTTCTATGCGCTACCGCAGGCACCTCAGCAGTTTAAGCAGTTACTAATGGCGTCGGGCTTCGACCGCTATTTCCAGATAGCGCCCTGCTTCAGGGACGAGGATGCGAGAGCTGATAGGTCGCCGGGCGAGTTTTATCAGCTTGATATGGAGATGGCTTTTGCGACTAAGGAAGATGTTTTTGACGTGATTGAGAGCGTGCTACCACCGATTTTTGCAAAGTACGGTCTGTATGACAGGGCGTCGGAGGCACCGTTTGTGCGCATACCCTATGCGGAGGCGATGGAGCATTACGGCTCGGACAAGCCTGATTTGCGTATAGATTTACGTGTACAGGACGCAACGGCAGAGCTTTCGGGCTGTGGCTTTGAGCCTTTTTCCGGCAATACCGTCAAGGCTGTTGTCGTGAAGGACTTTAAGGAGACACGTAAGTTTATAGATAAGCTCATGTCTGATGTAGAGGTACAGACGGGCAATAAGGGCTTTTGGTTTAGGCTTGACGAGAACGGCGCATTCACGGGCGGCATATCGAAGTTCATTGCAGGACGTGAAGCGGAGCTAACAGCGGCTTTGGGCTTGGAGAAGTCTTGCTTGGTGGCTTTGAGTGCAGGTGACTTGGGCATGGCACAGAAGACAGCAGGTGTGCTTGTGAAGATGCTCGGCGCATCCGTGCCCGGCCATATGGATAAGGAATGCTTTGAATTTTGCTGGATAGTGGATTTCCCCATGTTCGAAGCCGGCGAGGAGGAAGGCACTATAGAGTTCTCGCACAATCCCTTCTCCATGCCGACAGGCGGTTTAGCGACCTTGGAGAAGGCTGAGCGTGGCGAGCTTGACCCTCTGACTATAATGGCGGATCAGTATGATTTGGTGTGTAATGGCGTGGAGCTGTCCTCGGGCGCAGTACGTAACCACGACCCCGACATTATGCTAAAGGCGTTTCAGATGGTGCGTTTGGGTGAAGAGGATGTTAAGTCGAAGTTCCCTGCCATGTATAATGCTTTCACCTTTGGAGCTCCACCGCACGCAGGCATAGCGCCGGGTCTTGACCGTATGGTCATGCTACTCTCGGGCGAGGAGGCTATACGTGAAGTGATCGCCTTCCCCATGACAAAAAACGCTGAGGATATAATGATGAGCGCCCCCGGCGAAGTTGACCCGAAACAACTCGAAGAGCTGGGGATTAAGCTATAGAAAATATAAAAGCCGAGAAACGCAATGCGTTTCTCGGCTTATTGCTGCGTATGTAGGAAACGGTCAAGACCGTCCCGAAGTGTTTTCCGCAGAAAAATGGGTTTTTGTTTTTTCTTTGTTTAGTTGGGGTTTCGCCCCAACCCCCATTGCGTGGGGGTTGGAAAACTTTTTCTCTTGTTAAAAGTTTTCTCTTTCCACACTTCGTGCGGAAATTCACTTTCAAAAATACGCTTTAAGGCAAAGGCTTTTCGCCGTCTGCGGACGGCAAGCAGGGACTCCGTCCCTGCACCCCGCAACTTTTTGAAAAAAGTTGATTAAAACTTTTAATTGGCTTCGCCCCTATTATTTGAAAAATTTCGTCGCTGACCTAAACAGTCCCATGTCGTAGCGACCGCTTACGTTGCGGTATAGGTGCTCGCCTATGCGCTCTGAATGGCCCATCTTACCGAATATGCGTCCATCGGGCGAGCATATGCCCTCAACAGCATGAGCAGAGCCGTTCGGATTATAGGCTATATCGTAGGTCGGAACATCCTTGTCGTCGACATACTGCGTCAAAATCTGACCCTTAGCCGCTAAATCCGCTAGCTGCACGTCACTGCATATGAAGCGCCCCTCACCATGCGATATGGGAACAGTGTAAATCTCGCCCACCTGCGCCTCCGATAGCCAAGGTGACATAGTTGACGCCACTCGTGTTCGCACCATGCGTGACTGATGTCGTCCTATGACATTATGCCCCAAAGTCGGTGAAGTGTCGTCCGTGTCGCTTATTTTTCCTGTAGGCAACAGTCCTAACTTAATTAGCGCCTGGAAACCGTTACATATACCGCCCATAAGACCGCCACGCTTATCGAGTAGCTCTGTGACCGCCTCGCTTATCGCAGCATTACGGAAAAATGCAGTGATAAACTTACCCGAGCCGTCCGGCTCGTCACCGCCCGAGAATCCTCCCGGTATGAATATGATCTCAGACTGCCTCGCCATATCCGCAAACTGTGTAACAGAGCGCTCGATGTCCGCCGCCGTCAGATTGCGCAATACGAATATCTCTGGTACAGCCCCGGCTTCCTTGAAGGCCTTAGCCGTGTCGTACTCACAGTTCGTGCCGGGGAAAACAGGTATGAGCACCCTCGGCTTCGCCGTCTTTATAACTGCCGTCGCCACAGGCTTCGCCTCTGATGAATACGTCACGGGTGAAGCGTCCCCACCCTGCTCTGCACTCGTCGGGAACACATCCTCTAACACAGATTCATACGCACTCATAAGCTCATTTAAATCAAGCCTATCCACCGCCTTTTCAATGACGCTCTCCGCCGAAGTGACACCAAGTGCCACACCGCAGTCGGGTGCGTCTTTAGCAAGTTCCAGTATTAAAGAGCCGTAGCCGTAGCCGAATATATCCTTGTCGGATAAGTCAGCATTATAGCTAAAGCCGAGTTTATTGCCGAGGCACATCTTCAAAATGCCCTCAGCGACACCGCCGTAACCCACAGACCACGCCGAGAGCACCTTTCCGGCCCTCATGAGCTCCGTTGCTTCGGCGTAGACGCTCTTTATTGCCGCACCCTTGGGCAATGCGCCCTCTTCGCAATCGGGACGCATGAGCACTACTCGACTGCCCGCCGCCTTAAATTCGGGGCTAATAACTGCGTCTGCTCTATCTGTCGTTACCGCAAAAGATATCAGTGTCGGCGGCACGTCCATGTCCTTAAAACTACCGCTCATGGAGTCCTTACCACCAATGGCGGCAACGCCCAGCTCCATCTGCGCATCAAAAGCGCCCAAAAGCGCCGCAAGCGGCTTGCCCCACCTCTTTTTATCCGTACCGGGACGCTCAAAATACTCCTGGAAGCTGAGATACACGTCCTCGAAGGACGCACCGGACGCTACAAGTCTCGTGCAAGACTCCAAAACAGCATAATACGCCGCCGCATAGGGTCTACACTCACCTATGTAGGGATTGAAGCCCCAAGCCATATAGGAAGCGGTATTACTCTTACCCTCGGGCGTGGATATTAGGTTTACCATCGCTTGTGTGGGCGTGAGTTGATGCTCACCGCCCAAGGGCATTAGCACTGAGCCTGCTCCTATGGTCGAGTCGAAATTCTCCGTCAACCCTCGCTGTGAGCAGACATTTAAGTCACGCACAAGCGTATTCATGCCCTCCGTGAAGCTTTGCGGCACGGCTTTTTCGTAGTCATGTACCTGACCCACCGACGCCGCCGCCGACTTGGGCGCACCGTTCGTGTCCAAGAAGTCTCGTGATAAATCCACTATATTGCGTCCCTTATGACGCATGATGAGCCTACGCTCCTGTGTAACCGTAGCTATTACCGTACTCTCTATATTTTCCTCGGAGGCAAAAGCCATGAACTTCTCTGAGTCCTCTTTTGCCACAACGACCGCCATACGTTCCTGTGACTCACTTATGGCAAGCTCTGTTCCGCTCAGACCCTCGTACTTTTTAGTGACACGGTCAAGCTCTATAACAAGCCCGGCTGCAAGCTCACCGACAGCGACGGAAACGCCGCCCGCTCCGAAGTCATTACAACGCCTTATGAGACGTGATGCCTCGGCGTTTCTGAACAATCTCTGTATTTTACGCTCCTCGGGCGCATTGCCCTTCTGCACTTCCGCTCCACAGCTCTCTAGGCTCTTTTCGTCATGCGACTTAGATGAGCCTGTAGCGCCGCCGCAGCCGTCACGACCCGTGCGGCCACCGAGCATAATAACAACATCACCGTCACGAGGCTCTTCACGCATGACATTGCCCTCAGGCGCCGCCGCTATAACAGCGCCGACCTCCATGCGCTTTGCCACATAGCCCTCGTGATACCACTCGTCTACACGACCTGTAGCAAGGCCTATCTGGTTACCGTAGGACGAATAGCCTGCCGCCGCCGTCGTTGTCAGCTTTCTCTGCGGCAGTTTACCCTGTAGTGTCTCCGAAACCGCACGACGAGGGTCGCCGGCGCCGGTTAGACGCATGGCGGCGTACACGTAACTGCGCCCCGACAGGGGGTCACGTATCGCTCCGCCTATGCAAGTAGCCGCACCGCCGAAAGGCTCTATCTCCGTCGGGTGATTATGAGTCTCATTCTTAAATAGAAGTAGCCAAGGCTCGTCCTTACCGTCTATATTCGCCTGTATTTTCACCGTACAGGCGTTCACTTCCTCGGACTCGTCAAGCTTTGCGAGCATACCGTTTTTGCGCAGGAACTTTGCCGCAATAGTGCCTATGTCCATTAGCGTCACAGGTTTTTTGCGACCTAAGTCCTCACGCACGCCCATGTAACGCTCCCACGCCGCCTGTGCATCCTTGTCCTCGAAGCTGACCTCACTGAGCTCCGTCAAAAATGTCGTGTGGCGGCAATGGTCAGACCAATATGTATCTATAACCTTCAGCTCCGTCAGCGTCGGCTCACGCCCCTCGATGTTGCTGAAATAGCGTCTGCAATGCTCCAAGTCCTTTGTGTCCATTGCAAGGCCCATATCGCTATGTAGCTTCTCTATGCCGCGCTCATCAAGTGCGCAAAAACCGTCTATCGTCGGTGTATCTTCAGGCTCCGTCCATTGCAATTTGAGGCTCTCCGCCTTTTCAAGCGTAGCTTCCCTGCTCTCCACGGGGTTTATGAGGTAACGCTTAATTTTTTCTCTCTCCTCGGCGCTCAAAGCACCGCCGAGTGCATAGATGCGTGCACTGCGCACTGTAGGACGCTCACTGCGTGATATTATCTGTATGCACTGTGCCGCCGAGTCCGCCCTTTGGTCAAACTGCCCCGGCAAGTACTCCACCGCCAACACAAAATCCTCGCCCATGTCGGGCAATTCATCATAAACCACATCGAGCTGTGGCTCGGCGAACACTGAGCTCTTACACTTTAGAAACAGCTCAGCGTCTATGCCCTCTGCGTCGTAGCGGTTTAGCACACGTAGGCTCTGCAAGCCCTCTATGCCCAAAAAGGTACGCAAATCGTAGAGTAAAGACTCCGCCTCAAAACGCTCTCCCTCACGCTTCTCCACATATAATCTAAATACCATACTACTCTCCTATCTTCTCAAGTGCACTCTTTCCAATATCGCTTCTGTAGTATCCATTTTCAAATTTAACGCTCTTTGCGAGCTTATAAGCGGCATCGACAGCCTCTTTAAGAGTCTCGCCCACGCAAACTGCGCCGAGTACCCTGCCGCCACTACTGACTAACTTACCGCCCTCAAGCTTAGCGCCCGCTATGTAAATTTCCTCGCCCTCGCCTGTTTCGGGTAGCTCTATGGCATAGCCCTTCTCATAAGCCGTGGGATAGCCCTTAGACGCAATTACCACACAGCAAGAATGTGCGTCCTTAAACTTGGGTGTAAACTGAGTCAAGTCACCACGCACCGTAGCACGGATGAGCTCATATAGATCAGACTTCATCAAGGGTATCAATGCCTGAGTTTCGGGGTCACCGAATCGGCAGTTATACTCTATAACTTTCGGTCCGTCAGCTGTCAAGATTAGTCCGAAATAGAGGCATCCTCTGAAAGTACGACCCTCTAAACGCATGTTTCTGATAGTGGGCAGGAATATTTCCTCCATACAGCGCTCTGCAATCTCATCGGTGTAGTAGGGGTTCGGCGCAACTATGCCCATGCCGCCCGTGTTCGGGCCCATGTCGCCGTCATGCGCTCTCTTATGATCCATGCATGATAGTAGCGGAAGCACCGAATTTCCGTCAGTCATGCTGAGCACGGATACTTCTACGCCTTCTAGGTACTCCTCTATGACGATCTTAGCACCGCTAGCACCGAATATCTTGTCGCCCATGGCCGCCTTTACTGCCTCTTTAGCCTCCTCACGAGTCATAGCGACCGTCACGCCCTTACCGAGTGCCAGTCCGTCCGCTTTAATGACCGTTGGTATCTTTGCATTGTCCAGATACGCCAGTGCCTTATCCATGTCCTCAAACACCTCATAAGCCGCCGTCGGGATATTGTGGCGCTTCATGAACTCTTTAGCGAACACCTTGCTACCCTCAAGCATCGCCGCTGCCTTACTCGGACCGAAGCAGTACACTCCGGCAGCGTTTAGCGCATCCACCGCACCGAGCACCAAGGGATCATCCGGTGTTACTATAACAAACTCTATATCCTTTTCAAGGGCAAAATTCACTATGCCCTCTATATCCGTCGCCGCTATGTCCACGCACTCGGCGAACGAAGCTATACCGCCGTTACCGGGCAGAGCATACAGATTCTCTATGCGCTTACTGCCTTTTATCGCCTTTACTATCGAATGTTCACGGCCGCCGCCGCCAATTACCATTACATTGCCGTTCTCCATGTCCACGCCTCCGCTATTTTTTATTTTCTTGTAGGCTAGGGCTTTCATGCCCCTCCCGAACCATTTTTCTGCTGAAAAATGGTTTTTTTGTTTTTCTATTTTAGTTTTTTAGTTTTTTAGTCGGGGCGTAGCCCCGAACCCCATTGAGGAGCTTCGCTTTTTTGCGAAAAGCGAGCGTCCTCGTTGCACGAGGTCGCTTTGCAATTGCTACGCAATTGTTCTTTTTTAGTTCTTTAGTCGGGGCGTAGCCCCGAACCCCGGGATTTCGCCGTCTGCGGACGGCGACTTGGGGCTTTGCCCCAAGACCCCACTATTTTTTGAAAAAAATCGACTAAAACTTTTATATTGGCTTCGCCATGTTCTATTTTACTTCTGCGGTGTTAATTGGATTTTACCGCCCATATACGGTCTCAACGCCTCAGGTATAGCTACCGAACCGTCCGCCCTCAAATTGTTCTCCAAAAACGCTATAAGCATCCTCGGCGGTGCTACCACCGTATTATTGAGCGTATGCGGGTAGTACAACTTCCCATCCTCGTCCCTCGCACGTATCTTAAGTCGCCTCGACTGTGCCTCGCCCAAATTCGAGCAGGAACACACCTCAAAGTACTTGCCCTGCCTCGGACTCCACGCCTCTATATCACAGCTCTTGACCTTCAAGTCCGCAAGGTCACCCGAACAGCATTCAAGCTGGCGTACAGGTATATCAAGTGTCCCGAAAAGCTCAACAGAGTAACGCCACATCTTCTCATACCACTCACGGCTCTCCTCAGGCTTACACAGGACTATCATCTCCTGCTTCTCGAACTGATGTATCCTATACACACCACGCTCCTCAATACCGTGCGCGCCCTTCTCCTTACGGAAACAAGGTGAGTAGCTCGTCAGCGCCTGCGGCATCTCAGACTCCGGCGTGATCGTATCCATGAACTTGCCTATCATTGAGTGTTCCGACGTGCCGATAAGATACAAGTCCTCGCCCTCGATCTTGTACATCATGCTGTCCATCTCCGCAAAACTCATGACGCCGGACACTACAGCAGAACGTATCATAAAGGGCGGTATGCAATAGTTAAAGCCCTTATCTATCATAAAATCACGTGCATAACTCGTAACCGCACTATGCAGACGTGCAATATCACCCATGAGATAGTAAAACCCATGACCGGACACACGACCTGCCGACTCGGTATCTATGCCCTTAAAGCTGTCCATTATCTCCGTGTGATAAGGCACATCGAACTCAGGCACCTTAGGTTCACCGAAGCGTGCAACCTCTACATTCGCACTATCATCTGGCCCTATGGGCACACTGTCATCTATTATATTGGGGATACGCAACATGATGTCACGTATCTCTTGCTCATATTTCACCTCAAGCGCTTCAAGCTCTGACAATCTGTCCGCCTGCCTTTTCACTTGCCCCTTCAGAGCCTCTGCCTCTTCCGCCTTTGACGGGTCTTTCCTCGACTGCCCTATGAGCACACCCACTTGCTTGCTCAAAGCGTTTCTCGACGCTCTCAACTCATTCGCCTCAGAGATATTCGCCCTGTTCTCAACATCGAGCTTTATTACCTCGTCCACAAGCGGGATCCTGTCCTCTTTGAACTTCTTTTTCATATTTTCTTTAACAATCTCGGGGTTTTCTCTGACAAATTTAATATCCAACATAAGCTACACCTCTATCTTAAGTTTGCTGAGCGCCTCGATAAGTCGCTCCCTATCGTCCGCACCATAGTATTCCAAACTGATCTTACCCGTTTTCCCTCGCTCCGATAAGCTCACACGACGTCCCAAATGTTTTTCGAGCGTTTTTCCGACCTCCGCCATGTAGTCTACACGCAAGCCCTCGGTTTCCTCGGGTTTCTGCGCATCCTCCGCCGCTTTTCTCCCAAGCGTCTTCACAAGCGCTTCCGTGCGACGTACAGACAACTCTTTCTTAACGGCAGCTTCAGCGGCATTTAGCTGAAGCTCTTCGCCCTCCAAAGCAGCTATAGCTCGTGCATGACCGGCTGAAAGCTCCTTATTTTCGAGCATGACCGCTACAGGCTCCGCCAAGGTCAATAGTCTCAAAGCATTCGTCACGGCGGGGCGTGACTTTCCAACCCTTTTCGCCGCTTCTTCTTGAGTCAGCCCGAAGCCCTCTATAAGCGCCTTATATCCCTTAGCTTCCTCCAAAGGCCCAAGGTCCTCTCTCTGCAAGTTTTCGACTAGTGCTATTTCCGCCGTCAACCTGTCATCTGCCTCGATGACTCGGACAGGCACCTCTGTCAAACCTGCCATCCTAGCCGCACGCCAACGGCGTTCTCCGGCTATTATCTGATGCGTATCCGCATCAATGCGCCTAACCGTTATTGGCTGTATCACCCCATACTCACGCACAGACTGCGCAAGCTCTTCCAAAGCCTCCTCATCAAACACCGTTCGTGGCTGATCCACCCTTGGCTCTAACCTCGTAATGGGTAAGCTCAGTATCGCATCATCGTTGTCTTCGTCCAAGCCGAGCAAGGCACTCAAGCCCACTCCCAAACCTTTCTTCTCCGCCATATACGCTACATTTCCTCCCTTTTGAGAAATTCATCCGCCAAATGCATATACGCTCTGCTACCTCTCGAGAACCTGTCGTACGCCACACCCGGCTTACCATGACTCGGCGCTTCTGCAAGACGTATATTCCTCGGTATCCTCGTCTTGTATAAATCATCGCCGAAAAACTTCTTCACTTCCTCCGCAACTTGCTCTGAGAAATTTGTGCGTGAGTCAAACATCGTCAGCACTATACCTTGCACCTTCAGCGGCGGATTCAACCTCTTCTTCGCAAGTTTGACAGTCATCATCAAGTCCGCTATACCCTCAAGCGCATAGTACTCACACTGCACGGGTATGAGCACAGAATCTGCCGCCACCAAGGCATTCACAGTCAGCAAATCCAGCGAAGGTGGGCAATCAATCAAGATATAGTCGTAGTCCATTTTCGCCATCATCAAGGCATTTTTCATAATGAACTCTCGCCGTTCCATGCTGTACATCGCCGTCGAAGCACCCGAAAGCTCCCTATTAGATGACAAGACATCGCAATACTCTGTCTTCGTGACGCATTTTTCGTAGGGCACACCTTTGACAAGCATATCCAAGCAGTTCGGACGCACATACTTCCCAACGCCCAAACCCGAAGATGCGTTCCCCTGAGGGTCTGCGTCCACGAGCAACACTCGTCGCCCCCTCTTTTTCAGCATAGCACACATATTAACACAAGTCGTAGTTTTGCCCACGCCGCCCTTTTGATTTACTATCGCCACAACCTTGCCCATACTTTGCCTCGTTCCATATTTTTTCGCACTCTACATCGAGCGCTTGACTATTAAAAAGCTACGCAGATTATAACATTGTGAGCAACTCTTTTCAAGCCAAATCGCAATGTTTCACGTGAAACATTGCGATTCGACAAATAACACCTGTACTATGTCAAAAAAATGACATAGTACAGGTGTCGCCTCATATACAAAAAACAAAAACAGTCGGCATCACGTGACGCCGACTGTAAATATTTATTTAGCTTCCCAGCACGTCGATGACACCCAGTACCACGCCGTTTGCGGAAAAGCTCGAAAGAACACCCAAGGCCAAGCCGCTCGCCGGAACTGCCCTGCGAACCACGCCCGGCTCCACAGCCGGAACTGCCAAGCTCTGCGTCACCAATCGTGCCGCCTCACAAGCAAAGTAGGAGTCATTCTCCACGCCCTGCTCGCCCTTCTCATATTCCTCATGCAACTTGACTATGATTTCAAAGCCCGTGCCGCTATAGTCATAGCCTTCCCTGTGCCCATGAATATAATCCACAAAATAGTCCTGAAGGTCACACTCATACTGCTTATGCGCCAAAAGGTCGCCCTTAAACATCTCATTGTGAGCAAAAGTGAAAGCGTCAGCTATATAGTGCGTCAACTTGCCTAATCTGTAATACTCCAAAACTCCCCAACGCTTAGCCTTGTGCAGCTTCTTTGTTATACGCTCTACGCACGCTGATGCATTTTTATAATTGTGACCTCTCAGTCTGCAAACTCTGCGTGAGCCCTTAATATATGTTGTTACGTTATAATCAGGTTGTACACAACCCAAGTCAAATACCGCTCTCTCCAACGCCGGCAACTCACCGATGAAGTTCTCTATGAGATAGCGGCCCAATTCGTGGTGGCTTAATTGCTTCAAGCTAATCCTCCTTGTAGTGTAGATTTCATGCCTCAGCACAATCGCTTACATTCTACACTAAGTAATCAAAAAAGGGAAGTCTTTTTTTGCGTTTGGGAAAACTTTTTTTCTCAGCACTCTGCCAGTACAGCAAAACACGACCCTCACCGACCTCAATTTCCGTAATTTTATCGCTGAACTCATTGCTCACGCCCAAGGGCATATCGCCCCTCAGCTTATAGTTTTCAATTTCATACTTCGCCCCTCTGATCGAAATTGACTCAGACTCCGCAGTCAAGGCGAACACGGAAAACGTACCCTCACAACCTTCAAAACTCAATATTTCGGACTCCGCAACCGTCATGACGGAGCCGTCATCGAACAAATAGCCCTCGCCGCCGTTCGAGAGTATATAAGACAAGGTCTGCACATTCGCAAAGCTATGGTCAAATCTGCCGCCGGTGCCACCGAAAATATTAATGCGCTTACAACCTAAGTCGAAGGCACGGCGAACGCAGAGCACTGTATCCGTATCATCTTTTTCCGGCGGAGCTTTCTCTATCTTAACGCTCTCACCAAGTCCGGTCGGCACTTCGCCATAGGAGTCAAAATCTCCCACGACCAGCGTAGGGCTTACGCCCAAACGCTCTAAATGACGTAGTCCGCCATCCGCGGCTATGATTATATCACCTGTATCGGGCGCAAAACCCTCTCCATAAAAGTCGCCGGCAGCAACTATATAACAGCTCTTCACCGCATTACCTCCGTATGATATTATACGACACTCATCGCCATGTAGTTCACAAACATGTGAAAGGCTATAGGCACCCACAGACTGCCACTTCGCTCATAGCTGTAAGCAAGCGCAACGCCGGCAGGGATATAGTTTAGCATGTAAATAAAGAGCGTCAAGTCGCCGGAAGCCGCAACAAACTGCCATGTATGCAAGAAGGCAAAAAACAATACAGATATAATATACGCCGCCTTGCGCCCCACCTTATTATATATAGAGCCGAACATAAGACCTCTGTACAAGACCTCCTCGACTATGGGCGCCATAAACACCACTATAGCGAGCGTCGGGCCGTAGCCTATTTCCGACATACTGTCCACACTCGCATCATTGGGAGATACCCCCAAATCCAAGGGAGTTAGCTCCAAAATTGTGTATAATAGTAGCGATAAAATAAAGTTTAACGAAACGCCCACAGCAAAACTTATTACACAGTGTAATAAGCCGTCCAAAAGCGTGTCAAAGTTTCTGCGTAGGTATTTGCCCATTACGACAAGGCAGAAGAACAAACCCATGCCGTAGTACAGCATATTTACCTGTGTATGTGTCAGGCTGACTCCGGGTAGCAGTATTGGCAAGTAACCGAAGAATATAGGCAATACAAAGCAGTGTATGGGCAGATAAATCATCGCCACACGAAACTCCCACTTTAGCATAGGCGCCTGAATATTTATGTTTGTAGATTTATTTCGGAGCATTCAATTCACCTTTCAACTCATATATCAAATTAAGGGCCTCTAAGGGGCTCAAACTATTCGGGTCTATCTCTGATAAGCGCTCACACAGCGCCGACTCTTTCTTCTCTTCTATGTAGGTGTCAGATAAATTCACAGGCTCTGCCCTCGTCATAGCCTCAGCAGCGATGGGCGTTGAGTTCTCAAGCTCACGCAGATACAATTTCGCCCTCGTCACAATCTCGCTCGGCACGCCGGCGAGCCCTGCGACCTCTATACCGTAACTGTCATCCGCCGCACCGTCTGTCACTTTGCGCAGGAAAATAAGGTCATTGTCCCTTTTTCGTGCTGAGGTGTGACAGTTTTTCACACCGTCCACAGTCTGCGCAAGTGCCGTCAATTCATGGTAATGCGTGGCGAACATAGTCTTAGCGCCCAAGCGTTCCTTGCTCGCACAGTATTCCAGTACAGCACGAGCTATGGCCATACCGTCATAGGTAGAGGTACCTCTACCCACTTCATCTAAGATAATCATGCTGTTTTGCGTGGCGTATTTAAGGATGCCCGACACCTCACTCATCTCCACCATGAACGTACTCTGTCCCGAGCTGATGTCGTCCGAAGCACCGATACGAGTGAACACCCTGTCCGTGATACCGAGTCTCGCACTTCTCGCAGGTACAAAGCTGCCCATCTGCGCCATGAGCACAATTAGCGCATTTTGACGCATATAGGTGCTCTTACCGGCCATATTGGGACCGGTTATAATAAGCGCTCTGCTTCCACCCTTGTCCATATAGAGGTCATTGGGCACAAAGTGTTCTTCGCTCAGCATGGCCTCGACCACGGCGTGTCTGCCGTCTTTTATGTCATAGCTACCCGAATAATCAAGTTCGGGGCAGACATAGGAATTTCGTACTGCAACTTCCGCAAGCGAGCAAAGCGCATCGAGCTGAGCGACTGAGGCGGCGGTAGCGAGTACTCGACCGGCACGCTCTGCGGCATAGTCACGCACTTCACAGAAGTAATAGTACTCCAGATCCGCTATCGTGTCCCTCGCATTTACTATACTGCTCTCAAGTTCCTTCAGTTCCTCCGTGAAGTAGCGCTCGTTTGCCACAAGCGTCTGCTTTCTTATATATGTGTCGGGTAGGGGCACATTCGATGCACCGTTCGGCACATCTATATAGTATCCGAAAACCTTATTATAGCTCACCTTGAGTTTTTTAATGCCCGTACGCTCACGCTCACGAGCCTCAAGCTCGGACACGAGCCTTGCTCCGTTGTCACGAATATCACGTAGCTTGTCAACTCGCTCCGAGTAACCGCTCCTCAGCATACCGCCCTCACGCACGGAAAACGGCGGTTTCTCACAGATAGCCCTGTATATCTCGAACATAAGGTCAGCGAGATCGTCCATGCGCAAAAGCTCTGTAAGTAAAGATGATTTGCAATCTGATAGCAGGGACTTTATCTTCGGAAGTACAGCGGCACTGAGCGCAAGTGTCATGAGGTCGCGAGCGTTGACAGAGCCCGTGGATATACGGCTCATCAGCCTCTGCAAGTCGGCTACCTCCGCAAGGCAAAGCCTAAGCTCCGCTCGCCTTATATTGTCGGCGGCAAGTTCACCGAGCGCGGCGTGGCGCCGCCTTATAGCCAAAAGCGATAGCAAAGGACGTTCCGTCCAAGAGCGCAAGGTTCTTGCACCCATGGAGGTCTTCGTCCTGTCGAGCACCCATAAAAGACTGCCCCTACGCTCACCCGTGCGCTGATTTTCAGTCAGCTCCAGACTGCGCCTTGTAGCGTAATCGAGCTCCATGAAGCTGCCGCCCGTAAACAAATCGAAGCTCTCTATATTGACCGGCTCCGCCTTTTGTGTCTCCGCTACGTAAGACAAAAGCGCTCCACAGGCAGAGACGACCTCAGGCTTATCCTCTATCGCCAAATCCGCCAAGGAGCGTACACGCAGTTGTCTGCACATGCGTGCTTCGCCCTCAGATACAGAGAAGCTGTGCCCGCCGGACTGCGCTACGCAGTTTAGCCTGTCACTCAGTAGGGCGAGTATGGCCGCATCGCCCATCGCCTGCTCCGACAACACTGTCTCACGAGGCGAAAAGCGTGTCAATTCATTTTGTATGTGTTGTGTCGCCGCCTCCGTATAGTGGGCAGCGCAAAACTCGCCCGTGGATATATCGCAAAAGGCAACAGCGCCCCTGTCGCCCTCTATGCACACAGCCGCAAGATAGTTAGAGCTGCTCTCATCGAGCATGGAGCTGTCCGTCAGCGTACCCGGTGTGATAACTCGTATAACATCACGCTTAACTATGCCCTTAGCCTGCGCCGGACTCTCCATCTGCTCACAAACAGCTACCTTATATCCCTTTTGCACCAAGCGTGTGATGTAGCCCTGCGCCGAATGAAAAGGCACGCCGCACATGGGCGTCTGTTCCTCTGCACTCTTATTTCTGTCACGAGTGGTCAGCGCAATGTCGAGCTCCTTAGCCGCCACACGTGCGTCCTCGTCGAACATCTCGTAAAAATCTCCGAGCCTAAACAGCAGTATGCTATCCTTATACCGCTCCTTCAGCTCGTTATATTGTTTTTTCATCGGGGTAATTTCCGACTTACTCATCTAACTCACTCCCCAAGTATCGGACTGCCTTCCAAAGCCCATGTATTGCATCCCGTAATAAGCACCTCGCAAAAACTGCCGACTAAATCAGCATCGCCCTTCAAGCGTACAAGTCGTCCGCCGTTCGTACGTGCATTTAGGTTAAATTCTCCCTTATCATCAGCGGCGTCCACAAGCACCCTCATGCGCTTACCCACATAGGCGGCATGTATCTCTGCGGATATGGCGTTCGCTGTTTTGACCAGCCTGTCAAAGCGTTCCTGCTTTTCTTCCTTCGGCGTGTTATCGAGCATGTCAAAGGCAGGCGTGCCACGCCTCGGCGAGAATATAAACGTGAACATAGCGTCATAACGCACTTTTTCTATGAGACTTATCGTCTCGTCGAAATCCTCTGCGGTCTCGCCGGGAAATCCGACTATTATATCCGTACTGATAACCAAGTCGGGCATGTGCACACGTGCCGACTCTATGAGTTTTAGGTAGTCCTCACGATTGTAGTACCTGTTCATCGCCTTGAGCACCTTCGTCGAGCCCGACTGCACGGGTAGGTGCAGTTGCTTTGCGCATTTATCGCACTGCGCCATGGTGATAAACAGTTCCTCCGTAGCGTCTCGTGGGTGACTGGTCATAAATCGAATGAGAAAATCGCCCTCAAGAGCATTAATACGACGTAGTAGCTCAGAGAAGTTAACCCCCTCGTCCGAGTCACGTCCGTAGGAGTTTACGTTCTGCCCGAGCAGTGTAATGTCCCTGACGCCCTCGGCTATGAGCTTTCTTGCATCGTTTAGGATATCCTCGACACGGCGTGAGCGTTCACGCCCACGCACATGCGGTACTATACAGTAGGTGCAGAAGTTGTTACAGCCGTACATAACGGACAGCCACGCCTTAGCGCCGCCCTCACGGTGTAGGGGTATGCCCTCAGCGAGCACTCCCTCGCCCGGTGATGTCTCAAACACTCGCACTCGCTCCTTGCGCACTTTACGGTAGAGTTCCGGAAAACGCCAAACCTCATGCGGACCGAACACCAAGTCCACGACCCTAAAAGATTTTTTTAGCTTCTCCGACATGTGCTCCTGCTGAACCATACAGCCGCAGACTGCGACAACAAGCTTAGGGTTACGCGCTTTCTTGTGCACAAGTGCTCCGACGTTACCTAAGACACGCATCTCTGCGCCTTCACGGATGGCGCAGGTATTGACGATGATAAGTTCCGCCTTATCCTCGTCTTCCGTGATGGAAAAGCCCATCTCACGTAGAAAGCCACGCAGTTTCTCGCTGTCCGCCTCGTTTTGTTGACAACCGTAGGTATCCACGAGTGCATAGCGTGTTTCTGCACTGTCTGAATATTCATTTTTAATGTCTGCGCAGATGGCGAGTTGCTCATCTATGCGCTCTTTGTCGATATAAGGTGCCTTGTATGCCATATTAACTTCCCTTTAAATTTAATAATATCTCTACATATTAACATTTAATACTGGAAAATACAATTAAAATATAATATAATGATAGATGTCTGTGACAAAAATTGTAATAGAAATCTGTTTTCGTCAGACAAAAAGATGAGGGGCGTGTAAATGTCTAAAATTAATATATTATCGCCGTATATGGCGGACTTAATAGCGGCGGGTGAGGTCGTAGAGCGACCCGCCTCCGTGGTAAAGGAACTGATGGAGAATGCGATAGACGCAGACGCACGCAATATAGTCGTGGAGATACGTGGCGGCGGCATAGCCTTAATCCGTGTCACGGACGACGGGCACGGCATGGCGCCGGAGGACGCCGGCGTGGCATTTTTGCGTCATGCGACTAGCAAGGTGGAAAACGAGCAGGACTTGGAGTCAATAAGCAGTCTGGGCTTTCGTGGTGAGGCTTTAGCCGCCATATCGGGTGTGTCACGCATAGAGCTTTTCACCCGTGAGGAGGGCGAAGAGCTGGGCACCTACGTGAGCGTGGACTCGGGCGATATTCAGGAGATGGACAGGCGTGGCGGAGCTAAGGGCACGAGCATGAGCGTCCGTGACCTCTTTTTCAATACGCCGGCACGCCTGAAGTTTATGAAGACGGACAGGGCGGAGAGTGCCGCTTGTGTTGCTATAGCCTTACGTTGTGCGATGGCGCACCCCGAGATATCCGTGCGAGTTATAAAAGACGGTAAGGAAGAATTTTTCACACCCGGCGACAGTGACCTCAAAAGCACGATTTACAGTCTCTTGGGTCGTGAGTTTGCCTCGGGGCTCTTGGAGTGTGGAGCGGATCCGGACGAGAAGGTCAGAGCTGTGGGTTATGTGTCCTCACCGACGGCGGCGAGAGGTAACAGGTCTATGCAGTACTTTTACTGTAACGGCAGGTATATAAAATCCAATCTCATGCAAGCGGCTTTGGAGCAGGCGTATAAGAATACGACACTTTCAGGGCGTTTCCCCTCCTGTGTCATAAAGCTGAGTGTACCTGTGCACGAGGTTGATGTTAACGTACATCCGACTAAAACCGAGGTGCGCTTTGCATATGAAAAAGCGGTGTTTGAGGCTGTGTACTACTCCGTTTTGGGCGCTTTGGAGCGGGGCGGCTATGTCGTGCCCATGCACGAGAAGCTTGCGCAGCTTGAGGCAGAGTCTCACAAGCCTGTGGCTTATGAAAGCAGTCCCTTGCAGCCTATGACTTACCGTGCACTCGAGCCTACGGGCGAGGGCATACGTGAACAGCGCCCCATAGTTGGCGCTGCGCTACATTACCGTTCATCCGAACAAAAAAGTGAGCTGAGCAAAAGTGCAATGTCACAGATCGCCTTGGAGCAGGCTGCGACCTTGTATGCGCAAAATGCGAAAGCAGAGGCTTTGCCGTCAGTCAAGGCGTTGCCCTATGACGGCACGAGGCGAGTATTAGATGCCACGGTCGCAGAGCAAGCGGAGGAGATCTGCGGTATGGCGCCGCCGAGTGCAAAAGTTGTGGGTGAGGTTATGGGTCTCTATATAATAGCCGAGCTCGGCGACACTATGGCGGTCATAGATAAACATGCGGCGCATGAACGACTGCTTTACGATAAGATAAAATCTCAAAACGGCACGTTCATGTCACAGACTTTGTTAGACCCTGTGTTTGTGACGGTGGGCGCTGAGGCGACGGAACTTCTCACAGCGGAGCGCAAACTGCTTTCAAAGGTCGGTTTCGAGCTAGAGGCATACGGCGACACAACGGTGGCGGTACGAGCTGCGCCCTCGGGCATGGCTCATGGTGAGATAGCGCCCTGTGTCGAGGAATTTGCGACGGTTTTGTTGTCGGGCGGCACATCTCTGCGCTCACGAGAGGAGCTTTTTAACAGCGTGTCGTGCAAGGCGGCTGTCAAGGGCGGGTACCGCTCGGAGCTCCGTGAGCTTGAGGTGCTTGCGGCGGCTGTGTGTGCCGGCAAGGTCATACATTGTCCGCACGGACGGCCTGTAGCTTGGCGCATGTCACGAGCGGAGCTTGATAAACGATTTGACAGAGCGTAGGGGCATAAGAGTGCTCCAAAATGTTTAAAAATCAGTGAAATTTTAATTTCGCCTTCGGTGGCGTTTGGAGGTAATATGCAAAGCATAATAACGTTAAGCGGTCCCACGGCATCGGGCAAGACAGGTTTGGCTATAGCTTTGGCGAAACTCTATAATGGTGAGGTCGTCTCTGCCGACTCCATGCAGGTATATCGTGGCATGGACATAGGGACGGCAAAGCCCGACATGCAAGAGCGTGAGGGCGTAGTGCATCATATGATAGATATAGTCGAGCCGAGCGAGCGCTACAGCGTGTCACGCTATGCGACCGATGCGGCGGCTGTGTGTGCGGATATAGCGTCGAGGGGTAAGCTCGCCATAGTGGCGGGCGGCACAGGCCTTTATATAGACTCACTTGTAAACATCAAGCATTTTGAGTTAGACGGCAGCTTAGACGACGGCACGGCACGCGCGGAGTTAAACGCACGTTACGATGAGATAGGCGGTGAAGCTTTGCTCACGGAGCTGTCACAGCTCGACCCCGAGCGTGCGGCACGTTTACATGCAGCCGATAAAAAGCGCATAGTACGAGCGTATGAGGTCATTTTGTTGACGGGCAAGAGCATAACGGAGCATGAGCGTGAGGGTAAACTTCTGCCGCCACGCTATAAAGTCTGCGCTTTGGCGCTCGACTATATGGAAAGGTCGGACTTGTACGAGCGTATAGATTTACGGGTCGATATAATGCGAGAGCTCGGCTTGACGGAGGAAGTACGGTCGCTCGTGGAGAGCGGCGCCTTACCGCAAGACAGTACGGCTATGCAGGCCATAGGCTATAAAGAGCCGGCGGCGGCTTTGCGTGGTGAGTGCAGTATGGACGAGGCGTATGAGACGATAAAGCGTGAGACACGTCGGTACGCAAAGCGTCAGCTCACGTGGTTGAGGGGTCGGTCTGAGGTAAATTGGATAAAGTGTGACAAGCGGACAGATTTTGAGAGTGTCCTCCAGCTTTCGACGAAATTCATCGAGGGTAGCGGTATATTATAGTGTGGTGTACAGGGATAAATCTTTGTACAATATCACTATTTTAACGGGCGTTGTCATGTGATACTATGAAACGACGCTCCCTAAGGAGTTTGAAAGTATGGAGAAGGGCAAGAATTTTCAGGACGCATTTTTAAACAAGGCGAGGGCGGACAAGCTAAGTGTGACGGTGTTTTTAATGAACGGTTTCCAGTTACGAGGTACGATACGAGGTTTTGATAACTTCGTGGTGATGCTCGACACCGAGGGCAAGCAACAAATGATATACAAACATGCGATATCGACGATAGTACCGCCGAGGCCTGTTGAGTTTTTCGGCGAGTCGGAGAATACATAGGGAGGTCGAACCTCTGAGGCGAACGAATGCAGTAACGACAACCGCTGTCCTTGTGATATTCATTGCAATGGCAGCATATATCGCTATTTCCGTGCGTGAGATGTGGTCTATGCCGGTCACGGCGACAGTCAGTGCGGTCACGGTACGTGAGACTGTGTCTATGCAGGGCGTGTTGTTGCGTGACGAACTGATTTTATATTCAGACGGTCAATCAGCTATATCCTTGCGTACGAGCGGCGAGAGCGTGGCACGAGGCGAGGTTCTGGCGACGCTGTCGCAGACAGCGAATACAGATAGCAACTTCGGGCAGACGGCAACTTTAGAACTACAGCTTATAAGAGCGGAAGCTTCGGAGCACTCCTCGGATTTATCCGTAGGGGTGCGCGCGAGCGTTGAGGCGCAGTCTGTGTCCGACTACCACTCTGCGATTTCGCAAAGCGATGTGCAGGCACGTCGTGAAGCGGTCGCCGTGTTGGAGGGTCTATACTTCGGCACTGAGCGTGAGACTTGGGATATTGAGCGTGAATTGGGCATGATCAGCGCAATGTCGTATATAGGCGATGAGAGCTTGCTTGCACCGGAGTCGGGCATATTCTTTCCGTATACGGATGGTTTGGAGGACGTTTATCGTCCTGAGAGCGTGTATGTCGGCTTGACGGAGGAGCTTTTGGCTCGCACAATAGATAATAGTTCACAAGCTTACGGCAAGCTCGTAGTGTCACCGCGCTGGTATCTCTTGGGTGAGCTTGAGCCTACGGTCGCAAATGGTTTGACCCTAGGTGAGACGGTGGAAGCTGATTTAGGCTCACTCGGAGTGACGGAGCTGCGAGTGGAGCAGCTTAGTTTTGAAGCAGAGGGACTTTGTGCCGTGTTGTTCTCGGGCAACTTGGGCACGAGTGAGATATTAAGTGCAAGGGAAGTCGAGGCGGAGTTGGAGACGCATTATTATTCGGGTCTGTCCGTGCCTATACGAGCGGTGCGCTTAGACGAGAGCGGTGCTAGTTATGTGTATACGGAGACGGCAGGAGTTAGAGAGAAAAAGTATGTGGAGACGATTTACGTGGGCGACGAGATGTTCGTGGTAAGTGCGAGTACGGACGAGGGCGCTTTACGTGTGGGAGATACATTGATAGTCAGCGGATAGGGCGGTGTTAAAATGGGTATAAGAGAGAATGTAAGGGATATAAAGGCACGCATAGCAGAGGTCTCGGGTGAGGAGTCTGTAGTGCTGTTGGCGGCAACAAAGACTGTTACCTCGGCTATGGTACGTGAGGCTATAGAGGGTGGCGTGGATGCCTGTGGTGAAAATCGTGTGCAGGAACTGCTCGGCAAGTATGACGAGGGCGCATACGAGGGCGCACCGCTGCATTTTATCGGGCATTTACAGCGCAATAAGGTAAA
The DNA here is from genome assembly GCA_964367935.1 of uncultured Oscillospiraceae bacterium. Classification (GTDB taxonomy): domain Bacteria; phylum Bacillota; class Clostridia; order Oscillospirales; family Oscillospiraceae; genus Scatomorpha. The sequence goes on from CAYIYZ010000001.1 coordinate 210,172, forward strand.
GTATCTTGTGGGCAAGGTTAGCCTTATAGAGTCTGTGGATTCTATTGAGCTTATGCGTGTGATATCGACACGTGCACAGGGTTTGGGCTTGGTGCAGGACGTGCTTTTGGAGGTGAATATCGGCAAGGAGCAGACGAAGAGCGGCGTATTCCCCGAGCAGGTGAGTGAGATATTAGAGCAAACAGCGGCACTTGAGGGTGTAAAATTGCGTGGATTGATGACAATTCCGCCAAAAATAGGCAAAGATGACGGAAATTTGAGGTATTTTGACCGAATGCGTGAGCTTTTTATTGACAATAGGTCGAAAAAATATCATAATATCTGCATGGACTTTTTATCTATGGGTATGAGTAGTGATTATGATGAGGCCGTAAGGGCAGGGGCTAACATAGTTCGTGTGGGCTCTGCCATATTCGGGCAGCGGAGGAACTAATGGGATTTTTTGACGGTATACGGAGGCTGACACAGCCTTTTGATGAGGAAAGCTTTTACGAAGACGATGAGTTTTCGGGCGTAGCTCCTCAGGAGGACATAGAGGACGATTTTTCAGACGCTCCGTACTATGACACCGCACAATCGAATAGGAACGCATATTTGGGCAGTACTAAGTCTGCGCCTAAGCGTGGCGGTTTACCACGTCGCGAGAAGCAACCCAGTACTCGCAGGCAGCCGGTCGACTATAAGGAGCATGACTTCTCCGAGCGTGACTTTGAAGAGCCGCGCAGTCGCCAGAGTGACAGGCGTGAGCGTTACAATGAGGGCGATGACTTTTCCTACAATGCGGAGACAGCTCCGAATGCGATACATTTGGCGAAGCCTACAAAGTTTTCAGACGGTGCGGCTATAGTGGACGAACTACGTCAGCGTAAGATAGTGATGTTAAATGTCAGCGAGATGTCGAGGGACGATGCGAACAGGATAAGCGACTATTTAAGGGGCGCGTCCTATGCTTTGGGCTGTGCGGCAAAGACGTTTTCACCGGGGGTGCTCATAATATCGCCCAAGGGTGTGGACATAGACGATAATCTACCACGAGGCATGGCGGAAGCGATGCAGAGCAGGGAGTATTAGGCTGTATATTGAGCTTGTCAAAAGGGGCGTGTGTACGCTGAAGATACTTTGCAAGCTATAAAGCCGAGAACTCTTTTTGGCGGAAGACCTGTTTTCCGCCAGACTAAATATATGAGACGGGAAGTGAGATAACATGACGTCACAAGATGTAAGGCAGAAGACCTTTGAGAAAGCGGTGTTCGGCGGCTACGATATGGGTGCAGTAGACGATTTCATGGATGCGGTAGCGTCTGAGATCGAGGATGTGGAAGCGAAGTACGAGTCAGCTCGCAAGAAGGTCGGCGAGTTGGAGGCTAAGCTAAAGATAGTCGTGGCGAGCTTAAAGGAATACGGTGACATGAAGGCAAACGACGAGGCTATGCGCAAGGCATTGGTTTCGGCGCAGATGCTGAGTGCGCAGATAGAGAAGGATGCAAAGGAAAAGGCAGAGAAACTTCTTTCCGATGCGGAGGCGAGTGCACGTGAGAAGATCAGTGCATATAAGCGTGAGATAGAGGGCGAACAGGATAAGCTTATGGCTGCGAAGGCGGAGACGGCAAAGTACTTCGAGCAGCAGCGCACGCTTTGCAATCGTCAGCTTGACTTTTTGGATAAGGTAGCAAACATGGCAACCGTCGGCTCTATTGAGGAGACGGTTATTGACGATGCGGTCAGGAGCATAGAGTCTTCGGTATCACGAATACCGAACGAGCCCGAGATTAACATACACATAGGGCAAGCCCCGAGCGCTGACTCTACTCAAGCCATAGACCCGGAGGGTCTGAATCGTTTATTTGAGTAAATCAGACGGGGCTGTGCTAAATATGCGCAGCCCCGTTTTGAAGTATAAAGGAGAAGATATAAATGTCGAGAGATTACAATGCCACGGTAAATTTACCAAAGACAGACTTTCCTATGCGTGCCGGACTACCGAAGCGTGAGCCGGATATGCTAAAAGCTTGGGAGGAAATGGACCTGTATGCGAAGATGTTAGAGCGTACAGAGGGCAGGCCCATGTTTAACTTGCATGATGGCCCTCCCTTTTCCAACGGCGCCATACACATGGGAACAGCGCTAAATAAGTGCATAAAGGACTTTATTACACGTTATAAGTCCATGTCCGGCTACCAAGCTGTATATATACCGGGTTGGGACAATCACGGTATGCCCATAGAGTCTGCTATAATTAAGGAGCAGAAGTTAAATCATAAGGAGATGGGCGTTGGCGAGTTCCGCACCGCTTGTCATGAGTTTGCTGAGCGTTTCGTGCAGATACAGATGGAGCAGTTTAAGCGCCTTGGCGTAGTGGGCGACTGGGATAAGCTATACCGCACCATGGACCCGAAGTTCGAGGCTGAGGAAGTTAAGGTCTTCGGCACCATGTTTGAGAAGGGTTATATATATAAGGGCAAGAAGCCCGTTTACTGGTGCCCGCATGATGAGACCGCCTTGGCGGAAGCTGAGATAGAGTACTCCGATCACTCCACACGTTCGGTGTTTGTTAAGTTTGCCGTTAAGGACGATAAGGGCAAGCTCTCGCAGTACTGCGATGTATCGAACATTTACTTTGTCATCTGGACAACTACGACATGGACACTTCCCGGCAACCTTGCAATCTGCTTAAACGGTGATTTAGACTATGTTTTGGCACGTGCGCAAAACGGTGAAGTTTATATACTCGCTAAGGACTTGGTTGAGAGCGTGGAGCAGTCTTGCGGCGAGAGCTATGAGCAGATAGCAACGCTAAAGGGCAGTAATTTCGAGCTAATGACGGCTCAGCACCCCTTCATAGATAGGGAGAGCGTCATTATACTCGGTGAGCACGTCACAACTGCCGCCGGTACGGGCTGTGTACACACGGCACCCGGCCACGGTCATGAGGACTTTGATGTCTGCCGTCTGTACGACAGGGAAAAGGGCACGAATATAGGCGTAATAGTGCCTGTTGACGATAGGGGGCGAATGACCTCCGAGGCAGGCAAGTACGAGGGTCTGACAACGGACAAGGCGTCCGATGCGATATTTGCGGACATGAAAGAGAGCGGTGCTCTGCTCGGTCACACGGATATAGAGCATCAGTACGCACATTGCTGGCGTTGCAAGAACCCCATACTCTACAGGGCAACCGATCAATGGTTCTGCTCGGTCGATGCATTTAAGGAGCAGGCTATAGCCGCTTGCGGTGAGGTGCGTTGGCTACCGGAGTGGGGCTATGAGCGCATGATAGCGATGATAAAGGAGCGTTCCGACTGGTGCATAAGCCGTCAGAGACGTTGGGGTCTACCCATTCCCGTGTTTTACTGTGACACTTGCGAGAAACCCGTGTGCACACCCGAGACTATAGAGAGCGTTTCTGATGCGTTCCGTGCTAAGGGCTCGAACGCTTGGTTTGAGGACGAGGCGGCGACGCTGTTGCCGGCAGACTACAAGTGCCCGCATTGCAGTGGTACAACATTTACGAAGGAGACGGACACGCTGGACGGTTGGTTCGACTCCGGCAGTACGCACTATGCATCCATGGAACTTGATGCACCCGGCCACTGGCCCGCTTCCATGTACCTTGAGGGCGGTGACCAGTACAGAGGTTGGTTCCAGTCGTCTTTGCTTACCGCTGTCGCTATGAGGGGCAAGGCACCTTATGAGATGGTGCTTACCCACGGTTGGACTGTCGACGGTGACGGTCGTGCTATGCATAAGTCACTCGGTAACGGCGTGTATCCCGAGGAGATCATCCCGAAGTACGGCGCTGACATGATCAGACTGTGGGCGGCGTCCTCGGACTATCACAACGACGTGCGTTGCTCGGACGGTATATTCAAGCAGCTGTCCGATAAGTACCTCAAAATAAGAAATACGGCACGCTATATCTTGGGCAACCTACACGGTTTCGATCCGAATGAGCCTGTTGCTTATGAGGACATGCCCGAGCTTGACAAGTGGGCGCTCAGCCGAGTAAATAAGCTTGTGGAGAAGTGCATAAAGGGCTATGAGGACTATGACTTCTTCGTAGGCATAGCCGCTATACATCACTTCTGTGTTGTTGAGCTGTCGAACTTCTACCTTGACGTCATAAAGGATAGGCTGTACTGTGATGGCGTGGACAGCGTATCACGTCGCAGTGCGCAGACGGCTATGTACTATATCCTTGACGCTTTTGTGCGTCTGCTTGCACCGTTTTTGAGCTTCACCTCGGACGAGATTTGGCAGGCTATGCCCCATGCCGAGGGCGCTAACACGGAGCATGTAATGCTAAACGATATGCCGACGGTGCGTCCCGAGTGGAACATGGCGGAGGCAGATGAGCTGCGTTGGGCGAATGCTCGTGCTCTGCGTGACGAGATAAACAAGGCTTTGGAGCTTGCACGTGCGGAAAAAGTCATAGGCAAGCCACTTGATGCAAAGATTAGCTTGACTGTGAGTGACACGGCCTCTAAGGTGGCGGCGACGCTTGAGGGCATAAATCTTGCCATGCTTTGCATCGTGAGTGAGCTGAGCACGGACGGCAACGGTGAGGGCTATGAGTCCGAGGGTCTGCAGGGCTTTAAGATAAAGGTCGAGCCTTCGGCATTGGAGCGTTGTGAGCGTTGCTGGACACGTTGCGAGGATGTAGGCACGGTAGAGACGCACAGTACTCTGTGCGCACGTTGTGCAGAGGCAGTAGGGGAGTAAAATATTCTATGATATATGCAATATGTGTGGTGCTGGCACTGATAGCGGATCAGGCGCTAAAGTACTGGATAACGGTCAATGTACCGCTAAACGAGGGTTCCGTACCACTGATACCCGAGCTTGTGAGCTTGGTCAATCACCACAATACGGGCGCTGCGTTCGGTATATTTCGTGACCTCAATTTAAGATGGGTATTTGCGGCGCTCGCTATTATATTCACCTTGGTACTGGTGGTGGCTATCACACGAGGCATAATAAAGGAGCCCTTGGGTCGTTGGAGTTCCGTGCTCGTTATTGCAGGTGCTTTAGGCAACGCCATAGACCGTGTGATGAGCGGTTACGTCGTGGACATGTTCCGCCTCGACTTCTTCACGGAGTTTGCTATATTCAATATAGCGGATATATTCATAAGCGTGGGCGGCGTACTGTTCTGTATTTATATACTTTTCGGCGAGGATTTCAAGGGCGAGCCGAGCCCGAAGGCTAAGACTAAGAAGGCTCGCAAGGGCAAGGACGGTGTCGGTGCCGTGGCTACGGCTACGGCGGCACCTGCCGCACCTGTGTCCGATTTCGTGGACGACGATCCTTTCGGACTACGTGAGTCTAAGAACGAGGCGGCGTCTGCACCTGTAGTGACGGAGGACACCATAGCTTTTGTGACGGAGCGTCCGAGCACGGTGGCAGAGTCTGAGCCTGAGGTAGCGGTACAGGCGTTTGAGCCGAAGTTTTCAGAGCCCATGTCAGAGCCCGTGTCAGAGCCTGCACCGGAGAAGAAGTCTTCCGGCGGCTTTAGTCTGGAGGATATAATGGCGGAGTTTTCCGATGATTGATGAGATAATAATAGAAATAACCTATGAGGAGAGCGGCGAGCGAATCGACGCTCTCCTCTCACGCCGTGTTGAGGGTCTGACACGCACGGCGGCACAACGTCTGTGTGAAGAGGGCGCTGTTTTACGGGGCACTAAGGCGCTGAAAAAAAACCATAAAGTTACAGGCGGCGAGGTTCTGAGTGTGCGCATCCCCGAGGTGCGTGACACGGAGCTTCTTGCGGAGGATATACCTCTCGAGGTGGTGTATGAGGACTTAGACCTCATAGTCATAAATAAGGCGAGGGGCATGGTGGTGCATCCTGCGCCGGGTCATGAGAGCGGTACTATGGTAAATGCGCTTTTGCACCGTTGCGGAGCGGAGCTGTCGGGCATAGGTGGCGTGCGTCGCCCGGGGATAGTGCACCGTTTAGACAAGGACACCTCGGGTCTTATAATGGTGGCAAAAAATGATATGGCGCACGCACATTTGTCACATCAACTGTCCGAGCGGAGCTTAAGTCGGGTGTACAGGGCGGTGGTGCACGGCACTATGCCGGCAGAGAGCGGTACTGTGGATGCGGCTATAGGCAGGCACTCCACGGACAGAAAGCGCATGGCGGTGACGGATAAAGCCGCACGTGAGGCTGTGACGGACTGGTCTGTGGTGGAGCGCTATGCCATGCATACGCATTTGGAGTGTCGCTTGCGCACAGGCCGTACGCATCAGATACGTGTACATATGTCGCATATAGGGCATCCCGTGGTGGGTGACTTGGTGTACGGTCGTACGAAGAAGGCTGAGAAGGGTTTAGAGGGCCAGTGTCTTCATGCACGCAGTCTTGAGTTTACTCAGCCTACGACGGGTGAGCGCATATATTTGGAGACGGAATTACCCGAGTATTTTAAGGATGTGCTGGCGCGACTCGGGAATGTCACCGAAAATGTTTGGTAATTTAAAAACGCAGTCGGGGAGTGTTTGAGTTAGCACATAAGTGTAAAATGTACAAACCCCTGCTTTTCAGTTTGATAAAATCTGTGTTAGAGCACAAGAACACTGTTAAATAAAATTGAAAAGGAGCGATAAACATGGGAAAATTACAGGGTAAGGTAGCAGTAGTTACCGCCAGCACAAAGGGCATAGGACTTGCATCGGTTAAGGCAATGACAGACGAGGGCGCAACCGTATACATGGCAGTCAGGAACCCCGAGTTGGGCGAGACTTGCGCAGCGGAGATAAACGCAGCAGGCAAGGGCGTTGCAAAGGTCGTTTATCTGGACTCTTTGAAGTTCGAAACCTATGAGCCCGCAGTTGATCAGATACTCGCAGAGAGCGGAAGGATTGACATAGTGGTAAATAACTACGGCGGCACAAGCCCCATGAAGGATTTCGACATAGTAAACGGTAACGTTGAGCAGTTCAACAAGGACATGAACGGCAACCTGAGCAGTGTGTATCACCTGTGTAACCTCGTTTTGAAGAAGGCGATGGTTCCTCAGAAGTCCGGTTCCATAATAAATATAGCTTCCGTTGCGGGCGTACTTAACAACACCGGACAGACAGCTTACGGCGTAGCTAAGAGCGGCGTTATACACCTCAGCAAGTCCATAGCTGTGCAGGTCGGCCGTTACGGCATACGCTGCAACACTGTGTCTCCTGGCATGACCGCTACTGCGGCTGTTGCAGATAACCTGCCTGAGGCATATCAGGATATGTTCTACAAGGGCACACCGATGATCCGTATGGCTGCTCCCGAGGAGATAGCTGCAGGCGTTCTGTACTTCGCTTGCGATGAGTCAGCATTTACGACAGGTCAGAACCTAAGCATAGACGGTGGTTACGCTGTTGCTACACCTGTGTACGGTGACGAGGTCGGTGCAAAGGCTCTTGCAAAGCAGAAGAAGGCATAAGTAATAATCTATAATCACGGCGAGTTGCATTGGTCTGATTTTAGAAAAATGTTAGATTTTATCTGAGGAGGGGCGTGTACCCGACGAAGATACTTTGCGAGGCTCGCAAGCCGAGAACTCCATAATTGGCGGAAAACCTGTTTTCCGCCAGATTAAAAACCCCACATTTCGCTATATTGCGAGCTGTGGGGCTTTTTAATTATGTACAGGACGTTAAAAAATATATAAACTATTGCCAAGACAGTGTGAAATGTGGTAGATTTATATTGAATTTTGTAAGGGGGTCGACACATGAAGAAAGTAGCGATACTGATGGGCAGTGACAGCGATTTACCTGTAGTAGAGAAGAGCATGGAGACCTTGGCGGCATTGGGCATAGAGTATGAGGTGCATGTGTATTCGGCACACCGTACACCTGAGCAGTCGAGGGAGTTTTCTCAGAAGGCACGTGAGCGTGGTTTCGGTGTAGTTATAGCGGCGGCAGGTAAGGCTGCGCATCTTGCCGGAGCAGTTGCGGCGAACACGACATTACCGGTAATAGGTATCCCGATAAAGTCCTCGACTTTGGACGGATTGGATGCGCTGTTATCGACAGTGCAGATGCCTGCGGGTATGCCTGTGGCGACTGTTGCTATAGACGGCGCTGTTAATGCAGCCTTGCTTGCGGCGCAGATATTGTCCGTATCGGACGAGGGCGTAGCGGAGCGTTTGGCGGCACGTCGTGCAGCGGACACTGAGGCGACACTTAAGAAAAACGAAGCTGTGGCGGTTAAGTACAATAAATAATTAATGAGGTGCATGATGCAAAAAGATCGTGAGATTTACGAGGGCAAGGCTAAAAAGGTCTATGCGACTCAAGACGATAAGCTGTGCATAGTGTCGTATAAAGACGATGCTACGGCTTTTAACGGTGAGAAGAAGGGTACTATACTCGGCAAGGGCGCTATAAATAACAGGATGTCCAATCTTGTTATGCGTATGCTTGAGAAGAGCGGCGTGCCGACACACTATGTAGAGGAGCTAAACGACAGAGAAACTGTTGTAAAGCGCGTGGATATCGTGCCGCTCGAGGTGATAATCCGCAATATATCGGCAGGCAGCTTTGCTAAGCGTTACGGCGTGAACGAGGGCATACGTTTTGAGAGCCCGACCTTTGAGTTTTCTTATAAGGACGACAGCTTGGGTGATCCGCTCATAAACGAGTACCATGCGCTTGCACTGAAGCTTGCGACACCCGAGGAGATAGAGACAATCAGAGGCTACGCGTTTACTGTTAACGAGAAGCTGAGTGCATTTTTGTTAAGGCACGATTTAACTTTGGTTGACTTCAAGTTGGAGTTTGGACGTTTACCTTCGGGCGAGATAGTTCTTGCAGACGAGATTAGCCCCGACACTTGCAGGCTGTGGGACGTACATACGGGCGAGAAGCTCGATAAAGACAGATTCCGTCGTGACTTGGGCGGCGCCGAGGAGGCGTATGAGGAAGTCATGCGCAGGCTGTTGGAGGATGAGACCGTATGAGCAGTTTACGCGAAGAATGCGGCGTATTAGGCATATATTCAAAGAGCACGAGACCCTTGGCGTCTGTTGCATATTACGGCTTGTATGCCTTACAGCATAGGGGACAGGAAAGTTGCGGAATAGCGGTAAACGATGACGGTGTTTTGTCCTGTTATAAGGACGTGGGCTTGGTACAGGAAGTGCTTACGCCCGATGTTCTGCACGATTTGGACGGTTGTAATATGGCGGTGGGACATTGTCGTTACGGCACAACAGGCGGAAACGACAGGTCCAACGCACAGCCACTACTCATAAATCACGTTAAGGGCCGTATGGCGCTATGCCATAACGGCAACCTTGTCAACTCTGCGGAGCTGCGTGAGGAGCTGGAGTTGCAGGGCAGCATATTCCACTCGACTACGGATAGCGAGGTTATCGCTTATGTCATAACGAAAGAGCGGTTAGCGGCTGACTCAATAGAGCAGGCGGTAAATATGGCAATGCACAAGTTACAGGGTGCATATTCTTTGGTGCTCATGTCACCACAGAAACTCGTGGCGGTACGTGACGCCCAGGGCTTTAGACCTCTTTGCTACGGTCAGGACTCCGAGGGCGACTACTACGTAGCGTCGGAGAGCTGTGCCTTGGAGGCTATGGGCGCTACGCTGACACGTGAGTTAGAGCCGGGCGAGATTATGATATTCGATAAGGATGGCCCTCGCAGTATTAGGGATCATTGTGGCACTGTGCCTGAGAGTCTATGTGTGTTTGAGTACATTTACTTTGCACGTCCGGACTCTGTAATAGACGGTTGCAGTGTCCATGCGGCACGTCTTAGGGCAGGTGCATTCTTAGCTCAGGAGCATCCTGTGGAAGCTGATGTAGTTGTGGGCGTGCCCGACTCGGGCTTGGACGCCGCCTTGGGCTTTTCTCGTGAGAGTAAGATACCCTACGGCGTTGGCCTTATAAAGAATAAGTATATAGGTCGTACATTTATAGCGCCCGGACAAGAGGCGAGAGTAGATAAGATAAAAATTAAGCTGAGTACAGTCTCGGAGACAATAGCCGGAAAGCGCGTCGTTTTGGTCGATGACTCTATAGTGCGTGGCAATACCTGTGCGAGGATAGTCGGCTTACTGCGTGAATCGGGCGCAAAAGAGGTGCATTTACGCATATCTGCGCCGCCGTTTAAGAACCCTTGCTACTACGGCACGGATATAGACAGTCGTGAGAATCTTATTGCATGTCAAATGAGCCACGACGAGATCTGCAAGGTGCTGGGTGCGGACAGTTTGGGTTATTTGAACATCAATTATGTGGATAAGCTCGCCAATCGTGAGAATGCCGGCTACTGTGCGGCATGTTTCTCGGGCGAATATCCTACTGAAGAGCCTACACAGAAGGATAAGAGTCGCTTTGAGCGCAAGCTCAGTGAGCCTAAGTAAATATTGGGGGTATCGTAGGATATGGAGAGATCGTATTCGGATAGTTATGCGGCATCGGGCGTTGATATAGAGGCGGGCTACAGGGCTGTAGAGCTCATGAAGTCGCATATAGCACGCACGGTGACGAGCGGTGTGTTATCGGGCATAGGCGGCTTCGGCGGCATGTTCGAGCTTGACACTAAGGGCATGGAGCGCCCCGTATTGGTATCGGGCACAGACGGTGTGGGCACAAAACTGCGTATGGCGTTTTTAACGGACAAGCATGACACGGTTGGTATAGACTGTGTAGCAATGTGCGTGAACGATATAGTGTGTTGCGGTGCGAGACCTTTGTTTTTCCTCGACTATATAGCTTGCGGCAAGAACACGCCCGAGCGTATAGAGCTTATCGTTAAGGGCGTAGCCGAGGGATGCGTGCAGAGTACTGCGGCGCTCGTAGGCGGTGAGACGGCAGAAATGCCGGGATTTTACGAGCCTGATGAGTATGACATCGCCGGCTTTGCGGTCGGTGTGGTTGATAAGAAGGACATCATAGACGGCAGTACCATGGGTGAGGGCGATGTGATTATCGCCTTACCCTCCTCGGGTGTACACTCGAACGGTTTTTCCTTGGTGCGTCGTGTGTTCGACGTGGACAAGGCTGATTTGACTGTACCTATGGCGGAGCTTAGCGGTAAGAGCTTGGGCGAGACCCTGCTCACACCGACGAAGATATATGTAAAGCCCATACTTGCGCTATTGGAGCAGATTAAAGTTAAGGGCATATCACATATAACCGGCGGCGGCTTCTACGAGAACGTACCACGCAGTATCCCCGAGGGTCTGACGGCACGTATAGAAAAGAGCGCAGTGCGTACGCCTGAGATATTTAAGCTAATCGCAGAGCGTGGCAATGTGCCTGAGCGTGATATGTACAATACCTTTAATATGGGTGTGGGCATGTGTGTTATAGTGTCGGCGGAGGATACAGAGCGTGCGCTTAGCATTTTATGCGCCTCGGGCGAGGACGCCTATGTCATAGGCGACATTGTAAAGGGCAATACGAGGATAGACCTGTGGTAAAGACTAGGATAGCGGTTTTCGTGTCGGGCGGCGGCACTAACTTGCAAGCACTGCTTGATGCCGAGGCGCAGGGCTCTTTGCCCTCGGGTGAGCTTGTGCTCGTGCTGTCAAATAAGAAGGGCGTGTACGCCTTGGAGCGTGCGGCGGCGGCAGGTGTCGCTTCGGTCGTCGTTGAGCGTGGCGAGGATTTCGAGGAGCGTATAGAGGCGGCACTTGTAGAGCAGGGCGCCCAGATGATAGTGCTTGCCGGCTTTCTCAGCATACTCAGTGCGGAATTCACAGAGCGATGGGCAGGGCGCATAATAAATGTGCATCCATCACTTTTACCCGATTTCGGCGGCGTGGGCTATTACGGTAGACGAGTGCACGAGGCTGTGCTTGAAAGCGGCGTGAAGCGCACGGGTGCGACTGTACACTACGTAAACGCCGAGCCTGACGGCGGTGAGATAATCATGCAGAAGGCTGTGGATGTACTGCCGGATGACAGCGTTGAGAGCCTTGCTGACAGGGTATTGCGTGAGGCGGAATGGAAGATACTCCCCGCTGCTACGGAATACTTGGCATTCGAGTTGGGTAAGGTCTTGAGACCAGAGCAAGAAGGAGAGTAGCAATATGACAGATATATTCAAGTACTTAGAGGAGCGTCCCTATCCGGGCAGAGGAATATTGATGGGGCATACGCCCTCGGGCAAATTTCTGAGCCTCTACTTTATTATGGGACGCAGTGTAAACAGCAGAAACAGGATATTCCTACGCACGGATGACGGTATGCGTACAAAAGCGCATGACGATAGTCTGGTGACGGATCCGTCCCTCATAATATACCATCCCGTGCGTCGCAGGGGATACGGCCTTATTGTCACGAACGGAGATCAGACAGACACAATCTGCGAGATGATGGACGAGGGTTCAAGCTTTATCGACGCCTTGGCGACACGTGAGTTTGAGCCGGACGCACCTAACTACACACCTCGTATCTCGGGCATTATGCGTCCGAACGGTGAATATATGCTCTCTATATTAAAGACGCCCGATGGTAAGCGTTGCGAGCGCTTTTACTACAGCTATGCACCACGTAACGGGCGTGGACATTTCATCAGCACCTATGACGGCTATAGCGGTGATCCGCTCACTTCCTTTTACGGTGAGCCCATAGCTATAGAATTGCCTGAAATGAGTATGGCGGATCTGGCACAGGGTGTGTGGTTGAGTCTTAACGAGGACAACAGAGTCGCACTTTGGGCGGACGTTGACGGCGAGGACAAGATAATAAATAAGCATATGTAGATATATAAATAAACAAGCTGACACCTACAAAGTGTCAGCTTATTTATTTATGTTTTACACACTCTCATTTGACCTTCCATACAAAAATCGGCACCTCATTTCTGAGGTGCCGATTTACATTTAAGTAGAGCCCTACTATAGGGCGTCCTTTGCGCAAGCTAAGGCTTAAGCAACGATGTTCAGAGTTGTGGACTCAGAAACAGTCGGGTAAGTCTCAGTGTCAGCAGAAGGATCGATAACGATGGTGCCATCGATGATCATAGCGATAGCAGCTTCGTACTCTTCCATAGTGAAGGTCTCGAACTCCCAAGACTCTTCAGCAGTGGGGATACCAACGAAGTCACCCTCAGCCAAGCTGTAGTTGATGACCATGCCGCCGTAGTTAGCCCAGTTGCCTGCAGCAAGCTCGGATAGAGCGTTAGCTGTAGCATTGGGAAGAAGCTTAACAGCAGATGTCAAGAAGGGGTTGTAAGCGTAATCATCAGTCTCACCAAGGTAATGCTGATCACTGTCAACGCCTATAACCATGCCCTCGTAGCCGAGTGCAGCCTCAACAGCCGAAGTCCAGATGCCGCCGCCGCAAGCGAATACGACCTCTGTGCCCGAAGAGTACCAGCCTTCCATCTTCGCTGTGATGCTTGCATCACCGAAGAACTGGCCGCCGTAGGTGTAGTTAATTGCGATATCTGTGCCCATCTCCTGAGCAGCGTAGTCAGCACCCTGTATGTAGCCGTAGCCGAAGCGTACAACAGCAGGAACAGCCATACCGCCCAAGTAACCGAGCTGAGTGTATCCGTCCTTAACAGCTGCGTAGCCAGCAAGCCAGCCTGCCTGCTCCTCAGAGAAAGTGATGCATGTCAGGTTCTCTGCAGGCATACCGTCGCCGAAGTTAGACTGGTCGATGTCAAGTGCTATAAAGTGTACATCGGGGTACTGAGGGGGGATGTCGATAACGTTCTGACCGAACAAGAATCCGGGCATAACGATAACGTCTGCGCCCTCTGTTATAGCCTGTACTATGGATGCGGCACGCGCATCGTTAGTGTCAGCTGTGGGCTGATAGTACTCATGCTCAACGTTGTTAGCCTCGGCATATGCAACTACGCCTTCCCATGTGCCCTGGTTAAAGGACTCATCGTCGATAGTGCCAACGTCAGTTACCAATGCGATCTTCATGATCACGGGCTCTGCCGGGGTCTCGGATTCTGCAGGAGCTGCGCTCTCTGCGGGTGCTTCGCTCTCTGCCGGTGCTGCGCTCTCTGCAGGTGCCTCATCACCACCGCAAGCTGCAAGTGCAAACAGCATTGTCATCGCCAAAAGCAATACAAGAAGCTTTTTCATTTCGGTTTCCTCCAATTTTTTGTTAATTTGACGCACATTTTACATACGCCAATCTAATCATACCACAACACTCCCAACATTTCAAGATATACAGAGCTAAATGTTACAAAATGTAGAAATTTAATGTAAAGCCGCCGCCCGCCACAGCTTGCCATGCCTGAGAGACGCAAAAAAGCATGGGCGAGTTATGCCCACGCTTTTTTGCATCAAGTTTATCCTAAGAAGGTCATTGCCTCTTCTATGGAAACAGGCTTTGAGAAGAAGTAGCCTTGGATATAGTCGCACTTACAAGAAACACATAGCTCTTTTTGCTCTAAGTCTTCTATTCCTTCAACGATTATCTTCTTGTTCGTCGCCTTAATTCCTAATATTAGATATTCAAAGAACTTCCGGTTTTGTTGAGATTTAGTAGCAGCGAGCAGCAAGCTTCTGTCGATTTTAATTATATCAAGCGGCAAATCCAAAAATACGCTCATATTCGAGTACTCAATTCCAAAGTCGTCAAGCTCAAACACGAAGCCCTTTTCCTGCATCCTTCTCATGACCTTTTTCATATTGAAGCTATCCGAGATAAGGACTCTTTCCGTGATCTCTATTTTAATCATCGACGGCGGAATATTGTACTTATCTAAAATCGCCGTAACCTCTTCGACCATATTGGGAAGGGCGAACTGAAAGTATGGGAAGTTGACCGAGATAGATTCAAACTGCGGCCCCAACTCATCACCGTCCAGCAGGGCCCGCAAATCCCTACACACAATCTCCAAAACCTTATATGTGATTTTTGTAATCAGTCCGTTTTTTTCAGCCAGCTCAATAAAGCTGTTCGGATACAATAATTTCCCCTTTTCAAGCATTCGCACCAAGGCCTCCGCTTTAGTGAATGCATTTTTTTCAATAGAGAAAATCGGCTGATAATGAACGACAAAATCATTGTTAATGAGCGCATCTTTAATTTTTTGCGTCATTATATTCTTCTCAGACATATTCTGCATAATGGAAATGTCATATAAGTATCTCTCATCGCCGGACTTTTCTTTCAAGGTGCGCACCGAGTAATCCGCAGCTGAAATTAGATCTTTTAAGTTCTTGGAAAACATAGGATAATCGACCCTGACAAAAATCAAATCTAAAATCACATCTAAACCTTCTATCAACAGCGGATGATTCAGTTCATCTATAACCGCATTTACCCTCTTGAAACAGTCTTCGCTTAGGTCTTTTGAAAGGATGGCAAACTCGTCACCGCTATATCTAAATGTGTTATTTGAAGAAAATTTCTTTGCCAGTTCTCCGGAAACTAATCTCAAGAGCTTGTCGCCCATTTCAAGTCCGTATCGTTCATTCACACTTTTGAAATTGCGCAAACTTATTATGTACAAGGAAAAATACTCGTTATTTTTAATGTTCTCGTTTATTTTATGAGTCAGGGCAAGCCGGTTATTAACGCCGGTTAAATGGTCTGCCGCCTTTCGCACATTTTGGATATACAGATGTACAATCAAAATGCCCAAAGTGTAGCTTGCACCGGTAAGGATGACATCGTCCATAAAAAATTGGAGCAAAATCAAGCTTAAAGAAATGATGAAAGTAGAACTTAACACTTGCATTATTTCTTTATATACGGTTTTCCGGTTTTTAAGCGCAAGATATAATAACATCAACACATAAAATCCATTGATAATAAAAGGCGCCTGGTACCAATCGCCTCTTATATAGTAGTTATTCGCATCTATTGTAAACACTTTGTCTGTAACTACATTCGCCAATATAATTATTATATAGATTATATAGGGGACGCAATATGGTACCAGCTTTTTATAATTACTTTTTTCTCTTGTACTGTGCTCGGTTAAGGTAACCGAATATAGGATAAACATCACAGGTAGCAAGGGCAAAAACACAAAATACAAGAGTATTAAGGTATAGGATATAAAGTAACTTGAATAAGCTGCAAAAGTAGTGGTGCTCAGAACAGACGTGATAGTCAGCGCAACACTAATAAAGGCTGAGTAATACATAGCCTTCAAAAATTTAAATCTAAGGTTCCTTACTTCATAATCTCGCCTAAAGCTGATTATGATAGCTGTCAAAATAAACAGGGCAGTATATTCAGACAGCAAGTTATATTCTAACATTTATGCGCACCTTCAACCGCAATTACGCCTTTCCGTTGCTTGATTGTTCAAAGCCTACCTAAGGCCTATCACTTAACCGAAACAACCTTTCTGTGTTTATTGTTGCGTCTCTTCAATTCGTACATGCGTGTGTCGGCTATAGCAATAAGCTCTGTCGCCGTAATATCTTCGTTTGCATGTTTAAATGCAACTCCATAGCTTATTGAAGTCTTATAAGGTTTGTTGAAAAGCTTGGGAATATTTATAACCGCTTTATAGCTCTGGATGAGTCGCTTTGTCACATCATCCTCAGCATCACACTTTCCGATAATGACAACCTCGTCACCGCCATACCTACATGCCACATCATTTTTGAAGTAGTCTTGCAGTATTTCAGCCACCGTTTTAATGTAGAAGTCTCCCTCTTCATGGCCGTGACTATCATTGACCGTTTTAAGTCCGTCGAGATCTACAAAGGCAACGAAGAACAGAATGTTTTCGTTAATCCTCTTCTGAATAAGCTCGTTGGCATAGTCTCTTGTATATAGGTATGTCAGCGTGTCCTTTATAGCAGCTTTTTCAAGGTCTTTGATCTTTTCCAAGTCTTCGGTGTTTTTTAGGCTGAGCCTCTTATACGTCTCCGTTTGGATTCTGAGCTCCGCTAAATTGTAAGCGAAAACGATAAACACCGCAAAAGCACTTATAACTATAAAGCCCAAAATAACATAGTGAACCAGCAACCTAATTCCGCCATCTGCTTCTATTGTCAGGAAGAAGGCGAACAAAGTACCGAAAAGGATGGAGTAGGCAGTTGTTAAAAACGCAAGGTTTTTACTATCTGACAAAATCGTATCGAGCGAGTTTCTCGGTATCATCTTCCTAGCAAAGCCTATGGTCGAAATCGAGACAGCAAAGCATACTGTCGCAACTATAAGCGAAAGCTCAAGGTCGTTTACTACATTAACAACCGTGTTGTGAGTAAATATCGCCATCGTCGCGAGTACCGCCAACCTCTTTGCAAAGAGGTTGATCGTAAATGTAACTGAGATAAACAGCATTTGAACTAAGCTCGCTTTAAATGCTATTCTCGTCTCCACAATTAATAGAAGAGCATAAAGAAAAATTGATATAGCCTCATAATTTGAAGAGACATGAAATATATAGACCAACCAGAAAGTTAGGTTAATCATTCCGCACACAAGGCCAGCCATTCGTGGATATTTGTTTACATTGAATATGTATGTGCAATATGAGAAAAACGTAAGATGGTAGCCTATAAAGGATATGACGAGAAGAACTAATAATAAGGTCATAAGGCACCACCCTCTCTATTTTTGTAGAACAGAGCTTTGTTTTCTCTCATATTTTCATCGGCAACCGATAAAATATGGCTGACGCCCTGTTTTTTAACTTCCTCGTTCACGTAGATAGATCCGATACTTGCAGAAATCAAAATCTCGTCTGCTTCGTTTTGGCGCTCGATGCACTGCATTATACGCGCGACAACCTTGTTGCAGTCTTCATCTTGCGCCTTTGGCATTAAAACTAAGAATTCATCGCCGCCGATACGAGCAACGACATCATTCTCACGGACAGTACTTAAAATAGCATGTGTTACTTTAACTATGAGCCTGTCGCCGGCTTTATGGCCGTAGGTATCGTTTGTATACTTTAGGGCATTTATATCGATAAATAAAACATAAAACGAGTCGCTCTCCTCTTCGCACATTCTTTCGAGCTCATTCATTATATATCCGCGATTAAACACGCCCGTCAGGTCATCTCTTTCGATTTTTGTAATAAGTGTTTCTTTCTGCTTCGAGATTATTTGCTGTTCGCCTATGGCCTTATCCGAATATCTCTTGTAGAGACTTGCATCGATCAAATTTATGGCATATAGGAAGAAAAGGTAGAAAATAAGCAGCGATGTAAGCGAAATCGCCAATGAAAGTACTATCTGCTCAGGGTAAAAAACATCGCTCATCATAGTTGCGGAATGATCAAGCTGAAGGATAACTATTAGAACAACTGAGCTGAGAAGTATGATCGAGTGCTTGCTTTTTACAGTAACTCTCTGTATAGAGGTGTTGTCTATATATTTCTTAACAACTTCATGCGCCAAGGACAAGATAATGCAAATAACAATTACAGCAATATGATCGTAAGCTGTGTCATATATTAGTTTCGCCGGTGCGATTTCAGTTATACTGCTCAGGATAATGATCAAGGGAGTTATAAATGCAGATATGTGCAAAACAAAAATCGCAGCTCCGCAGAAGACCTGCACAAAGTCTGTTTTAGATATTAGTTTAAACTCTATCGTCAGAACTACCATAAAAGCGATAATTATTATGTAGAGATCTGTGTGTAAATTCTGAGTAAAGGCAAATGTCGCAGTGTTAAGCAGAGCCAAGCCGGCAAAAGCCCACTTATTCTTTTTACCACCTACCAACAAACTCGACGCATATGAAAAAGTCGAGAACTGGTATATAAACATAGCGACTAAAGAAATCGCAAAAAATACATTGTTTAATTCCGCATTCATGTACAGCCACACCCTCTGTAGTAGTCTAAAGGACAAACGTTCTTCTCTGATATTCTATCAAAAAAATGTATAAATTTCAATAGCTTGCACGAACAATCTTGCGCCACAGACATCTCACCTGCCACAATAGCAGCGGCATTCGCTGTTTCCCGTGACAACAAATGTTTTCAGTAAATAGATGCTTCTTTTGTAAAATTCATGAGAAACCGATACGGGGAGGGGCCTCGCCCCTCCCCGTACGACTATGCCGCTTCCGCAACCGCCAACATATCGTTTATAAATATTCCGTAGCCTCTCGTCGGGTCATTCACCAAAACATGCGTCACAGCTCCCACTAACTTACCGTCCTGTATGATGGGCGAACCGCTCATGCCCTGTACTATGCCGCCCGTTAATGCTAAGAGCTCCGCATCCTCTATACTAACGATAAGACGCTCCGTCGCTCCGTCCGTGCTCTTTGTTATGCTGACCTCGTACTCCGCCGACTCCGCTCCGTCCACCTGCGAAATAATAACAGCAGGCCCCGATTGTACCTCGGCAGGTTCCGCTACCGTCAAGGCCTCGCCCTCACTATAGTCACTCATCTCTCCGAATATGCCGAACATTGTATTCGTACTTATACTTCCCATACGATTATCAAAGTCGAAAAGACCCTCTAATTTGCCCGGTGTGCCACTAACGCCCTTCTGCACGCCCGAAACAGAGGCATAACTTATATGACCCTCACGCACCGGTAGGAGCACGCCTGTGTCAAGATCGTTTATCGAATGTCCCAAGGCTCCGTATTCGCCTGTATCCGGATTATAGTAAGTTACCGTGCCTATGCCCGACACGCTGTCACGTAACATTACGCCCAAGCGGAATGTGCCGTCCACGTCTTTACAAGGCGTTAAGTTAAACTGCTCTTTCACACCCATTCGAATTACCTGTACAGCCACAGGCTCGCCGTCTAATTCCTGTGCCGCCTCCATGAAATCCGATGAATTATCTATCTCATCCTTGCCCAAGGCGATTATTATATCGCCCGGCAACAGACCTGCGTCCTCTGCCGGATACTCTTCACCGCTCGCCGTCTCAACAGGTGCTAAGGACGATATGAGCACGCCGTCTGTCATGAGCTCTATACCTACCGTCTTGCCCACAGGCACAAGCTCCAAAGCATATGCAGACACAGCTACGCCCGAGAGCATACTCATAACGAGCAGTACGCCGCAGACCTTTTTTACAATATTAAATTTTAATGATGTCATCTATTCCTTTTACCTCCACTTCGTTTTCAAGTTCAGTATATGCTATCATTTCAAAATTAAAGGCGGTAGATGACGGATTTTTATTGAATCATTACCTGTGAGTTGCATATTGTAAGCTTTTCGCTTATATTATTATGGTATAGCTAAATTCAAAGGCGAAAGGAAATTTTTGTTATGAATATTTTGAGCATAGGTAGCACAGGCTCTGAAGTGGCGCTTTTGCAAACTGCATTAAACAGAGCAGGCTATGGTGACATTTTAACAGACGGTGTGTTCGACAGCTCCACGCAAAAAGCGCTCATCGCTTTTCAGTCCGCCAAAGGTATAAAATCAGACGGCGTCGCCGATAAAAACACGCACCTTGCGCTCTACCCTTGGTACACAGGCTACACCACGCACACGGTTAAAGAGGGTGACTCTCTATACAAGATCGCACAAAAATACGGTGTCACCGTTTCCGCAGTGGAGACGGCAAACCCGAATGTTGACCCTCTGCGCCTTAACATAGGCACAAAACTTACCGTACCCCTACCTTTTGACCTCGTACCCACAGACATTGCTTGGTGCTCCTCACTCGTGAGCTACGTCATCATGGGACTCACCGCACGTTACCCATTCATCTCAGATGATCGCTACGGTAAAAGCGTCATGGGTAAACCTCTGCGCTATATCGCCATGGGTGAGGGCGATAAGACGCTCATGTACAGTGCGCAGTGCCACGCAAACGAGTGGCTGACCACACCCGTCGTCTTAAAGTTTACAGAAGAGCTCGCTCGTGCCTACGCCATAGGTGGACTCATCTACGGCATATCAGCCGAGGATATTTTCCGCTCCTGTCGTTTGTACATAGTGCCTTCTGTGAACCCCGACGGCATGGATCTCACAACAGGTGCACTTAATTCGGGCGCTTACTTTGAGAAAGCGAAAGCCATAGCCGCTGACTTTCCCGATGTGCCTTTTCCGACAGGCTGGAAGGCGAATATTAACGGCACGGACACGAATCTACAGTTTCCGGCTATGTGGGAGCGTGCCAAGGAGATAAAATACGCTCAGGGCTTCAATAAGCCTGCGCCCCGTGATTTTGTGGGCACAGCACCGCTTGTCGAGCCGGAGTGCGTGGCGCTCTATGACTTAACTCGTACGCTTGACCCGAAGCTTATACTCAGCTACCACAGTCAGGGCGAGGTCATTTACTGGAAATACCTTGACTTCAATCCACCGCTTTCCGAGCAGTACGCCGAGTGTTTTGAGCGTGCCTCGGGCTATATAGCGGAGGAAACGCCCTACAGCTCCAGCTTCGCCGGCTATAAGGACTGGTACATACAGGACTATAACAGACCCGGCTACACCGTTGAGATAGGCTTGGGCGAGAACCCTTTGCCCATATCGCAGTTTCCGAAGATATACAAGGATAATATCGGCATCATGACCCTCGCCGCCAAAGGCTGTGTGGACTGATAATCGTATAGAGTGACAGGGGACGACCAATGGTCGTCCCCTGTCACTCTATACATTGTCGAAAAAGACGAATTCGTCTGTCACGGACATTTGTATTTCGTGGAAGATTATAATATTAATTATTCCTGCACTATGTTATAATTATAAGGCAAATTGTATAAAGGGGTAAGTATATATGAACTATGACATTCTGAGAGCTTCCGATCCCGAGGTATTCGGCACTTTAGACCGTGAGCTTAGGCGTCAGCGTGAGCACCTTGAGCTTATAGCGTCTGAGAACTTCACTTCACCGGCTGTCATGGAGGCATGTGGCAGTCATTTAACGAACAAGTACGCTGAGGGCTACCCCGGCGCTCGTTATTACGGCGGTTGTGAGCATGTGGACGAGGCGGAGGCTATAGCCATCGCTCGTGCAAAGGCGCTGTTCGGTGCAGATCACGCCAATGTGCAGTCACATTCGGGCGCTTCGGCTAACCTTGCGGTTTACCTCGCTTTCATGAAGCCCGGTGAGACTCTGCTCGGTATGGATCTCTCGCACGGCGGGCATTTGACGCACGGCTCAAAGGCATCTATCACAGGTAAATATTTCAACTCACAGTTTTATGGTGTCAGCCCCGAAACGGAGCGTATAGACTACGATGCTCTGCGTGACAGAGCCAAGGAAGTACAGCCGAAGATGATCATCGTCGGAGCGTCCGCTTACCCTCGCTTCATAGATTTCGAGATAGTGCGCAGTATCTGCGACGAGGTCGGCGCTATCATGTTCACGGACATGGCGCACATAGGCGGACTCGTGGCGGCGGGCGTACACCCCTCGCCCGTGCCCTATTCCGACGTCGTGACAAGCACCACACACAAGACCCTACGTGGCCCTCGAGGCGCCGTTATCCTCTGCAAATCCGAGTTTGCGAAGAAGATAGATAGTGCCGTTTTCCCCGGCACACAGGGCGGCCCTCTCATGCACGTTATTGCCGGCAAGGCTGTCTGCTTCAAGGAGGCTGCGAGTGAGGAGTTTGTGAGCTATCAAAAGCAGGTCGTCGCAAACGCCGCTGCGCTTGCGGACGAGCTCAATAAGGGCGGTCTGCGTCTTGTGTCGGGCGGTACGGACAACCATCTCATGCTCGTGGACGTTATGAGCCGTGGCGTGACCGGTGCTACCGTTCAGGCACTACTCGAGAGTGCGAACATCACGGCGAACAAGAACACCATTCCTTTCGACACGCAGTCACCGAAACTGGCGAGTGGCGTGAGGCTTGGCACTCCGGCTGTCACCTCTCGTGGTATGGGCGAGGCGGAGATGCGTGAGATCGCATCGTTCATCGTTAAGCTTGTAACCGAGGGCGAGAGCGCCGTGGCGGACACGAAACAGGCTGTGCTAAAGCTCTGCGAGCGTTTTCCGCTGTACCCCATGCTGTAAATTTAATGAAATTAATCCCTATGTGCGTTTTGCACCTAGGGATTTTTTTTAGTTTTTTCTTTTGTTTTTGTTTAGTTGGGGCGAACACATAGGTTCTCCCCTACGGGGTATGCTCATTTTCTAAAGCGATTTCCTGTATTTGAATAAATAACTGCAAACAAAGAAAGTATAACAACTACACCAGTGTATGCCCCACTAATCCAAGGAATATTTATTATCTCTCCGATAGCGACCGAGGGCATTAAAATTCCAATAGGCAATAAAACTTTACCCATAAAACGGCAAAGAGCCTTTGTGTCGTACTTTTTCTTTTCACTTTCAGACATTGTATTAAAACCAGCAATCAAAAATGCTCCTTTTCCCAAAAGCAATACTATCGCCATGATGACTAAAATTAACCCTAGTGAGCCTGTGATAATCAAAGCAACTATATCATTATTTGTCATTTAGAATTCGACCTCCTGTTTCTTATTATATAAATACCCCGTAGTAACCATATGCGCAGGGTCGCCCCTGCGCATATGGTTTAATTTATTGTCTTTGCGACGAACACCTCACGGCATTCGCCACTCAGAGCCTCCGCCGCTGTCTGTGCCGCCTCCGCCGTCTCAAACAGTCCGTAAACCGCCGCGCCCGTGCCACTCATAGATGAGCCCATAGCGCCACTGTCATTTAACACGCCCTTTATCCTCTGCACCATGTCCGCCTCACGCTTAGGTAAAAACGCCTCAAACACATTAAATACACGTACCGCCACGCCTCGTACATCGCCACGCTCCAAAGCCTGTATCATGCCCTGTGTATCCGGGCGTAGCCGTATGCGTCCCACACGCAGTTTAGCGAACAAACTCGGTGTCGAGACATGGAAATGCGGCATGCATATGACCGTATGTACACTGCCCAAGGGCGAAAGCTCCGTCAGCACCTCGCCTCGACCCTCGGCGAGCTTCGTGCCGCCCACCACGCAAAAGGGGACATCCGAGCCGACGCTAAGCCCCAGCTCACAGAGCTTCTCATCAGATAAATGAGCGCCCGTCAACTCATTTAAGCCACGCAAAACCGTCGCCGCGTCAGCTGAGCCGCCGCCCAAGCCGGCACACACAGGTATGCGCTTTTCTATACCCATGCGCACACCGCCGCTATAGCCCGTCTCCGCCATGAACGCCCTCGCCGCCTTCACCGCTATATTGCGCTCATCGTTCGGGATGAAATGCCTGTTCGTGCCCACCTCTATCCCGCCGTCCGTAAGCTCCATCGTCATACTGTCACAAAGCGTCACACTCTGTAACACCATGCGCATATCGTGGTAGCCGTCATCACGCCTCGCCACCACGTCCAAAGACAAGTTTATCTTCGCCCTCGCATCTAACTTTATCTTACTCATAACTCAAAAAGCGCAGGCATAAGCCCTATGCCCTCTGACAAATAGTCGCCCTTTGCGCACTCATCTTCCGTATACGCCGCTCCGACCGTAGCAGCCGCCTTGCGACTGTCGTATATCATATAAGGCACGCTCTCACCGCCGTGTGCGCCGTTTGACATATACGTGCGATGGTCACTCAATATGAGCATACGGAAATCCTCGCCCTTAGCATTAAGGCTCTCGCACAGAACTTTCACCAGCTTCTCCGATATATCACCTATGGACATTATCTTCTTATCAAGCTCATTATTATGCGTCGCTTCGTCGGGCGCTTCAACGTGTACGCACACAAAATCGTCCGTCTCAAGGCACTCCAGTGCCGCCTTAGCCTTAGCCGCATAGTCCGTGTCCCATTCGCCCGTTGCGCCCTCTACATGTATATCACGCAGACCCACAAGCCTGCCTATGCCGTGACACAAGGGCACAGCGGATATCACGCCGCCCGTCTTAGCATACTGCTCCGTGAAGTTCGGGAGCTTAGCACCCTTACCCTCTGCCCAGAACCACACACAATTCGCCGCAAGCTTACCCTCAGCTTCCCTCGCCTTATTTATAGGGTGCTCCGCCATTAGCTTAGACGCCGTCAGCATAAGTTCAAGCAAAACCTCCGCATTGGCGTTGCCGCTCGGTAAATGTGCGCCACAGGCCTCATTTAAATGGTCGTGCGGCGGTATGAGCACTATGCCCTCTATGTCGCCGCCCTGCTGTATGGCAAGATGCCTAAACGAATGGCCGGGCAGTACCGACATGCCGGCTTTCTCCGCCTTTTCCTTAAAGCTTTCCTGAGAAAACAGCCAGGTAATGAGCTCGTCCGACTCCTCTCCCTCTATAGAGCCGGCACTGTGAGACAGAATAAGCCTGTCTTCAAAACGCTCCGCCGCACCCAAAGTCACCATGTTGCAGCGGTACGCCGCCGCGCCCTCGGGCAATATGCGACCTGCCGCCGCAAGCTCCAAAGGCGCACGTCCCGAAAAATATACCTGCGGATTACAACCGAAGATAGACATAATAGCCGTGTCACTACCCGGCGCAAAACCCTCGGGTACTGTGAGGCAATGACCCAAACGACTGCGACTTGCCATATCGTCCATATATGGCTTCGTTGCCGCCTCCAAGGGCGTCTTAGCACCCAAGCTCTCTATGGGCGCATCCGCCATGCCGTCTCCTATGACTAATATATATTTCATATTGCACCTCTCTTATCTTTATTCCTGACTATATTCGATTGTCGCTTCCGACACGGCTCTTCACTCACTTTGTCGTCCCTTTACAAGTTTACGCCTTATATAGTCCTCCCTGTCATGCTCCTCCAGCACTGCCGTTATATGACGCATCTCTGCCTGCATCTCAGGTAACACTATGTTCGCCAAGGCATTCTTGCGCTTCTGCGCCTGCCTTATAGATTGCGCTAAGCGGAATATCGAATTTTCCGTCTCCGCAAGCTCCGTCACGAGGCGCTTTACCTCACGGAACTTGAACAAAGCCGTATCCATATCACCGTTTGTGCCGCCCAATCCGTAGGGCGGCTCGTTTAAGTCGTTTCGCTCGTTCGTCACGCTCACAAGCTCCACGCCCATTACATTGCGATATCGAAACTTCAGGTCATTATCAACCATTACAGACTCACTCGTCGATTCCGCAGGTGCACCCAAGGCTATCTCCGCTATACGCATGGACGCATACGCCGTCGCAAAAGTTTCATCTATGCGCTTTTGCAACTCCTTCGCTCGCTCTATGAGCGCCATAAGCTCACGCACCAATATAATGCGCTTCTTCTCCATCAGCTCCATGCCCATCTGCGCCGTCGCCGCCGAGCCTTTTAATTCATTTAATCTGCTCTTTGTAGCAAGCTTTTTCAGCATCTCATTTACCCTTATAATGTAAGTCTAATGTTTCATCGGATATCCTCGTCAACTCGTTCCGAGGTAGGTCGGACAAAAGCTCCCAAGCGATACTGAAAGTCTCGTCCAAGCTCCTATCCGTAAACGCACCCTGCTCCAAAAATCGCTTCTCGAATTTTCTGCCAAAGTCCAAATACTGCCTATCACGCTCCGATAACTCGTCCTCTCCTATGACAGAGGCTAGCGCCCTCGCTCCGTTTACCTCCGAGTATGACGCAAATATCTGGTTAGAGAGCTCGGAATGATCGTCTCTCGTCTTGCCCTTGCCCGTGCCGTCTTTCATGAGTCGTGACAGCGAGGGTAATATATCCACGGGCGGATAAATACCCTTTTGCGATAAGTCTCGTGACAGCACTATCTGACCCTCTGTAATGTAGCCTGTGAGGTCGGGGATGGGGTGCCCCACATCGTCGCCCGGCATAGTCAGCATCGGCAAGAGCGTTATACTCCCCGGCTTACCCGCAACAGAGCCGGCACGCTCGTATATGGACGCCAAATCCGAATACATATAGCTCGGGAACCCCTTGCGTGAGGGGATCTCGCCCTTAGTCGAGGATAGCTCTCGTAATGCCTCGCAGTAGTAAGTCAAATCCGTCATGAGTACGAGCACGTGATGCCCCTGATTAAATGCAAGGTACTCCGCCGCTGTCATCGCCGTTCGGGGCGCAAGTATACGCTCCGCTATAGGGTCTGATGCCAAGTTTATATACATTACCGTGTGCCCCAAGGCACCGGATTCCGAGAAATCTCGCCTGAAAAATTCAGCCGTCTCACGCTTTATGCCCATGGCGCAAAACACTATGGAACAGGTCTCGCCCTCCTTCACAAGCTTAGCCTGACGCACTATCTGTGCCGCTAACAAGTTGTGCGCCATACCTGCGCCCGAAAACATCGCAAGCTTCTGTCCGGTTATTAATGAACACATTAAATCTATAGAACTAACGCCCGTCACCAAGCATTCACTCGGATAGCGCCTCGACACCGGATTTATCGGCTCGCCGTTTATATTACGGCGCTCCTCAGTATACAGCTCTGCAAAACCGTCAGAAGGACGGCCCGCTCCGTCAAACACTCGTCCCAGAATCTCAGGTGATAAGCCAACCGTAACAGGCTTGCCCGAAAACTTTACGCTCGTACCGGCAAGATCTATGCCCATAGTGCCTTCGAGCACCTCTAAAACCACCCTGTCACCGTCTATGAGCACCACTCGTCCCATACGTGAACTGCCGTCCGATAAAGTTACCGTGCCTATCTCGTCATATGAGACATCTTGCACGCCCTCCAAGGCGATTAAGGCGCCATGTACCTCAGACAGCCCTTTATACTCAAGCTTCATGCCTACATACCCTCCTCTAAGCGTACGGACGCCACCGCCTCATCTATAGCAGCTCGCAAAGCGTCCTCCGTAAAGTCCGACGTATCCGCATTAAATTTCAGTCTCGCAAATTTAGTGAATATGCCCGTCTGCGTCATAAACCTTAAGGGTATACCCTCAGACACCACGCTCACCGCTTCGTCGTATAAATACACTATCATGCGCAGTAATATGCCCTGATTCTCAGGTAGCATATACGCATCGCTCTTATGGAAGGCATTCTGCTGTAAAAAGCCCTCACGAAGCAGCCTACCCGTCTCTATTATCAGCTTCTGCTCCTCCGGCAGTACGTCATAGCCCAAGAGCTTCACTATATCTAAAAGTGCCGATTCCTCATGCAGTAGCTCTAAGGTCCTGCGACGTAAGAGCTCGAAGTCCGAGCCGAAATTTTCATAATACCAGTCCGCTAACTCGCCGTAATACTCCGAATACGACCTGTTCCAATCTATGGACGGAAAATGCCTAGCATACGCCAAGCTGCGGTCGAGCGCCCAGAATGTGCGCACGAAGCGCTGTGTCGACTGCGTCACAGGCTCCGAAAAGTCGCCGCCCTGCGGTGACACCGCACCTATGACCGTTACACTGCCCGTAGCGCCGCCCAAGGTCTCCACTATGCCCGCTCGCTCGTAAAACTGTCCTAACCTCGTCGGCAAATAGGAGGGGAAACCCTCGTCCGCCGGTAGTTCCTCCAAGCGTCCGGACATCTCACGCAAAGCCTCTGCCCAACGTGAAGTCGAGTCCGCCATCAAGGCTACATCGTAGCCCATATCTCTATAGTACTCCGCTATGCTCATGCCCGTATATACAGACGCCTCACGTGCCGCTATGGGCATATTAGAGGTGTTGGCTATGAGGATAGTTCGCTCCATGAGCGGTCTGCCGCTCCTCGGGTCTTTTAGCTCTGCAAACTCCATGAGCACCTGTGTCATCTCATTGCCACGCTCACCGCAACCTAAGTACACCACTATATCCGCATCCGACCACTTTGCAAGCTGATGCTGTACAACCGTCTTACCTGCACCGAAAGGCCCCGGCACCGCCGCACATCCGCCCTTCGCTATCGGGAACAGGCTATCAATGACCCTCTGTCCCGTAATAAGCGGCCTGTCAACGGGTAGGCTCTTGCCCGTGGGACGTGCTCTGCGCACAGGCCACCTCGTGCGTAAGCCGAGCTCACGAACCTCGCCGCTCTGCATCTGAACTTTAAGCAACACATCTTCAACGGTATACGAGTCCGCCTTCGCAACGAACTCCACCGTACCACTCACGCCCTCGGGAACCATCGCCCTGTGTTCTATTGCGCCCGTCTCTTCACAGGTCGCAAACACCATGCCCGGCGTTACACTCTGCCCCTGCTCCACACAGAGCTTTACATCGAAACAGCGTTCTGCGTCCAAGGTCGGCATCTTGACACCCGAGGCTATAAACGAGCCTGTCAATGCTTCTAATTTCTTCAATGGTCTGCCCACGCCGTCAAAGACGCCGCCCAATAGTCCAGGACCCAATTCTATACTCAAAGGCTCATAGGTCGGATATACCGGCTCGCCTGCCTTTAGTCCCTGTGCGTCCTCATATATTTGCGCTACGCTCTCGCCGCCACTCGCCGATACCACCTCGCCGAACAGACGGCGCTCACCGACATACACGAGGCTAAGGCGTGGTAAGTCACGACCCCCACGTATACGTACGATAGGGCCGTCTATGCCATGTATATAGTATCCCGCACTCATCGCAAAGCACCACCTTTTACCTGAAAGCCCGTCAGCTCAGAAAATTTTCCACGCAGCTCATTCAAGGCTGTCCCGAAGCTTAAATCCACTTGACGCCGACCTTCTATATCTGTCAAAATCAGGCCACCATGTGGTACTTCTCCCGCCTTGCAATGAAGCTCTGTGCCCTCCGTGAGCTTAGGGGCATACACCATGTCCTCTGCTCGAAGCAAGATTACCCTGCCCTCGGACAAAGTCGCTTGCGCTACCTTTAGCTGGCGCTGTAGTACCTCAATATACCCCTGCTCCTCACTCGTTATAGCCGTCACCCTCTGTATGACATCATCAAACAGGGAGTCCGCTAACTGCTCTCGCTTCTGTAGCACACGGCGCTTAACGTCCATGCGTGCACTCGTTATGCGTCGCACACATCTCTGCTCCTCATCCGCTATCTGTTGCACTCTGCGCTGCTCCGACCGTTTCTTAAGCTCCGCCTCATGCTCTATGAGTTGCTCCTGTAAACGTGCATCCGACTCCTCTCGAATCGACTGCGCCTCGACCTTCGCCTCGCTCAATATCGTTTCTATAAATGCCGAGAGCTTCTCGCTCTCATTTTCATATCGCTTTACCGTATGTCCCACAGTGAGCTCCCTTCTGTGAATTTTTCCACCGCACCCGTAGGGACATGGCTTGCCATGTCCGTGTACAAATATCATAAACGTACAGCGGTCACGGCAAGCCGTGACCCTACAGGGGCATCGTCCCCTAAAGCTTCGTGCCCAAAGCCTCATCAATCAGACGCAACAGGCCATGCTCACGCATGCCTCTGCCGCTTGCTGTCGGTATTATGGTCACCAAAGGTCTGTGTGCACTTAGCTTTACTGTATCTATACGCTCTCGCAGCCTGTCGTAGCACGCCTCCGTCACAAGCACTATACCCACTTCCGCATCCTCACACGCCGCATTCAGAGCATGGGAAATCTCCGTGGGTGTAGACGCCAAAACGCCCTCTATGCCCACAAGTCGTACCCCCACCAAGACCTCATGCTCATCCGCTATACAAAAATACTTCACGCTTATAAACTCGTTACTATAATAAATGCCACCAACAGGCCATATATCGCTACGCCCTCTGCAAGGCCGACGAACACCAAGGACTTACCGAAAGTGCTATCGTCCTCAGCCAAGGCACCTATGGCCGCCGCTGTACTCGTCGCAACAGCACGTCCGCCCGCTATGCCCGATATGCCGACCGCCAAAGCCGCAGCTATATAGCCCGCAGCCTTCGATATCTCGCCCGACGCCAATAACACCTCGTCGCCCGCAGCCGATACGCCCTGTGTCAAAAACACGCCGGATACAACAGCTAAACTCACAAAGAACATGGCTACATTCACATACATAGCCTTCTTTGCACTGCGTCCTCTACGCACCGCCACATACACCGCTACCAGAGGTACGCTCACAAACAGTAATGTACCCAATGCCGAAATCAATATCTTTGCTATCATCTCTTATTCCTCCGTTCGGGTCGCCCCGTTTTATTTTTTTATTTTATTCGTACCGGCGCAAAGGGCGTGCCCCTACCCGTATAAAATCTACT
Organism: uncultured Oscillospiraceae bacterium; assembly: GCA_964367935.1. GTDB lineage: Bacteria > Bacillota > Clostridia > Oscillospirales > Oscillospiraceae > Scatomorpha. The sequence goes on from CAYIYZ010000001.1 coordinate 241,041, forward strand.
GAACAATTCATAGTAATGCAGTCTCAAGGTCTGTATGCACACCAGCATACCCTCAAGGCCCATTACGACCACATTGCCCACCACGAGCACCGCTATACGTGCCACGCCGTCCAAGTCCGCCGCAAGTAAATACACAACCATCATCGTACCGGCATGTGATATCGCATACGCTCCCACTCGTAAAAACGAGGCGGTATTTGAAAACCATGACAAGGCGGCTTCAAATATCTCGAAGAATCCCTCAACGAAGAACATGCCCCAGCTGTGTGGCATGAAGTCCTTATGGCCCTCAAGCAGTCGTGCGAGCGTCTCGCCGCAGAACATGCACACAAGCGGTATCACAAGACAGGGTATATATACCGAAGGCATAGTAAACGCCGGTATATCCATAAGCAAGGTCAATGCGCCACATGCCACCACCGTCACATACACTATCATTCCGGCAAGGCCGTTAGCGGAAAAAAGAGCTTTCCTAAAGTCGTTTTGCCTAAAGCCCGTAACTATGTTCATTATCATGACACTCACTATCAGCACCACTCCGACAACCGCACTGATAGCCAGAGTATTGATGATATTGTTGCCCTCCATTATCTTAAAGCCCGGCAAGGTATGCTCATCACCGAACACCGAACCGTACACAAAGCCGAAAATAACGGAGAAGCAGCCGACCCACGATAATATAGGCCCTAAACGATTCTTGAAACCCTTGCCTAATATGAGACCCAAGATGACGAACACCGCTCCCTGTCCCACATCACCGAACATTATGCCAAACAGTAGACCATAGCTCAGTAGCATCATAGGTCGTGGGTCTGCCTCACCATAGGCCGGATGTCCGTATATTTCAACAAAGGGTGAGAATATACGTCCTGCCAAGCTATTTTTGAACTTGACCGGTACCGACGATTGCTCGTGCTTACTCGGACGCTCCGTGTCCAAAGTCAAGCCCATTTCCTGCGAGTCACGCTCTAAGTGCTCTATCTCCGACACAGGTACCCAACCGGTTAAGTAGAACCTGCCGCCCTTCACCGCCGCCATCTCACGCAGTCTGAAACACTCGCTCAAGTACGAAAGTCTACCGTGGAACGCCTGCAACTTCTCCCGCTCTCCACGTGAGAAAGCTTTTATATCCTGCTCCAAGGCCTCGGCTCTCTGCCTCGCTTCTTGCGCCTGAGTACGCAAGCGCTGTATCCGCTCCTTCGGCACGCCCGTCAACCCCGTTTCCTCCGGCCTGTCCTCGTACTCAAAACCCAAGGCAAGAAAGTGCTCTGCCGCCCTGTCCTCAGCCTCGTCCAAGGCTACGTATATACAGTGTATCTTATCACCGCGCATACCGGTACGATACAAAAATACGCCGGCCCTGCTCTTTGCGTCCTCTGCCAATTCTCCGTACAAATCCTCGTCTATACTACCGAAATGCAGCTGTGCAGACTTCATAGATAATATGCCCGCCAAGTCAACATTCAGCTCGCCGTATATCTCAAGCTCTCGTACGAGATCCTCCGTCTCCTGCGCAAACACTTCCTCGTTCAGCTTCTGTTCGTACATATTCTCGTATACCTTGCGTGTTTCGTCTACCCACTCCGCAAGCCCCTCTATAGGTAGGTCATACTTCGAATAGTCCACGTCCTTTGTGCGTACGCCCATACTCTCCATGAACGCCGATACATCGTCCAAGGTCTCCCTGTACGGATCACTCTCTTGCAACCTGCCCAGTCCCGAAATCGACTTCAGCGCCTCATGTGCCGCACTTATATGGAACTCCCTGTTCACAACAAGCTTATGAATCGCAGCGTCTAATTTGCCCAGTGGGCCCGTTATTATTGCCTTTTCTATCTTCTCAGTAGCCAAGCCCTACGCCCCTTTCACACTAAATTAAATAGTTTATCGGTCTTATTCCATATTCCAAAGAAACAAACATGCGCTGTAATAACTGTATCTCCATCTCACGCAGATTTAGGTAAGAATATACTGTCGCCAAACTCTGCGTACTGTGAAAAACATGTAGATGATAGCCGTACAACAGATTAGTCACCTGAAAGTCGGTGCTCATTTCAATTGAACGTAACTTCACATGACGTCCGGGTACTAAGTTCATCACCAATCTCATGGCCTCATAATCCGACGGCGCTTCCAGTATCTCTCTGATCTTGCTACCCTTTAGGCTCGGCCCCAAGGGTAACATCAGCTCCTTCACTCGCTCATAGCTCGTGCCGAAGCGTCGCAGACGCAGTAAATACGCCGCATTTCGCAGCTCTGCACCCAAGGCAACGGAATCCATGAGCTGCCTCTTGCCACCGCAGACGAGATCTTTTCTCACAAATTCGGAGAACACCTCATAATACCTTGCATTTAATGCCGTTGTCAGCTCCGAAAAAAAGCTTTGCCCCAAGGTTTTCTTGCGCTGTATCAATATGCGTAGCCGCTCCTCAAACACACTGCCACGCACCGCTTCCAATAATCCGTTTACACTGCGTGCTCGTGATATTGCGCCGACCCTATAGTCGTCCATTTCTCTAAAGTACTTCGGGACAGGACTCCTAAACTCTGTGCCTGCCGACATCTCTATACGTCGTACCGCAGACTTAATCGCACGTAACTCCATGCGCAACAAGTCGAACTTCAGAAACTCACGTGCTTCCTTGCCCGCAAACCTATACAGTATCTCAAATTCTCTGTAGTACCCACTTTCCAAGGCAAAAATGAAGTCCTCTGCCGTCACGCTCTCCGCATGTAAATCGGAGACTATATCCTCCCAGCCTTCCGTTCTTGCCAGTGTATGCAAAAATTCACGAACATCTTCACTGCTTGCACAGCTCTCCCGCTGCGCCTCGTTTAGAAGTCGTGAAAACATTGCGTGCGCCCTTACCGCTAAAGCTATGTCCAAGTCCTGAGATTCAACTGCTCTTTTCGCCATAACCCACACCTGTCAATTCCGCGAGCATTGTTTCACAATATGCCGTCCTGTTTTCCTCAAAACGACCTTCCATCTCCGAAAGCTCTTTCTGCGCCTCACGCTCGATCTCTTCTATCTGCGTGTCCGCCGCCGCCTCCGCTCTCGCCACATGCTCCGCTACACTCTCGCTCACTACACGCCTATACTTTAAGGCTAGTTTCTTCTTCTCCGCCGCTACTCGCTCTCCCGTGCGCGAGGCATATTCTCGTGCCTGCGTACGCTCACGCGCCGCCGCTGCATCCGCTTCCAATATCGCTCGTAAGCTCTCTTGCTCCGCCATCTGCTGCCCCCCCTCACTTAAAAACACAATAATAAACTATATTTTAACACATTAGAACACTCCATTCAAGTGGAATGTGGATATTTATTTATACACAAGGTCACAAGTAAAGCTCCTATCTCGGCACCAACTCCAAATTTAAGTCAACGCCGCCCTCTATACCCGGCACAGCGCCCGTATAAGAATACTGCCATATGCCATGCTCATAATAGAAGTCCGGCTCTACGCCCGGCGCGCCCACCCACAGTACGCAGTCGTCCAAGCCCGATAAATTATAGCTAAAATAACCTGTATACCTATATACATACACCGCCGGCTCATAACCTGCTTCCCTCAGCTCATTGCTAAACACATTAGCCGAGAGCGTTAATATCGTCGAATCTATGTCGCCGCCCGTGCGTGAATCATCTAAGGGCTCCCAGTCAAACGCCACGGGCATACTGAGCTCATAGCCCTCTATAAGCTCTAACACATATTGCGCCTCCTCATGTGCCTCCTTCACGCCCAATGCCTGTGAGAAAAAATACACGCCCACTCGCAGACCTGCCGCCGTCGCGCCCTCCATATTCTCATGGAATCGCTCGTCCGTAAACAGTCCGCCCTCGCTCGAGCCACGGTAGCCACAACGTATCATCGCAAAGTCCACGCCGCTCGCCGCCACCGCTTCCCAGTCTATATCATTTTGATAAAAAGACACATCTATGCCCTGCTTCGCCTCGTAGTCCGTGCCCGTATAGCTCACTAAATTGCCGTCACTGACGAAGTCCGAAGGGTCAAGCCCCGACACGGCAACGCCTTCCTCTAAATCCAACCACTCCATGGAGTTGCCCACATTTACCTCTACTTTGCCCTCATAGGGGTCAGGCGTGGGTAAGTCCGCCTGTTGTGCGCCGCAGGCGGTAAAAAATGCTCCAAGTACGAATATGATAATAAGACTGTAAATCCGCTTATTTTTTAATAACATATTTATTCTCCTAAACCGAGTATTCGACAAATTGTAACACAAGAATGTGCAAAAGTGAAGAAGGAAACGTAAACATTGTCTTGACAAAATCTTATAGCTGTGTAAAAATGTAGGACAAGGTAGAGGCGCAGCCGACAAGAGTAGTACCCACCGAATGCGACAGACGACGCAGGGTACGAAAGGGGAGGTTGCCGAGACCGTGAGCTTACGTCTGTGTGCTCATGAGTCGGGTCGTCGGATAACATCCGGCGGACTGCCACTTATGTGGAGGGCTATCACATCGATATGTTTTATTATCCGTGTGTGCTTAGCCATACACGGATTTTTATATTTGGGGGAAGAAAGAAATGAAAAGACTACTTGCACTGTTACTCGCACTGACCATGGTATTTGCCCTTGCCGCCTGTGGTGGCGACGAAGCACCCGCCGAGAGCGCAGCTCCTGCCGAAAGCGGTGCACCCGCTGAAAGCGCAGCTCCTGCAGAGGGCGGCGAAGAAGGCAGCAACGTCCTACGTGTTGCTATGGAATGCGCTTATGCGCCCTACAACTGGACACAGGGCGATGACTCGAACGGCGCTGTTCCCATTTCCGGCTCGAACGAGTTCGCTAACGGCTACGACGTTATGATAGCTAAGAAGATCACAGATACACTGGGCATGGAGCTTGAAATAGTTAAGCTCGAGTGGGACGCTATAGTACCTGCTATACAGGCCGGCAGTGTGGACGTCGGTATCTGCGGACAGTCCATCACATCCGAAAGACTTGAAATGGTAGACTTTTCCGCACCTTATTACTATGCAAGTATAGTCGCTGTTACGACAGCTGACGGTGAGTATGCAGGCGCTACTTCTGTAGCCGACCTCGCAGGCGGTACAACCACAAGCCAGCTAAACACCATCTGGTATGACATTTGCCTACCGCAGATACCCGATGCGGAGATTTTGCCCGGTCAGGACACCGCACCGGCTATGCTCGTTGCACTTACCTCGGGTCGTGTTGACTACATCGTAACAGATCAGCCCACAGGCCTTGCAGCGGTTACGGCAGACTCCTCGCTCGTCTTGCTCGATTTCAGTGGCACTGACGGCGCTTTTGAAGTCTCCGACGAGGAGATCAACATAGGCATCTCCATCCAGAAGGGCAGAGATGAGTTGACAAGCTCCATAAACTCCGTGCTCGAGACCATGACGGCAGACGACTACACAGCTCTTATGAACGACGCTATTGCCGTACAGCCCTTGAGCCAGTAAAATTAAATGTACGGGCGACCATTGGTCGCCCGTTTCAATAATATGCGGAGGATCTTTATGTGGACTAACATACAAGCGTGGATAGACGGTATAATCGGTGACGTTTCCTTCGGGGAGCAGTCATTCGGGCACCGTATACTCAGCTTAATATCCGAATACGGCCCGAGCTACCTAAACGGTCTATGGAACACCATTATCATAGCAGTTATCGGTACACTCGCAGGCTGTATTATCGGTCTTGCCGTCGGCGTAGTGCAAGCGACGCCCTCTAACAGCAACGATCACATCCTAAAGCGTATCTTTATGCGCATAGTTAAATTTCTACTTGTGAGCTATGTCGAGATTTTCCGTGGCACACCCATGATGATACAGGCGGTATTCATATTCTACGGCCTGCCGCTCGTCTTTGGCGTGTTTTGGGATATGATGCCCTCGGCACTGCTAATTGTGTCCATTAATACGGGCGCTTACATGGCGGAAACTGTGCGTGGCGGTATATTGTCCATAGACCCCGGTCAAACGGAGGGCGCTAAGGCCATAGGAATGACCCATTTCCAGAGTATGCGCTATGTCATTTTACCGCAAGCCGTACGCAACATCATGCCACAGGTGGGCAACAACTTTATCATCAATGTCAAGGACTCCTGCGTACTTTCCATCATCGGCGTTGTTGAACTGTTTTACGCACATAGGGGTGCTGCCGGCGCCATGTACGAATACTTCGGCTCTGCTTGTATAGTCATGGTACTCTACTTTGTGACGACCTTTACAAGCTCACGACTGTTGCGCTACGTGGAGCGTCGCATGGAAGGTCCGTCGAGCTTTGACCTCGCCACTACGGACACTCTGGCACACACAACGGGCATGTACAGCTATGTAGAGAAAAAATCCGACAGGGAGGGGCGCTGATTATGGGCGATAATATACTTAAAATAAGTCACCTGTCGAAGTCCTTCGGTAAAAACGAGGTACTAAAAGACATAGATTTCACCGTCAATGTCGGAGACGTCACCTCAGTTATCGGTGCATCCGGTAGCGGTAAATCGACGCTTTTGCGCTGTATTAACCTCTTGGAGCAGCCGACGAGCGGTGAGATTATGTTCCATGGCAAGGACATAGCCGCAGCTAAGACAAATGCGGCGGCGTATAGGGCGAAGGTCGGCATGGTGTTCCAGACTTTTAACCTGTTCAATAACTTAAATGTCCTGCAAAACTGCATAGTTGGGCAGACAAAGGTGCTTAAGCGTACTAAGGACGAAGCGGAAGAAAAAGCTCGCTATTACCTCAAAAAAGTCGGTATGGCGCAGTACATCAACGCTAAGCCGAGGCAGATATCCGGCGGTCAGAAGCAGCGTGTCGCCATCGCTCGTGCTCTCGCTATGGAGCCTGAGCTTCTGCTATTTGACGAGCCGACCTCAGCACTCGACCCCGAGACTGTCGGCGAAGTGCTCGCTGTCATGCGTGACCTTGCCGCCGAGGGCATGACCATGCTCGTCGTAACGCATGAAATGGCATTTGCTCGTGATGTATCACAGCATGTCGTATTCATGAAGGACGGCGTTATTTGGGAACAGGGTGAGCCGAAATCTCTGTTCTCCGAGCCTAAGCGTACGGAGACAAGGGAGTTTCTATCACGCTTTCTGGGTGAATAAACTATGCGTATGGTGCGACCGACTGTCGCCCCATACGCATATCTGCGTTTTTTCAAGCAGTAAAATCAGAACCATTGCCCTATGATATACACGCCCATGTGCTTTGTCACATGGGCGTATAAAATTTCCTCCTCTGGACAGACTATGTCCACGGATAGGGGGGGTTCTTTTGTATGGCAAAGTCGAAATCTGTGGCGTGAACACAGCGAAACTCAAGGTTCTGACTAACACTCAAACTCAAGCTCTGCTCACTCGTACCAAGGACGGCGACACCGTCGCACGTGAGGAACTGATAGCCGGCAACCTGCGCTTAGTCTTATCGGTTATCCAGAAATTTACAGGACGTGGCGAGAACGTAGATGACTTATTTCAAGTCGGTTGTGTCGGGCTGATTAAGGCTATCGACAACTTCGACACTTCGCAGAACGTGCGCTTTAGCACTTACGGTGTGCCCATGATAGCCGGTGAAATTCGGCGTTACTTGCGTGATAATAGCTCTGTACGTGTCTCTCGCTCCATGCGTGACACCGCCTATAGGGTGCTCAAAGTCAAGGAGAGTATTACTGCCGAGCGTGGTCGTGAGCCCACTATAGATGAAATTGCCAAGGAGCTCGGCATCAAGCGTCAGGAAGTCGTTTTCTCCCTCGACGCTATCAGCGATCCTGTTTCGCTCTCCGAGCCTCTATACAACGACGGTGGCGAGAGTATCTGTATCATGGATCAAATCGGTGACGATAAAAACACGGACGAACATTGGCTGGAACAAATGGCGCTCACAGACGCCATCGAAAAGCTCGGTGACCGTGAGAAGCTTATCCTTGCTCTGCGCTTTTACGACGGTAAAACACAGATGGAGGTCGCATCAGAGATAAGCATCTCTCAGGCACAGGTCTCACGCCTTGAAAAAAACGCCATAGCTCAGATTAAAAAGAGCATATTTGTATCATAGCGCATGTGTATACCCTCATAGTATTAAGATAAGGGGGTAGAGTTATGAGTTTATTTTCCGAAATGCGTTATAAAGAGGTCATAGATCTGCATACCGGCCGGCGACTCGGCTATGTCTGTGACGCTGAAATAGACGAAAAAGACGGACGTATCCTCTCACTCATTGTCCCCGGCGCAGGACGCATGGGCGGCCTCTTGGGGCGTGAGGAGGACTACGTCCTTCCTTGGGACAGCATCTCAAGGCTGGGCAACGATATTATCTTAGTCGATCTAGAGCGTGACCTACCACGCAGACGCCGTGATAAACGGCAGCTGTTCTATTGACTAAATTGCAGAGCAGTCACATTAAAAGCGAACACACTTAACTAAAATATCCGAGTGCATTTTCTATGCACTCGGATATTTTAATTCGTCCGCCAGCCTTGCAAAGTCACATATGCTGAGGCTCTCACCTCGTACACGCACATCAAAGCCGCAGGTTATTATCGCTTTTTCTATCTGCTCCTTGCTATAGTCCGACAAGCCGTTTGTCAAGCCGTTTAGCATAGTCTTACGTCGCTGATTAAATGAGGCTCGTATGACTCGGAACATGAAGCGCTCGTCCTTAACCGCACAGGGCGGCGTCTTTCTCGGCACTAAACGCACGACCGCAGACGTCACCTTCGGCGCCGGCATAAAGCACTCGGGCGGCACATCAAAGAGCTTCTCCGCCTCACAATGCCAGTTTAAATAAAGGGTGAATGCTCCGTAATCGCCCTTGCCCGGCTCTGCGCAAAAACGCTCCGCCACCTCTTTTTGTACCATGAGTGTCAGACTCTCAAACACGCCCGACTCCAACAGCGTCGTCACCATAGGTGTCGTCACATTATACGGTAAATTCGCACACACCACAGGCTTTAAGCCCATTAAATTCGTACGCACCAGCTCGGGTATATTGAGCTTAAGTGCGTCACCGTACACGACCGCCACATTATCCCTATCCGCCAAGGTCTCCGCCAATATCGGCTTTAGCGTCTTGTCAAGCTCTATGCACAGTACCTTAGCCGCATCTCTCGCAAGCTCCAAAGTTAAACTGCCCACGCCGGGGCCTATCTCCAACACTCCGCAAGTCTCGTCCAAGTCTGCACTCTGCGCTATCTCCTGCGGCACCCATCGCTCTATAAGAAAATTCTGACCCTTACTGCGTGAGAATCCGAAGCCATGCCTATCGAGCAAAGCGCGCAGTTCTCGCCTATCACACACATCCACGTTTTTCGCCCTCCCTTACAGCGCCTATAGCCGTCGCAAATTCGCCATTTTCCGCAAGTTTGAACTTCAAGCCATACACCTTTTCAAAAAACTTATAGTGTTCATGCGCATAGCGTAGTTTCGTGCCGCCACCTGTTATAACCACTGTATCAAGTCCTGTCAGGCGTGCGCAAAGTACCGCCATCGTGCCCACCACTTGCACCATCATATTTATTATGCCCAAAGCCTTGTCCGCAGCGTCCGTATCATACTCACATTTCTGGAAATTCGACGCCGTTAAAAATGGCATAAGCACATCGTCGCCCTTATACAGGTCGCCTATGGTCAAGTCCACATTAGAGAGTACACCCTGCTCCGATAGACCCACTATAGACTTGGCCGAGCCATCTCCAAACATAGCCGCACCCATACCCTTTAGAGTGCCACCGCCTATACCCGTACCTATTATATGTTTGCACTCATTCTGCCTCAGCTCAAAAAAACTCGTGCCCGTACCCACATTCGCTATAACCGCTTCCGCTTCACCGCTTAAGTACCTCGCTCCGCTACCTATGGCATCTATCTCACTCACATGTATCGTCTCTATGCCCAAGATATGCGCATCACAATCAGCACCACGCAATCCCGTAGTCACTATCATGCTCGCCTTATCTGTATACTCCCTAAGCAGCTCGCTCGCCGACTTATCCGCAAATGGTAAATAACGCATAAACTGTATCTCGCCCTGCGACATCCCCACTATCTTCGTCGTCGTGCTACCTATATCTATGCCTATTATCATATCTTTTTCCTCTATATCTTCTTTTCATACGCCCTGCGTGCCCTATCGTGACCCTCCGCCGCATTTACCTCTATCATACCGCAATAAGTATAGCCGTTTTTTATGAGCAGTCCGTTCATCGGTGCGTTCTTCTCATGCGTGTCCACTCGTATTGAGCCAACACCCATGCCGTAGGACAAGTCCTCACAAAACCCGAAAAGCTCCACTGACGCTCCGCTACCTCTCGCCGACTCTGCCACCATGCTCCTATGTATGGTCGTATACGGAGCATCCTCCGTCAGCCAGGCACCGTCTATAGTCGCATAACAAGGATCGTCGCCCCTTATGAGTGCCACATACGCCACGGCTTCCCCGTTTTCAGTTAGAACATACGCCTGTCCCTTAGAGATATCGTCCCTATACGTATCGGCGTTCGGGTACTCGCCCTGCCACTGATCCACGCCCTGTGATTTTAAATACGCCTTCGCCTGCTCGCCTATTATAACGAGGCTCGCCACGTCACGTTCCTCCGCTCGACGCCCTTCGAACACCCTTTTTATTTCCGTCTTATTCTCCAAGCGTGCCATTATAGCCTCGTCTACGGCATCTTGTGCCTTAAACCGTGCATACATGTCCGCTCTCCGCTCAAACGTACGCTCCAAGGCACGCTCTCTGCGCCAACGCACTATCTTCGCATGGTCGCCCGTCAACAAAACAGGCGGTACGCTCTCGCCCTCCCACACTTCCGGTCTCGTATACTGCGGATACTCCAAAAGACCCGACCAGTGGCTCTCACCCGTATAGCACTCTTCATCGGAGAGCACACCGGGTACCATGCGACACACAGAATCCGTCACCGCCATAGCCGCTATCTCGCCGCCCGTCAACACGAAGTCGCCCAAGCTAATTTCCTCGTCCACGCACTGCTCTATAAAACGCTCATCCACGCCCTCATAGTGACCGCAGACCAGCACTAAATGATCATACTCATCTCTTAAGCGCCTCGCCTCAGCCTGAGTAAAGGGCTTGCCCTGAGGTGTGAGGTATATGACCCTACTCTTTTTACCCTCAGCGCTCTGCATGATTGTATCAAGACACGCCTTTAGGGGCTGTGCGGACATGACAAGTCCCCAACCGCCACCGTAGGGGTAGTCGTCCACCTGCTTTTGCCTATTTGTCGTATAGTCACGGATCTGAACGGCGTTAATTTCCAGTATACCCTTTTTCGCCGCACGTCCTATTATGCTCTCACCCAGCACCGCCTCCATACTCTCGGGAAACAGTGTCATTATATCCACCCTATAGCTCATTACATGCCCTCTATCAGTCGTACGGTAATCACGCCGCCCTCTGCGTCTGTGCTCTTTATAAACTCGGGCACGGCAGGAATGAGAATCTCACGCTCGCCTTTAACCACATACACGTTAGAACTCGGTGTCTCTATTATATCAGAGAGCACTCCAAGCTCCGTGCCATCTTCCTCCACTACTTTTGCGCCCATTATATCGCACAAAAAAAATGCGCCCTTCGGCAACTTCGCCTCCGCTCTCGCTACCTCCACACGCCTACCCTTAAAGCGCATGGCTGCATTAATGTCCTCCACGCCCTCAAGCTTCACGATAAGCATAGCCTTATGCGCCTTCGCCGACTGCATTTTATACGCAGTGCCGTCTATATACAGCGTCTTAAATTGTTTTAAAAATTCAGGTGAGTCTGTATAATTTTCCAGACGCAGTTCACCACGTACTCCGTGCGTGTTCGCCACACGTCCGGCTAAGATATAGTCAGTTTTCATAAGCACCTCGGTTTCATCTGTATGGGCGAACCTATGTCTTCACCCCATCTTTTTTCTGATCCTGTAGGGGAGGGCTTCCATGCCCCCCGAACCATTTTCCTGTGGAAAAATGGTTTTTTATTTTCTATTTGTTTAGTCGGAGCTTTGCCCCGAACCCCTTGAGGGAGTTTCGCTTTTTGCGAAAAGCGAGCGTCCTCGTTGGGCGAGGTCGCTTTGCAATTGCTACGCAATTGTTCTTTTTTTATTTGTTTAGTCGGGGCTTCGCCCCGAACCCCATTGCGAGGGGTTCAGAAAACTTTTTCTCTTGTAAAAAGTTTTCTCTTTTCGCACGTAGTGCGAAAATTCACTTTCAAAAATACGCTTTTAAGGCAAAGGCTTTTCACCGTCTGCGGACGGCGACTTGGGGCGTCGCCCCAAGACCCCACGATTTTTTGAAAAAAATCGAGTAAAACTTTTAATTCGGCGCCCTTGGCGCCAGCGCCGCAAGTGCGGCGTCACAAGCGTTTTGCGTCAGCAAAACCTTGATGCCGTCGGAATTCACTTCCGACGAGCAGATTAAATCAATAGGGGTCCCCGCGAGACCTGTCTCGTGGGGCTCCAACGTCCCCTACACTATGCTCTCCCTCGCTCTTACCGCCAAGGCGTCGCAACGATTATTATACTCATTGTCCTCATGACCCTTGACCCATATGAAACGCACCTTATGCTGTTTTAACTGCTCGTCCAGCGCCTGCCACAGCTCCACATTCTTGAGTTCGCCCTCCTTGCGTCGCCAGCCTCGCTTCTTCCAGCCCTCCAGCCACCGCTCGTTTATCGCCTTTACTATATACTGCGAGTCACTGTATAAATCTACCTCGCAGGGCTCTTTTAACAGGCGTAACGCTTCGATTACGCCCATTAATTCCATGCGATTATTCGTCGTCATACGCTCTGAGCCACTAACCTCACGCTCTACTCCCTTATAGCGCAGTATAGCACCCCAACCGCCGGGGCCGGGATTGCCCGAGCAGGCTCCGTCTGTATAAATTTCCAGTTTCTTCATTACTCAGCGTCCGCCGCCTCAGTCTCCGTCTCCGACGACGCTTCCTCTTCCTTATCCGTACGTGCCAAGGAAATGACCTTCGCCTCCTCAGACGGCTTCATTATACGCACGCCCTGCGTTGACCTCGACAGCATCGATATGCCGCTCGCCGCCATACGTATCATCGTACCGTCATCCGTCACAACCAAAATATCGTCCGTATCCGACACTATACGTGCGTCCGCTATTTTGCCTGTCTTCTCCGTGCAATTATAGTTTCGTATACCCATACCGCCACGCTTCTGCGGCGTGCCGTCCGAACCTCTTACATACTCATCTATCAAGGTGCGCTTGCCGTAGCCCTTCTCCGTCACGGACAGTAGTGCCTCACCCTCGCCGGCGCAAGCCGCCGCCACAACATAGTCGCCCTCACGCAGACGTATGCCTCGTACACCGACCGCCAAACGTCCCATAGCACGTACATCCGTTTCCGCAAAGCAAATAGCATAGCCATTATGCGTCACGATAAGCATATTCTGCTCGCCGTCCGTCTCACGTACGGATATTAGCTCATCGCCCTCGTCTAAGCCCAAGGCCCTTATGCCGTTTGACCTGATATTCTTAAGTGCTTCCTCCGACAGACGCTTTACCGTGCCGTTTTTCGTTACCATGAATATATAACGCTCAGGGTCAAACTCACGAAGGTGTAGCATGGCACTTATACGCTCGCCCTGCTCCAAGGGTAGCACATTAACCACATTCGTGCCCCTCGCTTGCCTGCCTGCCTCGGGTATGAGGTAGCCCTTGCGCCTATATGCTCGTCCCAAATTCGTGAAGAAGAGGATATTGTCATGCGTACTAGCTGTGAACACCGTCTCCACATAGTCCTCGTCCCTCGTCGCCATAGCACGTACGCCACGACCGCCACGTCCCTGCGCCCTATATTCACTCGCCGCAAGACGCTTTATATATCCGCCGTGCGTCAAGGTATACACGCACTGCTCCTCATCTATGAGGTCTTCTATATCTATCTCGTCCTCCACATCGCAAATCTCCGTGCGACGCTCGTCACCGTACTTGTCACGTATCTCCGTCAGCTCATCACGCAACACGCCCTTTAACTTGACTTCGTCCGAGAGTAGCTCGTCATAGTACGCTATCTTCGCCATCAGCTCCTCATACTCTGCCATGAGCTTCTCACGGTCAAGACCTTGCAGTCTCTTTAACTGCATGTCGAGTATAGCCTGTGCTTGCAACTCGTCTAATTCAAAACGTGCCATCAAGCGCTCACGTGCATCGTTATAGCTCGAGCGTATGATGCGGATAACCTCGTCTATATTGTCCTGCGCTATCATGAGACCACGCAAGAGATGTGCACGCTCCGACGCTTTCCTGCGGTCGTAGACCGTGCGACGTGTTATGACCTCTACCTGATGCTTTAGATACTCGTCCAATATATTGCGCAGTGTCAGTATCTTCGGCTGGCTTTGATTGTTCACAAGCGCCAGCATATTAATGGCAAAGCTCGTCTGCAGCTGCGTCTGCGAATAAAGTCTATTGAGCACCACCTGAGGATTAGCGTCACGCTTTAGCTCTATGACCATACGCATACCGTTTCTGTCCGACTCATCACGCAGTCCCGATATGCCCTCAAGCTTCTTCTCCCTCACCAAAGTCGCCATATTCTCTATGAGGTTACGCTTATTGACCTGATAAGGGAGTTCGTACACGATAATACGTAGCCTGTCATTGCCGTACTCCTCAAGCTCCGTACGAGCACGCATGACAACACGTCCTCTACCCGTAGCATAGGCGGCACGTATGCCGGCCCTGCCCATTATCATGCCCTTTGTCGGGAAATCGGGACCCTTTATATGCTCTAAGAGGTCAGACAATTCCGCTTCGGGATTTTCAAGAACACAAAGGCAAGCGTTAATACACTCCGTCAAATTATGCGGCGGTATATTCGTCGCCATGCCGACAGCTATGCCCGAGGAACCGTTCACAAGCAGGTTAGGGTAACGTGCCGGTAGCACCTTTGGCTCTGTACGAGTTTCGTCGAAGTTCGGGTCTGTGTCCACCACTTCCTTGTCAAGGTCACGCAAAAGCTCGTCCGCTATCTTCGACATCCTCGCTTCCGTGTACCTGTATGCTGCAGGGGGGTCACCGTCCACTGAACCGAAGTTTCCGTGTCCGTCCACGAGCATATAACGCAAAGAGAAGTCCTGCGCCATACGTACAAGTGCATCGTACACACTGCTGTCACCGTGCGGATGGTAGCGTCCCAAAACGTTACCGACACAGGTAGCCGCTTTCCTGAAAGGTCTATCCGACGTGAGCTTATCCTCATACATCGCATAGAGTATGCGCCTATGTACGGGCTTCAAGCCATCACGCACATCAGGCAGTGCACGACCGACTATAACGCTCATCGCATAGTCTATATACGAGGTCTCCATCTCATCGACAAGTGCTGTATTTATTATCTTCTGTTCAGGATATCGTATATCCTCCGGTTTGTAATCCTTCGCCATATTCTGTGTCCTCTCCTTCGTTGCTCCATTGTAGGGAGCGGCCTTGACCGTTCCGAAGTGTTTTCTCCGAAAACACTTTTTGTTTTGTTATTTGTTTTGTCGGGGTATCACCCCAAGACCCGAGAGATTTCGCCGTCTGCGGACAGCGGGCGACCTCGTTACACGAGGACGCTTTACAATTGCTACGCAATTATTCTCTTTTTGTTTTTTTGTTGGGGTATCTCCCCAAGTCCCGAGAGATTTCGCCGTCTGCGGAAAGCGACTTGGGGCCTTGCCCCAAGACCCCACGATTTTTTGAAAAAAATCGAGTAAAACTTTTAATGCGGCTTCGCCACTGTTACTTTAAATGTCGAGGTTCACGACGTACTGCGCATTTTTCTCTATGAACTCTTTCCTCGGCTCGACCTTCTCGCCCATGAGTATAGTGAACACCTCATCGGCACGCACCGCATCGTCCAGTGTTATACGCTTTAAGGTACGTGTCTCGGGGTTCATCGTGGTATTCCACAACTCATCCGAGTCCATCTCACCGAGACCCTTATTACGGCTAATATCTATCTTTATATTCTCGTTACCGCCACGCATCTCTGAGGAAACCCTATCCCTATCCGCATCCGAAAACGCATAGCGTACCTGCTTACCCCTCGTCAGCTTATAAAGGGGCGGCATAGCCGAATACACATAGCCCTGCTCCACCAAAGGACGCATGAACCTAAAGAAAAACGTGAGCATAAGCGTTCTTATGTGACTGCCGTCCACGTCTGCGTCAGCCATGATAACTATCTTATGGTAACGCAATTTGCTTATATCGAAATCCTCGCCCATACCTGCACCCAAAGCCGTTATGACAGGTGTTAGCTTATCATTGCCGTAGACCTTATCTGCCCTCGCCTTTTCCACATTAAGCATCTTACCCCACAAGGGCAAAATAGCCTGGAACCTACTGTCACGACCCTGCGTCGCACTGCCGCCCGCCGAGTCGCCCTCGACGATATAAAGCTCAGTCAAGGACGGGTCACGCTCATTACAGTCACGCAGTTTACCGGGCAGAGTGCTGCCCTCCAGAGCATTTTTGCGCCTTATATTCTCCCTTGCCTTACGTGCCGCCTCACGTGCTCTCGCTGCCGTCTGAGCCTTATCGAGTATTATGCGTGCAATTGCGGGATTTTCTTCCAAATACTGCTCTAATTTATTCTGAATTACGCCATCGACCAAGGTACGTATCTCCGAGTTACCGAGCTTTGCCTTCGTCTGACCCTCAAATTGCGGATGCGTCAGCTTCACAGAGATAACCGCCGTCAACCCTTCACGACAATCGTCGCCCGATACGTTGTCTCCCTCTTTTAAAAGGCCTGACTTCTTACCATATGAATTTATTACCCTTGTCAGTGCCGCCTTTAAACCTGTCTCGTGCATACCGCCCTCAGGCGTATTTATGTTATTGGCAAATGATACCAATATCTCACTGTAACCGTCGTTATACTGTAGGGCTACCTCCGCTATAGAGTCCTCCCTACTGCCGTTCATATATATGACTTCCTCATGCAGAGCGTTCTTATTGCGGTTAATAAACTTGACGAACTCACGTATACCGCCCTCATAGCACATCTCGTCACGACGCTCACGACCAGCTCTCTTATCCTCCGTCACTATGCGCAGACCGGCATTCAAAAACGCCTGTTCCCTCATACGCTTATGCAGAATGTCGTAGTCGTACTCAGTCTCATCGAACATCTCGGGATCAGGGTGAAAACGTACAGTAGTACCTGTCTTATCCGCCGAACCTATATCCGTTATGGGCGTGACTATATCGCCCCTCGAAAATTCCATCTTATATGTCCTGTTATTACGCTCGACCTGTACTTCGAGAAAGTCAGACAGAGCATTAACGACAGATGCGCCGACACCGTGCAGACCGCCCGAGACCTTATAACCGCCGCCGCCGAACTTACCGCCGGCGTGAAGTACGGTATAAACGACCTCAAGAGCCGGTTTTCCTGTCTGCTCCTGTATATCTACAGGTATACCACGCCCATTATCCGAGACTTTTATGAAGTTTCCTTCCTCTATGGTCACTTCTATATTAGAGCAGTAGCCGGCAAGACTTTCGTCTATAGCGTTATCCACTATCTCATACACCAGATGGTGCAGTCCCGAACTTGATGTCGAGCCTATATACATGCCCGGACGCATTCTAACTGCCTCCAAGCCCTCCAACACTTGTATTTGCGAGGCGTCATAGTCGCCCATTATCTTGTTTTCCAAATCTGACATCTTTAGTCCTCCAATAATTATTCGTCTCTCAGCTGTCGTTGGGGACGATATATTTTACATTCCAAAATAAAGCCCTTTAGCGTTTCCGCAGCGTTTCCGGCGTAAACCGTGATAAGTATATTCTCTGATCCTCACCCTCACGGCAGATTACCATGCTGACCGGAATATCTTCGGCTACAATCTCAACTTCTCCGTCTTTCTGTGCCTTGTTTAGAAACTCCCTAGTCCTATGTGATATTGTACTCTTATCAAGGTCACATACTGCAATAATGTCCTCTGTACGAAGTACCCTACCGCCTATGTCCGTATATCCTCTCATCCTCGCACCCTGCCGGCATCTACTCTAAACACTCTGCCGCCTGTCTTATCCTCTATCTCACTTCCGTTACAACAGCTAATCAAAGTCTGCCCACCGCCTATGCGGTTTAGTACGAAATCCTGACGCTTAGCATCCAGTTCCGACAGCACATCGTCAAGCAGTAACACAGGGTATTCTCCACGCTCTTGCAGAAAAATTTCACGCTCTGCAAGCTTTAAGGAGAGTGCCGCCGTACGTGTCTGTCCCTGTGAGGCGAAACTTCGTGCCGGCCGCTCGTTAATGCTTATATAAAGATCGTCTGTATGCACACCGGTCAGACAGCGCATAGCAGCTATCTCCGCCGCCTTATGCTCCTCTTGATGCTTACATATCTGCTCGAATATCTCACGCTCCGAGGCATAAACTTCACTGACCGTTGACACCGTCTTATACTCTAATTCAAGCTTATCAGTCTTGCCCGAAAAATCGGACTGTATCCACTGCGCCGATGTATTCAGCCTTTTTATATACGCCGCTCTATAACGTAAAATTTTAGCACTCAGTTTACACAAACTCAAAGAAAAGTCGTCCAAAGTGTAGAGAAGTGACGGTTTTTCCTTACTCTCACGCAATATTGCGCTCTTGTGCTCCCAAACACGAGTATATTCCGCCACAAGAGCGGCATAACCGGGTCTTAGCTGTGCTATAGCCATATCCAAAAAGCGCCGACGTGCCTGTGCACCCTCTTTTACTAAACCTAAGTCATCGGGATTAAAAAGCACACAAGAAAAGTATTCGGATAGTTCGCCTGTCGCACGTTTAACCATATTCACGCTGACTTGCTTCTTACGGCCGGGCGCAAGCTTTATATTTACGGTGCTCTGCCTACCGCCTGACTCTATATCAGCCAAAACTTCAGCCGAGTCATATCCGAATCCGACAAGCTCCCTGTCAAGCCTCGTGCGAAATCCCCTACCCGTCGAGAGCAGATAAACAGCCTCGAGCAGATTTGTCTTGCCCTGAGCATTTTCGCCCGAAATTACATTTATGCCCTCGTTAAAGCTAACCGTCTCAAACTCATAGTTTCTAAAGCCCCTCAAGGCTATTTTATCGACTCTCACTCTTTTACCAGCTCCGCCGCTCTACCGTCGAACTCAACGACGTCACCCACTCGTAATTTTTTACCGCGCATGGTGCAGACCTCGCCGTTTACCATCACAAGTTCGTCTTCTATACAGAGCTTTGCCTCGCCGCCTGTCTCACACAGGCCCGAGAATTTTAAAAATGAGTCGAGTTTTATAAATTCGCTATGTATTCCTATCTTTTCCATTACTCTCCCGCCCTCAATCTTACGGGTAGTATCATATATGCGAAGTTATTATTCCCGTCAGTCGGCATGAGGAGACAGGGTGATGAGCCTGTATTTATGCCTATTTTTATTTTCTCGGCAGGCACTACCCTCAAAGCATCTCTTAAATATCTGTCATTAAAGCCTATCTCTATTTCCTCTGCCGTTCCCTCGCACATACAAGTATCCTCCGCACGGCCTGCCGGCGTCACGCACAAAAAGCCTATGCTACCGTCTGAAAACGTCAGGCGTAGGGGGCTCTTTATACGCTCATCTACCATGATAGATACCCTATCTACGACCTTTAACATCTCGGCTCTTTCCGCTTCTACCGTATACCTAAATGTTTGAGGCAATGCTTTTTTGTAGTTTAGAAACTCGCCCTCAAGGCGACGTGTTATAACTTGCACCTCATCTATGATGAAGCTCACATGCTTATCGCCCTTTTCTATATACACGATTTTATCCTCGTCCTCAGCACAGAAACGGCTGACATCGGATAAAGCTGAGCCGGGCACTATAAATTGATCGGTAACACCGCAATCCGGCACCATCTCACGCCTCAAGGCAAGACGATAGCCATCGACCGCCACAAGTGTCAGTTCACCGTTTTCAAACTCAAACAAACTGCCGGTATAGACAGGTCTGCTCTCGTTTTGTGCCTGCGCAAAGCTCGTTTCGTCTATCATGGTCTTTAAGAGCTTTCTTTTTATTTCTATGCTCTCAGTGCCTCTGACGCTCGGAAGCTCCGGATAATCCTCCGAAGGTGTATAGACTATGGAGAAGTTACTGCTTCCGCATTTTATTTTGACATTAGAACGCTCGTCTGTCTCGAAAGAGATTATGCCATCGGGCATCTTGCGCATCATCTCTGTCAGTAGCTTTGCCGATATGACAACAGCGCCGCTCTCTTTTACCTCAGCTGCGGTCTTTGTATATATGCCCTTCTTCATGTCGTAACCCGTTACACTCACATATGAGTTAGCCGCACTTATAAGAAGTCCCTCCAAAGCTACTATGGGACTTTTTGATGCCGCTGCCCTTGAGGCTGTCATTACAAGGTTCTGAAGTTCAAATTTTTCACATGAAAATTTCATTTTCTTACACCCCTTAATTTTAAAATATGTTTTTCTATAATCAATCTATATATCTATCTTTATTTTAGTAGTCGTAGTAGTAGAAGCGTCAAACTGTTCAAAACCTCAAAATGACCAGTAAAATCAAGGGTTTTTTATAAACACTCACCTGTTGGAAATCAGCATAGTTTTCAACAGGGCTGTTGATGGCAAAATCAAGATAATGCAAAAACCGAGTGTTTTTTTGAACATTCAACACTAAATGTGGAAAACCAAGACATATTTTTACTATGATCTCGAGTTAATATTAGAGGATATATCACGTATAATACCCTGCATTTCCGTATCCTTATTGAGCAGGTCTTCTATCTTTTTTATGGAGCTGAGCACTGTCGAATGGTTTCTGTCCTCATACTGCTCGCCTATATCCTTGAGAGAGAGATTCGTCAAATTACGCATGAGGTACATGCTGATTTGACGTGCCATAGCAGTATTTTTACTCCTACGCTGTCCCCTTAAGTCCTCCGGGGACAGAGAATAGTACATAGCAGACTCCTGTATGATAAGGTCAGGCGTCGGTATAAAGGTGCCGACTCTTATAACGTCCTTTATGGCACGCTTGACGGAACTTATGGTTACCTCATCGTTTAAGAGATCTTTGTATGCTGTCAGTCTCTTTATAACACCCTCTATTTGACGCACATTAGCTGTTATATTCTCCGCTATGTATGATACGACATCGTCAGGCAGATAAAGACCCAAACGTGCAGCCTTCGTCCTTGTAATCGCCATACGAGTCTCGACTTCGGGCGTCTGCACATCGACCATGAGACCGCCTTCAAAACGTGAACGCAACCTGTCGTCTAACTTAACCATCTCCAAAGGCGGCCTATCAGAAGTGATGACTATCTGGTTACCGGCCTCGTAAATGTTGTTGAAGGTATGGAAAAACTCCTCCTGAGTCTGTATCTTACCGGCAATAAACTGAACGTCATCGACCAAGAACAAATCGACGTTACGGAACTTCTGACGAAATTCTTTAGAGTAACCGCCCTGCATGGATTCGACAAGCTGATTTGTAAATTCATCGCCCTTTATATACTCAATTTTTTTAGATGGGCTTTTTTCAAATATAGCCTGACCTATAGCCAACAGCAAATGTGTCTTTCCCAGACCGGAGTTACCGTAAATGAAAAGAGGATTGTTCGCCTTATTGCCCGGACTTGCCGCAACGCCTATAGAGGCGGCATGTGCGAGGCGATTGGATGGCCCTACTATGAAGTTGTCAAATGTGTAACCATCCGCTTCCGGCAAGAAGGTCTCGCTCTTCTTACGCAGCTCATAGTCCTCGTATTCCTCCTCAGTCAAGAGGGAAACATCAATGTCCACGGAAAAGATATAAAACAGAGCGTCGGTCAACAAGTTTTTGTAGCGTTCCAGAATAATATCTCTCTTAAAATCCGTTCCGCATTTCAATACGAGTATGCCATTTTCAAACTCGAGCGGCTCACATTCCGAGAACCAAGTGTTAACAGAAGTCGGTGACATCTGCGTACACATGTGTTCTACCATTTTTTCCCAAATTTCTGCCATTGAATTCATGAAAATTACCTCCGTTTTATCAGGGAAAGAGCTAAAAAATAAAGCATGTCCCTAACCTATTTATTATACCACACTTTCACCTATATGTAAAAGCTTTTTTCAAGGTTTTCAACAGTGAAAACAGCCAAAAGATACACAAGTAAAAAGTATACTACAACCACAGGATACAGAAGATGTTTTTTTGCATATTTATGTGCAAAACGAATAAAAAAATTATAAGGGAGAGCATAAAAGCTCTCCCAAAATTGTATATACGAAAATGAAATGTGCTTACAGAGCGGATATATCGGATAACCAAAGCTCGGAACAAGCGTCTGAGGGCATTTTAAAGCCCGCTCTCGGCGAGAAGGTGAAGCCCACGGCATCGGGGCCGTCAGCCGTTGTAGAGCGCTTAAACTGCTGTGAAAATAGACGCTCACAGTAGCTGTTTAGCCACTTCTTCAAGGTCTCCTTGTCGTATTCATCGCCGTAGCTGCGCTCAGCAAGGTATAGCAGGCGCTCAGGAGTGCCGCCCCTTATGAGCATATGCCAGAGATAAAAGTCCTGTAGATCGTAAGGCCCGACGGAATCCTCGCTCTTTTGCACAAGCTCACCATTACGCAGAGGCAAAAGCTCCGGCGTTACAGGTGTATTGCAAATGTCCAAAAGTGCCTCGCCTAGCTTCTTATTCTCGCAACGCTCGGCATAATGACGCACCATTAGACGAACCATAGATTTTGTCACACCGGCGTTTATATCGTAGTTCGAAATCTGGTCGCCGTTAAACGTGCACCAACCGTCCGCCTGCTCGGACAGATCCTTAGTGCCCACATCAAGGCCGCCGACAGCATTGGCAACGTCCAAGAGTACCATGGTGCGCTCACGTGCCTGTGCATTTTCAAACACTATGTTCTTATTCTCATAGTCGTGGCCTATACTCTCAAAATGCTTCATGACCGTGTCGCCTATGGGTATGATACGCAAGGTGGTACCCAGCTCCTCGGCTATGATTATCGCATTATTTTTCGTGCGATCCGTTGTGCCGAAGCAGGGCATTGTAATGCCGACTATATTAGAGCGCGGCTCGCCCATGATATCCAAGGCACGAGCACAAGCAAGTAAGACAAGCGCAGAGTCAAGACCGCCCGAAACGCCGATTACAGGACGCTTCAGACCCGTATAAGTCATACGCTTAACAAGACCCAAGGCCTGTATCTCAAGTGCACGAGCGCAGTAATCGTCTATGTCACGCTCGTCACAAGGTAGAAAGGGCAATTTACCGTACACACGGCTAATGTCCGCCTCAGACTCAACTAAGTTAAAGTATACTGTACGCAAATCCCTGTCACCCTCAAAGGCATAGTCGGAATTTCTGCGTTTGTGTGCTATATAGTCGAGGTCGATTTCGGTAAGCGCAAGGCCTGTGCCCTGCTCGGCGCTGTACACAAGTTCACCGCATTCAGCAACTGCCGAGAGACCGGAATATACACGGTCGGTGGTAGACTCACCGTAGCCGGGAGCGGCATACACTATGCCGCAATTTAGTCTTGCACTGTCGCCCTTTAGTAAAACTTCCTTATCACGCTTTGAGCTGACCGTCATGTGCAAAGTAGAGGTCTCTACCAACACCGTAGCACCGCCTGCTGTAAGGCTTGCCGCAAGGCCGGTATCGACAGTGTCGCTCATGCCCGTCAATACGCCTATACGAAGATTTTCTATATTGTCGCACTCAAAAAGAATGTCTGCGCCCATAACGGCAACATCGTCTTCAAAAATGTTGACGGTAATTGCATCTGCCGGAGGTGCGGCAAAAACAGTGCCCTCAGTGTATACACGAGGTACAAGTCCGAGCACAGAGCCCTCCTGTACAAGTGCCGTCACGCTGTAGACCTTACCACGTGACTCTAAAGGCAGACCCACAAATGTGAGCATGGAGCTGTTTTCACTCTCTTTTACTATGCGCTCAAGAGCCTTCATAGCGCCCTTTAAAAGGATGCTCTGCTTATAAAGGTCACCGCAGGTACTGCCCGTTATGCAAAGCTCAGGGAAAAGAAGAAGCTCTGCACCCTCTTTTTGTGCCGCTTGCATCTTCTCTATTATAACGCTTGCATTGTAGTTCGGGTCAGCTACTCTGATATGCGGTACAGCCACCGCTGTTTTTAAATATCCGGGTCTCATGTCAAACACCTACCTTTTAAAATTCGCAACGTTCCCTTATATAGTTATTTAAATCGGATATAGCGACACGCTCCTGCTCCATACTGTCACGATGACGCACGGTCACGCACTTGTCCTCAAGACTCTCAAAGTCGAAAGTAATGCAAAACGGTGTGCCGATTTCGTCCTGACGCCTGTATCGCTTGCCTATGGAACCTGCCTCGTCATAGTCTGCCATGAAATCACGCTTTAACTGCATATATACCTCATTTGCACCCTCGGACAGCTTCTTCGAGAGCGGTAACACTGCGCACTTATACGGAGCGAGTGCAGGATGAAGACGAAGCACAACCCTCGAGTCGTTCTTTTCTGCGTCTACAACTTCCTCATCATAGGCGTCAAGCAAGAATGCAAGTGCCACACGATCTGCGCCCAAGGACGGCTCTATTACATAGGGTATATAGTGCTCGTTTAGCTCCTGATCGAAGTAAGTCAGATCCTTACCCGATGTCGTCTGATGTGCGTTTAAATCGAAGTCTGTACGTGAAGCTATGCCCCATAGCTCACCCCAACCGAAGGGGAACAAAAACTCAAAGTCCGTCGTCGCATTGGAATAATGAGAGAGCTCTTCTTTCTCGTGGTCACGCATTTTAATGTTCTCGGCCTTCATGCCGAGACCCAGTAACCAGTTCATGCAGAAGTCCTTCCAGTATGAGAACCACTCGAGTTCCGTGCCGGGCTTGCAGAAAAATTCAAGCTCCATCTGCTCAAACTCACGTGTACGGAATATAAAGTTACCCGGCGTTATCTCGTTACGGAAACTCTTACCCACCTGACAGACGCCGAAAGGTAGTTTCCGACGTGTCGTACGCTGTACGTTCTGGAAGTTAACGAAGATGCCCTGCGCCGTCTCGGGACGCATGTAAATCTCCGCAGCGGAACTTTCCGTAACGCCCTGATGCGTCTTGAACATGAGGTTAAATTTACGTATCTCGGTAAAGTCCGATTTCTCGCAACCGGGGCAAGACACATTGTTTTCCTTGATATATGTCAGCATAGCGGCATCATCCATAGCCTCGACATTAACGTCCGCAACGCCCTTTTCGGTATTATATTCCTCTATGAGCTTGTCCGCACGGTGACGCATACGGCAGGACTTGCAGTCTATAAGAGGGTCATTAAAGGTCGCAACGTGCCCCGAAGCCACCCACACTTGTGGATTCATCAAAATAGCAGAGTCTAGCCCTACGTTGTAAGCACTCTCCTGCACGAATTTCTTCCACCACGCACGCTTAATGTTGTTCTTAAGCTCTACACCCAAAGGACCGTAGTCCCAAGAGTTTGCGAGACCACCGTAGATCTCCGAGCCTGAATATACAAAACCACGACCCTTACATAAGGCAACTGCTTTTTCCATTGACTTTTCGCTATTTAACACCCTAAACTCTCCCCCAACTAAACTTTTAATGCAAAATATTTGCTTTTTGTTTATTTATTTTCCATTCTATTGTGATATACTAAGATTTATATTATACTACACATACAAAAAAACGCAACAAAAAAACCTCCGATAAATCAAACTTAAGGGGAATGATATAAAATGGACAAAAATAGTATGAAAAAGTACGCAAAGCTCATAGCAAAAGTGGGTGCAAATGTACAGACGGGACAAGCGGTAATCATAAATGCGGAGGTAGAGGCGCAGGAATTTGTTGAGATACTTGTCAAGCAGTGTTATAAGGCGGGTGCGTCTGAGGTCACTGTCGAGTGGCAGTGTCAGGAGCTCACGCCCCTGCATGTAAATTACAGGAGTGTCAAGGTCTTATCCGAGGTTAAAAACTGGGAGCTTGAGAAGGTAAAGCACAGGGTCGAGGTTTTGCCTGCGATTATACACATATTGTCTGAGGATCCTGACGGTCTGTCGAATATAAACATTAAGAAATGGTCGGAGAGCACACAGGCACGTCAGAAGATATTAAAGCCATACAGGGATGAGATGGAAGGTAGGCACCAATGGTGCATAGCGGCTATACCGGGCAAGAAATGGGCGAAGAAGGTGTTCCCGAAGCTCAGCACAAAGAAGGCTGTTGAAAAGATGTGGGATAGCATCTTAAAGGCTTCACGAGCTGACGGTGCAAATCCGGTTAAGGAATGGGCGGAGCACAATAAGGACTTAAAAAAGCGTTGCGACTACCTCAATTCACTCAATATACGCACCTTAGAATATAAGTCCGCAAACGGCACGGATTTACGTGTGGGACTCATGGAGCAGAGCATGTTTGTGGGTGGCAGTGAGCGCACGAGAAAGACGAGTGTCAAGTTTAATCCGAACATCCCGAGCGAGGAGGTGTTCACCTCGCCGGATAAGTCAACGGCGGAGGGCATGGTGTATTCGTCAATGCCGTTTTCGTATAGGGGCGCACTCATAGAGAACTTCTGGTTAAAGTTCGAGGGCGGTCGTGTGACGGACTTCGGAGCGGAGAAGAACGAGGCTGCGTTAAAGGCGCTACTGGACATGGACGAGGGGGCACGTATGCTCGGCGAATGTGCGCTTGTGCCCTATGACAGTCCTATAAGAAATTCGGGTATCATGTATTATAATACGCTTTTTGATGAGAATGCCGCCTGCCATTTAGCGCTCGGCTCTGGCTATAGGGACGCAATAAAGGGCGGACATGAGCTGAGTTTGGCAGAGTGTCATGCCTTTGGTATGAATGATTCCATAGTGCATGAGGATTTCATGATAGGCACGGAGGATCTGAGTATAGTGGGCGTGGACGCAGAGGGCAAGAGGCACGAAATTTTCACAAAGGGAAACTGGGCAAAATAAATTGTAGGGGACGATGCCCACATCGTCCCCTACGGGTGACACGATATCAATAAAAAGGTGATGAAACAGAAATGAATAAGAAAACAATAATGTACATAGCGCTTGCCGGTGTGACGCTGCTCATACTTATATTTGCGGTGGTCATGATGCTAAATGCAGGCGGAAACTACGAGGAATATTACTCGTCGGCACTTGAGCTTTATGTAGCCGGCGACTATGATGGGGCGGAGGAATTTGCGCTGTCTGCCTTGGAGGAGGACGACGGAGCGGAGGCACGAGTGCTCTTAGCGCAGATATATGTCGGGCAGGGCAAGTATGCGGAAGCCTTGGTAGAGCTTGACTATTGGGAAGAAAAGTTCGGCGCCGATACGGATGCGACTACAGCGTCAAGGGTGGCGGAGCTGCGAGCGCTGTGTGAGGCAGAGGTCGGCACGGGCAGCGGCGGTGGTACAGAGACGGGCGATATTACCATAGGCGGAGTCAGTGTATCCTTGGATGACGAGACGCTTATAATAGAGGGCGTGGAGCTCACGTCAGCCGATTTGGCGGCTATATCGGGACTGTCAAGCCTAAAGGCGCTCAGCCTCAAGGATTGTTCTATAGATTCCGTGGCGGCGTTTTCGGGGCTTAGCAGTCTCACCTCGCTCACGCTGTCGGATAACGAGATAACGGACGTGAGCCCCCTATCCTCGCTTGTGGGGCTGAGGACGCTGTTTTTAGACGGTAACGCCGTTACAAACTATACACCCCTGCAGGGTCTCATGAGTCTCACGACGCTCAATATACAGGGCATGGCCATAGATGAGGACAGTCTGGCGTCCTTGGAGCAGGCATTACCTAACTGCGATGTGTATGCGGATGAGCCTTCGGAGACAGCTGTTGAGCTTACGTTGGGCGGCGAGACTTTCATGTCTGATGTCATAAGCTTGGATTTGTCCGAGAAGGGCATAAGCGATATAAGCGTGCTCTCGCAGTGTACTAAGCTCGAGACCTTGAATTTGACAGGCAATGAGATAGAGGATCTGTCACCGCTACTCGACTTACAGGAGCTAACATGGCTATCACTGTGGAATAATAAGATAACGGATATATCGCCGCTACTCAGCCTGACGAAGCTTGAGTATCTTGATATAGAGGAAAATGAGATAGAGAATATAAGTGCCTTGTCGGGCATGACGGCTTTGGAGAAACTTTATACGGGCAAGAACCCCTTGCAGAGCATAAATACCGTGTACGGCTTGACGAGCCTCAAGAGCTTAGGGCTCAAGGAAGCGGGTCTGACAGACGAGGATATAGAGGGTCTATCGGCGCTTACCGGCTTGACGGAACTAATGTTAGAGGACAATGAGGAACTGTCTGAGAAGACGATGGACGCCTTGAAGGAAGCTCTGCCGAATTGCACGATAACACATTCGGAGCTAAAGGCCAGCGGCGTTGTACTGGGCATCTTAGAGTTCGAGATTGATGAGACAGAGGTATCGGCGCCGGATCTCGGCATAGAGGATATAAGCACGGTGGCGAATTTTACGGATATAGTGAGCTTAGACCTCAACAGCAATTTAATAAGTGATATCAGCGCCTTGTCCGGACTGACTACCTTGGAGAGCTTGGATTTGTCGGGCAACTATATTGAGAGCGTGAGTGCTTTGTCCGGTCTTACCGCTATGCAAGAGCTGAACTTGGATTATAATACAAATCTGTCCAGCCTAAGCGGATTGTCGAGCATGGGCAGTTTAAAGAGCTTAGACCTCAGCCATACTGCAGTTACGGACTTGAGCGCCTTGTCAAGTTTGAGATCCTTGGAGAGCTTGTCACTTGACAGTCTGGAGATAGATAGTTTAGAGCCCTTGCACGGCATGGAAGGGTTGACGGAGCTGTATTTGTTCGGCGCAGTGGTCGAAGATGCGGAATTGGATGCGTTCTTAGATGCGGTACCGACTTGTAATGTTTTCAAATAATAGACAAAAAACACTTCACTTTTGTGGAGAGTTCTGTTACAATAGACATGTAGAAAGGAGTGAACGAGATGAAATACACGTTTACCGAAAAGAAAATAGAGCTTACTGCAGACCTACGAGAGTATGCGGAGAAGAAGGTTGGGAAGATTGACCGCTACTTTGACAAGGAGAGCGAGGCCTTCATAAGCTTAGGCGCAGAGCGCGGGCGATATCGCGT
This sequence comes from uncultured Oscillospiraceae bacterium, assembly GCA_964367935.1. Taxonomy (GTDB): domain Bacteria; phylum Bacillota; class Clostridia; order Oscillospirales; family Oscillospiraceae; genus Scatomorpha. Next base: position 270,188 of record CAYIYZ010000001.1, read on the forward strand.
TGAGATCACGATTAAGAACAACGGCATGTTCTATAGGGCAAATGAGCTTACGGGCGATGTATTCGCCTCGATAGACTCTGCGGTAGCGGGCATAGAGAGGCAGATTCGCAAGAATAAAACACGCTTGTCAAAGCGACTGAGAGCGGGCGCTTTGGAGAAGGATATGCGAGCTATGCAGTACCTCGTTGAGGAGGAGGCAGAGGCAGAGGAAGAGACTTTCGAGGTAATTAGAAATAAGCGCTTTACAATATCACCTATGACGGTGGAGGAAGCTATATTGCAGATGAATCTCTTGGAGCACAAGTTCTTCGCATTCCGCAATGCGGATGACGGCAATGCGTTTTCAGTGGTGTATACGAGAGTGAACGGCGGCTACGGCCTCATAAGTGATGAGCAATAGATAAATATAATAAAAACCTCCCGACGCATAGCGTCGGGAGGTTTTTATGTGCGCCAACCTATGTTTAGGTTTTACATGTTTGGGACATAATCTCACTATAAAAGTGAGGAGAATTAAAAATGGATAAACGTTACTTATTAAGGACTTGGGAAAAGGCTCTTATGATAGCTTTGTCACTCTGCTTTCTCTCTGCGACTTGGGCGCAATCGGAGAGCACACGACTCTCGACGGAGCTCATACGCCTACATGTGCTCGCCGACTCAAATGAGTCTGTGGAGCAGGCGATAAAATATGAGGTACGTGACAGCGTGCTTGCGTATATAGCGCCGAAAGTGGAGGGTGCGGATGATGCGACGGCGGCGGAGACTGTCATAGCGGCGAACATAGAGGGAATAGAGGCGGCGGCACGAGAGGCGGCGCAAGGGCGCTCTGTCAGCGTAACACTGAGTGAGGAGCATTACCCGACAAGAGATTACGGTGAGTTTTCCCTACCGGCAGGCAAATATAATTCCCTGCGCATTACACTCGGTACAGGCTCGGGCGATAACTGGTGGTGTGTTGTTTTCCCCCCGGTCTGTGACTCTTCGGATGAGGTGTCACAGGCACTTGAAACGCTGTATGACGAGGACATGGCAATACTCGCAGAAAGCGAGGGCGGCACGGAATACAGGTTTAAACTCGTTGAGCTCTGGGGTAATATTAAAAACGCATTGCAATCGTAGGGGACGAGAGTTAAATGAATGGTGAAGAATTGAGGTATGGCGACACAATAATTTTTCACTGTGCACTATTAATTTTTCACTTAAATGTGGGTATACTACTTGCTATGAAAGCTGTAATAATGGCAGGCGGAGAGGGCAAACGCCTGAAAAAAGTGAGCGGAGGACTGCCCAAACCCATGGTTCCTCTGCTGGGTAAACCCCTGATGGAGCGTATAGTGGAACTGCTCCGAGAAGCGGGCGTCACAGAGATCTGTGCAGCCTTAGGATATGAGCCGGCGCCGGTCATAGATCATTTCGGTGACGGTAGTCGTTTCGGTGTGCAGATGAGCTACCGCATAGAAGATACGCCCTTAGGCACAGCCGGCGGTGTCAAAAATTGTGCGGACTTCTACGGTGACTCGGACTTTATCGTCATAAGCGGAGACGCCGCCTGTGACCTGAAGATCGGCTCGCTCATAGAGCGACACAAGGAGCTGAAGCCGGCAGTTACCATGGCTCTTTACGAGAGCGCAGAGCCCCTGCAATACGGACTGGTACTCACAGAATCGGGCGGTAATGTGCGCTACTTTACAGAGAAGCCGAGCTGGGAGCGTGTGGTGACAAATCTCGTCAATACGGGGATATATATAATGTCACCTCGTGCCATGGACTATGTGCCCGTCGGTGAGCGCTTCGACTTCGCACACGAGCTTTTCCCTCTGCTACTTGAAAAAGAGGAGCGAATAGCGGCGTTCATAGCCGATGGATATTGGAGTGATGTCGGTACACCGAAAGCGTATTTCAAAACCTGTATGGATGCTTTGGAGGGCAGATTGTATCTGCCCGATGTGGAGCCCGAGCCGGAAATAGTCGGAGCGGACGAGCAGAGGACGCAAAGGCGCAGATTACCGGGTGATAATAAGGGTCTGCGCCGCATAGGCTGTGATGATCGTGCAAAGCTCATGCGTGCAATAAGTGAGTACCTCATGGACTACGGAGCAGAATTTTCAGACGGCATATCAATGGAGCGAGAGCATTGCGGTTTGCGCATATCGCCCTCGCCAACGAAGTCGGAGATACTCATAGAGACAAGCTCGGAGGACACGGAATTTTCAGAGGAGCTGGCGACAGCTGTGGTTGAGATGGTAAAAAAAATAGCGAGAAAATAGAGATAGTTATACCCATAGTGTGCCGAAATGCACGCTGTGGGTAATTTTTTTTGACCTACTTGCACAGTTTAATGCAAAAAAAGCGTGACTGAAGCCCTTGTTTGAGCGACACCGAAAAAATAAGGAGGAACTACTATGTCAACAAACAAAACAGCGAACTTGAAGATGCACGAATGGGTACTCGAGGACAGGGTTCTGCTCTCGGAATTTAACGACAACTTCTTCATACTTGATCAAGAGATCCAAGCCATACGTGACAAGAATCTGCGTCAGGTGATTTTAGACTACAGCGAAGAGACGGAGTCTGATATGCTCATGATAGACTTACCCGAGTTACGTAACGGAGGCGACTACCATCATCTGGAGGTATTTTTGCAAGTGCAGTCAGATATGTCGAATGACATGCAAGTGGGAATAAACGCCGAAAGCGGCTCCGCCGCATATAAGAATACGGAAACGAACACAAATCAAGCGTATATGGTCAAGTTTAAGCCTAACGTGTCCGGCGGCGTACAGTACGGAGTAGTAAAATTGACCATACCCATAGGCGGCGGGACAAGTACATATGTCTCCGGCGAGCAGTTTGGCGTAATGCAATCGGCGTATTCACCTACGATACCGAATGGCAATGTGTTTTTTATAAGCTGTAAGGGGACGGGCAGCAATCAGAAGGTGCTTGCCGGCACGCGCTGTGTGGCATACGCTGTAAGAAACTACTAAATGCATCTAATAGTAATTGCCATATCAGACAAAAAGGGGAACAACATTGTTAATTGACTGACAAAGTTTTCAAAGTATACAATACAATGTGTTGTGCAAAGTACTAAAAGTATACAAATGGACGAAATGGGTGTTGAAAAAAACTGTTTATGGCTGTAAAATAGGTATATCTTTGTGTAGAGTAAAGAGATGGGCTTCCATCACTTTAATGCGGGAAGAGTAAATTTACATGCCAACAGGCGTGAAAGGAGAGCGGTATCCTATGTATAAACTGTATGAGGTAGTGTATAGAGAGGAACTGACCGACACCATCACGAGGATGGACATCTATGCACCCAGAGCGGCTAAGAAAGTAATGCCCGGTCATTTTGTCATAATGCGTGTTTCGGAGGACAGTGAGCGTCTGCCTTTGTCGGTGTGTGATTACGACAGGGAAAAAGGCACGGTAACTATTGTTTTTGCGGCAGTAGGCGGCACGACTATGCAGCTTAGAGCAAAGCAGCAGGGCGAATGTCTAAACGACTTTGTCGGGCCTTTGGGCAAGGCATCTGAGCTTGAGGGCATGAAGCGTGTTGCTGTTATCGGCGGCGGCATGGGCACCTCCATAGCGTATCCTGTGGCACGTGAGCTTAAGGAAGCCGGATGTCATGTGGATAGCATACTCGGTTTTAGAAACAAGGATTTCGTTTATTTTATAGAGCAGTTTGAGAAGGTCAGCGACAACCTAAAGGTCATGACGGACGATGGCTCTTACGGTGAGAAGGGTCTTGTAACTCATGCACTTAAGGAGCTCATAGAGGCGGGCGGCAACTATGACCACGTAGTGGCTATAGGCCCCACACCAATGATGAAGTTTGTAAGTTTACTTACGAAGGAGCACAATATAGCTACCACTTGCGCCATGAGCCCTGTCATGGTCGACGGTACGGGCATGTGCGGCGGTTGCCGTATAACGGTCAACGGCGAGCGTAAGTTCGTCTGCGTGGACGGCCCTGAGTTTGACGGTCATGCGATAGATTACGATGAGATCATAGCACGTCAGGCGTTCTACGGCGAGCACGAGAGGCATAAGCGCGATGAGCACTGCAATCTTATGAAAATGGAGGTAGCTGACTAATGGCAAACATGACAATAGAGCGCCACAAGATGCCGGCACAGGATCCGATAGAGCGTGGAAAGAATTATACGGAAGTCGCCTTGGGCTATACGCCCGAGATGGCGAAGGCTGAAGCCGAGCGTTGCTTAAACTGCAAGCATAAGCCCTGTGTTAAGGGTTGCCCTGTACAGATAGACATTCCCGGTTTTGTATGTAAGGTTGCCGATGGCGATTTTGACGGTGCTTACGAAGTGCTGTCCGCACAGAGTAGCCTCCCCGCAGTTTGCGGACGTGTCTGCCCTCAGGAGACGCAGTGCGAGGCCTTGTGCATTCGTGGCGTAAAGAGCGAGCCTGTCGCTATAGGTAATATAGAGCGCTTCGTGGCGGACTATCACCTACAGAAGACGGATATAGCCGTACCCGAGATTGAGAAGAACGGCCGCAAGGTCGCCATCATAGGCACAGGCCCTGCGAGCCTTACATGTGCCGGAGATCTCGCAAAGGCGGGTTACGACGTAACGATGTTCGAAGCACTGCACGTGCCGGGCGGCGTTTTGGTATACGGTATCCCCGAGTTCCGTCTGCCTAAGGCTATAGTTGCGCAGGAGATCAGCATGCTCGAGAAGATGGGCGTAAAGATAGAGCGCAATGTTATCATAGGAAAGACTGTTTTAATTGACGAGCTTGAGGAAGAGGGCTTTGAGGCTGTGTTTATAGGCTCGGGCGCAGGACTTCCGAAGTTTATGGACATACCGGGCGAGAATCTAATGGGCGTTTATACGGCGAATGAGTACCTCACACGTATCAACCTCATGAAGGCATATAAGGACACTGCCGAGACACCCATATTCAGGGGCAAGAAGATAGCGGTTGTCGGCGGCGGAAACGTTGCGATGGATGCTGCACGTTGCGCTTTGCGTATGGGCGCAGAGGTCTATGTAACCTATCGTCGTTCCATGGAGGAGCTTCCGGCACGTCGTGAGGAGGTTCACCATGCTCAGGAGGAGGGCGTTATATTCAAGACGCTCACGAACCCTGTTGAGGTGCTTTCCGATGGTAGCGGTCACGTTGCCGGCCTTTCCTGTGTTGAGATGGAGCTGGGTGAGCCGGACGAGTCCGGACGCAGAAAGCCCGTCGTGAAGCCGGACTCACTGTTCACTCTTGATGTTGACTGTGTAATCATGGCTCTTGGCACGGCGCCGAACTCCATGATACCCAGCACTACACGTAATCTTGAGTCTGATAAGCGTGGATGCATACCGGTAGATGAGAAGGGCATGACCTCACGTATGGGCGTGTACGCAGGCGGTGACGCTGTAACGGGCGCTGCCACTGTTATTCTTGCCATGGGTGCAGGTAAGCTTGCCGCAACTTCCATAGATGAGTTTATAAAGGAAAAGTAGAGATACACGCACCCCCCCGACGCTTTGTGTCGGGGGGGTTGTACGTTAAGTGAAAAGAGAATAGTGAATAGTGAAGAAGTATTGTGAAACCTCCGACGCTTTGCGTCGGAGGTTTTTTGCATAGTTGTTGATTTTTTCATATTTTGTGGTAAAATAATATGACTTTAATTTAAATATAGGTGGGAAATTAACATGCTTGACAAACTAAAAGGCGTAGAGGAACGCTACGCGGATATAGAACATCGCCTGACCTTGGAGGAAAATTACTCCGTGCCGTCGGTGTATAGGGAACTTGCACGTGAGCTAAAGGAGCTCACGCCCGTCGTAACAGCCTACAGGCGCTACACGAAACTGCAAAGTGACTTGGTGGAGGCGAAGGAGCTACTTTCAGACCCCGAGCTTAAAGAGACGGCGGAAGAGGAGATAAGCGCAATAAATGAGGAGTCGGAGAGCTTGCAGGAGGAGATTAAGCTTCTGCTGCTACCTCGTGACCCGAACGATGACCGTAACGTTATAGTGGAGATTCGCGGCAGTGTGGGCGGCGAGGAATCGGCGCTGTTTGCCGGTAGTTTATATAGGATGTACAGCATGTACGCAGACTCTAAGCGTTGGAAGACGGAGGTCGCAAACGTACACGAGACGGAGCTGGGCGGCATAAAGGAAATCAGCTTCATCATAGAGGGTGACGGTGCGTATTCACGCCTCAAGTTCGAGAGCGGAGTGCATAGGGTACAGCGTGTGCCGGACACGGAGGCAGGCGGCAGGATACACACGAGCACAGTCACGGTGGCGGTACTGCCCGAGATGGACGAGGTGGATTTTGAGATAGTGAGCTCGGATTTACAGATAGATACGTTCAGAGCCTCGGGCGCAGGCGGTCAGCACGTCAACAAGACGGAGAGTGCCATACGCATAACGCATTTGCCGACGGGCACGGTGGTTGAGTGTCAGGATGAGCGCAGTCAGCACAAGAACCGTGAGCGTGCGATGAAGATACTCGCTTCACGTCTGTATGAGGCAGAGCTTGAGCGTCAGAATGCGGCTTTGGCGGCGGAGCGTCGCAGTCAGGTGGGTACAGGCAGCAGAAATGAGCGTATCAGGACCTATAACTATCCGCAGGGCCGTATTACGGATCATAGAATAGGCTTAACTTTATATAAACTCGATCAGTTCGTAAACGGAAATTTGGATGAGATGATAGATGCGCTTATAACGGCGGATCAGGCGGAGCGTTTGAAGGCATCTTCAGAGGGCTAAGATCATGAAGACACTGTACACAAGGGATACAAAGAGCTGTGCGGCGGTACTGCGCTCGGGCGGCTTAGTTGCCGTGCCGACAGAGACGGTGTACGGCTTGGCGGCTGACGGTTTGAATGCGGCGGCGGTGTCGAGGGTGTACGAGGTGAAGGGCAGGCCGGAGCAAAAGCCCTTGGCGCTAATGGTCTCGGGCGTGGAGCGTATGGCGGACTACTGTGAGGATATACCGCCGCAGGCGTATGAGCTTGCAGAGCGTTACTGGCCGGGGCCGCTTACGATAGTTTTAAAAGCTCGTGACTGCGTGCCCGATATAGTGCGAGCCGGCGGTGACACTGTGGGACTGCGTTGCCCCGACCATGCGCTGACTTTAGACTTACTGCGTGAGTACGGCGGAGCTCTGGCGGTGCCGTCGGCGAATCCTTCGGGTATGGAGAGCGCTGTGACGGTGTCGGAGGTGCGAGGGTACTTTGACGGCAATGTAGAGGCGGTGCTTGACGGCGGTGACTGTGTCGGTGGCGTGGCGTCTACGCTCATAAGCTTGGCGGAGACGCCTTATAAGGTCTTGCGTGAGGGTGCGTTGAGCTGCTTGGAACTTGAGAATACACTTGCGGACAATATGCGTCTTGTGGGCATAACGGGCGGCTCGGGCACGGGTAAGACGACGGCCTTGCGTATGTTTGAGCGGCACGGTGCGCTTTGCATAGATGCGGACGCCTTATATCATAGGCTGACTGCGGAGAGCGAGGGTATGCGCAAGGAGCTTACGGAGCGTTTCGGTGCGGTGTATGAGGGCAAGGTGCTACAGCGCAAGAAGTTAGGTGCTGTGGTGTTCGGCGATGCGGCGGCGCTCTTGGATTTGAACAGGATTACGCATAAATATGTGTCGGAGGGTATGAATGAACTACTTCGGGCACATGCTATGAACGGCGGACGTTTGGCGGTCATAGATGCGGTGGCGCTCATAGAGAGCGGTATAAATGCACGTTGTGTGGCGACTTTCGGCGTGGTGGCGGATAAGGAATTACGAATAGCGAGGATAATGCAGAGAGAGGGCATAGACGAAGTCTACGCCCGAGCGAGGATAGAGGCGCAGAAATCCGACGATTATTATAGGGAGCATTGTACGGAAGTGCTCGAAAATAACGGTAGTAAGGAAGAATTTGAAGCACTGTGCGCAGAGCACTTTAATAGGCTTATTAATTAATTTTAGGAGGGTGTGGCATGGCGGTTAAGGATACGAAGAAAGAGGATGTAAGGGATATACTGTTTTACACGCAGAAAAACGGCTATGAGCTGGCGGACAAGAAGGAACTTACAAAGAGCAATAAATACTGTGAGGGCTATAAGAAATACCTTGACGTGGCACGTACGGAGCGTGAGTGTGTGACGGAGGCTATAAAGATAGCTGAGGCTGAGGGCTACAGGGAATATGTAGTGGGCAGTGAGATAAAGACAGGCGACAAGCTCTACTATAACAATAGGGGCAAGGCTCTGTTTTTGATGCTCATAGGCAAGAAATCGCTCGCCGAGGGCACGGTTATAGGCGCTGCGCACATAGACTCGCCGAAGATAGATCTAAAGCAGTTACCGCTGTTTGAGAGCGATGAGCTGGCGTATTTTAAGACGCATTACTACGGTGGCATAAAGAAATATCAGTGGGCGGCTATACCCTTGGAGCTGAGGGGCGTCGTGGCGTTAAAAGACGGTACTGTTGTGGAGGTCTGCATAGGTCGTGATAAGAACGATCCGCAGTTTTGCATAACGGATCTGTTGCCGCATTTAGGCAAGGATCAGAATAAAAAGCCCTTGAGCGAGGCGTTTACGGGTGAGGGCCTCAATATTCTCATCGGCAGTGTACCCTATGCGGATGAGGGCAAGGACAGGGTAAAGCTTGCGGTCATGAGCATATTGTATGACAGTTACGGCATAGTTGAAGAAGACTTCGTTTCGGCGGAGCTTACGGCAGTGCCTGCCTTTGAGGTGCGTGATATAGGCTTGGATCGCAGTATGATAGGCGGTTACGGTCAGGACGACAGGGTTTGCGCCTATGCGGCATTGAGGGCTATGCTCGATGCGGGTGTGCCGGAGCGTACCTGTGTCACCATCCTTGCGGACAAGGAGGAGACGGGCTCAAACGGCACAACTTCCATGCAGTCTGAGGTGTTTGAGTATATAATGGACGGTCTGTGCAGGGCGCAGGGCGTTAATATGGCGGAGTGCTTTAGTAAGAGCGTCTGCATATCGACGGATGTTACGGCGGCGTTTGACCCGAATTACCCCGAGGTATCGGAAAAGCGCAATGCGTCGAAGATAAATTACGGTGTGGGCCTGTGCAAGTTCACGGGCGCAAGGGGCAAGTCGGGCACTAACGATACGGATGCGGAGTTCGTGGCACGTTTACGCAAGTTGTTTGAGGACAAGGGCGTTTTGTGGCAGATGTGTGAGCTCGGCAAGGTAGATCAGGGTGGCGGCGGCACCGTGGCACTGCTTATGGCGAACCGCAATATTACAACTATAGATGCAGGCGTACCCGTGCTTTCCATGCACGCACCGTTTGAGATCGTGTCGAAGCTTGACTGTTATATGACCTATAAGGCCTTGCTTGCGGCGTACACGGATTTATAAATTAAATCGTAGGGGAGGGCTTTTATGCCCTCCCGAAAATCAGGCGGCAAATTTTTCAAAAAGCGTAAATTTTTTTCTTTGAAAAAAATTGCGCTTATGTCGATTTTTGTGCTATAATCATCTAAAGAACGAGCAATGGAGTGTATAATAATGAAGCGTAAAATCCTCAGACCGATTATGATTATACTTTTCGCCTGTGTACTCAGCCTAACGGCGGTGCAGAGTGCCCAAGCGAGCTGGGCTGATCCGTACTTAGAAAGGCTTATGGAGCAGGGCGTGCTGCGAGGTGACCCGGACGGCAACTTAAATCCGGGGCGTGACATTACACGTGCGGAGTTTATCGCTATGATAAACCGTGCGTTCGGCTTCACGCAAAAGGGCGTGGCCACTTTTGCGGATGTGGAGCGAAACGCATGGTACTTTGACGATATCTCCATAGGTGTGGAGCAGGGCTACATACAGGGCAGTGATGAACTCATGCGACCGAACGACCCTCTGACGAGGGAGGAAGCGGTGGCTATGCTTTGTCGTGCGCTGAAGATCCCTATGTTAGAGGAGGAAGTGCATGTTTTCGCGGATGCACTGGACTTTTCAAACTGGGGGCGTGACTATATAAATGCCGCTGTAGATAGGGGTGTTATTTCGGGTTATCCCGACAATACATTTAAGGCGACAAATAATATAACACGTGGCGAGGCTGCGAAGATGCTCTCGGAGATAGCCGGCGAGATAGTGGATGAGGATACCTTCGAAGTGCCGAGCAATGTGGACGGCAATGTGACGATAAGGAGCTCGAATGTTACGCTGACGGATGTGACGATAGAGGGCGATCTGTTTGTTACGGAGGGTGTTGGCCTAGGTTTCATTAATTTGCGTAATGTCAAGGTGTTGGGCGAGGTAATAATCAGTGGCGCAGGTGAGAGCCACGTCGGTGAGAGCAGCATAACTATGCTTGACTCGTCTATATCTGAGTTGACGGTAGATATATCAAAGGACTTGATCCTGACGCTTAAGGCAGATAGAGGCACAAGGGTCGAGAAGGTGGTTTTGCGTTCTTCGGCGTACTTGGAGGAGCTTTTGGGCACGATAGACGGCTTTGAACATGTCGTAGTAGAGGGTTGGGAGGCTGCGACCTTCGCCAATCTCTACGGTGACTTTAAGAGGATAGACTTAATGAGCGTCGGAGCGGCGGCAAACCTGTATAAGGGCACGGCGGACGGTATATGGGTGGACGAGGTAGCGACGAATGCTAAGATATTTTTGGAGAAGAATACGCATGCGGACTCCATATACTTCGATGCGTCTACCGCTGTAACGGGCACGGGCACGGTGGACAGTGTGCTCATAAATGCGGCGGGTGTGACCATAACTCAGATGCCTGACTACATATATATAAGGCCGGGCATAACAGCGACGGTAAACGGCGAGCAGATGGGCTCATTGGATGCGGAGACAGACTCGCTCGACCCGGCGTTTGTGGGTAACTACCCCTATGCCGACGATATAGAGCCGACGAGCTTCGGCTTGTATGTGATGACGAATAAGCCGGGCGAGGTGTACTATGCTACATATCTTGACGGTGTGGGCTCGCCGTCTGCTGATGATTTGACAAGCGAGACAAGCAAGCCTAAAGATTCGCTTAAAAACGGCAGTTTCGGAATATTGCCGGAGACGGAGACGATAGAGAATATAACGGGTCTGACGTCGAATGTGGAGTATGAGACCTTTGTGGTGTTTGTTGACTTTAGGGGTGAGGTGTCGGATGTCCGCAAGGTTACAGTGACGACGGAGGACAATGTGGTGCCGGCTCTTGCGAGCGGTTACCCGAAGGTAGTGGCGACGGATAAGACGACGGCGACCATAGCCTTGATGCCAACAAAGGACACACGTTTTTACTGGGCTGTACTGCCGGATATAGCGACAGCGCCTGTGAAGTCGCAGGTGTTAGCGCAGAGTGTACCCGGTGCGGTTGCTATGGGCACGGGTACGGCGGAACTGAATGAGGAGATGACCTTCACGGTGACGAGGCTGGAAGAGTTTACGGAGTACGTGCTCTACTTAGCTCTGAAGGATGCGGCGGGCAATGAGTCGAGTTCACTCATAAAGCTAAGTTTTGTGACGAAGGACGTTACACCGCCTAAGTTTGATCCGCCCGATTTGTATCCGAGATTGGGAACATTGACAGCGTCGACCATACCCATAGAATATATGGTGGACGAGCCGGGCACAGTGTACTGGGCGGCGGTGAAGACGGGCAATAGCTTCCTACCCGAGGTGGGCGGAGCACCTGACCTGTACGGAGCTAACTCTAAGGATCTGTTGAAGTCGGGAGCCGGAGCGGAGCTTTTTGGTAAGGGCACGGCGGCGAAAGAGGATACGCTGTATAAGATAAGCATTAGCGGCGTGGAGAAAGAGCGTCTTTACGATGTCTATATGATGGTCGAGGATGCGGCAGGCAACCTGTCGGATATAGTCATGATAGTGGGCAAGACCTTGGACAGGACGAAGCCGACGGCGGAATTAGGCAGTGACCAGATAATAAACGATCAGTACAGCGTGGAGTCGCCTATACGTGTGACGTTTTCGGAGATAGTTGCGACGGGTGAGACAAGCTCTGACGGTGAGCTCATCCTGTTCGTGAATACGGATAAGAACGACCTCGGCGATTATGTGCGACTCATAGATATGAATACTGCGCCGGAACAAGAGATAGCGATAGACTGGGATCTTGTGACGGTAGAGCATGTGGACGGAGCTACACAGCTGGTGTTTCCGCCGACCTCCTTTATAGACAAGCTGGAGAACAATAATAACTATCGTTTCGAGCTTGCGTACAGCTCCACGCATATCATACAGGACACCTCGAGAAACCAGATGGATACACGTACGATATTGGAGTTTTCCACAGTGCCGCCTCTGACCTACTTCACTGAGGTGCGTGACTTTGACGCTGACCTCTATGACGTGGCGTTCTACTTTAACCCGGAGTCACAGCAGACGGGCGCTAACATATATTTCGACATAATGATATTGTCGGATCAGCTCATAGAGTTTGAGCTCTACAGGAGCTTTACGAGTGCGGATACCTTCACGGAAGTGACGGTGGGCAAGGAATATACGATACAGCCCGACCATGCGACGAGTTTGTCGGAGCTTATAGGAGCGTTCACACGCTATAATGAGCTGAACGCCACTTACTATGCGATAAAGCTTACGAGGGTGGGCAATACGGATATAAGCGGCACGTCGCCCTTGACGGCGGATGTCAACTTAGAGATGTATGCGGTCATAGGAAATACGACGAGGCTTGACGACTTGGCGTTACCGAGAGAGAGCTTCGGACCTAAGCTAACGGCCTACGTTGCCGGTGGCGACGTGTGGAGCGTTACGGCACCGACTGAGCCATTTGAACTACGCATAAGCTTGGTGGATCAGGTGCCGCCTGCGGAAATTCCGCCGACAAAGTTTACAGGCGGTGACAGGCAAGCGGTCATGGAGATAAAGACGGATAAGGAAGCTTTGCTCTACTACTGGGCCTTGCCGAAGTACTTGTATCCCGACACTTCGGATTTACCCTCGCATACGGAGATACAGACGGCGGTCACGGATCCGACGAGAGGCATAAGTTCAGGATTTTTCAACATACCCGATACGCCTGTAGCGGTGGAGCACACTATAGAGGGTCTCATACCGCCGAGTTCGTTCCCGACGGGCATAACATATCCGTCCGGCGTTACTGCGGGCGACTATGTAGTATTCTACTATTTAAAGGGTAATGCGGCGAACCCCTCACAGGTGTATGTGGGCGAGTTCTCGACCATACCTGTGGAGCAGCCCTTACTTGTGTCGGGCACGGCCTTGTCCTATGTGGCAGGCTCTAAGTCTGTTAGAGTTAGCAGCACTTGGGACTCTGATTGTACGGTGTACTATGTACTGTATCCTGCCGGCGTGTATGGACCTACTTCGAGGCCGACAGTGGCGGCAATATTGGAACCCGAGTTCCCGTCACAGCTCATTTCGAGTGGCTCTTACGATACACTGAAGGGCGTGATGAATGCGGTTAGTGTCGCAGGGCTTGACTATACGGTGCGTTATGATATCTTTGTGTACGGTCAGAAGTTCGTGGGCACGGAGCCTTCGGGCGACCCCTCACCCATCTATGAGTTGCGCAATATGGCACCTATAGACGACGAGGCGCCGAGGGTACAGGATGGCTCACCGAATACAGTTATTGCGGATAGCTACAACTCTAAGTACTGGGGTACGGTACAGGTGAACTTCACCGAGGGTCTGTACTACTTCGAGCAGAATCAGGTAACGAATCCGATACCGTTCACACCTGCATTGTTGACGGGCGCAGATCCGCTTTGGTCAACCACGGCACAGGGCGATATAATGGTTGCTGACTCGGCGACCTCGGACGGCGCACTGACGATGATAATGTTTAACTTTGACGGTGTACCTGTTGGCACAACTATCAGTTTTGATAAGACGATAGGTGACGCTGCCTTGAATATTGCAGGTACGTTCAGGATGACCTTGACAGAGGAGATAGACCTGACGGATCCTGATAACCCTGTAACGAGGGCTGTCTGGGTAGCGACCTTCTCCTAAGCGACAACAAACTAATGCGGTCACGCCAAAGGGCGTGACCGCATTTTAAGCTGAGCACTATGCAAGATTAGAAATGTCTTGCAAAGAGGCTTAGGTTGTTGTATGATTAACAGTATTATATAGATAGGGGATGACTAAGCATGAATGTACAATTTTCAGATCGTATGACACAGAATGATTTTCAAGGCGGATTTGTAAAGTCCATATTCGCGGCAATAGGTACGCCGGGCCTTATATCTTTCGGCGGCGGACTGCCGAACCCCATATCCTTCCCCATTGAGGGTATGTCTGCGGCGGCGGTTAAGGTTCTTAAAGAGAACGGACCCATAGCTATGCAGTACAGCTCTACTCCCGGATATCTACCTTTGCGCACCTATATAGCTGAGCGCTACAATAAGCTCGGTGTTACACACATTAAGCCTGAGCACATTGTCATAACAAATGGCTCACAGCAGGCTATAGATATGATATCGGCAGTTCTTTTAAATAAGGGCGATGAGATGATAGTCGAAGATCCGACATATCTTGCAGCTCTGCAGCTGTATCATTTGTATGAGCCGAAGATAAAGGCTGTACAGCTAAACGAGGATGGCGTAGATTGCGACATGCTCGAGAAGATGATGAATGAGATGAAGCCTAAGCTGGTGTACCTCATCCCGAACTTCCAGAACCCGACAGGTCTGACATATTCAGAGGAAGTAAGGACACGTGCGGCAGAGATACTGAAGAAGCATAACTGCTATGTAATAGAGGATAATCCCTACGGTGAGCTACGTTTCTCCGGCGAGCCCTGCACAGCGCTTGCGACACTTTTGGGCGAGCAGTGCATGATACTCGGTACATTCTCAAAGACTGTATCACCCGGTATGCGTATGGGTTGGGTAGCTTGCCCGGACGATGCTCTGCGTGAGAAGCTACTTGACTACAAGATGACGGTTGACCTGCACACGAATATCTTCGGACAGATGGTCATGCATGAGTATTTGAGTGCTAACGACCTTGATGTACACATGGAGAAGATCAAGGATCTGTACAAGGACAAGGCGGAGAAGATGATGGCAGCAATGGCAAAGTACTGCCCGAGCGAAGTCAGCTTCACTAAGCCTGTTGGCGGCATGTTCATATGGGCAACTATGCCTGAAGGCATAAAGGCGGTGGATGTACAGGCAGCGGCTTTGGCAAAGGGTGTACTAGTGATGCCCGGCGATCCTTTCTATGAGGAGCAGAGGGGCGTACGCACCATGCGTATAAACTATTCAAACAGCACTGACGAGGATATAGAGAAGGGTGTCAAGATATTGGGCGAGGCAATAAAGGAGCTCATGGCGAAGTAGAATAATAAGGCGTGGGAGTCTTGCGCAGGCGCAAGACTCCTTTTTTTAGGATCAGGGGTCGATGTGGGCATCGTCCCCTACGGGTGCGAAAAACATTGCACGCACCGCAAAAAAACATCGTCCCCTACGGGTAAGGTGGTAAATTTTCGGAGGTAATTATGAGTGTAAACGTATCCATACAGGCGTGTGCGGACTACGAGAGAGAGACGGTGAGGGCGTCTTTGGAGGCGGTTTTGGCGCCTTTGGGCGGCCTTGACTGGGTAACGAAAGGCATGAAGATCGCCATAAAGGCGAATATGGTGTCACGTATGAAGCCGGAGACGGGCGGAGTGACGCACCCTACTATGGTGAGTGAGCTGTGTGCTATGCTCGTTGAGCGTGGTGCAGAGGTCGTGGTGGGTGACAGTCCGGGCGGCCCGTTTACGGGCGCGTGGGTGTCGGGCATATACAGTGGCTGTGGCATGAGGGCTGTGGAGGACGCCGGAGCGACGCTAAACCGTGACTTTTCCACCATGGACGTGAGCATACCCGAGGGTAAAGCGGTGCAGGGCTTTCCCTATACTGCCTACCTGGATAAGGTAGATGCGGTAATAAACTTTGCTAAGCTCAAGACACATGGCTTGACGGGCATAACCTGTGCGGTGAAGAATCTGTTCGGCGTAATACCGGGCACGGCGAAGCCGGAATTTCACTATAGACACCCGACGGTTGATGGTTTTTCAAATATGCTCATAGATATAAACCTTTATGTAAAGACGAAGCTGACCTTGGTGGATGCGGTGACCTGTATGGAGGGTAACGGCCCGACAAACGGCACACCGAGACATATGGGTGCGGTTTTGGCGGCGCATTCTAATTTCGACATGGACTTAGTGTGCGCGCATCTTATGGGCTTGGACGTGGAGAATGCACCTACGGTGCGCCTTGCGGCGGAGCGTGGTCTATGTGCCGACGATTGGCAGAGCCTCAATGTGGCAGGTGATGTCGATAGTTTCGCTCAGCCTGATTTTGAGAAGCTGCCCATACGTGAGGACGTAGGCCTTAAGAGAAGTGTGCCTATAGTGGGTGCGGTTTTGAAGCGTTTGTTTACGTCGAGACCAAAAGTGGAGCCGGAAAAGTGTATAGGCTGCGGTAAATGCGCCGATCACTGTCCTGTGGACACCATCATCATTAAGAATAAGAAGGCGATAATAAAGAAGAAAAAGTGCATAAGCTGTTTCTGCTGTCAGGAGTTCTGTCCTGTAGGCGCTATAAAGGTGGAGCGTCCTTTGGGTAGAAAGTAGGGCGGAGATTAGATAAATCTTAAAGGGAGTGAACTGTATGAAGAAAAAACTGTTGTCAAGCATTATGATCGTGGCGGTGCTCTGCACCATGTATGTACCTGTGAGTGCGTCGGACTATGGGCTCACGAGGGAGATGGCAGGCAACTATGTGGACACCGTGTGGGGTGTTCTTGATCGCCATGTGAGCGATGACGGCTCGACTATGATAGAGGGCGTGGAGCTTATCGACTTGGACGGCGACGGTGTGCCCGAGCTTTTCATCAACATTGGCATGGTTGAGTACATGATGAGTGATATGCTCACGGGCAAGAGCGAGCTTTGGCGCTGGGACGGCTCGAATGCTGTGCTAATAGAGGAGTTTAGTTACTACGACTATATGCCCAATAGGACGATTTTCTTACAGGTGGGCGATGAGGTTTATGTCGATGACATGAGCGCCACGTACTCGAGCAGTGTGGGTAGTCAGAGGCATCATTTGATGACGCTTGAGGGCGGTGAGCTTGTAGCCTATAAGAACGTGAGCTTTACCTCCGATCCCATGAACTTGGCAAATTATCCCATGACGGGCAATGCGGACGACCCCTTTGCACAGCTTTGGGTGGGTGACGGTTTCTTCAACTATTCGGAGCAGAGCTATGACGGCACGGGCGAGTACCTCGATATAGCCAACCTACATAGTGAGACATGGGCGGAGCTTCAGGCGATGGAGACGGAGCTTTCCAAGTACGGCTTGGAGTACGAGAGCACGGATAACTACATACGTGAGAACGCTGACAATGTGCTGTTCGACAACGACACGACAGATTCGGTAATGCATATATTAGAGGCGGCGGCACGTATGCAAGAGCCTGTGGGCACGGAGGCTTTACCGACGACTTCGGCAGTGTATATAGACGGCGTAAAGACGGAGTTTGAGGCCTATAATATAGGCGGCAACAACTTCTTTAAGCTGCGTGATATAGCCTATTGTCTACATGAGACGGCAAAGACATTTTCGGTGGACTGGAATGCTTCGGCGAATGCTATAGATATAGAGACGAGAGCGCTCTACAGTGCAGTGGGCGGCGAGATGTCTACGGGCACGGGCGTGACGAAAGAGGCGACGCCTACGACGTCTGTGGTGTATATAGACGGAGAGCAGGTATCGCTGACAGCCTACAATATAGGCGGCAACAACTTCTTTAAGTTGCGTGACTTGGGCGAGAGCTTGGATTTCGGCGTAGTCTGGGACGCTGATGCACAGGCGGTGCTTATAGACACGAGCACTGGCTATACACCCGAATAATAGCAAAAAAGAGAAAAATCAAGTGCCCTCGTTCACATGAACGAGGGCACTTTGCGCTTATATGTTCGATTAATTGACTATGAAATGAGAAAAAATGCAAAAATTTCAATAAAACTGTTGACAAGCGGGGGGATATACTGTATATTTCTTGTAGTGTTAGTTAAAACTAATTCCTACTAAGTCTATAGGTTAGTGGGAAAATACCGAAAGTAAAGAAAAGACGACATATGACTTGTGCTGAAAGGAGCATTTGATGAGTATAGTGATAGTTGGCGGAAACGAATGTATGGAGAGACGATACATAGACACCTGCAAGCAGTATGGATGTAAGGCGAAAGTATTTACAAAGATGAAAGGCGATGTCAGAAGCAAGTTTGGCAGTCCCGACATGATTATTCTATTTACAAATACGGTATCACATAAGCTTGTCGCCTGTGCCAACTGCGAGGCGAAGCGATGCAATGCACGAGTAGAGCGCTCGCATTCGAGTTCGCTCACAGCTTTGAAGGGCATATTAGACGGCCTTCAATAATACATCATTTTGAATTTAAATAACTTTCCAGAATGAGCGAGGCCGCGACAGCGTCCACGCTCTTTTTGTGTTTAATTTCCTTTTTGCCGACCTGACGCAGTATGGCATGAGCCTGTACACTGCTAAGGCGTTCGTCACGCAGATGTACGGGCAAGGCGCACTCGTCTTCCACGAGCTTAGCGAAGGCACGGCATTTCTCGGCGCGCTCGCCCTCACTGCCGTCCATGTTACGAGGTAGTCCTATGACTATGCTCCCCACCTCACGTGTGGCACATTCGTCTTTTATGCGTTTGATTAGCTTTGTGACCTTGTGTTCCTCGACTGTGAATGCATCACCGCAGATGGTAGCGGTCATGTCGGAAAAAGCGAGCCCTGTGCGTCTGTCACCGTAGTCTATAGCCATAACTCTCATAGAAATCCATCCTCCGTATAAACGTAGGGGCGAACCTATGTGTTCGCCCCTGCATGATAAATTTAATCTACATAATCGAGCAGTAGCCTAAAGCTCCACTCGTTGCGCCCGGTTTTCCAACCGCTTGAACTGCCGTCAGCACACATGAACATGCCGTCTGTCGGGCCACTGCTCTTACCCTCGATTGTATCGGCTGTACGAACATAGTCCGAAGCGACCAACAGTCCCTGATCGTCATACAGACTGTTCTTGCCCAGCTCATCCGTCGTCATGACATAAACTTCGCCGGTTACATCGTCTGAAACAAGCTCCAAGCCATCACCGTGCACCACGACACGACTGTGCCTGTCCATAACTGCCTGACTACCGTCTAATAAAGTCACAAGATAGTAGTCACCCAAGCGGCCGTCAACGCTGACTGCGCCGGAGAAATACATCTCCTCACCGCCGAAGGTGCGCATACGCACGCCCTCTGCGCCCTTAACCCAATAACCGGTGTCTGTGAAGGTCAGCGATAGATCGTACATGTTGATCTCCTCCATGGAGGGCAGGAAATAGTACTTCACAGTGCCTGTTGTGTCCTGTACAGCCACGTAGCTCTCGAACATCTCCACATCGGCAGCGTCCGTCAGTTCCGCTATGGGCTCGCCCTCACGGTCTATGATCTTCCATACACCGTCGAACTTAACGGCGGCATGACCGCCTACGAAGTTTGTAGCTTCCTCGAAACTGCCGTAGATGGCGTAGTAGCCAGTGTCGTCCATGTAGTTCCACTCATCACCTAACTTGACCGCAGCCATGCCGTCATAAAAGGGCAGTGCCTCTTGGAAATAGCTCGGCATCTCTGTGGAGTAGCTGTTTAGGACAGAGCCTTCGATGTCTATATAACCCTCTCTGTCGTCGGGGTATATTATCTTCATGTAGCCGCCCGAGCTCTCCTCTATGCTGCGGATACTTCCGACCTTTAGTCTAAATAGCTCAGCAAATTGTGAACTGTCAAAGACTAAGTCGCCGGCACCGTTATAGCATTGTGCGCTGTTCGACGCCTCGTCGACTATGCCGATTACGCCCATGTCATTGACGAATACATCGGTGTATATGAAGCCCGTTGCCCAATCTCCGGCTGTGCCGACAAGGCAATAGAGCATCTCGCCTGAGACCTCCACACCTAAAATGAGCACTTCGTAGAATACCCATTCACCGTCCGTCTCGTAGCCGGCGGTACGCACTGTGCTGAGCAGGGGATCTATGACCACCTCGCCCTCCATAGTTACCAAGCCGTACTTCACGCCCATGTTGCCACTCTCGTCCGTGTAATATGCCCCGACAAAGGGCATAAGACGTGAGTAGTCGCCGACCAAAATCTCCAGCATAGGCTCGAGGCTCTGACGTGAGCCCAAAAGCTCCGTCGGCGCATACTCATCGAGCTTACTTCTGTCTGTGTAAATGTCGACCTCCATGTCGTTTACCACGGCAGAGGAGTCACCGCTCGTGCCTGAAATCGCAGGCTCTATATAGCGATCTTGCACTGTTTCGAACTGCTCGTCCAAACTGCAAGCGGATAGCAGTCCAATTGCTAAGACTATCGTTAAAAGTAAAGTAATTTTCCTAAACATAGTTACGCTCCTTCGCCCCCGGCCGTAGTGGCCGTAGTGGCTGTGGTTGTTGTGGTAGCTGTATAGCCTTCCGCCTCGATAAAGAGTTTACCACGTGAACTGCCCAACCACTCATATAGTAGGGCGGTAGCCTCGCCCTCGGGGCTCTCACTGTCTAAATTCGCCGATATTGCAGCCACGTACTCGAATACGAGAGGGTAAGTGCCGTCGGCTATGCTATCCTGTGTGGGTGAGACGTCGGATATTGCCAATATCCTTTTCCCGCTTGCCATGCCCATATCGACGGCGTATTCATAGCTCGCATAACTTATAGAGCCGGAATCGCCGGCGAAAGTGTTCTCGGAGTACTCCGTGGTGTCCATGTCAAAGAGATGATCGAATACAGTGCGTGATGCACTGCCCTCCGGCTTTATGCAGGGGTTAATCTCCGTGTAACGGCCGCCGAGCTCGCTCCAATCCTCTATCTCGCCCGAGAATATGTCCTCTAACTGCTCCAAGGTAACAGACTGCACGGGGTTACCTGCGTCCACATAGAACACGAGCGCATCTGTTGCTATAGCCGTCATGATAAAGTCCGAGCCCAAGGCTTCGAGCGTAACTGCGTCCGGTGACGGAGCCAACACAATATCACTCTCGCCTGCGATGAGCGAAGTCCAACTTGCTGAAGTGTCGCCGAAGTTTATATAAGGCTCTGCGTTCTCCCGACTCGTGCCCAGCAGTGAGGCTACAACTGCCTCCGCCAAAGGCTCTACGGCGGCACTACCCGAAATATACGGAAAGCTCACTTCATCAAAGGCGTATACAGGCCTGTCCGATGGCGGCGGTGTCACCACCGCATTTTGTTCGACCAGACCACAGCCCGTCAGGGCTAATATCGACAGCGCACACACGCTGCTCATTATTATTTTCCTCATAACTTCCCTCCGCTATGACTATTTACATACGAATATAACAGTTTACCACACATACACGCGATTGTAAACACCCGAACACCCCGAAGCACACAGCTGTGTTTGACTCCCCCAATATACACTTATAAACGGGCGGACCGCAGTCCGCCCGTTTTATGTCGCTATTTCTTCGCACTGCGCTGTATCGCCTTCACAATTTCCACTATAGGGATGACGCAAATAGCTAAACCTATGGCTATGAGGTAGTTCGTGACTTCTATATTCACAAGCCCGAACGCCGCCGCTAGAAACGGCACTTCTATTATAGTCAAAGTGGCGAGGAAGCTGGCGATAGCACCTATATTGAGAGCCTTGTTCATTCCGTGCATACGGAAGATGCTCCCACGCTCGGAACGCATGTTGAAGCTGTGGAATATCTCGGATAAATTCATGGTCAAAAACGCCATGGTCACGCCGAGCTGACTGTTAGCTATGGCAAAACTGCCGGTCTCCATATAAAGGCCCGAGAAATACGCCGACATAGTAAGCACCATTACCATAGCGCCCTGATAGATAATGTCACCCACCATGCCGCCGGCAAATACACTGTCGGCTGCGTCACGTGGCGCACGCTTCATTATATCGTCCTCACCTCGCTCCATGCCCAAGGCGAGTGCAGGGAAGGTGTCCGTCACGAGGTTTATCCACAATAAATGCACAGGCTGTAGTATCGTAAAGCCCAGAAGTGTGGCTATAAATATGCTCATGACCTCGCTCATGTTCGAGCCGAGCAGAAAACGTATAGCTTTTCTAATGTTATCGTAGATGCGCCGACCTTCCTCGACCGCTCCGACTATAGTGGCGAAGTTATCGTCGGCGAGCACCATATCCGCAACGTTTTTCGTAACGTCTGTGCCGGTAATACCCATGCCCACGCCTATATCAGCCGTCTTTATGGAAGGCGCATCATTTACACCGTCACCTGTCATAGCTGTGACGAAGCCGGCGCCACGCCAAGCTTTAACTATAAGCGTCTTGTGTTCGGGTTGTACCCTTGCATACACGGACACGTCTTTGAATATACTGAGAAACTCCTCTTCGCTCATAGCACTCAGCTCTGCGCCCGTGACGGCTCTGTCGCCCTCACCAAATATCCCGAGCTCACGAGCTATGGCGGACGCCGTATCCACATGGTCACCGGTTATCATGATGGGGCGTATGCCGGCACTGCGGCACTCGCCTATGGCAATTTTTGCCTCGGGGCGCACGGGGTCTATCATGCCCGCAAGACCCATAAAGCACATGTCACGCTCTAAAGTCTCGGGCGCAAGATCTGTGGGCACAGTGTCGTGCTCACGCGTTGCCGCCGCCAAGACCCTCAAAGCTTTATCCGCCATGCCCTTATTTGCCGACTCTATCTCCTTACGTGTCTTATCGTCTAAGGGCAGTACTACGCCATCTTTAAGATAGCTCACACAGCGTGCGAGCACCTCGTCGGGCGCACCCTTAGTATATTGCACAGTGCCCGCACTCTTTTTATGCACCGTTGTCATCATCTTACGCAGGGAGTCGAAGGGCGCTTCAGCCACACGGGGCAGTTTTGCCTCCAAATCATGCTTTTTAAGGGACAGGGTACTTGCCCAATCGACAAGAGCACATTCCGTGGGTTCACCCACCGCTCGACCGTCCTCGCCCGCATCTGCGTCCGTGCAGAGCGCCATAGCCTCGGCGAGTATTTCTGCCTCTGAGCCGTAATGCTCCTTGACCGTCATACGGTTCTGCGTCAGCGTACCTGTTTTGTCCGAGCAGATTATCTGCGCACAGCCCAAGGTTTCCACAGCCGTGAGGCGACGTATTATCGCATTTTTCTTCGCCATATTCGTCACGCCTATGGACAAGACGACGGTGACGACCGCTGCCAAGCCTTCGGGTATGGCAGCCACGGCAAGGCTGACGGATACCATGAACGAATGTATGACGATATCCGTGCTCACGCCGTCACGCAATAGCTGTACGGCGAATATGACGGCACATATGCCGAGAACGAGCCAGGTTAGCGTCTTAGAGAGCTGTGACAGCTTCTTTTGCAGAGGTGTCTGCCCCTCGGATGCCTCCGATATGGCGTGGGCTATCTTGCCCATCTGTGTGCCCATACCCGTCTCGCAGACTAAGATCTTGCCCCTACCGTATACGACCGTACTGCCCATGTACACCATGTTCTTGCGATCACCTAAAGTTATTTCCTCCGAGGGTAGTGTCGCCGTGTCCTTCGTTACGGGTACGCTCTCGCCTGTTAGCGCCGCTTCCTCTATCTGTAGGCTCGCCGCTTCAAGCACTCTGCCGTCCGCCGGCACGGCATCGCCTGCCTCTAAGAGCACAATGTCGCCCACGACCAAGTCCTCACTGCGTACTATAGCCATAACGCCGCCACGCAAGACCTTGGATTGTGCCGCAGACATGCTCTGCAAGGCCTCTATAGCCGCCTCCGCCTTGCTCTCCTGATACACGCCCAAAACGCTGTTTATAACAACGACGGCAAGGATGATAATAACGTCCGCAAAGCTCTCGCCCTCGTAGTAGGCGAGCACTCCGCTGACCGCCGCCGCTACGAGCAGGATTATTATCATAGGGTCGGATAACTGCCCTAAAAAGCGCTTAAGCAGGGAGTCACCCTTCTTCTCGTCTAACTTATTCGCTCCGTTTTGCGCTAAACGCCGTGCCGCTTCTTCTGTACTTATGCCCTCAGCATCACTGTTTAAATTTTCCAATAACTTATCGGTGTCGCTGTCGTAATATCGCATTAAATCAGCTCCTTTTCCATCCTATTATTTCCTAAAGTATCATAATAATGTAAATATAATAGTATCACTGCAGCAAATCCTTGTCAATAATTCACTATTAGGGTTTTTCCTATTGCTTTTAGGTGCTAAATTGAGTACAATTAATGTATATGTGTACAGACAGAAAACTTTTGTGAAACAATTTGAAAATCATATCGTCAAAGGGTTAGGAACCACTTGTGGATTGACAGGAAGGCATACGAGTGGTATACTACCTGTGTTAAGTCAATCGATACAGATAAAGGGAGGAAAATATGAAAAGAAGTAGAATAATAGCACTGCTGATAGTGGTGGTAATGATGTTGGGCATGCTTGCGGCGTGCGGTGGGGACGATGCCCCCGAGGGCGAGGAGACGCCTGCGCCGGGGTCTGACGGCGAATATTCCTATGTGGCGGAGTTTACGGAGCTCACTGTGGGCGATGCTGAACTGAGGTATGTGGAGAGGGCCATGATGGGCGATGACGGCACTATATACATAATGGCGTCCCTTGTAGATGGCATGGTAGAAGAGGAGTATACCTACACAGACTATATGACAGGTGAAGAGATCACAGAGGTCTATGAGTACGAGAACTATGTGACGGCGCTGATGACTTTGGACAGAGAGACAAAGACAATGGAGCGTTTGACGAACTTTGCTATGTTGCCTTTCCCCGAGGGCACCGATGGATACTCGAGCGTGTCGGGCTTTGTGGCTGCGCCGGGCGGCGGATTTTGGACTATAGAGGACATGTACACCTATTCGCTTGAGGTCGGCGACGACGCAACAGCCGGCGATGGCACGGATGACAATATGGGCATAGCTGTTGGCACGTCTGTGGCTGCTTTTGCAAGTACATCTGTAGCGGTAGCACCTACGATATCTTACTACGACTACGGTTACGGTATGGGTGAGGAAACGCAGAAGTACTACTTGAGGAAGTTTGACGCTACGGGTGCGGAGATTGCCATGGTGGATGTAACGGACATACTCATGAAGGGCGACTACTTCTATGTACAGGGCATGGAGACGGACGCTGAGGGCAATGTCTATGTGCTAAACGGCAATACGAACGCAATACATGTGTTTGATGCGCAGGGCGCACATCTTTTTGACATAGATGGCATAGATGGCGTATATGTGCAGGATCTTTTGCAGCTCGGTGACGGTACTTTGAGGGTAAGCATGTACTCCGAGACAGCTGGCGGACAGGTGCTGAGGGAAGTTGACTTGGCGGCGAAGGCCTACGGCGAGGAGACGCCGATGCCCACTAACGCTTGGGACGTTTTGCCTGCCGGCGAGAGCGAGTACGATTACTTCTATGCAAACGGCGAGACGATGATGGGTGCATATTTCGGTTCAGAAGAGCCGGAGGCGCTGTTTAACTGGCTAAACATCAATGTGGATTCAAACAACCTCGAAGGTGTAATGGCCATGGCGGACGGCACATTTTTAGCTATATCCATGAATTACAACGGCGAGAACACAGAGGTAGAGCTTATCAATGTAAGTCAGGTTCTGACTTCGAGCTTACCTGTGTACAAGGATATAACGCTTGCGTGCATGTGGCTTGACTGGAATGTACGTGAACTTATCCTCGACTTCAATAAGTCGAATGATGAGTACCGCATTATAGTTGAGGACTACTCTCAGTACGCAACGGACGATGATTATATGGCAGGCCTTACAAAGCTTACGACGGAGATCGTATCGGGTGACGTGCCCGACATTCTGCTTGCGGCTGAACTGCCGATGAATCAGTATGGCGCGAAGGGTCTGTTTGAGGATCTGTGGCCCTACATAGAGGCGGATGCGGAAATAGGCGGTAGAGACGCACTTGTACAGCCTTTCTTTGAGGCTCTCGAGCAGGAAGGAAAGCTGTATCAGATATCTTCCTACTACTACGTAAATACGATAGCAACCTTGAAGGATGTTACGGGCGATATTGAAAGCTGGACTGTAGCGGATGCCTTAGCGGCGTTTGAGATGCTACCCGAGGGCGCAACGCTCATGGATGAGTACATGACTAAGAGCAACCTGCTCTCTGTTATAGCGTATACCAGCCTTAATAAGTTCGTTAACTGGGAGACGGGCGAGGTCACGTTCGACAGCCCTGACTTCATAGAGTTACTTAAGATGACGGAGTATCTGCCCCTTGAGTACGATTGGGAAGCGGCATACGATGAAATGGGCGGATATAGATATGAGGAGCCCTACAAGAAGCTTCTGAGCGGCGAGCAGCTCATGATGAGCACCACGCTGTATAACTTGCAGGATACGCAGTACATGATAGGGCCCGATGTAGCGGCATTTGCTTACCCCGGTATCCCGACAACGGACGGCACTAACGGCAACTCTTTCATGATGGGCAACTCCCTGGCAATGAGCTCGACGAGCGAGAATAAAGAGGGAGCTTGGCAGTTCATGCGCACTCTACTCACCGAGGAGTACCAGAGCGATAACTACTGGGACGGTATCCCGACAAACATGAACGTCTATAACACCATTATAGAGGAAGCCATGGAAGCGGAATATGAAATCGACCCCGCAACAGGCGAGGAAGTAGAGGTACCCAAAAGCTACACCTACGACTACGAGACGGAGGAAGAGATCCCCATTTACGCCATGACACAGGAGCAGGCGGATATTCTGTGGGGACTGACGGCGAACACGAAGTATGTCTCTACATATGATGATATGCTTTACAACATCGTGCTTGAGGAGACGGCGGCATACTTTGATGGTACAGCTACGGCAGAGGACGTGGCGGCTATGGTACAGAGCCGTGCGAGCCTGTACGTAAACGAGCAGAGATAAGACACAATAACAGACATGAGGGGCGTTTATACGTCCCTCATGAAAGATAGAAGAAATGGGGTGGACACGACGGACACTAAAGTTTTAGAGCGAGAGTCGCAAGAGCTCAGCGCAGAATTTAAGAGGGAGCGCAGGCGAGAGAAGCGTCGTGATTTTTTTAAGAGCATGTGCTTTTTGAGCCCCAGTCTTATGGGCGTGCTCCTGTTTTTCATTTTACCCTTCGGGGTCGTGGTGTACTACTCATTGGTGACGACACCGATAAACCCCGAGTTTGCATTTTTAGATAACTTTACGGAACTGATAGGCAATAGTTCCTTTCAGATAGCGGCGACGAATACTGCGAAGTTTTCGGCGGTCGCTGTGCCTTTGGCGCTTGTTTTGTCCTTGGCGCTCGCACTTCTGTTAGAGGTGCGTATACCGGGCAAGAGCAGGTTCCGCACCTTTTTTTTATCGCCTATGATGGTGCCGGTGGCATCCATAGTGCTTATATGGCAGGTGCTGTTTGATACTAACGGCGTGGTAAATGAATTTCTTGCGATCTTCGGTGTGGAGGCTATAAGTTGGCTACGTTCGGAGTATTCGCATGTCGTTATAGTTACGCTGTTTTTGTGGAAGAACCTCGGCTACAATATGATATTATTCATGTCCGCTTTGGCGAATATACCTAAGGAGCTTTTAGAAGTAGCGGACGTGGAGGGTGCGAGTGAGTGGTACAAATTTTTCCATATAAAGCTACGCTACTTATCGCCCACAGTTTTGTTTGTGGCGATATTGTCACTTATAAACTCATTTAAGGTCTTTAGGGAGATATATCTCTTGACGGGACAGTATCCCTATGAAGATCTCTATATGCTACAGCACTTTATGAACAATACATTTTTGTCGCTCGACTATCAGAAGCTGTCGGCGGCTGCGGTTATGATGGCTATAGTGATGGTTATTATCATAGCCTTAATGTTCAAAGTTGAGGACTGGTTCGGAAAGGACGTGGAGGGATGAAAAAAAGGCTATTTTCACGAAGTGTTGTTTTCTTGTTTTGCCTTATTTTTTCGGTCATCTTCCTGTTACCGACCGTGCTGACGATATCGAATGCGTTCATGTCGCAGTCGGAGATAAACTCGAACTACGGTGTAGTGTTTTCTACGGGGCCCACGGGCGGCTCGTCGACCTACATGTCTGAGACGGTTAACTTGAAATTTATTCCGGACAAGGTTGTGTTTACGCAGTTTGCGGACACGCTCTTACGCAGTCCGGATTACCTTATAAAATTTTGGAACTCTGTTATATTGGTAGTACCCATAGTTATATTACAGGTGGGTGTAGCGGCGGTGGCGGCCTACGGCTTCACACGTTGGCGCGGCAAGGTACGAGGCAGCATATTTTTCTTCTATGTAATCCTCATGCTCATGCCCTATCAGGTAACGCTCGTGCCGAACCGCTTGGTGTCGGATTGGCTGGGCATATTGGACACGAGGTGGGCGATAATCTTCCCCGGAGCGTTTGCGCCCTTTTCCGTGTTCCTTTTGACGAAGTTCATGCGTAGGATACCGGCCTCTTTAATAGAGGCGGCGAAGATAGACGGAGCGGGCGAGTGGCAGATATTCACGAAGATATGTCTACCGCAATGCCGAGCGGCACTGTATTCCATAGCCATATTGGTGTTTATCGACTATTGGAACATGGTTGAGCAACCGCTTGTCTTGCTCGCGGACGAATTGCAGCAACCGCTGTCGGTGTTCTTATCTACAATAAATGCGGGCGAGATAGGCCTTGCGTTTGCGGCGGCGACTATATATATGGTACCCTCACTGTTACTGTTTTTACATGGCGAGGAGTACTTGGTAGAGGGCATAGCGAATTCAGGCTCGGTAAAAGGTTAGGAAAGAGGGCGTAGAAAATGACGGAACAAAAGGTAAAAAACAGAGGTTGGGTTAAAAACGTGGCGATAGTGTTTTTGAGTGTCATGTTAGTGCTGACCTTCTTTTCAAACACTATAATGAACAGGTCTTTGCCCGAGGTCTCGGCACAGTATGTGCAGTCGGGTAGCATAAGCACGCTAATTAGGGGCAGCGGCAACTTGGAGGCGGCGGAGAGCTATGATCTCATGGCGGAAGACGTGCGCAAGGTGCAGACGGTCTTGGTGCGTGTTGGGCAGGAGGTAACGGCGGGTGAGGTCGTCATGATCTTAGCCGAGGGTGACAGTGCGGAGCTTGAGGCTGCGGAGTTGGAGCTTGAGAACCTGTACTACTCGTACCAGAAGTCACTTATATCGGCAGGTATAGACGGCGGCGGTGAGAGTACAGCGGTCACGAACGCACGTGAGGACTTAGAGGAAGCTATAGCGGATGTGGAGCGTCTCGCCTACGCTACGGACTTGGCTGTAGATCAGGCGAAGCAGATGCTCGACCTGGCGACAGCGGAACACGCCGATGCTGTGGAGGAACTGGAGGACGCCGGCGGCGTGGGTTCGGGCACGGGCGGTGATTATTCTGCTGTTACGTCGGCCTATGATAAGCTTAATGCGGCACGTACGGCGCTGGATGCTGTTATGATCCAGTACGGCGAGGAGTATTATCTGCTCTCGAAGATAGCGAGCCACTACTATACAACGGAGGCGAGTTATTCACATGCGGCGTATATGCAGTCCTTGGCATCGCAGTATTCACAGGACGGCGCACTTGCGGTAGGCGATCCGACGCCTACGCACGCAGACCTCATACCCGACAACATAAATACGAACAATATAAGCGTAACTAATGTGACGAACAATGCGGCAGACCCCGAGTTTATAGATGTAGAGTTTAGCGACCCGACGAAAAACGGTACGTTCAGTAAGTACCTTATAGCCGAGGCTTTCGATGAGGTGGACACAGCGGAGGCGGCTATAGACACGGCTGAGGCGGCGGTGCAGTCAGCGGAGGATGCTTATGATGCGAGCTATTCGCCGTCTAACGCAAGCTTAAAGCGTGCGGTGGACGAGGCGCAGGAGATAATGGACGAGATGCAGGCGGCGTATGATAAGGTCGTGGCGGACAATACGGCTTTAGAGTTAGCGGAGACCTCGGTGGATACATATACGGAGACCTTGGAGTCGGCGCTCAACTCGGATCAGCTACAGGGCATAGACCTACAACAGCAGCTAAGTGCCATAGGTCGTGCGCAGGAGGCTGTAAATGAGCTGCGTGGCGGTGCTGAGGGCGGCGGTGAGGTTATATCGCCGGTAAACGGCATAGTGACGGCGGTTAACGCTTCGGCAGGTCGTGAGACGAGCACGGACACGCCCTTGGCGGTCATAGAAGTGCCCGACATGGGCTATACGGTTTCCGTACGCGTAACCTTGGAGCAGTCACGCAATGTGACGGTGGGCGATGAGGTACAGGTTAGCTCGGGCTATTGGGGCTCGGAGCTCTACGGTACGCTGACTGCCATACGACCCGACACCTCTGAAGGCTCGAGTGGCGTTAATCAGAACAGGCTACTTGTAGTCGCTGTTGAGGGCGACGTGGAGGCAGGCATGAATGTGGATGTC
This sequence comes from uncultured Oscillospiraceae bacterium, assembly GCA_964367935.1. GTDB lineage: Bacteria > Bacillota > Clostridia > Oscillospirales > Oscillospiraceae > Scatomorpha. The sequence goes on from CAYIYZ010000001.1 coordinate 300,692, forward strand.
GCTATAGGCGAGCGCAGCCAGAACTACGACACCATAGTACCGAATAGCGCCTTGAGGGAGGACTCGAACGGCTCATACGTTTTGACGGTAGTCGCAAAGAGTAGTCCTTTGGGTAACCGCTATATAGCGACAAGAGTGGATGTAGAAGAGCTTGCAAAGGACGACAACTTCACAGCTGTGAAGGGTGGGCTCGTAGGCTACGATTATGTAATAACGAATTCGACAGCGCCCATAGAGCCGGGCACACAGGTGAGGATGGCGGATAATACATGACGTTTGTTATAGGTTGGATAAAGCGAAATAGGACACGAGCGCTGTTATGGGGCATAAGTGCGTTGCTTGCCATAGCGGGCTTCGTGTTGCTCGCTGTGTTCTATAACTTGGATAATGGACTGGTCGGGCAGACGGTGGCAGAGCAGTTTCGTGGCGAGTCTGAGATGAACTTCGTGCAGGCGACGGCATTTTTTCCCGTTGGTGCGGAGGGCGACTTCCTACAGGTGAACAGTATGCGTGATAGCATGGAGGGTAGTTTGTCGGACTCGGGACTGGAACAGCCGGAGAAGGGCTCGTTGTGGATGGATGCGTTCAGTGGCACGACGACGGTGTCGGTGGCGAGTGAGCGCACGTCCACTAGTGTCACGGCGACTACAGTGGGGGGTGACTGGTTTTACTTTCATCCCATGTACCTAAGGGACGGCCAGTATATAGAGGAAGATGACCTCATGCACGACAGGGTCGTGATTACGGAGGAGTTGGCGTGGCGACTGTTTGGCTCTATAGAAGTAGCGGGCATGAGTTTTTTCATAGGCGATGAGCCGTTTATAGTAGCGGGTGTTGTCAGTTACCCCGATAATTTTGCCGAGCAGGACTTGAGAGACGAACAGGGCGGTTTGTACATGCACTATGACAGGGCGGTCGAGCTTACGGGTGAATCTGCGATCAGCAGCTATGAGCTTGTGTGTGCAGAGCCGATAACAGGCTTCACGGAGAGTCTTTTGACAAATACGTTTGCCTCCGGAGCGGAGACGGCAAGTCCTTGGGATGCTGTGGTAGTGAGGAATACGGACAGGTTCACGTTTTGGGATTCTGTAGTACGTATAACGGCAGTGGACGAGCGTGCTGTGGTAGAGAGTGCGGTTACATATCCGGCGTGGGAGAATGCGGCGAGGGTCGTAGAGGACTGGGGCAAGGTCGTGCTGAGCTTTTGCATAGCGGCATTTCTGTTCCCGACCTTATTGCTTATCATCTACTTCATAAAGCTTTGTGTGAAGATAAAGCGGGCGTTTGCAGAGCGCATACCCGAGTGGCAAGAGCGTACTTCGGATAAGATACGTGCAAAGCAGAGGGCACGCATAGAGCGCCGTGAGGCGAAGTGATTATATGAAAGATCCCGACATAAGGTGCTGTCAATAGAGAAACAAACTGTCACTATCAATTTATTTGATAGTGACAGTTTGTTTCAGAGCTTGTCAAAAAAATTGCGGCACCAAACCCTCGTCCTTTGCCGTGCAAAGATTTTTCAAAAATCACGGCGAGTTGCCTGGTCTGATTTTTGAAAAATGTTAAATTTCATCTGTGGCGGGGCGTGTACACGCCACAGATTCCTATCGAGGCTCGCAAGCCGAGTTCCCCTAATTGGCGAAAAACAGGTTTTTCGCCAGACTGAAACGACACTGTCATCTGACAGTGTCGTTTTTTTTTAATGTTAAAGCTAATCGCTTATGCAGCAGGTGTTTCTTTCTTAGCGTAGATCTTGGGAAGCATCAAGCAAACCACGATACCTACGATAACGCAAGCTACCTGAATCATAGCGGTGGACTTTATGGAGTCAACAGCTGCAGTTACAAGAGCTGCGCCCTGCTCCATGCCCTCTGCCATGTAAGCAGCCATGCCGTTCTGGTAGCCCGATGAGAACATCGGAACGAACAGAGCAACACCGAAGGGTGCGGACATGTCACGGAACACGTTGTACGTACCTGCGCCCGAACCTGCAAGAGCAGGATCAAGACCGGACAGTGCAACCTTCAAGAAGATTGTAGCGTTTCCGCCGAGTCCGAGTCCGATGAAGAACAAGGAACCGCCGAGCAGTACAAGACCGCTTGTAGCCGTGAACATCATCTGCATTGCAGCGCCGATAGCAACGAATACTAGTGCAGCAGCAGCAACAACTCTCGGCTCCTTCTTGTCAGCCTGAGGACCAACAACTATCGTACCAAGTGCCATACCGATGTACATGATGGAAACCGCAAGACCTGCAAGTGTACGGCTACCTGTAGTCAGGATGGAGAAAGTGATTACGTTAGTCATGCAGGACTGCATGAGACCCTGTGACAAGAACAGAACGATAACGGGCAGTACAAACTGCTTACGTGCCATGAACTTACCATTAAGGATGGGGCTCTGAGCCTTCTTCTCAACCATAACAAGGATGATGAGAGAAACAGCGCCAACGCCCATAAGTGCCAAAGTAGTTGTGGAGCCCCAGCCCTCACTCTGACCGAAGGTCGGAATGCTGAGAACCATGGAGAAGAATATCAGAACGAAGATAGCGCCAACGAAGTCAAAGCCCTGAAGGGTCTTGTTTGTAGCTGCTGTCTTCTCGATCTTAGCCATGCAGATGACAAGTGCGAGAGCCGATAGGCCAGCGCAGATGTACATAACGGGTCTCCAACCGATGTATGTCATAACGATACCACCGGCGGTCGGTCCAAAGATAACCATGCTTGTAGAAACGAGCATGTAGATCATGAAGCCCTTACCCATCTTCTCGGGTGGGAACTCCATCATGATGTACGCCATAACCGTGGGAGCGATACCTGCACTACCTACACCAACGACGAAACGTGATAGCAGTACGAAAGCTAGGCTCTCAGGGCTGATACCGATCATCAGCTGACCTACAGTGTAGATGAACAAGCTGACAAGTAGGATCGAACGACGACCGTAAACGTCAGCAAGCTTACCCATGATGGGTGCAAGTGATGCCATACCGAGTGACATTGCGAGTGTGATAAGAGCTGTTGCGGAAGCCGCATCCAGACCCCAGTCTGCAACGATGTTTGCGGGAACGGCAGCTGTAAAGCCACCACAGAGGCTCATGACCGCTGCTGCTATAGCAAACGGAACAAAGCCCTTCATGTAATTAGGATTTCTTGGTGCTGTCATTAATTTTTTCCCCTTTCACTAAATAAATCCGACCCTAAGCCCTCACGAACGAAGGGTCGGAAGTATTATACCAAATGAAACGTTCCCTACTTATCCTTTGCCATGAGCTCTCTCATGTGCGGGAACAGCTCTGCTAGACGGTAACGTGTCCTTGTGTAGTCCAGATCGAACTCCTTAGTAACGCCCTTCTCTGTGAAGTCCTTGATCTGCTCGTCGGAGTAGCCGAGGTCACGCAGTATGTTCGTGTTGTTCTGGCCAAACAAAGGTGCGCCCCAGATAAGCTCGGAAGGATGGTTCTTGAACTTGTTAACCATGCCAAGACCCTTAACCTTGCCCATCATCTGATCATCCCACTCCATGAACATGCCACGTGCGTTCCAATGAGGATCGTTTGCGCAGTCTGTGAGTGTGTATGCCTTCTGGCAGGGGATCTGATTCTCGAGCATGATCTTCTCAACTTCGTCAACAGTATGAGTGTTAACGAACTCAGCCATAGCAGCTTCCATACGACGACCGACATCGCTGTTCATTATCCAGCCTGTCATGCCTTCGGGGAACATGGGATCGCCTGTACCCGGTGCGGGTAGGCCTATTAGCGGATAGCCACGTGTTGTTACGCCGGGGCCGTTCATGCCTATGAATATTGTGCCGCCGTCCTTGCAGGTGTAGAAGCTAAACAGTGCAGCGATAGCGTCCTTGTTACCTGTACGGGGGTACTCTACGCCGTCCGTGAAGTACTCCATGGGACGAGTATCCATGATACGTGCAAGTGTCTCGTACTGTGCAACGTCAACAGACTCGCCCTTGCCGGTGCGTAGTGAGTGTACGTAGCAAGCCAGCGCTGTCCAGCAAGTGTTAAGACCGCAGACATAGTCGCTGAGGTAGGGGCTAACCTTCATTGCCTCTTCGGGAGGTCCGTTGAAGCTCATGTAGCCGGAGAATGCCTGACCGACCGCATCAAAGGATGCACGGCGGATGTAATCGGGTAAGCCTGTCTGACCGTAGCCAGAAACGTGTACTATTGCGAGCTTCGGATTTACACCCCAAAGCACATCATCGCCCAAGCCCATCTTCTCGTAAGAGCCGCCCTTGGAGGACTCGATGAATATGTCCGCCCAGTCGATCATCTTCAAGAAAATCTCGCGTCCCTCGGGAGTCTTAATGTCCGCTACCATTGAAAGCTGGTTCCTGTGGTTTTGAACGTATCCGTAATGTCCGCGTGTTGTATCGGGTGATTTGGGGCCCTCAAAGTGTACGACCATTGCGCCGCACTCGCCCAACAGACCGCCGCCGAAAGGTCCGGCGATAGCCGTGCCGCAGACGAGAATCTTCACGCCCGCCAAGGTGCCGAATTCAGGGAAATTCTTCAGTCCCGCGTTTTGTACTTGCATATTAATGTTCTCCTTTCATCTATAAACGGATATATCCGTTTATGCTTATCTAAAACGAGCTTTTACTCGTTAAAGCTTACTCTCGCCATAGCGCTCCATTGCTGCCATGCGATCTGTCAGTTCCTTCCTGTTTACCTTGCCGTTCTCCTTGCGTGGTATCTCATTTAGAAACTCAAAGGTCTTGGGGATCTTATAAGCCGGTAATATGCTCACCAAAAATTCCCTCAAGCTATGCTCCGTCACATCTCGTCGTGACTCCACTATTGCGTGTATGCGCCGGCCCCATTCCTCGTCCGGTATTCCTATTACCACAGCGTCCAGAACATCCTCGTTCATTATCAGTGCGTTCTCCACCTCGGATGCGAACACATTCTCGCCGCCTGTTACTATCATGTCATTGCGCCTGTCGACGAAGTATAAGTACCCGTCCTCGTCCACATAGCCCAAGTCGCCCACCGTCCTAAACCCATCTCCGTGCACAGGCAACTGATCGAAATTTAAGTACTGCACAGTGTCCGAAAAATCAGGGCTCTGCATATATATCTCGCCTATCTCATAAGGCGCAAGCTCATCCATCTGCTCGTTCTTTATGGAGATCTTTCCGGTTATGTTACGACCCACGCTGCCCCTGTGCTTTAGCCACTCGTCGCCCCTTATATAGGTCATGCCTATGATCTCACTCATAGAGTACATCTCATATACACGCTCGGGCGATAGTAAATCTATCCACTTTTGCTTTAAAAACGGTGAACAGTAGCCACCGGTATGATAAAGTGCCTCCAGAGATTGTATGCTGTCACGTCTCAAGGTATCGAGTTTAAGCATTCTATACATCAAGGTAGGTACCATAAATATCTGCTGTATCTTATACTTAATAATGCACGAAAGAATGTTCTCAGCGCTCAAACTCTCGGGTATTATCAAGGTGCCACCCATGAACAGACAATTATACGCCACAGAATGCGGCGCTCCGTGAAACAAGGCACCCGTAAGCAAAACTCGTTGCTTAAAATTTTGGCCGGACATTGATATCCAACTTTTTAGCCCTAAGTCCGAATTGCCTGCCGGGAAATTCTGCTGTATAAGCTTTAGCTTACCGCTCGTGCCGCCGGACATATTAACCTTGTTCGGTATAGCCACACGATCTTCCGGCAAATGTGTCGGATAAGAGGCCATCGCCTCATAGAAATCAGCCATGCTTAAGCCCGGTGTATTCTCGCACAGTGCCAAATTAGTGAAGGCATACCTGGGATTTATTATCCTACATACCTCCAAAATCTCAGCTATCGGCTGCTTTTCGGAGACCGGCACATAACATGCGCCCACCTTCCAAATAGCTAAAGCCGCCGTTATATGCTCTATACAGTTTTTATAACTCACTAAAACCTTATCGCCCATGCCAACGCCCTGCGAGGCCAAATAATGGGCCATCTTATTGGAGTTGTCCCTAAACTCTCGCCATGTCAGCGAAGTTTCAGCACCGCCTCGTGTCACGTACAACAGAGCGATCTCATCGGGTTGCTCCGACGCTACGTATTCAAGCTGCATACCGGGCGTTACATAATCCGTATCACCTTTGTTGAAAATGTTAAATCTCTGTGACACAAAGCCACCTCCCTTAAACATATATGCAGATGAACAGTCGAAAACGTTATCTTAAAAGGCAAACTATGCACCTTTTGTCATCGCTACAGACACGTTTAGCAAAATATTAACATTGTCTTTGTTGAAAAGGCAGACACTGTTCATCTATAGACTCACATAATTCTGTACAAAAAACACGTAAATACAAACTTTTTTGACTATACTAAAAGCACGCTAAAATATAAGCTAAAACGACATGATTCTTGACTGTATATAGCTGTTTTGTGCTTCGAAGCATACAAAAACTTAAGCAGGTTCGGGAGCGTTTGCACATCTGCGTTCCTTCGCCAATTTACGCTCACGCAGCAAAATGCCATACAATCGCAAAAGCGCCAAGTACCGCTTATCCAAGGTCGTATTTTTAGCTTTTTTGGCCTTCTCGGGATCAACGGCACGCAAGAGCTTCTCGACCTTGTCGGCATTCTCCTCATCTAAATATACCGAAGGCGGAGCGTAGGGCATACTCAAGCTCTTCTCGGAATTGTACGGACAAGCACTGATGTAGAGGCTAGAGCCGGTTGAGTACCGACATTCGTGTATCACTAAAGGATCACCCTTGTCGGGCGCTAACATGTAATAGTGGAAGGGACACACGCACATGAACAGTCCACGTCGTGCTTCGAACTCCTTGGCATTTACCACTATTTTACCCTTGCCCGAGCTGACAAAGATTAAAATCATGTCATCATGCTGAGTAAAAGGCACAGGGTATATAGCCTTGCGCACGCCGGACTCTATGTCTATCGGTAATATAAGATTTGAATAGTAGTCACGACTAAAGTAAAAATTAGAATACTTCTCAGGCATCATCAGTCACCACCGCCTCTCCCGTATTTCTTTCTGTACGCACTCGGTGACAGCTCGTTTCGAGTCTGGAACACCCTCATGAATGTGCGTACGGAGTTAAAACCCGCTGCCACAGACACATCTACCACAGGCAGATCCGTTACTATAAGTAATGCTTCGGAATATCTTATGCGAAACATGTCCAAATAATCCTTGTAGGTCATGCCCATTTTCTCCGATAACAGCTTCCTTATTGCGCTCTCGGACAGGTACAAGGCCTTTTCCATACTCTTTATACTAATGGGCTCGGAAAAGTTCTTGTAAATGTAATCTATTATTGATAAGTACGCCTCACTCGTTATCATGTGACGCTGTACATGCTCGCCCTTACTTGTTATCTTCTCCCTGTACTCCTGAGGCGTCAGCCCCGTGAGTTTTTTGAATGTGCGGAAAAAGACTATCTCCGACTTAAAGCCCGAATGTGAGGCTATAAAGTTAAATGGTAGGCTCTCGAATAGTATTGAAGTCATTGCCACATGCACACGTGACCTGTTGAGTAGCTGACTGAAGTTCATGCCCACCGACAGTTTCAGCTCATGGTTGAGCTCATCTACAGTGACGCCGAAATAATTTGCGACCGTACGAGCTTCCAAATCACTCGTGCACATGTTCGCCACGAATATACAAGCAGACCAACCTAAAGGCATGTCCTTTTGCAGGTCGCTCTCAGTTTTTTTCAAGGTGGAACAGAACATACTGTCCATCTCGCCGAGCAAGGCGGCTTTGATCAAAGCACTACCTGCATCGGTGTCCTCGGATAAGCTTTCAATCTCGTCCAAGATTTCCAAAAGGTCTGCCTGAGCGCTCTCGGACAACTCAAGTATAGGTAAAGCCTGCACGCAAAGCTGTGAGTTTGTTATTTCACGTCCGTTATACGCCAAATAGCTCGAAAGTTGGTAGTCGTACGCACATATACCAAGCTCTAACTCCGAGCCTAATTCCGGCTCTATAGTAAACACGTGATAGTGCTGTAACCAGCAGAAAGTGCCTTGTGCCAAAGAGAAGGTGACGCCGTTTATCGTTATTTTACCCATGCCACCATAGACATAGAGAAACAGAGAGTCGTCCTCTCGCACCGGAAACATCGTATGACTCAAGTGGACTCTCTGTAGTTTTAAGTACTTATCAGGGCCTGTATACACGCCCGACTTAGGCTTGGCGCACAAGGTCCTTGCTTGGAAAATACGACTGCTCATCGGCGGCCACCCCAACATTTCTATAATTGATACTTGTAGTCAAAAAAATGTCAATCCTCACATAGTGTGTGAACTCAATTTAACATTTCAATAACAAGCATAGTGTCAGTATATACAAAACCCTCAAACATTTCAAGTCAAAAAATTATGATTTATTAACATTATATAGGAATTTGCTGAGTATTTATTTATAATTCACAAAAAGGACATATGTGAAAAATATCTTCACATATGTCCTTAACACAAATTTAATATTATAGTGCTTTTGGCTACTTCACGCCGAACAGGAGTTCGCCGTAGCCGGGGAAGGGCCAGACGGAACTTTCCGTTATACTTTCCATATCGTCACAAGCGGCACGCAGTGCGCCCATGACAGGCAGAACCTTATCACGCAGGAACTTACACTTGGTTTCCAAGTCGGCGAGATGTTCTATATCCGACATCAATTTGTCCAAAGTTTTTGTAAGTCCGTAAGCTGCGTCTGAGAGCAGAGCAAGATTCTCGGCAGTCTCCGCCTCGAAAGCACGTGGAGCCTGAGGAAGGATATCCTTTAAGGCTGCTGCCGTTGAAAGCAGCTTTGCAACATAAGTACTCACGGCTGGGAACACCTCACGCCTTGCCATGTTCAGCATCGTTGAAGCTTCTATGCATATGAGCTTGCAGTATTCCTCTCGAGCAATTTCCAAACGTGAGTGTAACTCCGTGCCCGAAAATACACCGTGACGGGTAAAGAGCTCCACATTCTTCTCAGAGACCAAGTGGTGCAGGCAATCCGGCGTGCCGGATAGATTTAGGAGACCACGCTCCTCTGCTTCTTTCGTCCAATCTGCCGAGTAGCCGTTACCGTTAAATATTATGCGCTTGTGCTCCGATATTGTGCGCTTTATGAGTTGTTGCAGACTTTTTTCAAAGTCCTCAGCGTTTTCGAGCTCGTCGGCAAACTTGCGCAAAGACTCCGCAACACTCGTGTTTATAAAAGTGTTAGCGTCCGAGACGGAAGCGGCGGAGCCGGGCATACGAAATTCAAACTTATTGCCTGTGAAAGCGAAAGGAGAGGTACGGTTCCTATCCGTAGTGTCCTTGGGGAAGGGCGGCAAAGCGTGCACGCCTACTTTAAACATCTCTTTTTCCTTCACGCTCATGGGGCTGTCGGATACTATAGCTTCCAAAATATCTTCGAGCTCTGTGCCTATGAAGAGTGAAACTATGGCGGGCGGTGCTTCCGCCGCGCCTAATCTATGGTCGTTGCCGGCGCTCGCTATAGAGATGCGCAACAGGTCCTGATACTCGTCTGCTGCCTTGAGTACGGCGCAGAGGAAAAGGAGAAATTGTGCGTTCTCGCCCGGCGTATCGCCCGGTTCAAGCAAATTAACGCCCTTATCCGTGGCGAGTGACCAGTTGTTGTGTTTGCCACTGCCGTTAACGCCCAAGAAAGGTTTCTCGTGCAAGAGACACACGAGGTCTAAGCGCTTAGCCGTCTTTTGCATTATCTCCATGACGAGCTGGTTATGGTCTGCCGCTATGTTTGCCGTGTCGTATATGCAAGCGAGCTCGTGCTGAGCGGGCGCAACTTCGTTGTGCTCCGTCTTAGCCATAACGCCCAACTTCCAAAGCTCCACGTCCAGCTCGCGCATATATGCTGCTACACGTGGCTTTAAAGTGCCGAAATAGTGGTCGTCCATCTCCTGAGTCTTCGGCGGCTTCATGCCGAAGAGGGTGCGACCTGTGTAAATGAGATCCTCGCGCTTGTCGTACATCGCACGCTCTACGAGGAAGTACTCCTGCTCTGCGCCTACCATGGGCTTAACCGTCTCTGCCTCTGTGCCAAATAGTTTGAGCACACGCTTTGCCTGCTTATTTATAGCTTGCATGGAGCGCAGTAGCGGTGTCTTTTTATCAAGAGCCTCTCCGCCGTAGGAGCAGAACGCCGTCGGTATGTATAGGACATCGTCCTTGACAAAGGCGAAGGAGGTCGGGTCCCAAGCCGTATAGCCACGAGCTTCAAATGTAGCTCTCAGACCGCCTGAGGGGAAGCTGGAGGCGTCCGGCTCGCCGTGTATGAGCTCTTTGCCCGAAAATTCCATTATCACGCCGCCCTTGCCGTTCGGGGTGATGAAACTATCGTGTTTCTCCGCTGTTACGCCTGTTAGCGGCTGGAACCAGTGTGTATAGTGCGTTGCACCTTTCTCCACTGCCCAGTCACGCATAGCTGCCGCCACACTCTGTGCAAGCTCCGGCTTTAGTCTATTGCCTGTCTTAGCCGTGCTCATGAGCGCCTCATAGACCTCCGATGGCAATCGTTTTTTCATCTCACTGTCTGAAAATACCATGGTACCGAATAGTTCCGTCACTCTTGTCATCAATAATAACCCCTTTTATAAATCATAACTGTGATGGTAAACCCTCTGCTTGAAATTGTCAAGTAGGGGACGATGCCCACGTCGTCCCCTGTGTCGTTTCGCAGCTTAGGTTAGCCGTACGAGAGCGCCTTCGTTGCACTTTTTCGCAAGCTCCACATAACTGTTGTTAGCGCCACGCCAATATTGCCTGTCACGCTCCTCGGTGTCACGCAGATATTTAGCCGGAACACCGCCGACAACCACGTTCTCGGCTATCTCCTGTCCGCTACGCACCAAAGCGCCCTCAGCTACTATACTGCCCTCGCCTATGACCGAGCCGCCACTCAATATAGCGCCCATGCCAATGCCGCAGTTATTGCCTATACTCCGTCCGTGCAAAATAGCGCTGTGCCCGACGGACACCCTCTCGCCTATTACCATGCCCTTTTTATCGACATGCACCACTACAGCGTCCTGCAAATTCGTATACGCTCCCACCACCACGGGCGAAACGTCCGCTCGTATTACGCAATTTGCGCCTATGTAACAGCAGGCGCCTATGCGCACATCGCCTATTAGCGTGGCACTTTCGCTTACAAATGCCGTCTCATGTATTACAGGGCTCTTGCCCTCGTATGAATATACCATCAAATATGCCCCTTGTTATTTTGTTATTGTTTAGTCGGGGCTCTGCCCCGAACCCCCGAGTATTCCGTGCGTTGCGACGCACGGGCAAGGGCGTTGCCCCTGCACCCCACGATTTTTTGAAAAAAGTTGACTAAAACTTTTACTTTGTGCCGAATATCCTGTCGCCGGCATCGCCGAGACCCGGAACTATATAGCCATGCTCGTTTAAATGACTGTCAAGCGCAGCAAGATATATCTCAACATCAGGATGATCCGCCTGTAGACGTGCCACGCCCTCAGGTGCCGCCAATATGCTCATGAGCTTTATGTTCTTTACACCGCACTCCTTGATGAACTTAACAGACGCAGAAGCACTGCCGCCCGTGGCAAGCATAGGGTCTATCAAGATAACATCACGCTCGGCAATATCCGGCGGCATCTTGAAGTAGTACTTCACAGGCTCCAAAGTCTCAGGGTCACGCCAAAGACCTATATGACCTATGCGAACATTCGGCATCATGGACGCTATACCGTCTACCATGCCCAAACCGGCACGCAATATGGGCACCAAAGCGAGCTTCTTGCCGGCTATATGCCTGCAATCTGCCATGCCTACAGGTGTCTTTACCTTTACATCACACAAAGGTAAATTGCGAGTGGTCTCAAAACACATGAGCATAGCTATCTCGCTCACTACCTCACGAAAAACTTTCGTGTTCGTGTTCTCGTCCCTAAGTATGGACAGTTTGTGCTGAATTAACGGATGTGAAAATACGTGTACATTTTTCATATCTTATTCCCTTTCTCGAGAGCTTTTCGCTCACGCTCTGCTTGTGATATACGTAGATAGACAGGTTTAAGCTCCTTAGCCGCTACCGCCTCTTTTCCAAATGCCGCCATGCACACGCCGTAAGCGCTCTGCAAGAGCGTCGGGCCCGTGAGCATACGACAATTTAGGATGCTTTCAAATGCCGCCTCGCATAGATGAGCGCCGTCGCCTACGAGCAGCACCTCTCTACCCATGGGTAAGAGTTCCGCCGCCAAGTCGGCTATGGATATAGGCCTGTCCTCGCATAAGCGATGTGGCGCAGCGTCTTTAATCTCGAACACGGCGTTGTAGACCTCGGCACGTCTTGCGTCCATGGCACAGCAGATAAGACTGCCCTCGGGCATGTGCGCTGCACCCCAAGCGAGAGCCTCCAAGCTCGACACGCCCACACAGGGGCGCTCCATGCCCCAACAGAGACCCAAAACAGTGGATACGCCTATCCGCAGACCCGTAAATGAGCCGGGACCATGCGCTACCGCAAAACGATCTATGTCACTGAGTGCCGTGCCCGTGCTCTCTAAAAGCCGCTCTGCCATGGGTAGCAGTGTCGCACTGTGTGTCAGGCCGCTCGTCTGAGTGTACTGCGCTATGAGCGCCTTGCCTCTGCACAGCGCTACAGATGCCGTCTTAGCACTTGACTCAAAGCCGAGCGTTAAAATCTCGCTCATACGCCATTCCTCCCTATTTCTATTCGGCGCTCACTGTCGCCTAATTTTGAAAAGCGTATAGTAAGTTCTTCGCCGGTAAAAGCAGCCGTTACGTTCTCACTCCACTCAACGGCACAGACGCCGTGACGCTCAACGTAATCGTCCCAACCGATGTTATAGAGCTCGTCGGCATCAGCGATACGATACATGTCAAAGTGAAAGAGGGGCAGTGCGCCCTCGTACTCGTTCACGACCGTGAACGTAGGACTGGACACACGAGCGCCGAGCCCCATGCCACGTGCTAAGCCGCGCACAAAGGCTGTCTTGCCCGAACCCATCTCACCGTACAGCGCCAAGCAGTCACCCGACTGCACGACAGCGCCCACGCGTTCACCTAAGCGCTCCGTCTCTAACTCGTTTTTTGTTATATGCTCTCTAATTATCTCGTCCATAGGTCACTCCCATAAATATTCCAAACTCTATTATAACACTTATTCGGTCATTGCGTAAAGCTCAAATATATGCTATAATCCTGTGATATATATCGCTAATGTGCGTTTATTTTTACCATTTATAATGTTTTTCGGGTACCCAAGCTGTTTTGGGTGGCGAATTACTAACTATTTTAGAAAGAGGTGAGTGGTATAAAAGGGAACCTTGCTCATGTGCGTGCGTATCTCAAAAGGGCAGACCTGTTTCTTTTGGCGATATGCATAATTTCCTCGCTCTACGGACTTGTCGTCGTGTGGAGTGCCACTTTATCATATGAAAGTCCACGCTATGTAATTGTGCAGGCGCTAGCTATAGTGTTGGGAGTTATCGCCTACCTTGTCATCACGGTCATTGACGTTGATGTGCTCGCCGGGCGTTGGCCTCTGCTTTCGGCGTTCTCCGTTTTGTTTATGGGCAGTCTGCTCATTTTCGGTGAGACGAGTGACACGGGCAACCAGGCATGGATACGCTTTTTAGGCATAGGTATACAGCCTGCCGAGATAGTTAAGCTCAGCTTTATTATAGTGCTTGCAAAGCAAATAGTGTATCTGCGTGACTATAAAAACCTTAACAGCTTAGGCTCTGCCATGCAACTTGCCGGACATTTTATCGGCATATTCGGTGTACTGCTCGTCACCTCGCAGGACTTGGGCAGTGCCTTGGTGTACTTTTTCATATTCATTGTAATGCTGTTTGCCGGCGGCTTTAAACTGCATTGGTTTGCCATAGGCTTTGCGGCTATAGCGGCGATCATGCCCATAGTGTGGAATTACTTTCTGGCGGACTATCAGAAAGATCGTATACTTGTACCCTACTTCCCTGAGATAGATCCGACGGGCTACGGCGTGTCGTGGCAGGCTACGCAGTCGAAGCTCGCGTTGGCGTCGGGGCGCCTAACGGGCACGGGCTTAGGGCAGGGTGTGCAGTCGCAGTCGGCGACGGCTATATTCTCTAAGGAGTCGGACTTCATCTTCGCTGTAATCGGTGAGGAGCTCGGCATGATAGGCTGTTTGGCGGTCATAGCCTTACTTTCGGTGATTATCATACGTTGTGTTGTTATTGGATTGCGTTCGGGCAATACTTTATCTATGCTTGTTTGTGTGGGCGTTGCGGCGACAATTACGTTCCAGACCTTTGAGAATGTCGGAATGTGTGTGGGCATAGCGCCTGTTGTCGGCATCACCTTACCGTTTTTTAGTTATGGCGGCTCGTCTATAGTTGCGACGTTTGCGGCTATGGGCTTGGTGTCGGGCGTGCGCTATAAGACACGGCGCAGAATATAAAAGTTTTAATCAACTTTTTTCAAAAAGTTGTGGGGTCTTGGGGCAAGGCCCCAAGTCGCCGTCCGCAGACGGCGAAAGCCTTTGCCATAAAAGCGTATTTTTGAAAGTGAATTTCCGCACGTAGTGTGGAAAGAGAAAACTTTTTACAAGAGAAAAAGTTTTCTAAACCCCTCGCAAGGGGGTTCGGGGCAGAGCCCCGACTAAAAAAACTAAAAAAACTAAAAAAACTAAAAAAACTAAAAACCATTTTCCTGTGGAAAATGGTTCGGGAGGGCATGGAAGGCCTCCCCTACAGGGGTAGGAAAAGGGCTAGGGACGATGTGGGCGATGTCCCCAATAATTTTGATAAAAAGTCAAGGATAAAATATATGTGTGATAATGAAGAATTAAAGAGGATAGTGGCGATACACGATATATCGGGATTGGGGAAATGTTCGCTGACCGTTGCTCTGCCTGTGGTGTCGGCGAGCGGAGTCGAGTGTTCTTGTATACCGACGGCGCTTTTATCGACGCATACGGGTGAATTTGAGGGCTGGACGCTTAGGGACTTATCTGACGAGATGCTCCCGATAGCAGAGCATTGGAAGTCCGAGGGTGCCCGGTTTGACGGCATCTACTCGGGCTATCTTGCGACGCCGGAACAGGCGGATATAGTGGGACGCATTATAAGAGATATACGTAGCGAGCATACTATGGTGGCTGTAGATCCGGCAATGGCGGATAACGGCGAGTACTATGCGAATATGGACGATAAGATGTGCAGGGCGTTCAGACGGCTGTGTGCATTGGCGGATATAATTACACCGAACGTGACGGAGGCGGCTTTACTCACTGACATGGAGTGCAGGGCAGGTGAGGTGCACGACGAAGCTTATATAGCTGAGCTTCTGAGTCGTTTAAATGAGCTTGGAGCTCGGGTGGTTGCGATTACGGGCGTGCGTCCGACACCGAGTAGCATAGGGGTGGTTGTACGTGATTTTGCAAGTTCGGAGGAATATAGAAAAATGCGCCCTGCAAGAGAGGGTGCATTTTATGGTACGGGCGATATATTTGCCTCGGCATTCTGTGCACTTATGGTGCGTGAATTTGGCGTAAAAAACGCTTTGGAGGCGGCGTCTTTCTTGGTGGCAGAGAGCATAGAGCTCAGCTGCAAATCTGATAAGCCGCGCCGTTTCGGCGTGGACTTTGAGCGTGTACTGCCGAGCTATATTGATCTTCTGCGCAGTATGAAGTAAGAGAGCTCGGCGCTATAAGGGACTTACCTCAAGCACTTCAAGTGTCGTGCCCTTGACACGGAACTTGACATTCATGCCGCCGAAATCCATGCCGTAGATACGGCTTTCGTCCTCGTGGTACGAGGGGCGAGGGTCAAGGCTAAGTACTTTTTCTAGCACTGTACGCAAGCTCTCGGGTATGTTCTCGAATGTCTTGCCGGAGAAACTGACATGTAGCGGCACATCGTCCGTAGCGCTGGCAAGTCTGCCTGTTGCTTCGGGCTTACAATCACCGTACAGGATATAAGGTTTAATGTCAAAGATGGGTGTGCCATCCACGAGATCGGCACCACCTACACAGAGCACCTTGCCATAGGGTTCTATGTGCTCTATGCCGAGTAGTGTTACACAGGAGAGCCCCAGAGGGTTCGGGCGAAACGGTGCGCGGCTGGCGAACACGCCGACACGCTCGTTGCCGCCTAAACGTGGTGGCCTGACCGTGGGCGACCATTGCTCGGGCGACGACTGAGAGAAATGCCAAATAAGCCAGAGATGTGAATAGCTCTCCAGCCCTCTGATGAAGTCTTCTGAGCGAAACTCCGGCTCGAATACGACATAAGCACGCAAGTCCGGTACTATTCCGCTCTGGCGGGGTACACCGAACTTTGTGTGGAAATCGCTTTTTATATGCGCAACCGCTTTTAAATTGAGCATACTACCCATAAGTAATCCCCCCATCACCTTAATATAAGGAGGGTACCACTCGTGAAACGCCTTGTCAACGTCTTAGCGATCACTTTAGTCATAATTTTATGTAGCGTGACATTTTTCATGCAATCGGGAAAGGCGGAAGTGCGCCCTTATGTATGTTTTATCGCCTTAAACGACAGGCTTGTGCCCTATGAGGAGGCCTTGGCGTACACGCAGAGCGGTATAGTGTATGTGCCGGCGAGCGTACTGTCGGAATTCGGCATCTATGCATCACTGAATACTGAAAATGGGATAGCAGCGGTGTACAGCTCCGCACATCAACTGTATTTTGATACGGTAAACGGTGGAGTGGAGGACGAGGACGCTACGGAATACAGTGCCTCATCTTTGGCACGAGGCAGTATCCTCTATGTGCCGGCACGCTTTGTGTCTGAGTTTTTTGGCTTGGGCTATTCATTTATGTACGATACGGGCAACGGTTCTGTATGCCGAATTACAGACTCAAACGTGGTGTTGGACGACGATAGCTTCATGAGTGCGGCGGAATCACAGCTTGAGTCACGCTACAATAGTTATGTAGAGAGTTTGAGTGGGGCAGCGGACGAGGGCGACGAGGACGGCGATGATGCGGATGAGAATGAGACTACCCTGTATCTGAGCTTTCAGGGTTTGCCAAACAGCGAGCTGCTCGACCTACTGACTCAACGAGAACAGCGAGCGACCTTCTTTTTGTCGGCGTCACATATTTCGGGCGAGCCTGACATTGTGCGTGAGCTTGTGGGTATGGGTCACGAAATAGGAATATTGTGTGTTGGCGAGCCGGCGACAGAGTACGAGGAGGCGACGGAGCTTTTGTTCGAGGTGGCGACATCGAGTACGGTCTTGATCTCGGCGCAGTCATCTCAGTTCGAGGAGATCTGTGAGGCGTATGCCACCGAGCAAGGCTTGCGCTATTGCGACTATGACATAGACGGAGTGCTCTCGGGCGCCGGCATAAGATACGCCTCGCAGATAACGAGCTATTTACAGGGTGCCGGAGAGAGTATAACCGCACGTATAGCGTGTACGGACACGACGGTGGGAGTGCTGTCCTCAATTCTGAACCACTTGGAGTCAGAAAAAATTACTGTAAGTCCTGTGAGTGCAATGAGGGGCTAAGCGAATATAAAGGGCGGAAATTCGCTCCTATTAAAATCAACTCCCGTCCTAGGACGGGAGTTGATTTTGTTTGTTGTAGAGTGTTTTATAACCTAAGTTCAGCGATAGGAATACGGAAAGTGAAACGACAGCGGCTAAGCAGATATTAATTGAAATCTGATATAAAATTGCGGTTGTCGGCAGTTCACCCGATAGAATTTGACCCGTCATCATGCCGGGCAGTGACACGATACCCATGCCGAGCATTGAATTTATCGTCGGCAAAAGAGCGGTTTCAAGAGCATTGTTTACGAATGGTTTTAGTATGTTCTTTGGCTTTGCACCTTGGTTTAACAGCACTTCGATTTGCAGCTTGGAGTCTTTCGTTTTCGCCATGAATGTCTTTACACCGAGTGTAATGCCTGTCATTGCATTTCCTATTATCATTCCGCTTATCGGTATTGTATATTGTGGATTAAACAAGCTCTCACCAACTACAACAGTCACGAAAAAGCTAATAATAAAAATTGCCGATAGACTTATAGACCCTGCGATTATTAGCTTAAACTTGCGGTTTAGACCCTTGTTCACGGAGAGTATCCTGTATACCGCAAATACACACATTGAGATAACATAGGCACACACGAGTATGGGTGAAGGCTTATCAAATATATATGTCAGGACATATCCTGCGAGCGCAAGTTGAACTGTCATCCTTATGCTTGCGACAAGCAATAATTTCGTCTGATTAATTTTGCTCACTTTCATAATAATCCCGACTATGATAAGCAATAAGTAAATCAAAGCGAAGTTAAATATGCTGATTTGCACAGTGTCATTCATGAACCTTACCTCCGCTTAAACTCAGGACATTTTCCGCAAACATTTCCCTTAGTTTGTCGTCGTGACTTATTACAACTAAAGTTAGATGGTTTTCTTTGACATAAGAAACAATGTTAGACAGCACTTTAACGGATAAGGCGTAATCAAGTGCAGAGGTGGGCTCGTCAAGCATAATGGTCTCAGCCCCCATAGAAAGGCATATCGCAATATATACCCTCTGCTTTTCTCCGCCCGAAAGATTATCGCAGAGCGTGTCGAGCGCAAAATTAGCCTCGGTGAGCCTTAGAAAACGCTCCATTTGTGCATCTGACAGAAGCGGACACTCACAATACCCGTAATAGAGCTTAAAATTCTCTTTTATCGTTCCGCTAAACAGAAAAGTGGTTTGAGATATAAGCTTCACCTCTTTTCGCAGTTCGATACTGTCGATGCTCCTTATATCCCTGCCCTTATAAAGGATTTCGCCGCCTGAAAAATTCTCCGTGCGATTAAATAGCTTTAAAAGGGTGCTTTTACCGCAACCGCTTTCACCGACAATAAAATTGACTTTAGACTCAAGAATGTGAATGTCCTCGTAAAATATAATATTTTTGAAGCTCAAACTTCTTGTTTTCAGCATATTTTCTCCTTGCTTTCTCCGGTGTATGGTGTATAATGTTGATATCGAATATAGATAACGAATATCAATATCGCATTTCGATAATAACACAAGGAGGGCGACAATGCAAGACCCTATTTTAAGAAAATTATTTTTGGGATTCATACAGGTGCATATACTTCACCACGCAAAAAAAGAGCCTGTGTACGGCTCGTTTATGATTGAGGAATTGAAGTCACATGGCTATGAGATCAGCCCCGGGACGCTTTATCCTATTTTTCATAGCTTGGAAAAGGCTGAGCTTTTGGCGGTTGAAAGTCAGACAGTAGAGGGAAAAGTGCGGAAGTACTATTCTATTACCGAAAAGGGCGAAGTTGTGTTAAAAGAGGCTAAGAACAAGATAAAAGAGCTTACGCACGAATTGTAAATCTAAGCATAAAAACAGCCACCGATTAAGGTGGCTGTTTCAGTCTGTCAAAGAAGTTATGATTAAAAATCCTGGTCCTTTGCCGAGCAAAGATTTTATCTGAGGCGGGGCGTGCACACGCCTCAGATTCTTATAGAGGCTCGCAAGCCGAGAACCCCCTTTTGGCGAAAAACCTGTTTTACTATTTAATCATGGTCCACGTCGAACTCGAGCACTTCGCCCGTTAGGGCGTTTATAGTGTAATCGTATTCCGTGCGCCCTATATTCCATTCGACCTCGTACTCTGCAAAACCGTCGTCGAAATCAAACTCAGACTTCAAAAACGAGGTGTCTGTCTCGGCTATATTTGCGTGAGAGAGAGCTATACTTGTAGCCTCGTCGGCGGTGATGTAATCCTCAACGCTTGCGGCACTGTCTGTGGGAGCGCTGCTCGCTGCGACTGTCGATGAGGGCACAAACTCAGCGTCGTAGTCGTAGCTTAAAACTTCGCCACTAATAGCGTCTATTTCATAGTCGTACTCAATGTTGCCCACCCAAAATTCGACATCATATTCCGCTCTGCCGTCGTCGTAGTCAAGCTTGTTGTGTAGGTAGGTGGTATCAGTCTCGGCTATATTTGCGTGAGAGAGAGCTATAGTTGTAGCCTCGTCGGCGGTGATGTAATCCTCAACGCTTGCGGCACTTGCTTGCCCTTGAATTTGGGCTGTGGAAGTTTGTGCCTCTACTTGTCCCTGTGTCGTGGATGTCTGCGCCTCCACTTGTCCCTGTGTCGTGGATGTCGGTTGTACATTATTGATATAAACGGGAGTACTGTTATTTGCACCGCCTATATGTCCCGTATATACGAGCGCTCCTCCTGTGATAAGCGCGGCACTTAGTGCGACTACTGCTATCTTCAATCCTTTGTTACTATTCATGTTATTATTCTCCTCTAATTTTTTGTTTTCTAAGCACAGTGTAAACCCCTTACATTAAAACAAAATTAAAACGGAAAAATAATTTTAAAAGTACTGCCCTCACCGAGTACACTCTGCACTTCGACGCTTGCGCCGTGCACTTTGGCTATGTGCCAAACCATGGAGAGCCCCAAGCCCATACTGCCGCCCTCGTCGGCACTGCGAGCACCGTCCACCTGATAAAACCTCTGCCAGATTTTGTCGAGATGCTCGTCGGCTATGCCTATGCCATCGTCCTGTACAGACAGCTCTGTGCGCTCATCGCCTTGGCTTAAGCGGAGTGTTACCGTGCCGTCGTCCTTACCGTAACGGTAGGCGTTACTGAGCAGGTTAGTGATGAGACGTATCATCATGTTGCGATTGGCGTGTACGCATATGTTGTCCTCTATGTGCCAAGTGAGGGAAATGTTTTTATCTTTGAGCAGCGACTGCTCTTCGCAGACGATTTCGGCAAGCTCACTGAGGTTCAGAGCAGACAGCTCAGCTTGCTCTATGCCACGCTCCAAGCGCATGAGCTTAAGCAGTTCTGAGCTTAGCCTCGACATTTTCAGAGCCTGTTTATTTGTGATCTCGAGTGCTTCAAGCCTGTCTGCCTCGCTCGCATTTTTGCCGAGTGCGTATTCGCACTGCGCCAAAATGACGGCTATGGGTGTCCTCAGTTCATGCGAGACATTCTGCGAGAACTGTTTTTCAGACTCGAAGGCGCCTTCTAAGCGGTTAAGCATGTTATCGAAAGCTGTGGCGAGCTTACGAAGCTCCGCGCTCGAACTTTCCAAATTCATACGCAGAGAGAGGTCCTTGCTTAGGCTGATATCCTCAGCGGTCTTTATCATTTTATCTATGGGTCTGAACGTGAATTTAACGATGAAGTATGAGCCTATGGTGCCGAACAGTATAAGGAGCGGCAGGAGGTAGAGCGCGAGGGTCAAAATAGTGTTGTAGGCGGCAACGGCCTCATCAACGGCAATAAGGCCTCGCACCCATATTAAATCACTGTGGTCTTCGACGGGCGCTAAAATGTCATAAATATAGTAGAGGGTCTCGTTTATGGTGACTTCCGTCACGGTGTTGTTCATGAGTGGGGGCTGTTCCGAGAACTCTTCGGGGAAGTCTCCGTGTAGCAGCGTACCTGTCTGCGTGTACAGCAGGGTGTACACGCCGTTTTTGAAGAAGTCTATATCATCGGTGTCCAAGCGGCGGTCCTCGTATTCAAGCTCGTCGGCGTTATTTTCAACCACCTTCATGACCTGTGAGCGACTGCTCGACTGCGCAATGATATCGCTCGACAAAAACAGCAGAGCGACAATAAGCACCGCCATCAAAGTCAGCAGTGAGCTTGTTAGGAGCGTCAATTTCAGTTTAGCGGACATATTCTTCATAATAATGTTTCCTTTAATACATAGCCCATACCTCTAACGGTGTGTATGAGCTTGTTTTCGTGCTCGGCGTCTATCTTCTTGCGCAAGTAGCGTATGTATACATCCACAACGTTCGTGCCACCCTCGTAGTCGTAGCTCCAGACGTGATTTTCGATTTTCTCACGTGAGAGCACTATGTCACGATTTAGTACGAGCAGTTCCAAGATGGCGTATTCCTTAGCGGAAAGCGTGATGGGCATACCGCCTCGCTTAACGCTTCTTGCGGAGCTGTCGAGCTCTAAGTCCGCAACTTTGTGTATATTTGTGAGTTTACCCGAATTTTTGCGGGTCATGGCACGTATACGAGCCATGAGCTCATCAAAGGAGAAGGGTTTCACAAGGTAGTCGTTAGCGCCGAGATCCAGCCCCTGCACCCTATCCGCCACGGTGTCTCTGGCGGTAAGGAAGATGACAGGCGCAGATATGCCCCTGCGGCGCATCTCGCTAATCACGGAAAAGCCATCCGCCTTGGGCATCATCACGTCCAAAATGACGGCATCGTACTCAGCACCCTCCATGTAGAGTAGAGCCTCTTCGCCATCGAAGCAACTGTCAACGCCATAGCCTTCGGAGCGCAGCTTCTTTGTTATGATGTTATTCATATCCCTCTCATCTTCCGCGATTAAAATTCTCATAAAGAACAGCTCTCCTTTTTAAAAGTGTAACACACAAGGTTTTACTATATTATAGCAGACGAACATTAAAATTACATTAATTTTTACGTAGGGAGGAGCGAGCGGAAAACGACATTACCTGTATTTTTATACAGGTAAAACGAAAAGGAGGGCAAAAGCCCTCCACTACTGATATGTTCTTTCATCTATCTTCTTTTGGGTTACTCTGACGCTTCCTGCGTGATATACAGCTCTTCCGCCTTTTGTTGTACCTCGATAAGCTCTGTGTACAACTCTTTGAGAGTCTCTTGAGCCTTCGTTATTGCGTTAAAAAGCAATAAGTACTCCTTGGATGTGTTACCCATATTTCTCCGTCCTTTCTGCCTTGCCGTTAATTGGTTGCTACCGACAACATAATACATCTTACCGGTGGAAAATAATGTCACATTATGTCGGCAAAATGGTGAATTTTTATTTTTTTCTTGTATTTTCGCACATTATTGTCAAGACAGCTGTTTTGCTTCCGTTTATTAATGAAATTGTTAACGATTTGTAATATTATTCTATAATCTATGCATGTTAATTAAGGATGAAAATGCCGGCATTTAGGTAGATGGCAAAGCCCAACCAAAGGATGTACGGCAGTTGGAGTTTAGCGGCGAGCTCATCGGCGGTGCGGAACATGACCATCATGATAATAACGAGAGCGAGCAGTAGCAGTGCCCAGAACAGGGAGAAGAGATATGCGCCGAAACCGAAGAAGATGAGTGTCCAGAGGCAATTGACAACGAGCTGAGCGATATAGACAGTGAGAGCCGCCTCGCTGCTGTCAGCACCCGAGAGCTTAACCCTTGCGGCGGACACACCCATGAGCACATATAAAATTGCCCACACTACGGGAAAGAGCCATGCAGGCGGTGCCAAGGGCGGCTTGTTTAGAAGCTCGTACGTCGCCGCACTGTCCTTTATAAGTGACGAGCAAAGATAGACCACGAGAAATGTGCCGAGAATCGCTATTGCATAGGTTTTTACTTTTTGTTTGTTCATATAAAATCACCCCTCTACTTAATATGCAGAGGGGGTAAGCATTATGTACGGTTTGTTCGTTTCACTGTTCACTCATTAGAGCGCAAAATTCTCTAAGAGCTTGACGAGCGCACTGACCACACCGTCAGCGCCGTCAGTGCAATCTAAGTGCATATCGCAGTAGCGCTCATAATAGGGCCTGCGCATCTCATAGATGTCCTGTACGCTCAAGTCTTTCGATGCTGCCACGCCACGGCTGAGCCGAGTATCTTGCAAGCGCCGCTCAAGAGTAGACGTGTCCGTGCGCAGCCAAACGGCAACAGCCTCGTTCTTCAGATTTTGCATGGCGGTCTCGGAAAAGACCATGCTACCGCCCGTAGCTATAACGCTGTCGCTACAGCTGAGCTTTGCGCCTAAAGCGCCCTCTAATTCCAAGAACTTATCTACACCGTGTTGTTCTAACATGGCAGGCAAGGTCGTGTTGTGCTCACGTGCCAAGAGTAGGTCGGTATCGACAAAGTGATAGCCCAATTCCTTGGCGAGCAGTACACCGACAGTGCTTTTGCCTGTGCCGGGCATACCTATCAGTACTATGTTTTTCATGTCTTAACTACCTTTTACCGGAAGGTTCTGTGGCTTATTATCACCGTGCATTACGAACATCATGCTCACAAAGGCGAGCAACACAAATACTGTGCCGTAGGGGAACAGAACGCTCATGCCGAGCTTATCCATCATGAATCCGGAGACTACGGGCGTTGCTGTTTGTGCTGCCATGCTTGCGGTGTAGTAAAAGCCTGTGTACTTGCCGGTGTCACTACCGCCGGCCAACTCCACAACCATGGGGTAGCTGTTGACGTTTATAGTCGCCCAGCCGACACCTGCCATGCAAAACAGAAGATTCATGATGAGCACAGAGCTGCCCGAGCGTATAAAGGAAGCGGCGAAGAATGCCGTGCCCAGAATGATGATGCCTGCCATAATAGTGCGTTTACGACCGAATTTCGAGGCGATAATGCCGACGGGCAGATATGTGAGTATAGCCGCAGCTGTCGCTAAGGTCAAGGTGAGGTTATAGTCGATGTTCAAGACGCTCGAAGCGTAAACGGAGTATTTAGAGGTAACGGCGTTGTAGCCGAAGAACCATAGCGCAACGGATATTAGAATGAGTACGAGTGAGCGAAATTCGGTGCGAGACAACTTGTGTTCTACCGTTGCGCCGCCCTCTGCAGTTTCATCTATGCCGTACTGTGCACTCGCAAGTTGCATGTCACGCACGAAATCGTTTTCACGTACGGTGCGCATGAAAATAAAGAGAGAAGCGAGCATTATGCCGGCGAGTAGAGCGAAGAACATAGAATAGCTCATGAGCGCATTTTCCGCCGCACCTGTGCCGAGAACGCCACCCATGATGAGCACCAAGATACCGCCGGCGGCACCCATAAGGTTAATGACGGCGTTAGCCTTACTGCGCAAGGGTTTTATGGTCACGTCCGGCATAAGAGCCACCGCGGGACTGCGGAAAGTGGACATGGAAAGTAAGATCATAAACAGAGTGACAACGAATAGAAAAAGCGGTGTGTTATTCTCGCTCGTAGCTTCTGCGGCATAAGCTTGACGCAGAGGCACTACGTAGTTTGTGTAATCGCTGTTGGCGCTACCGTCGGCATTTTCTATATTGATGGCGATGAATTCTTCACGAGTGAATACATTGGACACGTATAGTTCGTTGCCTGCGGGCGTGGTTATTTCCAAATTAGTGTCGTATAGAGTTGCCTGCGCTGTGGGGTTTTGCGGGTTGACCGCCTCCAAAGACTGTAATTGGAGACTGTCGGAAACGGAAAGGGTTAGGGTTAGAAGTGCGGCGGCTATCGTGCCACAGAAAATATAGGGCGTGCGCCTGCCGTACCTTGTGTGAGTTTTATCCGAGAGCGAGCCGAACAGCGGCAGTAGCACAAGTGCGAGCACGTTGTCGGCGGCCATTATCATGCCGGATATTGTTTGCGACATTCCGAATCGGTCTGTCAAGATTTTAGGGACTATAGTATCATACGCCTGCCAAAATACGGTAATGAGGAAAAACGCAAAGCCGATTAGCAGGGTACGTTTATAATTTAATTTCATTTTCACACGTCCTTTGCTGAATTTATGAAATCCGGAACAGGAAACTTAGTGGTAACTTATTCATTTTATAACAATTCTTAAATTATTACAACAATAATTTGACGCGTGATTTAGTATGGTGTAAAATAGGCGTACACGGAGGTGGTTTAAATTAAGAAGAAAATTTTGGGAACTCTTGCGGCGACAGGACTTGTGGGAATAGCTGCGTATACGTATATGATAGCACCGGAGCGTCCGTCACGCCAGAAGCGAGAGGCGTTTGAGGGCTATAACTATGCACACAGGGGACTGCATACAGTGGATAAGACAGTGCCGGAGAATTCTTTGCCAGCGTTTGAGGCGGCGGCGAAGATAGGTTACGGTATAGAGTTGGATGTACGATTGAGTGCAGACGGAAAGCTTGTTGTGTTCCACGATGATGACTGCTTACGCATGTGCGGTGTGGATAAGCGCGTGGAGGATATGCCGTATTCGGAACTACGAGAGTTGCGCCTTGGCGGTACGTCGGAGCACATACCGCTATTTTCGGAGGTGCTCGACTTAGTGGCAGGGCGGAGTTTGCTCTTGGTTGAGTTAAAGCACAGTGCAACACAGCTTGAGGAGCTGTGTGAGGTAACGCTCGAGCATTTACAGGGCTATGAGGGTCGCTATTGTGTAGAGAGTTTCGATCCCTTTATACTTGCGTGGTTTCGCAAGAGGGCGCCGCATATAATGCGCGGTCAGCTGGCAGCCTTACCCAAGGAGATGGCGAAGGAGACGACGAAGTTCAATGCGATACTAATAGGCAATTTATTTTCGAACTTCATGGCACGCCCTAACTTTATAGCGTATAAGTTGGGGAAAAAGCCTTTATCTGTGCGACTTGCGGAGCGCATGGGCGCAATGAAATTTGCGTGGACGTCTGTGCAGTGGATAGATGAGCAGGCGCATGATGGCGTGATTTTCCAGTACTACAGACCACGAGTGCGATACAAATAAAGTTTCGGAGGATGGCTTTATGGCTTGGGATATTTTTGATAAACTCGGAAATAAAGTCGGTGAAATTACAAAGAAAGAAAGTGGCGACGGCATAGGATGTTTCTTTGTATTTATGGCTGTTTTCATAGTCGGAGGCGGCGGTATACTCTTTTTCCCTATGTTGATGGAAACCATATTTGAAAATCCGCAAGCTGAATTTATCCTCTGGGCAGCTGTGTTTGTCCTTACACCTGCGATTTGCGGTACGCTTATGGCGAAGTACTCGTCTATGGCTGCGAAACAGGTATACGGATATTCCTTTTTGATAACGGCGATACTAGCTACAATATCGGGCACCTTATTGGGGCTCGGGGAATTATGGATGGGTTTGATCCTTTCGGTTATAGGCGCTTTCCCCGGTTCGCTTATCAGCTTGATATTCTTTTTCTTGTTTAAGAAGTAGGCGATTTGGAACACAAATTACAAAAAGGCTCGGATCATGTCAAAAGCATGTTCCGAGCCTTTATTAAGTGTAGTTTCAAATTTTATATGACACTTATTTTTGTTGCTAAATAAGATGATAAAGCCGCCCGTAATGACGACCGCCAAAGTGACTTCCGAGCACGGCACGTTGAAATTAGGCATAATTTCTCTCGCTATGCCTAATATTTTTCAAACTCACAGGACGTAGAGGAAGATGCTGAAAAACTGCAAGATACAACCGAGCAGAACGAAGAAGTGGAAGATACTGTGGAGGTACTTACGCTTCGAGCCGAGTGCATAGAGCAGAGCGCCAACGGTATATGCCACGCCGCCGCCTATGAGAAGGTACAGTCCCTCGGGTGCTATCGCCGCCTTGAGACTGTTGAAGGAAAAGACGATCAACCAGCCCATGATAAGGTATAGTGCAAGTGAGGGTTTCTCGAACTTGTCGAGGTTAACGGCATTTAGCGTTGCGCCTAAGATGGCAAGCCCCCAAATGACGCCGAATATCGTATAGCCCAGTGATCCGCCTATGAGCGCAAGACAATAGGGCGTGTAAGAGCCGGCGATGAAAACAAAGATGTCACAGTGGTCTATGACACGAAATACTTTCTTTGCACGCAGTCTGGGACTCAGAGCGTGGTAAATACAGCTCATGGTGAACATGAGAATCATAGTCGCGCCGTAGATGGCGGCGGACACTACGTGTGCCGCACTGCCACTGTCAGAGGCGGCGACCAAGCTGAGCACTAAGGCGGCTATTGCGAGCAATGCGCCTATGCCGTGCGTTATGGAGTTGATGAGCTCTTCGCCCAAACTGTACTTTACTACTCGCACTTTGTCTTTTTTCTTATTTTTTTCAGGTTTCGCTAACTTAACGTCAAGCCTAACTGTTTTAATTCGCTCCACTTAATTCTCCTTTAATTTATACTTCAAAGCCAATTAGTAGGCCGCCCAGTTCCGCATAAAAACTGCAAAGGCCACGGGTCTTACTTATAACTATATCCTTGGCATTGAACTCGCTGGCGATACAAGCGCTCAGGCGCTCTGCGAACTTCAGGTTGCGGCAATGGTGTATTATCATACGTCCGCCGGCATAGCCCTCCTTGCGTAGCTCTGTGAGCACTGTGTTTATGGTCTTGAGCTCACCACGGCATTTATTTATCGGCTGCAATTCGCCCTCAGTGCTCGCCTTACCCAATAACCTTATGCCCAAGGCGCCGGCTATCTTTGCCACAGCTTTGTTTACACGGCCGTTATTCGCCAAATTCGTCAAAGACTCAAGGGTGAAGAACAGGCGAGTGTGCTTTTGATATGCCTTAATCTCAAGGCAAATGTCACTGTACTCACGCCCTGCATTTATGGCGGCACGGAGCTTTTCGATTATCAGCACCAATTCAGGGCCGGCTGATAGGGAGTCCACGACAAAAACCTTCTTGCCGGGATTTGACGACTCATAGTTGCGCTTTGCGGTTAGAGCGGAACTGTAGCTACCCGATAAGGCGCTGGTTATAGTCACGGCAAAAACGTAGTCAGCGTCACCGAAAGCGTCCTCCCAGTCGCCCGGACTCGGGCAAGAGGAGCCGGCACGCCCCTTATAGCTCTTGAAGTAATCGACCATCTCGTCAACATCAAGCTCAGCGTTATCAACAAATTCACGTTCGTCAGTGGACAGCTTCAGCGAAGCGTAGGCGTAATCCACGCCCTCTAATTCCAAAAGGTCACTTGAGGAATCTGCTACTATCTTATACTTCATATTTTCTCCTATTTTTATCACTAATATTATTAATTACGTTCCGTACACTACATCATATCAGTTGCCGCACCTACTGTCAACAGCCTAACCATATCAGAGCGAGATAGTCATGAAAAGTTAACGAAGTCTAACAACTTATTAGCAATGTGTCCATAAATTGATTATAAATTAGGCTGTATTGTGCATGTACAGCGCAAAAGTTTGTGCTATAATTAACCTATCTTTGTATTAAAGGAGGATATCAAATGGCAGTAACATACACAAGCAAGGGCAGATTATTAGAGGGCAAATGTGCAGTGATCACAGGCAGCACGAGGGGCATAGGTTATTCTATTGCTGAGGCATATTTGGAGCATGGCGCAAATGTGTGCGTGTGCGGCACATCCTTGGAGAAGGCTGAGGCAGCGGCAAAGAAGTTGCAGGAGCGTTTCCCTGAGCAGAAGTGCATGGGCGCAGCACCTGTGCTGAACGATCCTGAGTCCGTTAAGGCGGCGTTCAAGGCGGCTGAGGCATTTTTGGGTGGATTTGACATACTCGTAAATAACGCAGCGGCAACAGTACAGGGTCCTACTTACGATTTGGCACATGCAGATTTTAACCATGTAATCTCAGTTAACCTTGAGGGCGTTTTTGTGTGCAGTAAGGAAGCTGCGTTTATCCTGCGTGATCGTGGCGGCGGCGTTATCCTCAGCACGAGTTCTGCTTCGGGTAAGTACGGTCAGCCCGGCGGACTTGCATATCCTGCATCAAAGTTTGCGGTTAACGGCATGACGATATCCATGGCACGTGAGCTTGCTAAGGATAATATCAGAGTCAATGCAGTAGCACCCGGCCTTGTAAATACAGAGCTACTACGTAGCATACCCTCCGAGAAGATAGAGCCGCTGTTGGCGGTAATACCCATGGGACGTCTGGCAGAGCCCGAGGAAGTTGCACAGTCTTTCGTGTTCCTTGCTTCGGATATGGCGAGCTATATCACAGGCGCAATTCTGGGCGTAGACGGCGCAGGACGCACCTAAAGAGCGGTAGATATTATAATGTAGAGCGGAGTGAAATGGCTTTCACTCCGCTTTATTTTGTCATCATTAGCTGTAGAGCTTGTATTCTCTTGACATGAGAGTGGTGCGGTGCTATAACAGTAAGGTCAAGCAAGGAAAGTGGCGGAGATAGTTATGAGAGATATATTTAAAAAGGTTGAAGAAAAAGTACAACTTGAGCGTGGGGAAGTAGTGAAGCTACTCGGCGCAAGGATAGGCAGTGCCGAGTATTATAGTCTGTTACAGTGTGCGAACGAGTATTCAAGAGCGACTTATGAAAATAGGGGACTTATATTTGCGCAGATTGGCATAGACGCTGCCGCATGCAGTGTAAACTGCAAGTTCTGCCAGTTGGCGGTAGACAATTTTAGTGAGGAAATGTCAACAGAACTGTCGGAAACACAGGTGCATAATAGGGTGCGTGAGTTGGTAGATAGTGGCGCTGATGAGATTTTTTTAATGTGCACGGCAGAGTACGATATGCAAGGTTTTTTAGCTATGGGTAAGGGCGTGCGAGCGATGTTACCCGAGGGTATGAGGCTGGTCGCTAATGTTGGCGATTTTGATGCGGACTATGCTTTGCAGCTAAAGGCGGCAGGGTTTACGGGCGTGTACCATATTTGTAGGTTGGGTGAGGGCGAGTATACCGCTGCCGACGTATCAGATAGGATATCGACGCTAAATGCGGTACGGGCGGCAGGTCTGGATATGTATTATTGTGTAGAGCCTATAGGGCCGGAGCATACGAACGAGCAGATAGCGGATGAGATAATGCGTGGCGTGGAGTATAAGATAGACGTGATGGCTGTCATGCGCAGGGTAAATTTTGAGAATAGTCCCATGAGTGGGTTTGGTGAGATTACGGCTCAGCGTTTGGCGCAGATATGTGCGGTTACTACACTTTGCGTAAGGCCGAAGCGTGCCATGGGCGTGCATGAGCCTGAGATCATATCTTTAATTTCCGGCGCAAATCAGATATATGCCGAACAGGGAACGAGTCCGAGAGATAAATCCGAGAGCACGGAAAAGGGCAGGGGATTCAGCGTGGCACAGGCGCAGAAGATGCTAAAGGACGCCGAATGGCAAACGAGATAAGTTATAATAAAAAGCTACCGTCACTGACGGTAGCTTTTTATTATAGGAAGGGCGTATATGCCCCGACTAAAGTTTTGTTATGCTTTTTCTATATGCTTTTTTCCTACAGATAGGGTGATAAAGCCCAAGAGAAACAGCAAGATTATCGCCAAAATTGAGAAGGAGCTGCGTCCCGTGATCGCACGCACGGCGGAGTAGAGCGCAGGCCCGAGTACGGCGGAGAACTTGCCAAAGATATCGAACACGCCGAAGTATGAGCCTGAGCGTTCGGGTGGTACAAGTTTGCCGAAGTAGGAGCGAGACAGAGCCTGAATACCGCCTTGAACAGAGCCCAAGAGTACAGATAGTCCCCAGAAGATGTAACCCGCTTCGATGGCGGTGAGGAAACCCTCCTCCATGCCAAAGCCCATATAGAAGCCCAAAACGCAGATGACGAAGTATACGCCTATGGCTATAAGCAACATACGCAGAGAACCGTAGCGACTCGCCAAGCGCCCGAACAAAATGGCACAGGGGAAGGCGACGACCTGAGTCACGAGCAAGGCAAGTATCATGCCGACATCGTCTAAGCCTATGGCGGTGCCGTAAGCTGTAGCCATGGTGATAACGGTGTTCACACCGTCTATGTAGAAAAAGTACGCCAATACGAAGTAGCGCATGCCCTTGTTGGAGAGCATCTCACGTATAGTGCCGAACATTTGACTAAATGTGTGTGATGCAAAGCCTGTTTCGGGCAGGTCACTGCCGTAGCGCTGTTTGCAGTTACGCAGTAGTGGTATGGAAAACAGTGACCACCACAAAACGCAGATGAGTACAGAAATTTTGACAGCTTCCGTAGCATCTATACCGAAGCCCTCACCGAACATGACAACGGCTATGCAGAGCAGAAAGGGTATGGTACTGCCGCCTATGTATCCCATGCCGTAGCCCCAAGAGGAGAGTTTGTCCATACGCTCGGGTTCCGTCACGTCCGTGAGTAGACTGTCGTACAAAAGGCAAGAGCCGGAAAAGCCTATAAAGGAGAATATGTATCCGATCATAAGCGGTATCCAGCTGTCAAATATGGCACAGCTCGCCGTTGAGATAAGTCCTAAGATCAAAAAAACGGTGAGCATTTTCTTCTTCATGCCCTTGTAGTTGCCTATAGCACCGAGTAGGGGGGCAAGTATGGCTATGGTAGCGGTCGCAAGCGAGGTCGCTATGCCCCACCACATGTCACCCCCTGCGCCACTGCCGTCGGCTATGCCAACGAAGTAGATGGGGAAAAGTGCCGCCATCATGATGGTGGCATAGGAGGAGTTAGCCCAGTCATAGAGTATCCAGCTCTTTTCGGCCTTGTTAAACTTCACGTACCTTACCCCCAAAATCTAAATTGAACAGATCTCTGTCGAGTTGGCCTGTCTCCGCCGCCTCACAAAAATGCGCACAGAGCACGACGGCATCGTCTATACTTTCTCTATACAGCTCGTATAGACGCTGTGTGCCGGGCATGTCCGAGCGTTTATCCGCCTCCAGTGCCGTGTACTCGCCTTTTCGGCCTATGAGCGTCTCCGCCACGCCAACAAGTGAGCGCTTACTCAAAAGGTATAGAAACTTGCGCATGGAATGAGCTGCAGAGCGCAGTTCCACGGCAGATACACCGGGGTAAACGAGGCTTAGGCCGGCATAGTCTATGCCCCTTGTCGGAATGAGGGCGAAGCGTTTGACTGCAACTCTGTCACGCTCCATAATGTAGCGGTCGAAGTCGGACTCCAAGATACCGTGACCACGTCCGTCCACGCCGAATTCATCTATGTAAGGGTGACAGTGCCTGTCCAAGGCGTAGTGGCAACATGTACCCAAAACATAGGCGAGTAGACTGCCCGTAGGGCGCACACGTGCCGCCTCCGAAAAGAATACGGAGCCGCTGAGGTCGTGGAGTTCGTGACCTCTTGAATTTATTTTATTTTTACCCAAGGGCTTGTAGTAATATAGAAGATCCGGACCCTGTAGGCCGAGCTCGAAAGAGCTTTTGTGTGACGCCACCGCCTCACGTACCTTGCCCGTCATCAATGAGAACACCTCTTGCCCGAACCTGTAATGCGCCGCCGCTGCCGGCATGACACCCACCTCCTTGTTTATTGTAGGGGACGATGTGGGCATCGTCCCCTACGTCTGTATTTTTACAACTGCATAGTTTTACGGCTACTTTCGTCTCAGTGCCATATTATAGCCGAGCAGTGCACCGCAAACTCCGCCCACTATATGCGTGAACTGTGACACGTTATCATTCTGACTTATACCTGCTACTACCTCACGACCTAAGTAAAATACAAGCACCAATATGAGCGTAAGTGGCAGTTCGCCCGAACGCACACCCGTTAAAGACGACATCACAATGAGCATAAATACTATGCCTGAAGCACCCAAAAGTGCCGTGCTCGGGAAAAGAAGCCACTGCATGAAACCCGACACGAACGCAGTTAGCACTATAGCTAGCAGTAAAGGCTTCGAGCCGTAGCGTGACTCGAGTTGCGGACCCACCACAAGCAATAAGAGCATATTACTCATATAGTGCGAGTAGTCTGCATGTCCCAATACATGCAGAAAAAAGCGAGGATAGGTGAGTAAACTCGCAAGTGAGGAGCGGTAGACGGAAAATAAAAGTCTATCCGAAGCACCGCCCGTCAAAAATCCCAAAACTAACACGACGAAAGAAATGCCCGCAAAACTTAATATTACGGGCGAATTATAACTTATACGAAATTTTTTCATATTTTATTCTCGTTTCGTTGCCAGATTGCGTATAGACCACGCAGAAGTAAAAGCTCATCGACCTCCATAGCACGAGTGCAATAGGGCACGATTTTGGATGCAAGACCGCCTGTGGCAATTACCGTCACACTCTCGCCCAGTTCCTGCTCCATGCGCATAACCATGCCGTCAAGTGCCGCCGCCGTGCCGAACACTGCGCCCGACTTCATGCAGTCTATAGTGTTCGAGCTGATGACACGCTTCGGTGCCTCTATGGGTATGTGCGGTAAGAGTGACGCACCGCCCGTAAGAGCCTCCATGGCTATATTCGGGCCGGGTAAAATAGCACCGCCCAAAAATCGACGGTTCTTGTCAACCACCGTGACGGTAGTTGCAGTACCCATGTCTATGACGATAAGTGGCGGCGCATGAGCGCAAAGAGCGCCCACCGCCGCACTGACTAAGTCCGCACCTAACTGTGTCGGGTCGTCTATACCTATGTTAAGGCCTGTTTTTACGCCCGCACCGACTATAAGAGCTTCACAACCTGTGAGCATCTTTACAGCACGGCGTATAGTTTCCGTTACTATCGGAACGACTGAGGATATAACAGCGCCTTCGAAATCTTCATGCGATATATTCGACATACTGAATATACGCTCTAAGGCTGCTGCGTATTCGTACTCCGTGCGCTTTAAGCGTGTCTCAACACGCATAACGGCGGTCGCAGTACCGCCCACCATGCAGCCGAGCACTATATTCGTATTGCCTATATCTATCGCAAGTATCATTTATGCCACGCCCTTATCCCTTATACCTATTATCCGTGCTGCCGCGGGTGAGAGGATAGCATTCACAGCGACCTCTACCAAAAAGTTTACCCCGACCATGCCCACAAGTACGTAGTACACGATGTCCGCACCGCCAGACCACTCGACGAGCGTGTCGTAAAACACCGTCGCCATGCCGAGCACGAATATGCCCGTGTTGACTAGTGGCACAACTATAGCCGCCGCTATAGCACCTGCCGTCACACTGCGCTTACTAAACAGCTTGTACACAAGAGCGCCGCAAAATGCCGCCGCCGCACCCTTAAACACGCACAAAACAGCTGTCATAAATGGGTTAACGTTCCACAGTATGGAGCCGCCCACATCCACGCCCGTTATGCACATAGCGAGCACAAGCGCACCGAAAACCGCGCCTAAAAATGCGCCCCAACGTGCGCCGTAGAGAGCTCCGCCCACCACTATGGGCGTGAGTGCCAGTGTGACCACGAAGGGCCCGAAACGTACGAAACTCGAGAAGAGTTGTAGCACGATTACCAGAGCGGTAAATATGCTGATGCCTACCATGCGCTTTGTCTGATCACTTCTTGAACTATTCATTTTTTCCTCCTGCTGCCGTTTCGATTACGGTATGCGTGTTCAAATCCACATACCCTCGAATACCGCGCTTATTTATTTAAATCCGCCACATTTAAATGTGGGGCGAATTTATGAGGTATTAGGTCGTAGGGGACGGTCTTGACCGTTCCGAACCTACCGCACCTACACGATATATTGTTCATTTTCTATGCCGTGACACGGTCGAGTCAAGGCTCGCCCCTACAATTAAAACTTTATCCCATAGCCGCCGCTGTATCTAAAGCGAGCTCTATCATCTGCGTCAAGGACAGTTGACGTGCCTCAGCACTCAGCTCCTCGCCTGTGTACAGATGATCGGAAATTGTGCATAGGCAGAGTGCACGCTTACCGTAACGTGCCGCCGTCATGTAAAGACCGGCCGCCTCCATCTCAACAGCCAAAACGCCCATCTTTTTCCACTGGTCAGTGCCATCAGAGCCGTCGTTATAGAAGTTGTCCGAGGACAAAATGTTGCCTGCCCTGATGGGTAGGCCCTTCTCTACGCCAATGTCCATGGCAGTTTTAAGGAGAGTGTAGTCTGCAGTGGGCGCAAAAGTGCCCATTAGCCCGAACTGGTGCGCAAAGCCCGAGTCCGTGCTTGCGCCGACACCTGCGACTATGTCCATGAGCTTTAGATCATCGGCAAAACCGCCGGCACTGCCGACCCTGATGATGTTCTCCACATCGTAGAAGTTATATAGTTCGTGGCTGTATATGCCTATGGACGGTATGCCCATACCGCTCGCCTGAACGGACACGGGTACGCCCTTCCATGTACCTGTATAGCCCTGTATACCGCGCACGTTGTTGACAAGCTTAGCGTCCTTCAAAAATGTCTCGGCTATAAATTTTGCACGCAGGGGATCGCCCGGCATGAGTACGGTCTTTGCAAAATCGCCCTTTTGTGCGCTGTTATGTGGTGTTGGCATAGTAATATCCTCCTATATTTTAATTAGTTAAAAGTGAATAGAGAAAAGTGAATGCCCATAAATGAGTTATGCCGAAATTTGACACTTTCCAATCTCCATTTCTGATTATATAATATCTTTGATAAAATGTAAAAGGAAATTGAAAATTTTTTAAGAGCGTGTTAGAATAGTGAGAAAAAAGAAGGCTGAGGGGTGTTAATATATGGGCAACAGCGTGATGATAATAGGTATAGCGGGAGGAACAGGCAGTGGCAAGACCACGATAACGCGTAGACTTATGAAGCATTTCGGTAATAATGTGAGCGTGGTTTACCATGATAGCTACTATAGGGCGAATGATGATATAAGCCTTGAGGAGCGCAGAAAATTAAATTACGATTGTCCGGAGGCGTTTGAGACGGAGCTGCTTATTAATGACTTGCGTAGTTTGCGTATGGGCATACCGATAAATTGCCCGGTATATGATTATTCCTTACATAACAGGACGGCTGAGACGACTTTAATAGAGCCGGCGCCCGTCGTGTTGGTGGAGGGGCTGTTGGCATTGTCCGAGCCTAAGTTGCGTGAGCTTATGGACATACGGCTTTTTGTGGATACGGATGCGGACGTGCGGATATTGCGTAGGATAGTGCGTGATGTGCGTGATAGGGGGCGTAGTTTGGAGTCGGTGGTAGAGCAGTATTTGGGAACGGTCAAGCCCATGCATGAACTGCATATAGAGCCGACGAAGCGCTTTGCGGACATAATAATACCCGAGGGCGGCCACAATATGATAGCACTTGAGATGCTCATAGAGCGTATAAATGCGCATTGCAATTTAAAGGCGGAGGTAAGCTGATGGCGAAGTTATACTTTAAATATGGCGCCATGGGCAGCTCTAAGTCGGCGCAGGCGCTCATAACGCATTTTAATTATGAGGAATTGGGCATGAAAGTGTGGCTGATAAAGCCGGCTACGGACAGTAGGGACGGCGTGACCATAGTGCGTTCAAGGGTAGGTTTAGAGCGTGAGGCGCAGGTGATAGCTCCGACGGACAGCATAAAGGCGAAGCTTGCCACGGCAGGGAAATTCGATGTAATAATAGCGGACGAGGCACAGTTTTTCACACCGACACAGATAGAGGAACTGCGTGACATAGTGGATGAGCAGAATTTACCTGTTTTGTGTTTTGGCTTGCGTACGGACTTCTTGACAAATACATTTCCCGGCTCGAAGAGGCTTTTGGAGATATCCGATTCCATGACGGAGATAAAGACGGTGTGTGCTTGTGGCTCGAAGGCGACGGTGAATGCACGTATAGATGAGACGGGACGGGTAATAACTAAGGGAGATCAGGTGTTCTTGGGCGGTAACGACAGTTATAAGGCTATGTGCCATAAGTGTTGGAAAACGCTGATAAAAAAACAAAACCCCATGTGACGGGCTTGGTGAATGTACAATTTATTTTTTTCGCTTTACAAATAGTTATAGGTGTGGTATTATAACCGAGATTTACCCACGTGCTTGGTGTTGGGCGAACCTTTCAGCCGACAACTGGGGCGTAGGGTGTAATATATTTGAAAGGAAGATACACAGAAATGATCACGAAAGACCAGAAGACAAGCGTAATACTCTCAAACGCAACAAAAGAGGGCGATACAGGTTCACCCGAGGTACAGGTAGCCATACTGACAGAGCGCATTAAGCAGCTCACAGAGCACCTAAAGCAGCATCCTAATGATAAGCACAGCCGTCTGGGCATGTACAAGATGGTTGGTAAGCGTCGTCGTCTGCTTGACTACCTCGCGAAGAAGGACATAGAGCGTTATCGTGCGCTGATAGCGAAGCTCGGCATCCGTAAGTAAGTTTTTTGAAGGTTATGAAGGTTTTTTTGGACGGGGACAATAATTTAATATTGTCCCCGTTTTTTAGTTATCGAAAAACCTGTTTTTCGATAAGGGGGGACTCGGCTTGCGAGCCTCGATAAGTATCTTCGTCGGGTACACGCCCCTCCTCAGATGAATTTAACATTTTTCAAAATCAGACCAGGCAACTCGCCGTGATTTTTGAAAAATCTTTGCTCGGCAAAGGACGAGGGTTTCCACTAAACACTATTATTTTAAGGAGATATTAAATGAAAATCACAAAGAAGGAATTTACGCAGAAGAGAGTGTTCTCTACCGACTTTTGCGGCAGACCGCTCAGCATGGAGGTCGGCAGACTCGCTGAGCTTGCTAATGCTGCGGTGCTCGTCACCTACGGTGAGACAACGGTACTCGTAACTGCGACAGCGGCAGCACGCCCCCGTGACGGTATAGACTACTTCCCGCTCTCCGTGGACTTCAACGAGAAGCTCTACGCAGTAGGCAGGATACCCGGCAGCTTCATGCGCCGTGAGGGCAGACCCTCACTGCCGTCTGTTTTGGCAAGTCGTCTCATAGACAGGCCCATGCGTCCCCTGTTCCCCTACGATCTCCGTAATGACGTCGCTATCGTGTGTGAAGTGTTGTCCGTTGATCGTGACTGCTCACCCGAGATAGCTGCTATGATAGGCGCATCTGCGGCAGTCAGCATATCGGACATTCCGTTTAACGGCCCCTTGGCAGGTATAGCTATAGGCTATGACGGCTCAAACTTCCTGTTTAATCCGACACAGACAGAGCGTGAGACTAACCTCATGACAGTAACGATAGCTGCAACACGTGCGAAGATAGTCATGATAGAGGCTGAGGCGAAGCAGGTAGCTGACGATATTGTGTACGAGGGTATAGTAGCTGGACATGCTAAGCTCCAGTGCGTTATTGACCTCATAGACGAGATGGTCAAGGAAGTGGGCAAGGAGAAGTTTAGCTACGATAAGGCGTCCTTTGACGAGGAGTTTTTCAACACGCTGTGCGAAAATGAGATCACGGGCATGGAGCACTGCATGGATACAGACGATAAGAATGTGCGTGAGGCACGTGTAAATGAGTGGATAACAGCGGTGGAAGCTAAGTATATAGAGCGTTTCCCCGAGATGATGACATTCATGGACGAAGTGCTCTACCGTATGCAGAAGAAGATAGTAAAGCGTTGGCTCTTAGACGGTAAGCGTGTTGACGGCAGGTCAAAGGACGAGATACGTCCCTTATCCTCCGAGGTGGGCATAATCCCGAGGGTGCACGGTTCGGGACTGTTCAGCCGTGGTCAGACACAGGTACTTGCTATAGCAACGCTGAATACGATGTCCATGAGCCAGAAGCTTGATACTATCTGGGAGGAAGAGGAGTGCCGTTACATGCACCACTACAACTTCCCCGGCTATTCCGTGGGCGAGGCGAAGCCCTCAAGAGGTACGGGTAGGCGTGAGCACGGACACGGCGCATTGGCTGAGAAGGCTTTGGAGGCAGTTATACCTGCGGTTGAGGACTTCCCCTACGCCATACGTGTGGTGAGTGAGGTGCTATCGTCTAACGGTTCGACTTCACAGGGCGCTATCTGCGGCTCTACACTTGCACTTATGGACGCCGGTGTGCCCATCTTGGCACCTGTTGCGGGTATTTCCTGCGGTCTTATACAGGACGGCGAGAAGTTCACGACCTTTATAGATATACAGGGCGTCGAGGACTTCCACGGCGAGATGGACTTCAAGGTAGCCGGCTCTAAGGCAGGTATCACGGCTATACAGATGGACCTTAAGAACGACGGCTTGACACATGAGATAGTAAAGAGTGCTATAGATATGACGAAAGAGGCACGTATACAGATGCTTGATGAGATCATGCTACCGTGCATAAGTGAGCCGAGAACAGAGCTTGCTAAGACTGCGCCTAAGATGGTCAAGATGCAGATTAACCCCGATAAGATCCGTGAGGTAATCGGCTCGGGTGGTAAGGTGATACAGAAGATAGTGGCTGATACGGGTTGCAAGATAGATATAGAGGACACTGGCCATATCTATATAGCATCTGAGGATATAGAAGCTTGCCGTGAGGCACAGCGCACTATAGAGAATATAGTGTTTGAGCCTGTGGTGGGACAGATGTACTACGGTAAGGTCGTGCGTATAATCCCCATTGGTGCATTTGTGGAGCTTGTACCGGGCAAGGACGGCATGTGCCATATTAAGGATCTTGAGTTTAAGCGTACCGAGAAGGTCGAGGACGTTGTTAACATCGGTGATATGACATGGGTAAAGGTCACTGAGGTAGACGATAGGGGCAGAGTAAATCTGTCACGCAAGGACGCTCTGAAGGAGCGCGAGGCACAGGGCAACTAATTTGATATAGAAAAATCCCCGACGCTATGCGTCGGGGATTTTTTAGACTGGCGAAAAACAGGTTTTTCGCCAAAATGGGGTACTCGGCTTGCGAGCCTCTATAAGAATCTGAGGCGTGTGCACGCCCCGCCTCAGATAAAATCTAACATTTTTCTAAAATCATACCTTGTCGCCGTGATTTTAGAAAAATCTTTGCTCGGCAAAGGACGAGAGTTTGTTGCCATGACTTTTTTTACTTATGGATAAAGGAGCGTCTTGCGAGCACCGCCGTTTCGTACGTGGTCGAAGGCCTCCTTGTACTCTGCGAGTTTAAATGAGCGCCCGATAAGGTACTCGGACTTGTAGTAAGGCCCGTTCATGACCTTCTCGAAGTTAGTCCAAGTGTCCCAAATTCTGCGACCGCATATGCCCGTAAATTCAATTTCACGGTAAATTAAATCGTTCGCCAAGTCAAGCGCCACAGGCTTAGACGGCAAGCCGACGCAGACCATTCGTCCGCCGGCTTTCAGGGATTTTAAAGCGCTCTGCATAGCTGAGGGCGCACCCGACACATCTATGACAGCGTCAACGCCAAGACCGTCCGTTAAGCGCAGACACTCATCTATCATGTCGACCACACTGTTGTTTAGAACTACGTCCGCGCCCATTTTAAGAGCTATCTCCAGAGGCTCTTCAAGAATGTCGCAAGCGATGACTTTAGCGGCACCGAAAGTCTTGCAAGCACTCACAACGGTTAAGCCTATAGGCCCACAACCTATGACGAGTACGGACTTGCCCTCAACTTCCGCCTTTTCAACGCCGTGCACACCCGAGCCCATGGGCTCGAACATGCAAGCCTCCTCATAGGACACGCTGTCAGCTATGACATAAGTACAGTCACTGCGCACTTTGCAGTACTCGGCGAAAGCGCCGTCAACATTACAGCCGAAAAGCTTCATGTTAGCGCACATGCGACGCATATCGTTTTTACAAAAATAGCAGTCGTTGCAAGGGATGTGTGTCTCTATGGAGACCCTGTCACCCACCTTGCGATCTTTTACATTCTCGCCGACCGCAATAATATCGCCTGCCGTTTCATGCCCTGCGATTAAAGGCGCTTTCACGAACTTTTCACTCCAGGTGTCCCAATCTATGATGTGCATGTCCGTGCCGCAGATGCCTGTGCAGTGGACTTTGATGAGCACCTCGTCAGCGTCAATGCTCGGAATGGATAAATCGGTCTTATAGACGTATTCGCCGGCACCGGACTTTTCCTTTACTAAGCCGCACATAGTTTTTTGCATTTCATTACCTCATTTCATGGTTTTAAGGACGACATTATAAAATTCACCTTATCAAGTGTACAAAAAAGGCGAATTTCTGTCAATGGCTAAATAAATGTTTAGCTTTTCTTGAAAGTTGTAGGCGCTTGTGCTATACTAATTGAAATGCTTTAGCAACGCAAATCAAAGAATACAATTCAGGGAGGTTTAGTATGAAAAAAGCAGTAAAGAAATCGGTGCTGGCGCTCGTGGTGGCACTTTGTGTGTCGCAGGTATCAATGGCGGCGCTCGCCTACGATGAAGCGAGACTTGACACGGACACTACGTTTTCCTCGGGAGCGTCGCATGTAATGTACATCAAAAATGATGGTACGGTAGTGGGCGCAGGATATACTTACCATGCGGCATTGGGCTTCGTGAATAAGACCGCATATGAATCGCATCAGACGCTGCTAGACTATCAGACGGTAACGGATGTTTCCTTGGGATATTGGCATTCGTTTTATATTAAGCCTGACAATACGCTCTGGGCGATGGGCCACAATGAGTATGCTCAGCTCGGTAACGGTCAGACTGCAGGTGAGAGGGACGCAACATATCCCGTACAGATACTGAGCGACGTTGCGGCAGTTACCACGAATAATTATAATGCTATAGCGCTTAAAACGGACGGTACGCTCTGGCGTTGGGGTCGAGTCTACAAAGATGATTCAGGTGATAGAACAACTGTAATGACACCCGAGAAGGTCATGGACGATGTAGTAAGCGTCTCCGGCGGCATGGACTGGCTCATAGCGATTAAGTCCGACGGCTCTGTTTGGACTATGGGCAGAAATGTCGGTGGTGTGCTCGGCATATCGGGCATGGATTTACCCGATGATTTCGTTACGGAAAACACACCTGTAAAGATAATGGAGGACGGTGTTTCCGTCGTAGGTGGTAGTGACCACGCCCTTGTGCTTAAATCAGACGGCAGTGTGTGGGCATGGGGCGACGGAGATGACGGGCAGTTGGGTAACGGCTTGAATGAGAGCAACGGTACACCCACAAAGGTCATGGACGATGTTAAGGTCATAGCGGCAGGCTACGATAGTAGCTTTGCGATAACAAATGACGGCACGCTCTATGGTTGGGGCGATAACGAGTACGGTCAAATGGGCAACGGAACTTTGGAAGACGTACTTGAGCCCATGCAGATAGCGACGAATGTAGTGGACGTTAACGGAAATGTGCGTTCTACATACTTCTTGAAGGCGGACGGTACACTTTGGGGCTGCGGTGATGCTGAGGGCAATGTGTTCAATAACGGACAGACCTCGGGAGAGCAGACCACGCCTGTGCAAATAGCCTCGGATGTAAAGATCCCGACAACGGTTGCGGTAACACCGCCCACACCGGAGCCGACACCGCCTGCTAGTGACGAGCCTTCGGACTGGGCAGCAGAGGACGTAGAAGAGGCGGAAGCGATAGGCATAGTGCCGGAGAGCTTGCAGGGGCTGTATACGCAGGCGACGACCCGTGCGGAGTTCTG
Source organism: uncultured Oscillospiraceae bacterium (assembly GCA_964367935.1). GTDB lineage: Bacteria > Bacillota > Clostridia > Oscillospirales > Oscillospiraceae > Scatomorpha. The sequence goes on from CAYIYZ010000001.1 coordinate 343,645, forward strand.
CGCACTTGCGGTGGACTTGATGGAGACTGCTACGGGCGCACCCATAACGGAGCGTGCGGAGTTTAGTGATACGGACGATGTAAATGTACAGAAAATGGCAGGAATAGGCGTAGTAAACGGCATAGGCGACGGCAAGTTCGACCCGAACGGCGGTTTGACTCGTGAGCAGGCGGCGACTATACTCGCAAGGCTAGCGGCGGTAATGAGCATGGAGCTTACAAAGAGCACAGCGACGTTTAGCGATAATGGCGATGTGTCCGATTGGGCGTTTGAGGCAGTGGGACAGATGCAAGCGAGCGGTATAATGGGCGGCGTGGGCGAAAACATGTTCGCACCCGACGGCCCCTACACGAGGGAGCAGAGCATATTGACCACCTTGCGTGTGTTCAATCTCTATATAGGCTAAGCAAATTAGGAGGCAACTTATGAAAAAAACATTTAAAAAATCAGTGCTAGCCTTAGCGCTAACAGTGGCGTTGGGTGTATCTCAGCTCGGCATGACAGCGCTCGCCTACGATGAAGCGAGACTTGACACGGACACGACATTTTCGGGCGGCGGCTCGCATGTAATGTACATAAAGAACGACGGTGCGGCCTACGGCGGAGGCTATACCTTATATGGCACCTTGGGCTTTGAGGACAGGAGAAATGACCAAACTGTACACATAAAGCTTTTTGACGGTGTAACGGATCTCTCCATGGGCTATTGGCACTCCTTTATAGTTAAAAGTGACGGTACTCTGTGGGCTATGGGACAAAACGAGGAGGGTCAGCTCGGAAACGGCAAGGTATCAGGTAGCGGCGTGGCAACTTTGCCCGTGCAGGTCATGAGTGACGTAGCGGCGGTAGTCGGTCAGAATGATCAGACCATTGCCCTAAAAACCGACGGCACGCTCTGGCGTTGGGGCTGGATTTACAAGTCCGTAGACGGAAAAGTTGAAAGCACAGTGACCACCACGCCTGAGAAGGTTGCTGAGGGCGTTATATCGGCAAGCGTCAGCTCGAGTATCGTTTACTACGTAAAGGCGGACGGCTCGCTCTGGTCTTTCGGAAGGAATATAAACGGAGCTTTGGGCCAGGGTGGTCTTGATTTGCCCGAGGATCATGTATACGAGACAACGCATATGAAAATATTAGACGACGTGGTGTCGGTGAGTGGCGGTTCACGTCACGGTGTTGCGCTTAAGTCGGACGGCACGCTGTGGACATGGGGCGAAGGCAAGGACGGCACACTCGGCTTGGGTGCGGATAAGACCTTCACGAGCACGCCCACGCAGGTCATGGAGGGCGTAAAATCCATGGCGACCACCTACTACAGCACCTATGCCATAAAAGAGGATGGCACGCTGTGGGCATGGGGCGATAACACCTACGGTCAGGTAGGTAACGGTACGACAGATGATGTTTTCGAGCCTGTGAAGGTTATGGACGATGTTGTGGATGTAAACGGCGGCTACAACACTGCCTATGCACTTAAGGCAAACGGCGAGCTTTGGGGCTGGGGCAATAGCGACAACTATAAGTTAAACGCATATTTCTCAGATTCGGCACAGAGCACACCCGTCTTGGTAGCGACGGACGTTAAAGTCCCGAGCACACGTGACGTAACGCTCCCGACGGTTACACCGGAGCCGACACCCGAGCCGACACCGCCTGCTAGTGACGAGCCTTCGGACTGGGCGGCAGAGGACGTAGAAGCGGCGGAAGCGATAGGCATAGTGCCGGAGAGCTTGCAGGGGCTGTATACACAGGCGACAACCCGTGCGGAGTTCTGCGCACTTGCAGTTGATCTGATGGAGACTGCTACGGGCGCACCCATAACGGAGCGTGCGGAGTTTAGTGATACGGACGATGTAAATGTACAGAAAATGGCAGGAATAGGCGTAGTAAACGGCATAGGCGACGGCAAGTTCGACCCGAACGGCGGTTTGACTCGTGAGCAGGCGGCGACTATACTCGCAAGGCTAGCGGCGGTAATGAGCATGGAGCTTACAAAGAGCACAGCGACGTTTAGCGATAATGGCGATGTGTCCGATTGGGCGTTTGAGGCAGTGGGACAGATGCAAGCGAGCGGTATAATGGGCGGCGTGGGCGAAAACATGTTCGCACCCGACGGCCCCTACACGAGGGAGCAGAGCATATTGACCACCTTGCGTGTGTTCAATCTCTATATAGGCTAAGCAAATTAGGAGGCAACTTATGAAAAAAACATTTAAAAAATCAGTGCTAGCCTTAGCGCTAACAGTGGCGTTGGGTGTATCTCAGCTCGGCATGACAGCGCTCGCCTACGATGAAGCGAGACTTGACACGGACACGACATTTTCGGGCGGCGGCTCGCATGTAATGTACATAAAGAACGACGGTGCGGCCTACGGCGCAGGCTACACTCTGTACGGCACTCTCGGCTTCGTGGACAGGTACGAAAATCAGGAAGAGCACATAAAGCTCTTTGACAATGTAGCGGATATGTCCATGGGTTATCGCCACTCGTTCATCATTAAAAATGACGGGACGCTTTGGGGTATGGGTAATAACAATGACGGTCAGCTTGGTAGCGGAGAAATTAACGAGCAGGGGACTACACCTGTGCAGATAATGAGCGACGTTGCGTCGGTAGTCGGGCAGAACTATCATACTGTTGCCATAAAAACCGATGGCACGCTCTGGCATTGGGGACATTATTATGACCTCGTGGAGGGGCCACATGAGGAAGTTGACAACATAACACCGGAGCAAATAGCGACAGATGTCATTTCCGCTACCGTGAGCAGCTATGCCGTGTTCTACGTGAAGTCGGACGGTTCGCTCTGGTCATTCGGCCAGCAGATGCCGATACTGGGCACGAGCTCTCTCGGACTACCTGAGGATCATGTGCACGTAACGACACCGGCAAAGGTTATGGATGACGTAGTTTCCGTGGCTGCCGGCGTGAGGCATGTAGCGGCGCTAAAGTCGGACGGCACGATATGGGTATGGGGCGACAGCGATGACGGTGCACTCGGACAGGGCACGGAAGTTGAAATGGAGTTTACGCCGACACAGATCATGGAAGATGTGAAGGTCATCGCCGCCGGCTACAACACGACCTATGCCATAAAAGAGGATGGCACACTTTGGGCGTGGGGCGGCAACAACTACGGTCAGGTGGGCAACGGTACGACAGAGGACGTGTTCGAGCCTGTGAAGATTATGGACGATGTAGTGGATGTGAGCGGCGGCTACAACACCGCTTATGCGCTTAAGGCAAACGGCGAGCTCTGGGGCTGGGGCGATGCGGGTAATAATGTCTTAAATAACGGTAAAGAATCCGAGCAGACCACTCCGATTCTGGTAACGACGGATGTCTTGCTCCCGACAGCGGGAGCAGTAACGACACCGCCGTCAAGTGGGCCTTCCGATTGGGCGGCTGCCGATGTTAATGCGGCGATAGATGTCGACATCGTGCCCGATCAACTGCAAACACTGTACGTTCGGGCAACGACACGTGCGGAGTTCTGTGCACTTGCGGTGAAGCTTTACGAGACTGCTATGGGCGCAGAGATAACAGAGCGTGCGGAGTTTGATGACACGGACGATATAAATGTGCAGAAGATGGCAGGCTTGGGCATAGTAAACGGTGTGGGCGGCAGTATGTTTGCTCCGGATCTCGGGCTGACACGTGAGCAGGCAGCGACTATACTCGCAAGGCTTGCCGAGGCTATGGACATGCCCTTAACTGAGGCACCGGCGACTTTCACGGATACACCCGATGTGTCGGGTTGGGCGACTGTGGCAGTCGGCCAGATGCAGACGAGCGGTATAATGGGCGGCGTGGGAGAGAACAAGTTCGATCCCGAGGGCCCTTATACGAGGGAGCAGAGCATAGTGACAACCTTGAGGCTGTTTAATCACTTCATGGGCACAAGCGGCAGAACCTCCTAAGAGATAGAGAAATAAAAAGAGAGAGGGCGAAAGCCCTCTCTCTTTTTAGTGAAAAGCGAAAATTATTGTGCCGCAAGCGACAGTCAAGTTATTATAACAGAAACGCCCTCCGGCACGAATGCGGAAATAAACATTTCGATGAGATCAGCGGAGCGCAACTTGGCGTCCTCCAAGATCCCGTTGTCAACTACACGCTTTTCCATGTTCTCCTTTTGCACTAAGGTAAACGTAGCAAAGTCTGTGACTTCCAGTTGGTTAAAGATGTTTTTACTCTCGTCATAGACCTCAAGCGTCTCCTCAAACACTTCATGAGACAAAATCTCGGCTTCCGGCAAAGTGATAATTACAGAGTCTTTTGAAATCTCAACTTCTATTTTTGACATATCAATACCGGCTTTAATACTACCGTCATAAGAAGCGATGAAGTGCTTACTGCTAAAAGGAATTGTAAAATTGCCGAGTTCTTCTGCCTGCTCAAACTCGCCAGCAGTCGTGTACAGATACTCTATTGTTGCAAATTCACTAATGTTGACGAGTTGCTCCTCAACCATTTCACTAGTAATACTCATGCTTGCGTCGCTGCTGTCACGGTCTACAACACTCATAGGGCGGACAGTTGTGGTGTTGCCCTGATAGTTAAAAAAATAAAAGTATGCTGCAAGGCAGATTGCAAATCCCAGAAGCATACCTATCACTATGGAATGCCAAGAAATTTTTTTACTGTGTTTCGTATAACTATCTGATGATTTCATGTATATCCTCCCGTCTACATATCATGTGTGGACACTGTCTTATATACATAATATACCATAATATTACAAATAATTACAAGAATTAGTTGTGCGATATGCTGTAGATTGGCAACAATTAGGGAGTGTCACTTGTTTTTATTTTCGTTTACAAAATTTCTATTGATTATCGTGTGAAGATATAGTAAAATGTATGGCACGGCCTGTTGCAAGGCTGCACCAGTCGGGGAGCTAGCGGTGCCCTGTTACCTGCAATCCGCTACAGCAGGGATGGATCCCCAAAAGAGGATATGTGATGTGTCGTCTGACCGAGGTAAGCAGCGTTGAAGGATCGGTCCCGCGCAACGGCAACCCGTGAACCATGTCAGGCGGGGAACCGAGCAGCATTAAGCGGGCGCCGCCGTGTGCCGCGGGGAAGCCGGACCCGAGCCGGCTGCCACGGTAACGGATGTATCACATTATTCAATTGCGGGTGTGCAGTCTTGCAATGTGCCGTATTTTTTGTCTGGCGGAAAACAGGTTTTTCGCCAATTGTAGGGGCGAACTTATGTGTTCGCACGCACAAGATGTAGCATGATTTAACAACGGACGACCAATGGTCGTCCCTACAATTAAAATCGGGAGTGTTTTTATTGTACCAAGCGCTATACAGAAAGTACAGGCCGTCGAATTTCGACGAGCTGTGCGGACAAGAAAAAATAGCTCATATATTAAAACGTCAGGCGGAACGTGCTATGCACAGTCACGCCTATTTATTCATAGGCTCACGAGGTACGGGCAAGACGAGCTGTGCAAGGATACTCGCAAAGGCGCTTAACTGTACGGACTTGCGGGAGGGCAACCCTTGCAATGCTTGCAGTTCTTGTCACAGCATAGACAGGGGCGAGGCGCCGGACGTCGTAGAGATAGATGCCGCTTCACACACGGGCGTGGACAACATTCGTGCCATACGTGAGGAGGCAATGTTTTCGCCTGCAGAGCTTAAACTTCGTGTCTATATCATAGACGAAGTGCATATGCTCAGTGCGAGCGCTTTTAACGCACTTTTAAAAATAATGGAAGAACCGCCTTCGCATCTTGTGTTCGTTCTTGCGACGACTGAACTGCGCAAAGTGCCGGCGACTATATTGTCACGTTGTCAGAGATATACTTTTGGGCGACTTACAACGTCGGTTATAGCTGACCGCTTACGCTATGTATCGGACGCCGAGGGAATAGAAGTCACAGACGAGGCGCTTTCCTTGATAGCACGTTTGGCGGAGGGCGCTATGCGTGATGCTCTGTCGGTGCTTGACCAGTGCTCCATGTCGGACGTGGTGGTGGCTGATACTGTCCGTGAGATAGTGGGCATAGGCAGGGGTGAAGAGCTTAGCGTGATTGCTGAGCATTTGGCGACAAATGATGCATTTGGAGCGGTAACGATTTTTTCGCAATTATGGAGTGAGGGACGAGATCCCGTCGGGGTACTGACGGAGCTTGCCTCATTGTTGAGGGACATATTACTGGTATCTATAGCACCGGAGGGTGCAGAAAGCTTGTTGTCGGGTGTGTGCGGTGCTGAGGATTTGGGACGCTTGGGCAAGCTTTATTCGGAACATAGTTTATTAAGGGCGTTGAGCGCCATACAAAAATGCTTGACAAGTTTACGTGAAGCGCCTTCGACGAAGGCGGCGGTTGAGCTTTGCCTTATAGGTATTTGTGTGGAAGACAGCGTTTCGGAATCTGTGCCGGAGCGTGAAGTTTCGGCAGTGCCTAAGCAGAAGAAAGTAGAGAAAGCACCTGAAATCAGTCCTGCGAAGAAGACACTTTTGCGTTTGATGGGATCTCAAGAGGAGCAGAAGCCTCAACAAGTCAAGGTGGCAGAACCTGTGGAGGACGTGCCTTGGTATACGGAGGCGGACGCACCCCCACCTAAGAGTGTGAATATGAATATGCCGGAGCCGGAACCGATTCCTGAGCCGGAGCCTGTTCGAGCATCGGAACCTGTACTAGCACCGGAGCCGCCTGTACAAGAAGCGGCGCCTATAATGATGCCTGAGAGTGGCGGATCGGCAGAGCCGGAGGCTGCGTGGCGTGAGTTGTTGAAGCGTGTCGGCCGCAACCTTGGTTCAGGGCATACGGTGATATTATCGGATGCGGCGAGCATAAGGGGCGAATTATCGGGCGGCGTGTTGACTTTGGGCGCAAAGAATGATTTTGCCTACAATTTTTTAAATAGCGGTGACTTTACGGCGACTTTGGAGGCACTTATACAGGAGAGCGTGGGTGAAGATATCAAAGTGCATATAAAGCGTGAGCAGGCAGCGCAAGGTGTAGCGAAGCAGAGTATAGATGATTTAAGAAAATTCAGTCAAGTAAAATTTAGCGGAGGAGAGCGATAGATATGGCAAAAGGTGGATTTAGAGGCGGCTATGGCGGTGGCGGCGGCGCTATGAGTCAGGCGAATATGATGAAGCAAGCGCAGAAGATGCAAGAAGAAATGCTGAAGATGCAGGAGCAGTTGGAAGCGGCGACGTTCACGGTAACGGCAGGTGGCGGAGCGATAAAGGCGACGGTCAGCGGTAAGCGTGAGTTGACGGAGCTTCTGATAGATCCCGACGCAGTGGATGTAGAGGATATGGAGATGTTGCAGGACATGGTTATAGCGGCGGTGAATGAGGCTTTACGCAAGGTCGAGGAGGCGTCGAATACGAGCATGTCTAAGATAACGGGCGGCATAAAGGGGCTACCGTTTTAAAGTGACGCAGGGCGAAGCCAAATTAAAAGTTTTACTCGATTTTTTTCAAAAAATCGTGGGGTCTTGGGGCAAGGCCCCAAGTCGCCGTCCGCAGACGGCGAAACTCCCACGGGGTTCGGGGTGAAACCCCGACTAAATAACCAAAAAAAGAAAACCAAAAAAAGAAAAACAAAATAAATTTTTCTTTGAAAAATTTCGGGAGGGCGTGGAAGCCCTCCCCTACAAAGCAGAATAGCAATAAAGTCAATAACATGGAGGTGTTGTAAGTGAAATTAGCCTTGGTACAGATGATGGTGGATAGTGAGAAGACTGTAAATCTAGAGCGTGCAAGAGCGCATGTGAAAGAGGCGACGGAAAATGGTGCGGACATGGTGGTGTTACCTGAAATATTCTGCTGTGACTATAGAAACAGTGCTCTTAAGAAAAACTGTGAGCCTGTGGGTGGCATGGTGCACAGTGCCTTGAGTGAGATGGCGAAGGAGAACGGCGTGTACCTCGTGGGCGGCAGTATGCCTGAGAGCGATGGCGATAAGATTTACAATACTTCCTTTGTGTTTGACAGGGAAGGCAAGCAGATCGCAAGGCACAGAAAGATGCACCTGTTCGACATCAACATTCCCGGCAAGCAGGTTTTCTTCGAGTCGAAGACCTTGACGGGCGGCGAGGACTTCACGGTATTTGACACGGAGTTCGGGCGTGTGGGACTAATCATCTGCTTTGACATTCGTTTTCCTGAGCTTTCGAGGGTGCTTGCACTTAAGGGTGCGGAGCTGATTATATGCCCGGCGGCGTTTAATATGAATACCGGCCCTGCGCATTGGGAGCTCATGTTTAGGGCACGTTCGGTTGAGAACCAGATTTTCATGGCAGGTTGTTCACCGGCACGTGATGAGAACGGCACCTATATTTCGTATGGCAACTCTATCATAATGGATCCTTGGGGCGATACTTTGGCTCGTGCGGACGCTTCTGAGTGCATAATCTATGCCGACTTAGATAAGGAGCACAGGGCGGAGATACAGAGTAAGCTTCCGATGGTAACGGGCAGACGTGCGGATCTCTACGAGATCGAGCTACTTAAGCAAAAAGATTAAACTAAATACTAAAAGCCTTGGAAGCGTATGCTTCCAAGGCTTTTGAGTTTGTCAAAAAACGCATGGCACCAAACCTTCGTCCTTTGCCGTGCAAAGATTTTTCTAAAATCACGGCGAGTTGCCTGGTCTGATTTTGAAAAATGTTAGATTTTATCTGAGGCGGGGCGTGTACCTGCCGAAGATACCTATCGAGGCTCGCAAGCCGAGAACCCCTTTTGGCGAAAAACCTGTTTTTCGCCAGTCTGAAAAGCCTTGGAAGCTTACACTTCCAAGGCTTTTTATTAATGTGCTTAGTTATTGAAGATAACGATGGCCATTAGCTCTAAAGGCTCATCACCGAGACATTTTATCCCGTGCCACTCACCATCGGGTGTGTGCATGTAGTCGCCTACGCCGACCTCTATCAAAGTGCCGTTGTCGTTGAACTCGCCCTTACCCTTGATTATGTAGTAACCTTCACAGTCACCCACGTGCTGGTGATAGCCGACACTACATCCGGGATTAATCACAGTGTGACCGAACAGACGACCCTTATTGTAGATTTCCTCATTCGTTACCATGCTCTTAATCCTGATTTCGCCCTCGCCGCCGCGGAAGTCCTTTAGCACCAATACGTCGATATCCTCGTGTCTCTTTACCATGTTATTTGCCTCTCTTTCGTTATTATATTATTTTTGGTTTTATCTTGTAGGGAACGGTCTTGACCGTTCCGAAGTGTTTTCTTCGAAAACACTTTTTTTGTTTTGGGATTGTTTTGTCGGGGCTTCGTCCCAAACCTCCTTGCGAGGGGTTTCGCCGTCTGCGGACGGCGGGCGACCTCGCCCAACGAGGCCGCTTTGCAATCGCTCCGCAATTGTTCTTCTTTAGTTCTTTAGTCGGGGCTTTGCCCCGAACCCCATTGCGAGGGGTTTCGCCGTCTGCGGACGGCGACTTGGGGCGTCGCCCCAAGACCCCACGATTTTTTGAAAAAAATCGAGTAAAACTTTTAGAGTGGCTTCAGGTGTCCTTGGTTTAGCCGCAAATTCTTGCGATAGCTAGCGCGAATATCTTCACAGCACCGAGCAAATGCTCTAAACTCATGCCCTCCGTCGCAGTGTGCGCGCCGTGCGGCTCGCCGGGCATGACAGCGCCGAAAGCAACGCCGCCCTCAACATCATGCACATAGGTCATGCCGCCCATGGAAAGGCACTCGCCCTTAAGACCCGTTACATCCTCATAGCTTGAAAGCAGACCCCTGATAAAATCGCTATCCGCACTCGTATAATGCGCCGCCATCATCTCACCCTCTGCCTTAATGCCTATGCTGCCCATAGAGCGCTCGTAGACCATGCGGCAATTAGCGTCATTGGCACAGGGCGGTACACGACAATCTATCTGACCTCTCAGACCCTCGGTGTCCAAAGTCAAGAGACTGAGGTTACAAGTAAGCGGCCCTGCGATGTCATCACTCTGTGCTATGCCCACAGCCTTGCCGTAATAATCGCCGTGCGGAAAACGTGTGGCAAATTGCTTTATATAGAAGGTCGAGCCGCACTCCGCCAAAGGTAAAAAGCCAAGGAGCTTCAGCAATGCGGTAATCGCATTCTTACCCTCCTCGGGTGTGGAGGCATGAGCCTGTACGCCAAAGACTTCTAGCTCACAGCCTGTGGCCGTCTGACGCACTTCTAATTCCATATCCATGTCCTTAGCACGCTGATATAAGCTGAGCAGAGCAGTGCCTGCGTCTATGCCTATGACCTCGGCAGTAGCAGCGCCCGGCACCATATTCACACGTGTGCCGCCCTCAAAGCGTGCAACACGGGGCGTAGCGGTATCGGCCGCCTTCCACTTCATACCAAATGTAGGCCTGTATGCGCCCTTTTCCACATTGTAAACGGGGAAGCCACTGTCAGGAGTGAAGCTGTGCGGAGCTGACTTCTCCTTGGAGAAATAGTATACCAAATCGTCCGAGCCGGACTCCTCATCTGTACCTAAAATTAGGCGTGTACGACCTTTAAGCTCAATGCCAAGCTCTTTGACACAACGCATAGCCATAGCAGCAGCTAAAGCCGGGCCCTTGTCATCCTCCACGCCACGGCCCATTAAACGACCATCCTGCTCAGTCAGCACATAAGGGTCTGTCGCCCAGCCTGTGCCCTCGTGGACTATATCCAAATGCGCCAAAATATCCAGTAAAGGCTCCAAGTCCTCGCCCAAATCCGCCGTTACCACATAGCCGTCATAGTCCGTTACGCTCAGGCCGTAATTTTCGCAAATCTCCATAGCCTTATCCGCACAACGTCTGATTTCTGCGCCGTAGGGGCTGCCCTCGCCACAGCTCTCGTCTTTTAAACTGCGTATCGCTATCAGCGCACGCAAATCATTCAAAAGCTCCTCCGAGTGACTGTCCACCCAGTCCGATATCCTCTGCTGTAAATCCATCTTTACACTCCTTATTTTTCTTCTTTTATAGATGTTCCTTGCAGCTTAAACTCTCTACCGTGATTGAGAAGCAACATACTTCACGGAGCATAGCCTCGCTGTAGCTCCATTCCTTTTTCTCTGTGCACTGCGTCATTACAATGTCGAGCATATGGCTTTTCTCATCGTTGCTCTCCGCTATACGCACTCTGCCACTACCCATTATTGACTTAAACTTTGCAGTATATCCACAGGCAGTACCACTCGTAATGAGTTCATAGCCCGTGTCTATCTCGAAACTAACCTTATCACCACGCCTGAGAATGTCCATCTTACGCCCCTCTTGTGCGCCGTGGAAATAGAGGACATACCCACTGTCATTGCGCTCGTATCCGTAGTTTAGTGGTACTATATAAACGCCCTCTGAGTCCAAAAGCCCCAAACGACAAATCTGCGCCTCTTTCATTATGCTCTCTATCATAGCGGCGTCCGTAACTTCTCTGTCTTTTCTTCTCATAGTATAGCTGCGACCAAAGCGCCCTTTAATGTCGCATCCTCCTCTGCATATATTTTTGCATTACTGCCTAAGAGCCTGTCAAGCTCACGCCTGTAGCTAAGGCTCTTACGTACGACTGAACCATCAGCACTGACTAAAAGCGGCTTAGAGGACCCTTGCCCGTACTGCGCCACCGCCAAGAGCATAGAGGCGCTTAGCCTCGCCGCACGTTCAAAAACCGCCTTACATATAAGACCCGACACGGAGTTCGTCGCACACAGAGTGTCGGCAAGCTCGGAAGTCAATCCGCCCTTTTCATGCAAAGCGAAAGTTAAATCCTCACCACAAAGCAGTCCCTCGACCTCAGCGCCACAGAGCGCTAGCCGACAAAGCTCCCCCAAATAAGCGCCCGATATCATTTTCTCGGCACGATATGCGCCGACCTTACGTGACTGCGCGTCCAATAGGCGATCGAGCGAACCTTGAGTGAAACCATCATAGTTACCCGACTCCGTATTTATAAGTGCGCCGCCCTCGCCGACCTCACAGCAGAGGTTCATGCCCGTACCGCAAATGAAGCCGGAGAGCGCAGTATAGTCACCGCCCTGCATTCTCGGCGCAGCCGCCAAAGCGACAGCAGTAGTGTCGTTTATTAAATTTATTTTACCTAAATTCTTAGACTGACGCTCCGTATTTGCACGTAAATCCGCACAAATAAAACGCCCCTCAAAGCCTTCGATACGTACTTCTTTTGTAAGGCTGAGCATACAGCCATCCAAATCGGAATTTATACTCGCCGGATAAGAAAAACAGTAGCCCACAGGTATGGTGTCGCAGTCAACGACAGAGCCTAAAAGATCAGCGGCAATGTCGTTAAACTCGTCCCAAGTGACGGCGCTCTTACTGCCCGGCATGGGCACACGCTCAACACGTTCTATGTGCGGAGCACCGTCTACATACACGGCACGTGCCGCACGTAACCAAGTACCACCGGCATCCACAGCGGCGACTACTGTACCGTCCGCTATGGTGTCGTAACTGCGCTTTATGTAGGTAGGTAGCATTTTGAGTGAGCTTTTACGCTGTCCTCCGAGTGCGCTATGCACCTCACGTGCATAACGCAAAGCCGACCCCGACACATCAATACTGTCGGGGCTGAGGCTCTGCGCTTTCAAATATTCATTTACTCTCCGTTCGTCGGGAGCTTGTAGCACTTTAGTTACCTGCGCCCATGCCCGTGCTCTTGCCCACGGTGGAGATAACGCCCTCTGCAAGGCCGGCAAGACCCTGTATCTCTGAGGGTATGATGATCTTCGTAGCTTTACCGTCAGCGGCTGCCGCAAAGGCCTCAAGCGCCTTTATCTTTATGACACCGTCAGCAGGTGCAGCCTCGTTTAGTAGCTTTATACTTTGTGCCAAGGAGGTCTGAACGGTCAATATAGCTTCCGCCTCACCTTCAGCCTCAAGGATCTGCTGCTGCTTCTTCGCGTCTGCACGCAGTATGGCAGCCTCACGCTCACCCTCAGCGGTCAAGATAGCACTGCGCTTTTCACCTTCAGCCCTAAGGATGGACTCACGGCGCTCACGCTCTGCCTTCATCTGCTTCTCCATCGCATTCTGAATCTCACGAGGCGGCAGAATGTTCTTAAGCTCAACTCTGTTTACCTTTATACCCCAAGGATCTGTAGCCTCGTCGAGGATAGCACGCATCTTCGTATTGATAACGTCACGGCTAGTAAGACACTGGTCAAGCTCCAAGTCACCGATGATGTTACGCAAGGTAGTGGCCGATAAGTTCTCTATAGCCACTATAGGACGCTCTATGCCGTAGGTGTATAGTTTCGGATCTGTTATCTGGAAGTACACAACCGTGTCTATCTGCATGGTTACGTTATCTTTTGTGATAACGGGCTGGGGCGGGAAGTCCGCCACCTGTTCCTTCAGTGTGACCTTATTTGCTATCTTCTCCACAAAAGGCACCTTGAGGTGCAGTCCGACCGTCCAAGTGGTACGATAAGCGCCCAAGCGCTCAATTACATATGCCTGTGATTGTTGTACGATGCGTATGTTTCGTATTATGATGCCAACCACCAGTAATATTAATACGCCAATGATAATCTCCGTCATTTTTCTAACCCCCCATTTTTAAGATACTATCAGTTTTACGCCCTCTATGCGTATTACCTTTACTCTTTCGCCCTTTACTATGTGCGTCTCGTCCGTAGCAGAACGAGCGGTCCATACCTTGCCGTCCACACGAACAGCGCCACTTTCCACACCGTTGTCAATGTTCTCGACTACCAAAGCATCTTTACCTATGAGCATATCCGCATTTGTAGGTATAGTCTTTGTGTTTACGTACTTTTTAACCAAGGGTCTCGTCAAAATCAAGCTTGCAACAGACAGGACCAAGAAGCACACTATCTGTAGCCATAGCGGCGCACCGAAAAACGAAGCGATAAGCGCCCCTAAGGATCCTATGGCAAACCAAATGACTGCAAGACCGGCGGTTATAGCCTCGACCACTAAGAAAATTACCATGGCGGCTACCCACATCACGGATGCGTTTCCGAATATATCCGGCAAAACAGACACCTCCTCTCTTCCCTACATTCTAACACAAATAAGTGCAAGTCACAAGAGCTATCTAAGTATGCAACATGTAAATTATATGTGACGAAACAAGAAAGCGATTACTCTATTTTAATAGAAATAGAGTAATCGCTTTTATAGTTATCGAAGTATTTATGTCTGCAATGGAGCGTTTACACCCACCACATTGACCCAGTTTGCACTGTCCTCATGCACTAAAATCTCACCCGTCCTTGAGTTGATATAGAACATGAACGACTGGTTTTGTACGCTTGCAGACTCGGGTCTATCGATAAAGTCAGTGCTCGGAGCACCTGTCGCATCCGTCCAGCCCATGATTTCTGCCATCTCATTTTGCATTACAGGGTCTCTATTGTTGTTGTCTATGCCTGTAGGTCGGTTGTTACTGTCCACTATCGCCGCACCGATATGCATGTTCATTAAGTCTGTGCCTAGGGGACCTGTTGAGTAGCCCCATTTGAAGATATACCAATCGAACTTTTCAGTGTGAACGCTTGTGCCTCTATCCGCCATAGCGACCGTGGCGGCACGCATATAGTTAGTTGCGATCTGTAAATCGTTAGACTCACGTGAACGCTCGACGTATTGCATATATCTCGGTGCAAGTACAGCTGCCAAAACGGCGATAATCGCAACCACTATAATAAGCTCAACAAGAGTAAAGCCCTTGTTGGATTTACGAATTGCCTTCATCATATTACACATAACCCTTTCATAAACTAAAGAGAACCTCATAATTGGCGAAAAATCCGTTTTGCGCCAGTTAAAAAAAGGGCTCCCGAAACGGAAGCCCTTGTGCATGATTATCTCTTTGAGAACTGAGGTGCGCGACGTGCAGCCTTAAGACCGTACTTCTTACGCTCCTTCATACGAGGATCTCTTGTCAAAAAGCCTGCAGCCTTCAAAGCAGGACGATAGCTCTCGTCCACCAAAAGGAGCGCACGGCTGATGCCGTGACGCATTGCGCCTGCCTGACCTGTTACGCCGCCACCGGAAACAGTAGCCACAATGTCAAACTTGCCCTGTGTGCCTGTTGCTCCGAAAGGCTGACGTACGATTAGCTTCAATGTCTCAAGACCGAAGTAATCGTCGATGTCACGACCGTTTATCTTTATGTCGCCCGTGCCGCCCGGGAAAAGATGTACGCGCGCTACCGAGGACTTTCTGCGTCCTGTGCCGTACATATACTCTTTCTTACTCTTATACGTTGCCATCTTCTTCTCCCTCCCTTAGCGAGACCACTCTACGGGCTGTTGCGCCGCATGAGTGTGCTCAGTGCCACGGAATACGCGTAGGCGTGTGAGCTGCCAATCAGCTATCTTGTTCTTCTGTAGCATACCCTTTACCGCAACCTTCATTGCAAGCTCAGGCTTCTGCTTCATCAAACGGTCATAGCGAGTCTCCTTCAAACCACCGGGGAAACCCGAATGGCGACGGTAATACTTCTGCTCAAGCTTCTTACCGGTCAATACCGCTTTCTCTGCGTTCAATACTATGACATAGTCGCCGCAATCTACGTGCGGTGTGTAGTCGACCTTTAACTTGCCTCTCAGCAGGTCAGCCGCTAACGCCGCAGTCTTGCCCAACGGTTTGCCCGCTGCGTCAAGCACATACCACTTGCGATCCACTGTGTCCTTGTTTACCATTGTTGTGGACATTGGTTCCAGCCTCCATCTATATTTTTTAAAGTTTGACTTTTTACGCTCTGTCCAATAAAATAATATCAAACGAGCACAATATTTATAACACGCCCCAAGAGGGCTTGTCAACAACATTTTTTCATTATACCCAAAATACTGGCGCATACGCACATATGCTCGCATATACTCGCAAATGCTCGTTTTCAATTTTATAATTACAACGAGGTAGAAGCATGACATTAAATCAATTTACAGGATATGTACGACGTTGCGTGGACGACTATAAGATGATAGAGGAGGGTGACAGTGTGGCTGTCGGGGTGTCGGGCGGCAAGGATTCCATGGCACTTTTGGCGTCGCTCATACACCTTAGGAGCTACCATCCTTCGAATTTTCAAATTCACGCTTTGACAATAGACCTAGGTTTTCACGGAATGGACTTTGCGCCTGTGACGCAATATTGCGAGTCTGTCGGAGTACCGCTCACCATAATAAAGACGGACATAAGGGAAGTGGTATTTGACGTTCGCAAGGAGAAGAACCCATGTTCACTGTGTTCGAAGATGCGTAGAGGCGCTCTAAACGATGCGATGAAGGACTTAGGCTGTAATAAGCTCGCCTTAGGGCACCACTTTGATGATGCGGTGGAGACATTTTTGATGTCCATGCTGTTTGAGGGACGACTGCATTGCTTTAAGCCTATGACCTACATGAGCCGAGCGGACGTGACACAGATACGCCCCATGCTTTATATAAGCGAGGGAAGTGTGCGAAGTTTGGTAAGAGATCTCGACTTACCTTTAGTACCGTCTACATGTCCTTTAGACAGGGACAGCAAGCGTACGGAGGTAAAGAGTTTGATTGCAGAATTGGCAAAACGTTACCCTGACCTTAAGAGTAAGGTGTTCGGTGCTATGCAAAGACAGCCTTTGGATGGTTGGGGTGTAGTTGGAGAGGAGAGGAATTCATGAAACCTCAAGATTTTTTAGACACGGAGAAGCCACCACGATTACACGTGGGAATGCGCATAGTAAAGACAGTTATAGCGGTGTATCTCAGCTCACTCGGCTGGTATATCTTCGATGAGATACCATTTTTTGCGATGATTGCCGCCTTGCTCTGCATGCAATCTACGGCAAATTCGAGCTTTGTCATGGGATTTAACCGCATGTCCGGCACTTTGGTGGGCGGTATATTGGGCGCAATATCCCTGTATATAGCACGTTTTCTCGGCATACACGACATATATCCTCTATATACACTGCTAATGTGCCTCATGCTCATATGCGTGATAGAGATAACCCTATTAATACGTAAGCCGACGATTTCGGCCTTTGCTTGCATCGTGTTTTTGAGTGTCACTGTAGTTAACGTGGACGTAGATCCCCTCGCCTATTCGGTGTACAGGATGCTCGAAACCTTGTACGGCGTTGTCATAGCGCTCATAGTAAATCTTGTCCTACCTGCAAAGAAGCGCACTGAGGAGGAGAAGAAAGAAGAAGCGCCCAAACAATAAACAGCAAAAACCCCCTCCCGACTTGCGTCGGGAGGGGGTTTTTCGTCAAAAAGGAGTTCTCGGCTTGCGAGCCTCGATAAGAATCTGTGGCGTGTACACGCCCCGCCACAGATGAAATCTAACATTTTTCTAAAATCAGACCAGGCAACTCGCCGTGATTTTAGAAAAATCTTTGCTCGGCAAAGGACGAGAGTTTGTTGCCATGACTTTTTTGACAAGCTGCAAAAAAAATCTCCCGACTTGCGTCGGGAGGTTTTTTTATTTATATCTCGAGGTAGCGCATTAACATGGTTGCCATCTGCGCCCTTGTGGCCTTACCCTGCGGATTGAGCGTACCGTCGTCCATGCCGCCGATTATGCCCTGATCCACCGCCCAAATGAGCGCCTCATATGCCCAGTCGGACACCATGTCGTCGTCGGGGTAGTTTAGCATACCGTCCACCGTGGGACTACCCGCAAAGCGGTAAAGCATGGTCGCAAACTCTTCACGAGTAATGGTGCCGTCGGGGTTAGTGCCATCGGACACGCCGTCCTCTATAGCCCAAGCCATAGCGGCGGAGTACCAAGGATCTGCGCCTGCGGTATCTACGCCGTCAATGCGAGCGAGCACCGTCCAGACCATGGCACGTGTCATGTTATCGTTCGGAGCGAACAGCGTATCACTCACGCCTGTCATGAGATCTTTGTTGTAAGCATAGAGCACCTCGCTGTAGAACCAATCTGCGTCCGTAACATCCGTGAAGGGGCTCTGCACGCTCTCAACGCTTATCATGAACAAGGAAAGGTGGTCGGTGACGAAAGTAACCGTACCGCTTACCGCATCGTAAGTCGCCTTCATGTCTATGAGATTACCATCGTCGTTCAGGTAATAGACCTTGACCACTTCGCCGTCAGTTAAAGGCTCTGTCGGTGTGAAGGGTAGAGTGATTTCCAAGGTCTCGCCGCCGAACTCGGAGATTTTAACGCCGTCACTTAGGATGTTGATGTCATAGACGGGGTTATTACCTGCACGCTTGCGCTGTGCCTCGTTCATGTCCTCGGGGTCGGCGTAACCTATGCTGAGCGTGACGTTTGCGCCTGTCGCCTGTGTGGCTATGGACGTTACCGCCGCCTCGGACAGGGTAATTTCGCCCATGTCGCTCTCTATTACAAGCTCCGTGGCGTCACTGTTTCTAAAGGTCGTGAGAGATCCTGTGTTTATTGTGGTGTCCACAGTGTCCGCATCGCCCGTGTCGCCGACGGCTATGACGACTTTAATCTCATCGCCGGTACCTGCCGCCTCGGCAGCAGCGTCAAGTGCCGCCTTGAAGGTCTCGTCGTCCACCGTTGCGCTTGCGCCTGTGCCCGTCACGGTTGGCTCTGTCGCCACGGTCGCCGTTGTGACGTCATCGCTACTCTCAAGCTCGACGCCCTCGGGCAGCTCGGGCTCAAGTCCCTCTATAGCGCCGCCGCCACCGCCCGTTACGGGGGGAGGTGCAATGTATTCGTTCACGGTCAAGAGACCGTCCGTGGGAATTAAGGTGTAGTTGTAGCTTAGGTTGTTGTCGTCAGTGTCTGTGATGGTAGTACGCACTATAGTTTCCTTATTCGTCCAAACTATGGTTTTGTTCAGGCTTCCATCTATATCGACAAACTCAAATGTTGGGTCTGTGCTTGCCGTTACTGTCAAGCCCTCCGCTAAGCCCTTGTAGTCTATGGTGACATCGGGATATGGCTCGCCCTCCGTTATGCTCGGAGCGGTGGGGGTAGCCGTCACGTCTACTTTGTTTACGTATACCGTACCGCTGATGGCGGTGACAGGGGTGCCGCCTGTAGGTGTAAAGTTAAGCACATAGGGGTAGTACTTATCGCCACCGTCGGAGGGGCTTGTAGCACCGTTGTCAACAATAAAGTCGAATTCGCCCTGCGTGGGAGGTGCGTTGAAACCGCTTGAAGCTATAAGATCGGGGTTTACTGCCAAGATATCTGCCCAAGTGTCGTGCACTGTGGGGTTAGGCTTGATTTGAACCTCCTCCACATTTTTGCCATTTTCGTCAACAAAATAAAGTGCGCTCCCCTTAACAACGAAGTTCATGGTACCGCTTATAGTTCCCTTGTAGTTGCCGGTTGCGGTGAATGTGTATGTGATTGTGCCGGTTGCATCTTTACCGAGCTCTGCAAGTTTGTCCTCAAGGGTATCGTAAGCCAAGTCGCTGTCTCCGTTGTAACTGTACTTCAATTCGCCCGTGATAGGCTCTTTCGTGACAGTATCATAGAACATCGGCTGGATGAAACTACCGTCAGTTTGGCTCTGTGCACCTTCTTCTACATTATCAAATACGACGATATTTGTCGTCGGAATTGTCGCAGTGACATCCCTCTGGTTCACGGTGAATTTGCCTGTGCCGTCAACCGTGATGTAGAAGCTATCCGCCGAAAGGGTGCCTTGGACTATATCATGGATTCCTGCAGAGGGTGTTTCGCCGATATTGGGCTCATAAGCGAGTGCGCCATTTACGTTTTCCCATAAATAATTACGGAGGTCCATTGTGTCATGAGTAAGGTTCAAACCATAGCTCAAAGAGTCCGAGTCCGGGAGCGGATCGCCGTAGGTGATTGACACGCCTTCGGGCGTTACCGTCACGGCCGCTTTGGCTAAATAACCATTCATCACAAAGGGATTGCCGCTGAAATTGCCCGAGGGTGACAGCGTGACATTGTACGCACCTGCGCCGAAAGGCTTGCCGTTTTGCAGTTCACCGGCGTACTCAGTTGCCGGGAGCGCATACGATACGCTGTAGTCGGAGGAAGTTAAGCCCAAGCTATCGTCAGGGACCCACTCCTGCTCCGTAGCGGTGAAGGTCGTGGGGGCATTTGCTGTGTCGAGCTGAACATTATATTTCGCAGCATGGAAACTGATGTTAGCACCGGCATCTGTGCCCACCGTGTCGGCCGCATATGTGAAAAAGTACATTGCCGCACCGGGGAGGAGATCGGTTGGTGTTGTTGGTGCTTGTGTGCTGATACTATTCGCCCAACTTTCGTTCTTGTAGCCGTAAATGCCTGTGCTCTCTTTCAAGAGGTTAGCCATATAGAAAGCTTCCATAAGCTCTATGAAGCTCTCAAAACCGAGCTGTTCGGCGAGATATTCACAGGTTTCTGCTTCCGATGCACCTATGGGCAATTCAGCTAATATAGTCTTGTAAAAGTCAGTGGTATAGAATGGAGCTGTAGCAGGGTAAAGTTTTTCCTTTCTACCGTCCTGTATACTTATATACTGCCCGAAAAGATAGGACAGGGCATAGTTGTCGAGGACATTATTACCTGTGGTGCGTTCGTCCCAAGCCGTCAGCGAGGCATCACCGCTTGCTATGGTATCTGAGCTGTTGTAGTGGTTAATACGTGAAGTCATTG
This sequence comes from uncultured Oscillospiraceae bacterium, assembly GCA_964367935.1. GTDB lineage: Bacteria > Bacillota > Clostridia > Oscillospirales > Oscillospiraceae > Scatomorpha. The sequence continues at coordinate 364,204 of CAYIYZ010000001.1, forward strand.
AGCTTGCACCGTAGATCATATGTTCCGCCGCCATGGAAAACGCCTCGTTTAAAAACGTGGGCATGGTGTCCATGAACTTGTTGTCATCATGGCTATATATATATGAGGCGTTGATGAGATGCTGAAACTCGTGTATGACCGTGCTGTATACACTCTCAATGTTGCCATCGGACATGCCTTGATTCGTGTCTATGTGTATAATGTCCATGCCGTTGCTTTTATACTCCACGTCCGAAGTGTCTATTATTTCGTTGTACATGTCGTCGCTCCAAAAGTAGCCGGCAATATAAGAACCGCCTTGCTCTTTGGGGGACTTTATGTCATAGCAGAGGAGGGCAACTTTACCGTCTCTGTCTGCGTCAAGAAAATCGCCGAAAGCTGTTTTCATGTCATCAAAATGTGCATCAAACTCGGCAGCTAATGTTTTTGCCTGTTCTTCTGTTAGAACATTTGTTGCGTCCGCAGCGGTCGGCACCCACACAGTGCAGTAAGCACCCACAGCCGCAACTTTAAACTCCTCACCGGGCACGGGATCCTCTGAGGCAACTGACGTGCGCTCACCGTGTAGGTTATAAAAGTCATTAAGTTCGCCCGCTTCATAGGGAGCGACCGCTGTACTAAAATCCGCACCCGAGCTACTGTCGCCGCCCATAGTGCCGACAACGCCCTCGCTTGAGGGTAAGAAGCTGTTCGGGTCTATTATGCCCCTGCCCTCGTCGTCATAGCCCATGAGATTACTTGTATCGGAGCTGCCGCCACCCTGCACGGAGGCGCTAAAGGGCATCTCATTGCCGCCGTCGGGGTTTACGACATTTATTTCGCCCACAGTCTCGCCCGACGTACTGCTGTATCGATTGAATAAGAGCGCGGGGTTCTCGTTTATCGCTGTGTAGCTGTCATAGCTTGTCAGAGTGCTACCCTCTTCTACCCACGTAACGGGCAACGGGCCATCTGCCAGAGCGGTCATGCCGCCGCCGACACTTGTCAGTAGCAGGCTAAACACCAAAAGGCTTGCCGCTAATTTCCTATTTCTTTTCATAAAACTGTGCATATGTATCCTCCCGACAAAAATTATATATAGTATGCGTTCATACTATATCACATTGCACCGCCATATGCAACCGCCCTAAATAAAAATTTAGCAGGAACTTGCACGAAAAACTGCAAAAAATCGCCAGATGTCACCTTATGGTAGGAGGTGACCTAAATGGAAAAGATATTAACACGTGCACAGCTTGCCGCAAAGCTTGCGGATTTAGCATTCTCACAGCCAAATGATGCGGTAAGGCTTGTACTTGCGCCCGAATGTGACGTAGGGGGACTGGACCTACGTCTTGTGTCGGAGATGAAGCGCACACAGCAGGGTGCGGTGGAGCTTAAGCTCATAGACAGGGAGAAGATTCTTTCCCTACTCGCCGAGCTGATTAAGTCGGAGTCGGAGCAGGGCGCAGAGCGTCTGTACCGAGCTATAGACAGTGCGGCGGCGAAGCTCGCAGAGGAGCAGACGGGTACAGAGCAAAAGGAGCATGGCGAGCATGGAGTTTAAGCCCTTTTCACGTCCTCAGCTCACCTTGCTCACCTGGTGGAGCGAACATTCGCCCGATTTTACAAAAGATGCCGTCATTTGTGACGGCGCTGTGCGCTCTGGAAAGACTCTATGCATGGGACTATCCTTCATCTGTTGGGCTATGCGCCAATTTGAGGGCGCACGCTTCGGGCTCTGCGGTAAGACCGTCGGCTCACTGCGTCGTAACTTGCTCTCGGAATTACTACCAACCATCTCCGACCTCGGTTTTTCCGTCACGGAGCGTGTCGCACGAAACGAGATTGAAATAGGCTATGACGGTAAGGTGAACACTTTCTATTGCTTCGGCGGTAAGGACGAGGGCTCTGCCTCACTCATACAAGGCGTGACACTCGCCGGCGTGCTCTTGGATGAGGTGGCGCTTATGCCGCGTGCCTTCGTGGAGCAGGCCTGCGCACGCTGTTCCGTCGAGGGCAGTCGTTTTTGGTTTAACTGTAACCCCGAGGGCTCGGCGCACTGGTTTTACACCGAGTGGATAAAAAAGAGCACAGAGCGCAACGCTCTGTACATACATTTTGACTTAGAGGATAACCCGGCGCTCTCACGCTCCGTCATAGCACGCTACCACAACATGTACAGCGGTGTGTTCTACCGCCGCTTCATTTTGGGTGAATGGGTGTCACAGGAAGGCTTAGTGTACGACTTCTACGACCCTAGCACAATGGCGGTTATCTCGCCGCCCGAAACTTGCCTGCGATATGTCATCTCCTGTGACTACGGCACGGCAAACCCCGCCTCCTTTGGGCTGTGGGGTAAAAGTGAGGGCATTTGGTACAGACTGCGTGAGTTTTACTACGACTCCAAGCGTGAGGGTAGGCAGATGACGGACGCAGAGTATACAAGCGCCCTGCGTGACCTGCACGGAGACTTGCCCGTAGATTACGTGGTCGTTGACCCCTCGGCGGCAAGTTTTATTGAGAGCCTCCGCCGTGAAAATTACAGGGTACGTCGAGCGAATAACGAGGTAATAGGCGGCATAAGACGCACGGCGGTACTGCTCGGGCGTGGCGATATACGTATCTGCACCGCTTGCCGTGATACCCTACGTGAAATTGCGCTCTACCACTGGGACGAGCGCTCCGAGGGGCGTGACGCACCGCTAAAGCGTGACGACCACGCAATGGACGATATGCGTTATTTTGTCATGAGCATATCGGAGTACGAGGACAATTTTATAAGCCTCGCCGTGGAAAGGTAGGAAAAAACCTCCCTAATCGGGAGGTTTTTTCTGAGCTTGTCAAAAAAGTAATGGCAACAAACTCTCGTCCTTTGCCGAGCAAAGATTTTTCTAAAATCACGGCGAGTGGTCTGGTCTGATTTTAGAAAAATGCTAAATTTTATCTGTGGCGGGGCGTGCACACGCCACTGATTCCTATCGAGGCTCGCAAGCCGAGAACCCCTAATTGGCGAAAAACCTGTTTTTCGCCAGACTGGGAAAAAACCTCCCGATTCGGGAGGTTTTTTCTTTTTTCACCGCCGTATGACAGTACCACTCACGCCGGACATGGCGAGCGGTGCTTTTTCGAGTGAGGCTATGACCGCTGTCTTGCCGTAACCGGACTCGACGAAACTGACGGCCGCCTGCACCTTCGGGAGCATAGAACCCTTGCCGAACTCGCCCTTATCTATAAAGGACAGCGCCTCGGCTATACGCATCTCCTTAATCTCTCGCTGTTCGGGTGTGCCGAAATTTATGCAGACCCTGTCCACAGCCGTGAGGATAAAAAGGTAGTCCGCTCCGACGGAAGAAGCGAGCAGGGCAGCGGCGAAATCCTTGTCTATAACGGCGCTCACGCCCCTGTAGTCGCCATCGGCATTTTTAATTACGGGTATACCGCCGCCACCGCAGGCGATGACTATATATTCACTGTCGAGCAAATTTAATATAGAGCGTTGCTCCACTATAGCCTTGGGCTTCGGTGAGGCGACGACCTGTCTGTAGCCACGCCCCGAGTCCTCGACGAATTTGAGGCTCTTATCTGCGGCGGCGAGGATATCCGCCTGCTCCTTCGTGTAAAATGCGCCTATGGGCTTAGTCGGATGCGAAAATGAGGGGTCGTTGGGGTCTACCTCCACCTGCGTGATGACGCTTGCGACTTGCCAGGGCATTTTCTGCTTACGCAGTTCCTTTAATATACCCTTTTGCAAGTGGTAGCCTATATACCCTTGGCTCATAGCCGTACACTCCGCCAAGGGCATAGGCGGCACTTTATCGCCCTGCTTAGACGCAGTGTCAAAGGCGAGGTTAATAGCGCCCACCTGTGGGCCGTTACCGTGCGTGACTATTATCTCATGCCCTTGACTTATAAGTCCCACAAGTGCCGGGCAAGCATCGTTTATCATACGTTCCTGCTCGGCGGCATTATTTCCCAAGGCGTTTCCGCCTAAAGCTATTACTATCCTTGCCATACCACTCGCCCTCCTAACAATTACATTCGCCACCCGAATAGGGCTGCTGCTGAGTTATACAGTGTATATTACCGCCGCCGAACACCACTTCACGGGTATTCACCCCCACAACACGGCGCTCGGGGAACATCTCCTGCACTTGTTTTAGGGCGAGTGCGTCGTTCTCGTCGCCGTACTGCGGTACGATTACACCGTCGTTTACTATAAGAAAATTCATATATGATGCTATGCAGACCTCGCCGTTTTCTCGTGGGATTGTGCCCTCTACACTGTCTATCATCTCTGCACCGCTGAGTAATATGGGCTTTTTCGTGAGGCAGAGCTTGTGTACCTTGAGCTTTCTTCCCTTGGCGTCTGTTTCCTTGCACAGCGTTGTGTATGCCTCTTGAGCCTCCTTATAAAAGGGGTGCTGTTTATCGTCCGTGAATATACAGGCGACCTCTCCGGGCGCTACAAAGCAGGCGACATCGTCTATATGCCCGTTCGTTTCGAGGGGGTCTATGCCGTCTTTTATCCAAATCACCTTCTCGCAGTTTAGGTAATCGCAGAGCATTTTTTCTATTTGACTGCGTGAGAGATGCGGGTTTCTGCCCTCGGAGAGTAGGCACATCTCCGTGGTCATCACCGTGCCCTCGCCGTCTACGTGAAATGAGCCGCCCTCGAGCACGAAGCCCTCCGTGCGGTAGCTGTCCACGCCCTCTGCCTCACAGATTTTTTCCGCCACACGACTGTCCTTGTCCCAAGGGAAATATAAACCATCGAATAGGCCGCCCCAGGCGTTAAAGTCCCAGTCTACAGCACGTAGACCGCCCTTGTCGTTTATGAGGAAAGTCGGGCCGCAGTCACGTACCCAAGAGTCGTTCGAGGAACATTCCATGACACGTACATTGCGTGGCAGTTTTGCACGTGCGTTTTGATACTGTGCATCGGACACGAGCATGGTGACCGGTTCAAATTCTGATATAGCACGTGCGACGTCGCAGAAAGCGCCTTGCACGGGCTTTGCGCCCATGCGCCAGTTATCGGGACGTTCCGGCCAGATCATCCATATACCGCTCTGACGCTCGAACTCGGCGGGCATACGGTATCCGTCCTGCTTTGGGGTCGTGTTTTCTATTCTTTTAGCCATAGTTAAGTCTCCTTGTCGGTTTTTCATCTATTTGTAGGGGACGTGCCACATAGTCCACTACCGTGCTTTGTGACGAGTGTAGAGAATGAGCGCTTCGCCGGCGAGTAGGGATATGACAGAGCCAATGGTGATGGGTAAGGTCGCTGCAAGTGTCTCTTCGTCTAAGGAAAGCGGTACGGCGGTGAAGATGATCGATACTATAATGAGCACCATGGGCACAAGTGCGAGTATGCGCAAAAAGCCGTAGGAGCCGCTGACCTTAAAGGGTCTCACCGTGTCGGGGTCTGTGCGACGCAGCTTCAAAAACGCCGGGAATATGGGTATATATGCCAAGAGGAACATTACAAGATTCAGTGCAAAGAAACTCCAGAACAGGTCGGACTCGGGCATGAGTGCGCCTATGAGCACTATGACGGTGGCGACTATGCCGTTAATGACAGAGGCACCTATGGGCATGTTGTGCTTCTTGCTCCTGTTTTTAAATACGGCAGGCATATCGTTGCGGTCGGCGGCGTAGGCGGCGACGTTGTTTACGCCGAGTGACCAGGAGATCATGTTACCGAAGAGGGTAATGAGAAACAGCACCGCCATGAGTGAGATGAACAGACCGCCCTCAACGCCCAGGATAAGCATCATGGCGTCAATTAGTCCCGAGTCGGTGCTAATCTCGTCCGTGGGTATGGCGACGCCTATGCCGAAAGCGCAGAAGAGGTAGATGGCGGCTATGACTACACCGCCTATAATAACCGCTTTGGGTATCTCCTTTTTCGGGTCTTTCATGTCCTCGGTGAAGGTACAGAGTACCTCGAAGCCAAGGAAATTAAAGAGGATAACGGAGATATAAGACAGACTGCCGAGGTCAAAGGAGGGCAGTAGAGACGTGAGCGTGTACTCGTTGGCCACGCCTCGAGTGACGGCACCGTAGATACCGAGAATGCCGACGGTGAGGGCGAGCACGACCTTTATGACAGCACAACCGTTTAAGATCCAAACGCTATCGCTGACAGGGTAGAGGCTGATGAAAACGACTACCCAAACGAAGGCGAGCTGTATGCCGAGTGATATGACCGGGTTAATGTCACTACCGAGCGCTATGGCTATGATTTCGGGGCATAGCACGGCGAGTGACGCCATCCAGATAGGGAAGTTAATCCAGTAGCACCAGGAGGCACGGGCGGCGATTTTCCCCTCGGGATAAGCGGAGCGTATCCAGTCGTAGAGGCCGCCGTCACCGTTATAGCTTGTGCCGAGTTCGGAGGCTATAAGTCCATAGGGCAGGAGAAAAGCGATTATCATAAATATCCACCAGAAGTACTGGGAGTTACCTATGGAGGCGACGGGAGCTGCCGCCTCTGCGACGAAGACGACGCAGATGACGGTCAGTATAGCGTCACGAAGTTTGAATTTTTTTCTTTGGGTGTCCATTTGTTTCGTATCCCCACAAAACAGGTTTTGCAGGGCCCCCTTTTTAATTTAATCTGCTCGTCGGAAGTGAATTCCGACGGCGTCAAGGCTTTGCCGGCGCTGGCGCCCACGGGCGCCGAATAGAAAGTTTTACTCGATTTTTTTCAAAAAATCGTGGGGTCTTGGGGCGACGCCCCAAGTCGCTTTTCGCAAAAAGCGAAATTCTCGGGGGTTCGGGGCAGAGCCCCGACTAAAAAACTAGAGAAGAACAATTGCGGAGCAATTGCAAAGCGTCCTCGTGCAACGAGGTCGCCCGCTTTTCGCAAAAAGCGAAATTCTCGGGGTTCGGGGCAGAGCCCCGACTAAAAAACTAAAGAAGAACAATTGCGGAGCAATTGCAAAGCGTCCTCGTGCAACGAGGTCGCCCTCTTTTCGCAAAAGCGAAATTCTCGGGGTTCGGGGCAGAGCCCCGACAAAAAAACTAATATCAGCAGTCGCAGATACAGTTTTGCATAAAGCGCATGAGCTCCTCTTCGGCGGCGGCTATTTTTAGCTCAGAGTTACAGGGTCTGTAGCGAGTGAGGTATACGAGCAGACCACGCATGGCGGTCAGTCTGTTACCTGCCTGTTCCCAACAGAGTGAGCTGACGGAGTCGGCGACCTCGTCCGTGACGTCCTCACCACGAGTGGCAGGCAGACAGTGCAAAAACTTACAGCCGATGTTGCCGAGGTTCATAAGCTCACGGTTCACCTGATAGTCACCGAAGACACGCACACGCTCCTCCTTGGGCAGTTCGCTCTCGTATAGACCGTACCAAACGTCGGTGTAGATGAAATCGGCACCACGCACCGCCTCTTTGTCGTCCGTTATGAGCCAAGAGCCGCCCGAGGCGAGGCTGTTGCGCTCGAGGATTTTCTTGTGCTCCTCATTTAGCTGATGTGTTTTCGGGCCGTACTGCACGAAGTGCATACCGAGCTTTGTTGTGATAAAGCCGAGGGAGGCGCAGACCTGAGTGCCGTCACCCACGAACACGATTTTGCAGTCCTCGAGGCGCTTACCCGTGGGCAGGTGCTCAACGATGGTACACATGTCGCCTATCTCCTGTGTGGGGTGGTTGTAGTCGCTCATACCGTTTAGCACGGGTATAGTGCTCGCCTTAGCGAGTCTTTCAACACTGTTGTGCTCTATCACACGAGCCATGACGATATCGACGAGCTGTGAGAGCACTTTGCCCGTGTCCTCTATGGTTTCGTGGCCACCGAGCTGTATCATGCCCGGTCCGAGATACTGGGCGTGACCGCCCATTTGACTCATAGCGGTCTCGAAGGATACACGTGTTCTTGTGGAGGATTGTTGGAATATCATGCCGAGGGTCAGGTTTTTCATAAACGGTGGGTAGTAACCGGACTTGATCGCCTTTTTAATGGCAAGTGACAGCCCGATAATTTCGAGTAGTTCGGTTTTGGTGAAGTCGGCGGTGTCAATAAAATCTCTTTTCATGTTTACCTCCAAATGTGAACATATTTTTCATTTCAGGTATAGTGTTTTCAAAAATGCACATTTTATTAGTGCAAAGGAAAATTACTGAAATAAAATAAGGAGTGAAAAGAGATGGCAAGCAAGAAGAAGCCGAAGGCAACACCGCAGTATACGGATTATCCGCCCGACGCACCGGACAGGAACAACTTCCCTCCGCAGTTTTCGGATGAAGCGCCGACAAGTTACAGTGACGGCAGTCGTTCGAAGAATATCAAAAACGGCAGTCCGAGCGATAGATAGCAAGAAAAAAGCCCCGATGCTTAGCATCGGGGCTTTTGAAAATCTATTATTTCTTTGTAAGAGCTCTCTCTAACCAGACGGAGCCAATATCCAAAGCGGCGTAAAGACTATCCTTCTCAAGCTTCTTGAGCACCTTATCACGTGACTTCAAGTCGGGGTCGGTGAGCTGTAATTGCACCAAAACCTTAGTGGCAACCTCAAGATCTTCAACCATCTTCTTGTCAAGTACCTTTATTACTATGACGTGTGAGTCGCCCATATCACCGTAATAAACGAAATCATCTTTCCTGCGCAAGGGGCGCCCTTTATACTCCAATATCTTCTTTTCAGACATAGTAAACCTCCAAAACGAGTTTTGTTACCGAATTGTAACACATATTAATCAACTTGTCAACAAAGTTTTAGGCGAAAGTGTCACCGTCGGTGGGCTCCGGTTCCGGCTCACGCTCCGGCACGGGGCTTTCCGCTATGGGTGCTTCGCTATTCTGCGGCGCCTCCGACTGCGCTACCTCGGGGGTAGGGTCGTATTCCGGCTGACGCGAGGTCTGAGGTGTAGCAGTTACATTGGGAGTGTCCGATTCTTCCGGATCGTCCGATTCTTCCGGATCGGGTGAGGGGCTTGGGTTTTGTTGCTCCTCCAGATCCTCCAAAAGGTCACCGAAGAGCATGGTGTCACCGCCAATGGTCGGCTGAGGGAAGGACCTGTACTCAAGACCTGCGTGCAGGGGCTCCATGACCTTACGCCAAATTTGTGCCGCAGGGTTACCGTAGAAGTACATTTGCTCATTTTCGTCGTAGCCCGTCCAAACGGCGGCGACGTAGTAGCCTGTCATACCCACGAACCAACGGTTCCACTCATTAGAGCTTGTGCCGGTTTTACCTGCAACGGCTGTGCTGGAGAAGTAGGCCTCTGTGCCCGTACCGCCCGAGACAGCGCCCTGCAACATACTTGTTATATTGTTGGCAGTATTGGCGCTCCATGCCACATGTGTCGCCGGCGTATTATCCATGACCATGTTACCGTTAGCGTCAGTTACGTGCGTATAGGTGCGTGATTCCGTAAATATACCGGCGTTGACGAAGCTCCCGAACGCCTGCGTCATCTCACGCACGGTCGCACCGTTTGTGAGCTCACCGAGAGATAGGGCCGCGTAGCTGTAGTCGCCCTCCACCAAGGTGGTGAAGCCGAGTTTATTCACGAGGTATTCGTAAGAGGCGGTCAGCCCCAGTTTATCGAGAATCTGTGCCGATACGGTGTTAAGAGAACTGACGAGAGCGGAGCGTATAGATACAATACCGTAGTTACCGCCGCCCGAGTTTCGTGGGTACCACCACGTGCCCGATAGGCTACCGTCCGCCGAGTCGTTTACCAAGGTGTACTGCGTGATAAGCCCGTACTCAAGAGCGGGGCCGTATACGGCGAGTGGCTTAAAGGATGAGCCGGGCGGTCTTTGCGTGTCTATGCGGTTAAGCCCGAAGTTAATATTTTTCTCGCCCACACCACCCGAGAGCGCAACTATATCGCCCGTGTAGGGGTCCATTATGACTATAGAGGATTGTAGTTGCTGCTCCGAGGGCCAATAGGCCTGCGGTAGAGCGTCTAAGTTTTGGTAAACTGCATCCACATGTGCCTGAGCCGCAGGGTCGTAGGTGCTGTATATGCGGTAGCCACCCTGATAGAGCATGGAACGAGCCGTCTCATAGTTTACGCCCTTACGCTCCATGAGGTCGTTTATGACATCGTTAATGACCGTTTCTTCGTAGTATGTGTAGATGTCCTGAACATACTCCTCATCCTCGGAGCGTATGAGCTGAAGCTCTTCGTTTACAGCGTCAACGTACTCATCATAGCTGATATAGCCTTGATCGTACATCTCGCGCAATACGAGTTCCTGACGCTCCTTGTTGTTCGCCTCACTTATAAAGGGGTTATAACGAGAGGGGTTGTTGGTTATGCCTATTATACTTGCGGTCTCGGCTATCGTGAGCTCGGAGACTTCTTTGTCGAAGTAGGTTTGAGCTGCCGTGACTATACCGTAGCAGCCTTGCCCAAAGTAAACTTTGTTGAGGTACCACTCGACTATCTCCTCTTTTGAGTAGTTTTCTTCTAATTCAAGTGCCTGGAAAATTTCGAGCAGTTTACGCTGCACAGTAACGTCATCTTGTTGCGTCATGTTCTTAATGAGCTGCTGAGTGATGGTAGAGCCGCCGAAGTCATCACGCATAGTGAGGAACATGTTCATAAAAGCGCCCAAGGTTCTGTACCAATCGACACCCTTGTGCGTGTAGAAGCGTTTATCCTCTATGGCGACGAGAGCATCTTCCATTACGGGCGGAATGTCCTCATAGTCTATCCAGATACGTTTTTCAAGTGATTCCAAGGTAGTGAGTTCCTGCCACGTACCGTCCTCTGCCTCGTAGAGGATGACACTTGAGAGCGAGAGGTTAAAGTCGGAGAGCGAAACCTCGAGCTCCGGAGTGAGAGAGGCGTTGACGTAGAAAGCGAAAATAAGTGCAAAAAGCAGGCCTGAGGTAATAAATACCAAGACCAATGTGATGAGTATTTTCACGGCAAAGCTGAAGATACGCAAAGCGGCGGATGCCACAGTGTCCGTACCCTTAGCAACAGTGCCGGCTACTTTTTTTACTGAGCTGTTTTGCTCTTTATCTTTTTCTCTGTTCGAGTTGTTCATTAAAACCTCCGAATTATCAGTCTGGCGAAAAACGGGTTTTTCGCCAAAAAAGGGTTCTCGGCTTTATAGCCTCGCAAAGTATCTTTGGCGTGTATACGCCCCGCCTCAGATATAATTTAACATTTTTCAAAAATCAGACCAGGCAACTCGCCGTGATTTTAGAAAAATCTTTGCTCGGCAAAGGACGAGAGCTTGGTGCTACGCTTTTTTGACACACTCATTATAAATTAGGGATAAAACATATTGTATCACAAATTGTCAATAGAAAATACATTTTTTTGGAAATTTAAAAAAATGGAATAAATTTACATAAAAGGGACAAAATAATGATATATGGTGACGGGAGATGTGTGTAAATTGAGCTTTAAGACAAAATTATTTATAACAGTGTGTATGACGTTGACAGCGGCAGCAAGTTCCGTGTGGGCTATAGGAAGTTTGCAAGAGGCGAGTATAGCGGCAGCGCCACGATACAATTATTCATGGGATGTGCCGGAGGAGAGTGCTGAGTATTTTCTTCGTGAGCACTCGGGCAATATTGGCGTGTATAGAACACGCCGTGATACAGAGCCTATAGCAGTGACGGACATAGAGCTTATAACTTTACGCGTGGCGGACAAAGCTATGATAGAGGCGGGCATGCCTGTACGTGACAGGGACGAGCTGTTAATGCTCTTGGAGGATTTAGGGTCGTAAGAAATTTTTTTAGTTACAAAAAACTGTTGATTTATACATTGAAATGAGATACAATGAGCGCGAAGAAAGAAAACGGAGGCGAATTAATTATGGATTCGGATTTCGGTAACAGCTTTATTACCGTTGAAGACGAGGATGGCAATTCTTTTGAGCTTGAGCTCATACTGACTATGGAGCATAAGGATGGCGACTATGCGCTGTTTTTACCTGCTGATACTGACGAGGATGACCCTGAGTATGGGTACATTGTGTTGTCTGTGGATGAGGAGGACGGCGAGGAGGTCTTCAATTCCGTTGATGATGAAGAGCTTTTAGTCGAAGTGTATGAGAAGTTCATGGAGATGCTCTTTGACGAGGACGAGGAAGAAGCGGCGGAATAGTAGCCTTAAGGGCGGACTGTTCCGAACGAAAGTAAGAGCTAAGATGCCCTGCTCTGTTCGTGAAGTGCCCTCTTAAACCCACATTTTAAATAAGGGATGTCATATTCCTCCGTGGCTTGCAGGCCTCCCGACACCTAGGGTTGGATGTTGGAAGCAACGGAGCGGAGGAGAGACGACCCACCTGCCGGAGACGTGCAGGTTATAATAGGGCCTCACGGCAGCGCGGGAAAGTCGGCGACGTAAGTCGCCGCCGTTTTTTTTTTTCAGATAACTGAAATCCCAAGGGGAGCGTTTTTGTCCCTCCCCGGAAAATGCGCCCACCCCAAGCGCTGCGAAAGGGTGGGCGTGGTGTGAGTCGGAATAAAACTCGTTTATCACTATGTTAGGGTACTCCTCACGCAGCCTAACTACCTTCTCAGCGCCCACATTATTAAGACCGATAGTCCTGCCGCTACGCTTATCGACCCGTGAGGCGATGAGGCGCACACCGAGCTTCTCGGCAGGGAGCTTTAACAGAAATTCAGGGGAAGCGGAGATTATAATGTCGTCCGCTTTTTTTCTGTATATGTACCAATCGTTTATGTTCTTGAAATTTTCATTCCAGAACTCCTCGACTGCGGCGTCTATATCGGGCACGGCAGTTAAGAAGTTATAGAAGCTCTCCTTGAATTTAGTCTTGCCCATAGGGCCGCTTCTATAGGAGAGCAGCTTGGGAAGGCAGGGCGCTGCGGCAGCGAGCACTCTGCCGTGCCTACGTACACAGAACTTGAAAAATGCTGCCGTACTGTCATAGGGTAAAATAGTCTTGTCAAAATCGTATACATTAACCTTTTCCATCATAAACCTCCGAAAATAGTATAGTATGCCATGCCCAGGCCTTCACGTATGAAATAATTCACCATGAGAGTGGGGTAACTTGTGTGTCCTGCCACGCCGTAGCAGTTGTAGCCCTGCGCCTCTGCCATCAGTTTCGCACGGTGCAAGTGGTATTCGCTCGACACTATGGCAATCTCGCCGGTAACTCCGCCCATTGACTCGAGTATCTCGAAGGAGAAACGAAGGTTTTCCTCCGTGGACGTAGCTTCGGTTTCTAAGATAATACGCTCGGATGCTATGCCTCGTGCCTCTAACCATATGCCCATAGCCTCCGCTTCCGTTATACTTTCGCCCGGCCCCATGCCACCTGTAACCACGGCAATGGTGTCGGGGTTAGCCACAAGGTAAGCTTCGGCAGCCTCCAAACGATTGACGAGCGATAAAGAGGGTACGTCTCCGTGCAGTCCGGCCCCCAAAACGATGATATACTCACAGTCAGACGGTGCGTCCGTGGACGAGCTCTTAATCACAGGTATGAGAAAATAAGAGTATACCGCAAGCCCTATGATTATTAGACAAACGGCAACAATACGCACAGGCTTATTTGCGTAGTGGAAAAAGGGTATGAGCAGTGCGAAAATAAAGCAGATATAGCCCAAATAATCGTGACCTGTCAGGATGAATTTTAATACTATGCCCAAGAGCGAGAAGGCTATAATTAGCCCTATCTGTATTTTATTCACTGAGTTCCTCCCACTCTTCATAGAGCGCCATAAGCTCTGCGTCGAGAGCTTCACGCTCGTTTTCTATGTCCATGAGCTTCTCATAATCAGTCGCAAATTCTTCGGATTGCGCCGCTAAAAGTTCCATGCGCTCCTCGGCTTTCTCTATATCACGCTCTACCTTGCGCCGCCTCTTGTCTGTGTCTGAGGCTCGACCCTTGCTCTTTTCCTTCTTCTTAACGGGCGCACTTCGCTTATCAGCACTCTCTAATGTGCGTCGCCGCTCTTTAAACGCAAGGAAACTCGCATAGTCGCCCATATAGTCTGTTATTTTACCGTCTTTCAGCTCCCATATGCGTGTTGCAAAACGCTCAATGAAATACCTGTCATGCGATACGAATACGAGCGTCTGACCGTAGTCATCTATGGCACGCTCTATCCATTCCCTTGAGTTTATATCGAGGTGGTTCGTCGGCTCGTCGAGGATAAGGAGGTTCACGCCCTCACGCATGAGCATACACAGCCTCAGCCTACTCTGCTCACCGCCAGACAGCCTTGATACGCTCTTTAGAGCGTCCTCGCCCGAGAACCCATAAGCACCCAAGCTGTCACGTGCCTGTTGCGGCGTACAACGTGCGTCGTAGATCATGGTGTCAAGTGCCGAGCGTGAGGGTTCCGAGAATTTAATTATCTGCGGCAGGTAGCCTGTCTTCACAGATGGCCCTGTCACCATATAGCCCGAGTCGGGCAGCTCCTCTTTGAGTAGCACTTTGAGGAGCGTGGATTTACCCGTGCCGTTCTCGCCTATGAGTGCTATGCGCTCACCGCCCGTTACTATGGTACTAAACTCTGAGATGAGCACCCTGTCGCCGAAACCTTTTTTAAGGTCCTGTGCCACTATGGCCTCGTCGGCTAAAAACTCCAGCTCCTTAAAGTCTGCCTTCAGTTTCTTCTGCGTCTTCGGGCGCTCCGTCTGAGCGAGTTTTTCCATACGCTTTTCCATGGAGAACGCTCGCTTATGCAGTTTATCATTGCCCATAAACGCCCATAAATGCAGTTTATCCGCCGCCGCCTTTAACTGGTCGTACTTCGCCTTATCTCGCTCATACTTTTTCATCTGCTCCTCGAAGCGCCTTTGACGCTCCGCTATGAAAAAACTGTAGTTGCCCGAATAAAGCTCCGCCTCACCGTCACGTATCTCTATGCAACGCTTAACGACCCTGTCCAAAAAGTAGCGGTCATGGCTTATGGCGAGTACCGTGCCCTTAAAGCGACCTATATACTCCTCAAGCCACTCCACCGCCTGTAAATCGAGGTGGTTTGTCGGCTCGTCGAGTAGTAGTATGTCCGTGTCCTCCAAAATTAGCCTTGCGAGGTTCACACGTGTCTTCTCACCGCCCGAGAGCATGTTAAAGGGGCGTGTGCGCATGTCCGCATCTATGGACAGGCCGTTCGCCACACGGTTAAGCTCATGCTCCGTGTCGTAGCCACCCCGAGAGGCATAGAGTGCCGAAAGCCTGTCGTACTCACGTAAAAGTGCGTCCGTGTGCTCCGTCTCCATGCGCCTTGCTATGTCATTAATACGCTCCTGCATATCTAAAAGCTCCGAAAAAGCAGAGCGTAGCACTTCTTCCGTTGTGGCGCCTTGAGGAAAGCTCGGAATCTGCGAAATAAGCCCCAAACGCTTACCCTTAGCTATAACGATATCGCCCGAGTCGGGGTATAGTTCGCCCGTTAGCAGTTTGAATAGTGTCGTCTTACCCGAGCCGTTTATGCCGAGTATACCCACACGCTCACCCGAGGCTATATTGAAGCTCAGGCTCTCAAGCACCGGCGATCCGACCTCAAAGGACTTCTTTAAATTGTGTACGCTTATATCTGTCATGTTAACCATCCTATATTGTGTCGCCCTTTGCGACGATTTAGTGTAGGAGATATTATACTTCTATTATTGTTTGCTTCACTTTGCGAAAAACAATAAGGGCGCTAATCACATCTGCCACAAACACAAACTGAAACAGCATATGCATAGTAGCTTGCTTTCTCGATAATATCTTATTGTCACGACTGCATTTTATTGCCGACACTCCGACCATTGCGCTTAAAGATATAGACAGAAGATCTAATATCCATAAAACGAAAGTGACTCCGACAGTGAAGACGGTGAAGCTAAATAATAGGCCTACACCGAAGATATAAATATATGCAGGGATAGCGAGCGTTTTGATCAGCATATTCATACGACATGCTGACAAGTAATCTTCTTTCTTCTTGGTGATGATAATGCTGAGCGCTATGGCACAAATAAATGCAATAACCCAAAAGACGGCAATTAAGAATAAAATCAAGAAGAAGTTATTGTCAAATACACTCTCCATTAAGAAACCGCTAAGTAAGCAATAGAAACCAAATGCTACGCTATAAGGAAACAGCAAAATAATTACTGCTAAGACATTTTTCATTATCTAACCTCCGAATAAGGTATGTGGGCACCGCCCCTGCACCCCACGATTTTTTGAAAAAATTGAGCAAAACTTTTAATTAGCTTCGCCCCTGATTTTTTAATAGTCTGCGTTCACCGCAGCCTGTAGCACCGTATTCACTATAGGCCCGGCGTTCGCCAAGCCGCCGCCGGCGTGCTCCACTATGACCACTATGGCATAAGGCGTATCCTCGTCCGTCAAAAAACCGGTCATCCACGCATGACTTGTGCCGTCACCGACCTCTGCTGTGCCTGTCTTCGCCGCAAGCGATATGTCGGGAAAACTATAGTCGCCACCATAGGCGTACTCCACGTTAAAGCTCATCATGGACGCTATTTTATCGGCAGTTGTCTCATCGAGCAAGACGGTTTCCGTGCCGAAGACGGGGCTCTCCGTCAGTGTCGGCTCCTTGAGCACACCGCCGTTTGCAATGGCGCTAACGTAGCACAGCATAGAGTAGGGGTTCACGAGATTTCTGTGCTGACCTATACCTGCCCAAGCGAGATCGGACGAGCCCTCTTCGCCGCTCTCAAAGCTGCCTGTAGCTGTTTCAGTGCCGTCTAAAGTGCCTTCGGAGGTGAAACCGAATTTTTCGGAGTACTCTGTCATTATCTCCGTGCCCAAGAGGACGGATAATTCGCCGAACACGACGTTGCATGAGTTCGCCAATGCTTGCTCTATGTTCTGGTAGCCGTGTGTACCTGTGCAAGTTATAGTGCCTGTACCTATATCGACACTGCCGCCACAGGCGAAAGTGCGCTCATAGAGGTCAGGAAGATAGTCGATAGCGGCGGCGAGCGTCACAAGCTTATAGACGGAGCCGGGCACATAAGAGGCGCTGAGCGCCTTGTTGATGTAAGCACCGTCAGGCACAACGCTCGGCGGATTTTGCATATCGATGGTAGGGGAGGAGACCATGGCGAGCACTTCGCCTGTCTCGTAGTTAGAGACCATGACAGCGCCTTGCCTACCACCCAAGGCGTTAAAAGCCACTACGTTTAAATCCGCATCCACTGTTAGTTCAAGAGTCTCACCGCTCGAAGTACCGCCTATGAAGCTGTAGCCTGTGAGTGCGTCTTTGTACACGCTCAAAGCGCCTGTTCCAACATTGCCGTGTATATCGCCCACAAGGTGAAATGTCGAGAGGCGTGTACTGTAGTCTTCGGCAAGGTTATAGACTGTACCATCGGAGTCGTAGAGCACGACGCCATCACGATCTGTTATAGTGCCGGCCGGCATGGAGGAGGAGAAATATGTTGCCCAGTCACCGCCGCTATCGGCGAGTAGTACGAAGTAGTATGCAAGGCCTATGACCACTGCAAGTGCAATGAAAAGTGCGGACATCGCACGAGTACGAACTTTTTTCACGACAAAATCACCTCCACACAAAATCTCCCCAAAAATCACAGGGGCGAAGCCAAATTAAAAGTTTTAATCAACTTTTTTCAAAAAGTTGCGGGGTCTTGGGGCGGCGCCCAAGTCGCTTTTCGCAAAAAGCGAAACTCCCTCGCCTTAAAAGCGTATTTTTCAAAGTGAATTTTCACACATAGTGTGAAAAGAGAAAACTTTTTACAAGAAAAAAGTTTTCTAAGCTCCTCGCAAGAGGGGTTCGGGGCAAAGCCCCGACCAAACCAATACCAAATAAAAGATTTTTCAAAGAAAAATCTTCGGAACGGTCAAGACCGTTCCCTACGAGGGGCGCTGCGCTACACCTTTGGCGGCGGGCTTTACGATAAAGCTTGCGTCACGTCGTGTGTCAGATGACTTGATGAAAGCAAGTAGCATCCAACAGCTCAGAAGTGATGAACCGCCCTTCGATACAAAGGGGAAGGTAACGCCGGTAAAGGGTAGGATGTCGAGAGAGCCGAAGACGTTGAGTGCCGTCTGCACTAGCATCATACTCACGGCGGCACAGCTTGCGATGACGTAGTAGCTACTGCGTCCGTGAGCGGCGTTGCGTACGACAAAGAAAGCGAGCGCAACGAGTGCTAAGACGGCAACCACGGCGATGATGAGTCCGAGCTCTTCGCTGACGAGAGCGAATACCATGTCAGTGTTAGCGGCGAAAATATCGTCCAGCCAGCCCTGACCTGCACCTTTCCCCAAGAGGCCGCCCTCGGCAGCCGCCGCCATGGCACGTGTCTGCTGATAGCCGTTACCGTACACATCCGACCAAGCATTACCCCAAGTGGCGAAACGCTCAGCGATATAAGGGCGTACGGATATAGCGAGAAAGCCGGCGAGCCCTGCACCCGATACTGCGAGTAGTACTGTTGCGAAACTGCCCGAGCGCATATATGATATGACCAAGAAAGTCGCAAAGAAAATGAGCGCCGCGCCGAAGTCACCTATGTAGGCGAGCGCCATAACGCAGGCGGCGGAAAAGGCAATGAAACCGAAAATGTTACGGTAGCGGAACATCCGATCGAGTGCAACCGCACCTGCGAAGATATACGTCACCTTAACAAGTTCCGAGGGCTGAACGGTAATGGGGCCTATGGCTATCCAGTTACGTGCGCCGTAGGTCGCCTCACTCACAAAGACATTGAGTGCAAGTAGGCCTAAAGCGGCGAGCGTAGCGAGCCAGCGCACGGACTTGACACGCCCTAAGTCACGTAGCCACCAACCGAGAAAGTAAAAGAGCGCTATGCCCGTAAGTGTGAGGATAACCTGTTCCAAGACCTCATCGGGCGTGGAGGAAGCCACAACGAAAAAACCTAGGGTCGATAGGAAAAAGGCCAAAATCTCGGGCTCAAAGCCTGAGCGGCGTATGGAACGCATTACAAGGTAGCAAAACCATTGTGCGACCATGAGTGCGAAGAATCCGAGCACTATAAGCGGTAGGTCGGCAGACTCTGCGCTTACTGTAAATGACAGGGCGAGCAGTGCCTGAAATATTGAAAGGATGAGCAGAGTGACAGCGGGACTGACGTCACGGCCGACGCTTGTACGCTTCGCTTGCAGAGCAGAGAGCTCCGCCTTGTCAAGCTCGTGAAAACTGTATTCAGCGCCGCCGAAAGACAAAATGTCACCGTCTGAAACGGGTTCTTTATCGAAAATGTCCTCACCGTTAACGTAAGTGCCGCCCTTAGAGCGCAAATCGGAAATGCTCCAATTACCTAAATCGTCACGCATGAGAGCTGCGTGCACACGAGAAACGACGGGCTCGGACAGTATAAGGTCGCAAGAGCCGGCACGTCCGACGACGCATTCCCAATGGCAGAGCGGTATGCGCTTACCGTATCCGATGAGAAATGCCCAAGTTTCGGGCTCGTATCTGCCTCTTAGCATTGAGTGTACACAACGAGCGAGTATCAAAAATGCAAAGATGGGCAGCATGATTTTCACGCCGGTCATTATGTAGATGTCAGGCTGTGGAATAGTCATGGTTAAATCCTTTCGTCTGGCGAAAAACAGGTTTTCCGCCAATTATGGGGTTCTCGGCTTGCGAGCCTCGCAAGGTATATTCGGCGTGTACACGCCCCGCCTCAGATAAAATCTAACATTTTTCAAAAATCAGACCAGGCAACTCGCCGTGATTTTTGAAAAATCTTTGCTCGGCAAAGGACGGGGGTTTGGTGCCCTGCCTCTTTTTTGAAGCTAGTTGTTGACAAGTCACGGCGGTGAATTTAGAATAAGAATATGAATAAGACGAAAATGTTTGCAATTTTGTTCTCAGCAATAATATTATTTTCCCTCATTGCCCTGTATTTCATGCCACAAATTTCCGGTGACGGACGGGTGGCGGTAATACGGCAGGACGGCGAGATATTGTATGAGATAGATCTCGACGCGGTTGAGGAAGCTTATGACATTATAATAGAAAATGAGCATGGTGTAAACACCATACAGGTAACGAGTGAGGGAATAGGCATGAAAGATGCGGATTGCCCTGACAGATTGTGCATAAATCAGGGCTCTATAGAGGGTCCGGGCATACCGATAGTGTGTTTACCGAACCGTGTTACAATAGAGATAGAGGGTGAGATATGAGTACGACAAAGCGCATGACGCTTTGCGCTCTATTATCGGCGGCGGCCTTGTGTATATTTGTGATAGAGTCACAGCTACCGCCTATTTTGCCTATACCGGGCGTGAAGCTCGGCTTGTCTAATGTAATGGTGCTGATAGCCATGCACTTAATGGGCAGAGGCTGGGCGGCAGGGGTATTGTGCATAAAGTTAGTGTTGGGAGCGGTGTTCACAGGTTCGGCGGCATCTTTTATGTATAGTTTCACGGGCGGCGTTTTGGCGTATGGATTGTTGTGTGTGCTGGTAAGTGTGTTGCCGCAGAATTTGTTGTGGGTAATAAGTGCCTTGTCAGCGATAGCACATAATGCGGGACAGTTAGCGGTGGCGGTGTTCGTGACGGGCACGCCGTCGCTTGTGTACTATGCGCCCGTGCTATTGATATCCGCTATAGTGACAGGTAGTTTGACAGGTCTTGCAGCTATGTATGTTATGAGGCGGATGGGTCTTTCGTCGCTATAGAAGTAATATTAAAAGCTTAGGTCGCAGAGGTAAAGCCCAAACGACTTATGCACCAAAAAGAGGATACCCTCACCGATGTTGAAACGGAAACGGAGCGAAAACGGAAGGAGGGGGGAGTGGCGAGGGGGGAACCGTTAGGGTTCCGCCCTTCGACATAAATTCTGTCCGCAGACATAAAAGTCGCAAAACGACTTTTGCACCAAAAAGAGGATACCCTATAAGGGTATCCTCTTTTTGGTGCGCGAGGCGGGACTTGAACCCGCACGCCCGTAGTGGGCACTAGAACCTGAATCTAGCGAGTCTGCCAATTCCACCACTCGCGCATTTGTGCCTTGAAATTATAGCATTTCAAGGCAGGCTTGTCAACACCAAAAAAGCCGAGGTCTATACAGACTGCATGAGCTCTATTTCACCGTTGGAGTCTAAGCGAAATGTGGACATGTGCACCTCATTTCGCACCGTATAATGTGCGTTGTTAATCTGCACTTTAACAGGCGCGTGTACGGTCGAGCCACGTATACGGCAGCGTGAGTAGTCGTGCATACTCTTGACCATCTCTTGCAGCTCATCGCTAAGCTCGGTTTTTTTGCCGTCATATAGCGATAATTGCTCACGCAACTGCGTCAGCAGCTGTTTCTGCTGAGGCGGAAGGTTATTCTCACCTATGCCCAACAGGAGGTTAACACCCTCTTGCAGTTTATCCATAGTCTCCGTACAGGAACGAATCTCTAAAGTCATCTCCTTGCGGCGCTCATCTTGATCCTTGCTGCCCCTGCGTATTATAAGAGCGGTCTCACGGTTGGCACGACTGCCTATGGTCTTCGCCTCTATGCTCTCCGCCGCAATGATAGTGCCGCCCGCTAAAACGCCCTTACCGCCACTTACAATCACAGAGCCCTGTGAGGTGATATTGCAATTTATAGCTGACTGTGTTGTCACATTTCCTTTGACCTCAAGGTTACAGTTTTCCAAATACTTGCACTGCAATCTGCCATTACATATCAAACTGCCCTTACCGTCTCCGTTCATACCCTTTGATATGACAATATCACCGCCGGCTTTTATCTGACTGTCCTCCACTAAGCCCTCAACGAATACAGAGCCGCCGGCATCAATATTAAAGCCGTCCTTCACATCGCCCTTGACATGCACATCGCCGCTAAACTTGACATTTCCGATTGTCATATCAACGTCGCCGGCTATGGCGTATACGTTATTTACATTATAGGCGCTACCGTCAAAACTGACACGTCCTGTAATTGATGAAAGTAAATAGTCACGCTCCTCGGTGTAGTGCGTGTTAATACCCTTCGTCATGTCCGGTCTCTTGCCGGCACGAGCCTTCAAGACACCGCCTGCCACATTCATGCCGTCTGTGCCGGCTGTCGGGTAATAGAATTTACAGATTTTTGTGTCTTTCGGGTGCTCGTTTGTTATGTTCAGGCTCTTGAAGTCAATGTTACCACGCTCATCCTCTGCGAAGGTGGGTGAGGTATTAATATTGATAAGATGCTCTGTGTACCCGTCCTCGCCGTTGATTGCGGGCTGACCATCTGCCACCTTCAGTATGCGGCAGTAGCTCTTAGCACGCACGGATATCAGCAAACTACGTGTATTCACACCGTGCTTAATTCCACCCTTGGCAAAAGCTTCCTCGAACTGATCCATGGTAATGTGCGCACCGTCGTTTATGGGCGGGAACATAAAGGTGAGTCCTCTCATAGAGTCCCGTGAGACGTAGGTGTAGACGGTTGCGTCTATACTGCCTTCAAATTCGGAGGGGTTCTCTGGATAGACTTTGACAATATCACGCAAAATGCGCAAAAATGCGTCTAAATCTTCGTCGGGTATACCTGCGGCAAAGCTCAGGTTATAGCCTAAAAGAGAACAATATGAACGCAGAGGGCAGCTGACCATAGCCTCAAGCTCCGAGGGCACCTCGGTAACGATCTCCCGTGCCTCCGGCAAGACCTCTTGTAACACAGGCTCTGGCACGACATTTGTTGTCGTCGGCTCTTCTGGCGCTTCGGTTGCTACTACGCTGTCGGCTTCCGCTACATTTTCTGTAGCGGCATTTTCTTCACGCTTCTCGCTCATCTTCTTTATGAGTTGAAATAGCTTACTCTTGCTGTCCATTGTTACCTCCTTAGATCTTGTGCGGCATATTTAAACAGGATACCACATATTTTTATTTTTGCGCTGAAGTAAGACTTGATTTTATGTCGTTAATAAGGGCCTCGGTTTCCCTTGTGTCGAAGTTTGGCAACTCCATGGGTCGTTGTATGAAGTAGCCCTGCAAGAAGTCCACGCCACGCCCCACAAGGTAGTGTAGTTGCTCGAGTGTTTCGACACCCTCCGCTAAAACCAAGACGCCTTGATCTTTACAGTAGCTCATGATCTTTGCAAACAGTGCCTGACGACTGGGGTCACTATCCACCTTCTGTATAATGTCACGATCTATCTTAACTATCTTCGGCCTCAGATTAAGCAGACTCAAGTCGCTGTTATAGCCCGAGCCGTAGTCGTCCAAGGCGATATCCGAGCCCCAACTTGAAAAGCGGCTTAACTTGAGATCCATGATAGTGGAATCAAGACGCTCGTTTTCAATGATCTCAACTACGATACTGGGTAAGCAATCGGAATAAAGGCGCTCAAGCTCATCGTACTCTGTGGGCTTCAGTTTCTCGTTCGGCACGGAATTAATAAACAGCTTACAGCCGTCGAACATGGCTTCGTATTTTTTGTATGTGGACAAAGCCTTGAAAAAGGTGATGCGTTCAACCTTCCAAAGCTGTGACTGCGCTGTTGCGAGCTGTAAGAGCTTAAGCGGCGTGTTCAAAATCTCGCTCTGCGGACGCATGAGAGCCTCATAGGCGTAGAGTTTACCACTGTGTGCGCTTATTATTGGCTGGAAAGCAAAGTCTATAAAATGGTTGTCGAGTATGCGGTTAAGCTCCTCCTTGCCGCTGAGCATGAAGGACTGAGCATCGTAGACCTGCTTATTGAATATGCGAAGCTCACCCTTTAAAGTATGCTTACCTTCATACATGGCGAAGTCCGCATAGCGAATGAGCTCATCAAAATCCTTAGAGTCCGAGCCGTGCCAAGCGACACCACCCGACATCCTGACCTTAAACTCAACACCGTTTTTCAAAATTAAGGGCGTGTGCTCTAAACGCTGATAGAAGAGTTTGAGCTTATCGAGTATGGCGGCTTTAGATGGGAAATTATGTAGGAACACAAAGAACTCGTCGCCGGACATACGTGCGACCACAGCGCTGTCACTGAGTTCTTCGTCCAGACAGCGAGCGGCGAGCTTAATGTACTCATCGCCCAGTTCGTGCCCGAAAGTATCGTTTACGTACTTAAGGTTATCCAAGTCGAACATGGCGACGGCGGCGGTATCCACATCACCTGCTTCTAGTATAGCGTGTGAATCTTTGTGGAAGGAGAATCTGTTGCCTATGCCTGTCAGCGTGTCATGTTCTAATTCGTAGTTAATTGCTCGACGCTCCAAAACGTCCTTAGTTACGTCTATAACGACACCAAGGAAGACATTGTTGTGCACCGTCTCGGATATGCGCAACCACATATCTGGCGTACTGCTCAGAGCGAAGGCGTCTTGGAAGCCCGGCTCGGGGAATTGACGCATCTCATGGAGCGCATGGAGCAGCTTTGTTTTTTCAACGTGGAAAGGGCTGTATTCGACATGTCGCAAGCCCAACATTTTCTGTAAGGAGAAAGACACGAGCGCTAAGTCTGAGCCTTCGACGTGCTCATATGTACCAACGCCCAAGTCCATAAGGCTGAGCAAAGTGTTATCCTTAGAGACACGCTCTAAGGTGTTGCGATGAAACTCCTCTATGGAGTGTGCAAGCTCATCTACTTCTAAAATACCGGTACGCTCCAGAGATACGATAGTGCCCGGCTCACCGTTTCTAACGGAGGCTGACAGTTTCATGACCGGACGAGAGAATAGGTAGCCTATCATAAGGGATATGGTCACAGCGAGCAGCAAAGAGAAGGCGGCGGTTGCTATGAGCGTTGCGCTGAGCGAATTTGCAAATCCGGTAATATGGCTCTCCGGTACTAGCGCAACAAAGTAGAGATCGGTTTTTTCGAAGGGTGTATTATTGGCGTAAAGCTCGAGCGGCACGGAATAGACGGCCATAGCACCGCTCTCCGGCGAATCATAATATAAACCGTCGGCCTCGTCGCGCAAGCTCATTGGCACACCCATGGGGATGCAATCTCGATCATCGCTTGAAGCGAGTGACATAAGAGGTATAAGATCTCCGGTCGCCTCATCCTGCGTGGCGAACATATAGCCGTAAGCGTCATCAGAGCCGAGTTCACTGCTGGGCATGGTGTCGCTTAAGTAGCTTTGATTCATCTCTATTCCAATTACACCGTAGATTCTATCGTATTTATCGACTAAGGGTAGGCTGTAAGTGAGTATCATTTCATCGTCATTTGTAAAAGAGGGGCCCATGTGCCAATAACCTCTGTAAGCGTCCACGTCCGTGTGTGGAACGGCCTCAAAGGGTTTGTATAATATATCCGTATAGGCTATATCCATGTAGAAGCCGTAAGTCCAGTTTTCCGACAGCGGTATTTGGTATGTAGAGGCAATATCCGAAGGGCCGAACAGAAGTTGTATATCGGAGCCGGCGCTCAAGCTGTTTGAAGGATTACCGTTGATAATGTATAGAGCGGAGTTGGAGACCTTGGGGTCACCGCCCGAATCATCGAGGATAATAAATGCGCCGGTAGTGAGTGATGAGATGAGCATATCCGACACGGCGGGAACGGAATTTGTGAGAAATGTCACAGTCTCCGTGGCGCTTAGTGGCTCGACATCAAAAAAGTAGGTGTTGTACAGCTCTGTTACTCGGCGGTTGTAGTCGTTGATGTTACGCCACCTATCGAGCATTTCTGTACGCAAAAAGCTTGCTCTCGCCTCGACAGAGGCGGAAAAGCTATCGTAAGCATAGCTGCGCAAAGTGCCGGGTACGTCCATGACAAAGATGACGCTGAGATATAGCACGGAGTGCAATAAAATTACACTGAGCATCAGCGCACCCAAGCGGGAGACTATTGAATTTTTCTTGAGACGCTTTCTTATCATGACCTACCCTCTGATTCAATAATTAAGAAACGGCTGCCTCCAAGGCAGAAACACAGGAGAGATACCATTCATTGAAGTGTTGATCTGTGTCGTAATATTCGTCTACGAGTGCACTGCGCTCACCGCCATGCATAAGTCGGGACTCGAGGCTAGCAATATCCTCGACAAGAAGATCTGAGAGGGTGTAACGGAGCACATTGCGTGTCTCGTAACCGCCTTCAAATTGTATTTGAGTGTAAAATTCGTAGCGATCAAGCTTGAGGAGTACTGTTTCGGCAGTCATTCCTGCCATGGAGTCTATATCCTCGCCTAAGACGGACTCCAAGACCTCAGTGCTAAGTGAACTGTTCATAACGGGCAAATAACCGGTGTCATATGCAAAACTTGAATTCTGCTCCGTGGCGGTAAACCATTTGAGAAATTCGACAGCGGCACGCTCACGAACCTCATCCGTCTTAGATACAGCCATGCCGGCACCCTGCTGTATAGCAACATGCGCAACGCCATGTGGCTCAGCGAAAACAGGTAAGGGCAACACATGCCCTTCTATGGGACGCGTTACATCCTTATCGTCAGTGACTTCGGCCGGAAAGTAGTTAGCGCTGGACGAAGAGCCGACATAAGCGAGCAAAATGCCTGTCTGTACATCGTCGGAGCGGAAACGTGCAGCGGCAGAGAAGTGTCCTTTCATGTAGGGGATGTATAAGGTGTCCCAAATATGCCTTGCCGCATCCTCGGAGAAATTAATGTTCACTTCACCGCCCTCTATGGTGTACAGCTCGTGACCTAACTGCTCAAGGGCAACTAAGATAAAGTTAGAGTATGAGTCGAAACCGAAAAAAGCTTTGCCGTCGCCTGAGGCCTCAGTAAGGCTGTCGGTCCAGTTGTAGTAGGCTTCGGCGGCATCTACAAGACCTTCCCAAGTGCTAAGCATATCATAGGTGACACCCGTCGCCTCGGAGAAAATTGCAAAATCATTTGAGTTAATAAAAAGGAGTTCCGTGGACTTAGCCACAGGAATAATCTTAAGCTCGTTGTTCTCGCCCAGACGCCCATCGTCCATGAATTCACTACGGTAGGCGGCGAGTTCCTCCTCGGAGAAATAGCTGTCCAAAGCCGCAAGCACGCCATAGTTATCAAGTGCAAAGGCTGTGTCTGTGTATGTGGCAAATATATCGGGCAAATCCGGCGCACCTACCTCTTTGTTGGCGGCAGAGAATAAAACGCTTTCAAGTTCCGTCAATTCACTATAGGTGTAAGGGGTAACACTTATGCCGAGCTCCTCGCCGACACCGACGTTAAACTCGTCTACAAGACTTTCAAACAGGTCACCGGTAGATCCTGTGTAATAGTGCCAGAGCGTCAGCTCGATGACCTCTTTGGGAGCATCCTCCGCGGTAGAACAAGCGGCAAGGAAAACAATGCACAGACATAGAACGACGCAAAGAATTTTTTTCATAACTATCCCTCCCAAATCGGATGTAATACGCCAAGCGCATAAATTATCAGCAATAACAGTGGGCGTACACATAATTATAATATAAATTAAGCTTAAAAGCAATGACAATAAGCTTTAATGCACAAAAAAACAATGCACGCTTTAAATCGGAGAACAGAAAAGAAAAAAGGGGAGGGCGTTTATGCCCTCCCCTTGAGACTTATTAATATCAGCTATATAAGTGCCTGTTTGCGGAATAGGAAAAGTAGGTGCTGCCGTACATATGGTCATAAAACTCGGTGTGAACGCCGCCGCCGTGTACGACGCCGGACTGAAAGACGACGGAGCTGTCGCCCAAAATACGCTCACCGGATAATATACTAACTGCCGCCGTCAGACAGTAGTCATAAGGTACAAGTACGCTAAACCAATCCTCACAGGCGGCGGAATACTGTCCCGGCTGGAAAATAACTTCCTCCATGCTGTTTGGAAATTCCGGTGAGTCTATGCGGTTAAGAACGACTTCGCCCACCGCCATGCGCCATTCTTGTGGCAACCAAGCACTGCCTGCCTCTGTCTGTATAAGTTGTGCAAGAAGTAGCATCTCGTCATAGCTGAAAATATCAACGTCCAAGCCCAGAGACTCTATTTTCTCATTTCTGTCCTGCTCTGCGGCACGCCCTGCCTCGTGGTCTGCGTTCAGCGCCGCCTGAACCATAGCGGCAGAATAGTCCGTGTTGGGCTCAAAGCCGGCCTGAGCGCTGACCGCTGTGCCGAATGTCATACAGACCACCAGTGCCAATGCCCTTAGAGTCCTCGTGATTTTAATGTTCGTTTTAGTTCTCGTCAAAATTAAATCCTCCGTTTTATTGTGAAATCCTCTGCCAAACCGACTATATACACCTCGCTCGACTGAGCAGAGATGTCATTATAGCCATGTTTGCATACGAATAATGTAAAAAGGCGCCGTGACGGCAAATCAAGGCTACATTTTACAGTTATTGACCAAAAGAGCTTATTTTAAGCCTATACCCCTGAAAAAATGCGCCAAACGCAATTCTTCAGGGATAAAATTTCCTCACAAGATATTCATTTGCATAAAAATATCTTGACAAGTTATTCATATTAATATATTATAAAGCATAGATTATTCGTTTGAGTAATAGAGGGGAGGCCGGAATGTATACTTGCGATGAATGCTTCGTGTTACTTGAGGGCTGGGAACGGGTGTATAGCTGGTCTGAGCTTGGCGGTGAGTTATATATATGTGCTGATTGTTTTGATGCTTTGTTTTTGGACATGGGACGTGAGGAGCGTGCGAGCCTTATTGGCTCGGAGAGTATGACGGTACAACAGCTGAAAAGTTCCCAATAGTTAAGTAACAAGTAGTTAAGTAACAAGTAAAAAATCCTCATAGCAAGCTATAAGGATTTATTTGGTGGGGGCAGGCGGATTCGAACCACCGAAGGCTTAGCCAGCAGATTTACAGTCTGTCCCCTTTGGCCACTCGGGAATGCCCCCATATTAAGTTGATGGAGCTGGTGGACGGACTTGAACCCCCGACCTGCTGATTACAAATCAGCTGCTCTACCGACTGAGCTACACCAGCATGTGGATATTTAATCAGGCAACGAGTATAATAGCAAACTTCCGGCACAATGTCAACAGTTTTTTTAAAAAAGTCGAAAAAATAGGAGAGGTGAGTAAAATGGATTTATTAAGTTTGGCGTCACAGTACCGTGAGAGCGGGGAATTGTGTCGGCGGCGAGTACAGCAATTAAGTAAGCGGCTTGAGTGTTTCGAGGGCAGTGAGACAGAGAAAATAATACTTAGGCGGCGGATAATGGTACTTATGACAATGGAGCGTGATACTATAGCCACTTCGAACTATTTGGCGAACTACTATATGGGGCGTAGCATATGAGCTTAGAGCTGGGGAGAATAGTGGATCAGCAAGAGCGCACGGCTTTAAGAGCGATAGTACGCATGGCGGGCGGTACGGAGAAGGTGAGCTTATCGGGGCGTGTTTCTCGAGCTTTACATGAGGAGCTGACGGAGCGACAAGCGCAGATGGTGGAGATGTACTATGCACGTGAGATGCGTATGCAGGACATAGCTGATGACTTGGGTCTAAATGTGAGTACGGTCAGCAGGACTTTGGCACGTGCACGACAGAAGCTGGTAAGGGGATTACGGTACAGTGGCGGCACTTTGTTGTCAGCTTTAGACGATTAATCAAGCTGCATTTAGTGCTTGATTTAAAGTGAAAAATGTGCGATAATAACCTTGTATAGAGTATATGAGGAGGTATATTATGAAAGCATTATTATCGTTTGCGGATTTGTATATGCAACGCTCCGATTGGCGTGATTTAGCCTTGATGAAGGCGTGCCTTGGCGCTATGGGAATATTTATGGGTACGTTTGTGACGAGCGGAGCACGCTTGGCGGTGCGTGTGTGCACGGGCATTGTTTTTATCGGGACTTACGCTGTGCTCATGACTAAGATGATACAGCTTGCGATCTCCGTTTTTGGCACAGAAGAGGTATAAGGAACTACCGTTAAAATAACTATTTAAACTGCGGACTCGTTTTTTTGCGAGTTCGCAGTTTTTATATGAAATATTATTGATAATAATCCACAAATATGTTAATATATGGTAATAATCGACAAAATACGACATAATACGACAAATTTGGGAGGTGAGTAAAATGACAAAGAAAAGCAAGGCTTTTGTGTTTGCCATGGTGCTTGTGTTCGCTTCGGCATTGACTTTGACACGACTGAGTGCGGAGTACAGTCCTTTGAGTAATGCGAGTGAACTTACTGAGGCGAATGTGAGCTTTGGGACGGAGGCCTTGACCTATACGGGGCTTGTGCAACGGCCTACGGTAACTGTCACGGTGGAGACTGTGACCTTGAGGGAGGGCGAGGACTACGAGCTTAGCGGTGCCGGCAAGGACGCCGGAAACTATGTGCTTACAGTTAAGGGCATAGGTGCGTATAGCGGAACGGTGACGCATAGCTATGACATAGGCAAAGCGAGCTTGTCGTTCGGCAACATAAGCTATGAGGACAAGGCTTATGACGGCGATTTATCGGTTAATCTTGCGTCTATAGAATTTTTGGGCTTACAAAACGGTGAGGAGTTCTTTGAGGGCATACATTATACCGTGAGTGCGAAATTCCATAATACTACGATTAACCAGAATAAAACCGTGTTGGGCACACTTTCGCTGGTGGCGGACAATTCTGTGGCGCAAAACTATGAGTTGAGTTCGTCTAGCGCCTTGGGGTTTGCGACTATGACGAAGGGCGTGCCGGAGGTGTATGTGCCAAATCAGTATATAGCTACAGATAGCGGTGTAGCTGATATAATAGTGCTGAGCGACGGAGTTGACGGAACGGTGAACTTTACGGAGACGGCGGATGGCGTTATGCCTTTGGGGGAAAGCTATGTGCTTGATACTGTAGGCGAAAAGACCCTTTATTGGAGGTTTGTGCCTGCGAGTGCTGCGTATGCGGAGAAAAGCGGTAGTGTTGTGTTGACGGTGGGCGATAAGATTATACCGAACGTGAGTGCCGTAGATTTCGAGAAGGTTTATGACGGCACGGCGGCAGAGCGAGATGATTTCGCTCTGACTTCGGATGTGGCCGGCTTGTGGAGTGTAGAGGGTACGGCTCTGGCTGCGGATGTGAATGAGGGTCAGCTTGTCATCTTTACGTTCACACCCGATGAACCGGGCACGTATGCACCGGCTGTAATCAGTGCTGAGTATAAAGTAAATAGGGCGGAGTCGGCGGGTTCGGTGGTACTGCAAGGTGAGTCGGCGGAACGGTTTGAAGGCTGTGTGTTACAGTGGACGGGTACGCCTGACGGAACAGTGAAATTAAATGGCAGTGCAGACACGCAGGTGTCATGTGCACAGGAATACGAATGGGTATTCACGCCGAACGACGAGGTAAACTATACGAAGACTTCGGGTGTGATAGAGCTCAAAGAGTGCGAAGAAATCTCGCCGAGTACGTCGCCGAGCACGTCGCCGAGTACGTCACCGAGCACATCACCGAGCACATCACCGAGCACGTCGCCGAGCACATCGCCGAGTACGTCACCGAGCACGGGCGGCGGCGGAACACCTCCTGCGGCTGTGGGAGTGGGTGTTGAAGAGGAAACTCAGCCTGTGATTGTGACGGACGAGCTGACGAACGTGAGTGTAAACGGCGTGATAGAGGGTGAGCTTAAGGTTCGTGAGATTGAGTATGGCACAGAACGCTTTATGGAGCTTGGCGAGGCCTTGAATGAGCTCTCAAACGATGGCGTCGACAAGGTGTTGGCTTATGAGGTGAGTGTTGACTCGTATGAGGGCGAGCTTGAACTTTGCTTCCCGGTGGGAGAAGAGAGTGACGGCAATGCATTTTACGTAGTGCATAAGACAAATTCCGGTGAGATAAAGCACTATACGGGCACGGTGCAAGATGGCGAGGTACGTATAAAGATAAGTGAATTTTCATCCTTTGCCGTGGGCGTAGCTATGGCGGCGTACGAAAATCCGTTTACGGATATAGCCGAGGACAGGTGGAGCTATGAGGCGATAAGCTATATGAGTGAGCGAGGGCTGATGACGGGCGTTGAGGATACGTTGTTTGAGCCGGAGTCGGTGATGAATAGGGCGATGTTGTGGACGGTTCTGGCACGCATGGAGGGCGTTGAGATGGAAGCTGCTGAACCGTGGTATGCAATATCTATGGAATGGGCAGTCGGTGCGGGCGTGTCGGACGGCTCTGAGCCTATGAATACGGTGACAAGAGAGCAACTTGCATCTATGCTGTATCGCATGGCAGGTACGCCGGAGACTCATGTACAGGCGCAGAGCGAGGATACAGCCGATATATCTGACTGGGCGTATGATGCAATGATGTGGGCTGTGGATAAGCAGATAATAATGGGCGTGGAAGGTGGTGCGCTTGCGCCACAGGAATATGCGACAAGGGAACAGGTTGCGGCGATCCTCATGCGCTATCTACAGCAATTTGACATGTAATAAAAAATCCCCCTCAATCTGCGCATTAAGTCGGATTGAGGGGATTTTTTGCACTTACACTAAGTGTAAAAATTGCAAGAAATAAAATTATAAATTTCATGTCAAGATTTTTTTGTAGCTAAAAAATACGAATATTTAACTGTTACAACACCAAATTTTTACCAAAATGTAATTTTTAAAATATGAAATACAAGCCTTTCACTTGACATAATCAAGCAAAAAGGAGTTATTTTGCAACATTATCAACAATGTCAACAGGGTTTTCAACAGTCGGGCTGCGGAAAAGCCTTGTATTCGTGGTATTTGAAGAAAAGTGTGGGTAAGGTGTAGGAGGGGCGAGAATCTGTGTGTTTAACATAAGGTTAACATAAAATTACAAAATCAAAATAATGTAGTCGGATACGGAAAATGCAAGATAAGCACCAAAGCGAGGTGGCGCTTGCGCTTGTTCGTGGGCGAAGCGAAAAACTAAGGAGCGGTATTCACCGCTCCTAAAATATTATATTGACCTTAGAGATAACCGCTTTCTGCCATGGAGGTGTACTCACCGCCTGAGACCACGATGTGATCGGCTAAGTTGACGCCGAGTAGACCGAGGGCGGTGCGCAGTCTGCTTGTATTCTGCTCGTCCTCTCGTGAGGGCAGGCAACTGCCGGATAAATGGTTGTGTGCAAGTATAACGCTGATAGCTTTACTGCTCATGGCGAGCTCAGCTATGCGCCTAATGTTAACGCTCACCTGTTCTATGTCGCCAC
Source organism: uncultured Oscillospiraceae bacterium (assembly GCA_964367935.1). Lineage (GTDB taxonomy): Bacteria > Bacillota > Clostridia > Oscillospirales > Oscillospiraceae > Scatomorpha. The sequence goes on from CAYIYZ010000001.1 coordinate 397,157, forward strand.
GAGCGAGCTCGTAATGGGAGATCATGCGACCGCAACTGTCCAAGCACATCATGATTAAAACTTCCTCGGGCTCATATAGGAGCTTTGCGACGGCGAAATTACCCGCCATGTCACTTGAGCTTAGATCCTCTTTATGTTTGGTGGATTTATCAAGGAGGTAGCGACGTGTTGCCTGAGGAATAAGGCGCAGAAGGACAGCGCTCGACTCGCCCACACCCGGTACGGAAGTGAGGTCATCGATGCTTGCCTCAAATACGGCGGTAAGATTACCAAAGCGCTTGAGCAGAGCGTGAGCGATTTCGTTGGTATCTCTCCTCGGTATAGTATAAAAGAGCAGAAGCTCCAAAACATTGTGGTCGTCGAAGTTGTCTAGCCCGTGTGTCTTAAAACGTGCCTTCATTCTTGCTCTGTGTCCGTCGTGAGTGCCCATATGCTATGTCCTTGCCTTTCTGCAAAGGCACAATATGGCCTGAAAGTGGTCGTATTGTGCTATGCTTTTTTTAGTGGTCTGTAAAAGTGATTTATCTAGTCTAAGTTTAATTTTGAATTTTATATTTCTCTGTTGGCGTAGCCGTTTAAGTCGGTACCACCACGCACACCGGCTTTTAATTCATAATAGCCTTGGGCGGCAATCATGGCGGCGTTATCACCGCAGAGTTTGAGCGGTGGTATGTAGAGGTTTATGCCCTCGTTTGCGGCGGCGTCCGTAAAATCTTTTCTGATACGTGAGTTTGCCGCAACACCGCCGGCTACGGCTAGAGTCTTGTAGCCGCATTCACGCAGAGCGGACATGGTGCGAGGAACGAGCGTGTCGCTGACCGTCTTACAAAATGAGGCGGCGAGTGAGGCACGGTCGAGCGTATCACCTTTTTGTGATGCTTTGTGAGCTATGTTGATGACGGCGGTCTTGAGCCCCGAAAAACTCATGTCGTAGGGATTGCCGTCCAATTTACTTATGGGCAGGGCATATAAAGAGTCGTCGCCCATCTGTGAGAGGTCATCTAGCGGCTTGCCGCCGGGGTAGGGCAGTCCGAGCACACGAGCGGCCTTGTCGAAGCATTCGCCGGCGGCATCGTCACGAGTCTGACCTAAGACACTCATGTCTGTGTAATCACGTACGTCTATAATAAGGCTGTTACCGCCCGAAATGCTCAGGCATAGAAACGGTGGTTCAAGCTCAGAAAATGCAAGATAATTTGAGGCTATGTGACCTCTGATGTGGTGCACGGGTATGAGTGGCACACCCAAGGAGAAAGCAAGTGACTTAGCAAAATTCACACCCACTAAGAGTGCGCCTATGAGTCCCGGTGCATAGCTCACCGCTACGGCGTCTATGTCCTGACGTGTAAGCTTCGCCTCGGCGAGTGCCATGTCTGTCAGCGCGTATATATTCTCCACATGACTGCGTGAGGCGAGCTCGGGCACGACACCGCCATAGGTTTCGTGCAGTTTCGCTTGACTGAACACTATATCGGCGAGTATCTCTCTGCCGTCTTTTACTATAGCGACAGCCGTCTCGTCACAGCTTGTCTCAAATGCAAGTATTATCAATGATATCTACCTCTCTGTTGATTTTTTGTCCTAGCGAGCGACCTCGCCCAACGAGGACACTTTGCAATTGCTACGCAATTTTTTTTAGTTTTTTAGTTTTTTAGTTTTTTAGTTTTTTAGTTGGGGTTTCACCCCAACCTCTGGGAGTTTCGTGCGTTGCGACGCACGAGCAGGGGCCCTGCCCCTGCACCCCGCGATTTTTTTCAAAAAATCGAGTAAAACTTTTAATTCGGCTTCGCCGTAAAGCCTTTGCAGTCTGCGGACGGCGTCAGCATGAGCGTCATGAGCACGGCGTGCTCCGTCGGCTTCTCGTAATAGTTTTTGCGTACACCGACACACTCGAAGAACTGTCGCTCATACAGCCGACGTGCCGCCTCGTTCGATTCACGTACCTCCAAGGTGAGAAAAGAGAGCTCAAGCGCTAAAGCACGTTCCTTCATAGCGGCTATGAGCATCTGCGCCACGCCTAAGCGTCTATACTGCGGTAAGGTCGCTACGTTTAAAATATAACCCTCGTCGAGCACGTACTGCAAGCCCATATAGCCCATGGGACTGGATGTTTCGTCCTCGCATATTAAAAACACATAGCCCGACTTACCCAAGCGCTGTGCAAAGCTTGCAGATGACCAAGGCGTGTCAAAGCAGGCCTTTTCAATTTCGTATAGCGTCTCGCTGTCGGAGACTAGTGCCTCACGTATGTTCACCGGTTTGTGCCGCCTTTCAAGTCCCTTATAAGTAAATCTATATCCACGGCGAGTCGCTCCGCTGTAGTCTTCCACGTAAAACGGTTCTCAAGCCGTGGCGGAGCTATGTCCCTCTCGCCTATGCACATAATCTTCTCCTCAAAATCTTCGAAACGCTCCGCCAGACTAAGAGCTTCCGCCTCCGTCATGCACAGCACGACATCATAACGTTCCATAAGCTCTGCGCTCACACATTTCGGGGCATAGTCCGAGAAATCCGATTCGTAGGAGGCGGCGGCAGTGACTGCCCGAGCGTTTAGCACGCCCTGCGTTAAGCCTGCCGACTCACACAGGAGTGTAAGCTCCGCGCTCTCACAGGCTGTGCGTAGCATAGCCGCCGCCATGGGAGCGAGAGCGCCGTCGTCCGAGGCGATAAAGAGTACACTCTCAGCGTTTAGGGGGTCATAACTGCGGTTTGCGAGCATTTCACTTTTTTGCTGAGCGTCCCAAATTTCAAGGCTCTTATCACCTGCAAGGTCCTCTATATGGTGCGTCAGCTCATGCTTTAGCGTGGAGATGAGCGACTCTTTCAGCTTCTCGGGTGTATAGCTGTTACGAAAGGCCATGAACGAGCCGTAATACAGCTCCACACGCCTACCGGTACGGTCACGAAAATACATGCCCATGATGAGGAAGCCGTTGGAGTCCGTCACCTTGCGCTGTACTAAATTCACGCCGCCGTTTAGTTTATGGAATATCTCGGGTGGTAAGCTCTCCACCGCCTCGTCGAGTATGACTGCCGCTTCTTCGAAACTTATCATCTAATGTGCCTCCGCCCATGTCTTGCCCACTTTCGCCTCGGCTTTCATGCTGACCTTAAGGCGCACTGCGCCCTCCATCTCCTCCGTGAGGATACGCTGTACCGCCTCTACCTCCGCCTCGGGGCATTCGGCGATAAGCTCGTCGTGTACCTGCAAAATGAGCTGTGACTTCAAATTCTCCGCACGCAGTCTCCTATAGACAGCCACCATGGCCATTTTTATAATGTCAGCCGCCGTGCCCTGTATGGGCATGTTAAGAGCGACACGTTCACCGAAACTGCGCATATTATGGTTTTTCGATTTAATTTCGGGCAGAGCACGCCTGCGCCCGAACAGCGTCTCGACATAGCCGTCTTCTTTCGCCTGCTCTATGACCCTTTTCATATACTCAGCCACGCCACTGTACTTTTCGAGATATGCCTCTATATAAGCCTTAGCTTCACTCTGCCACACGCCTATGTCCTGCGCCAAGGAAAACGCCGAAATGCCGTACACTATGCCGAAGTTAACCGCCTTAGCACGACTGCGCTGTAGGCTCGTCACCTCATCTAAAGCCACGCCGAACACCTGTGACGCCGTTACGGTATGGATATCCTCACCCTCGGCAAAAGCTCGGAGCATGGTCTCGTCGCCCGAGATGTGTGCGAGTAGTCGAAGCTCTATCTGACTGTAGTCTGCGTCCACGAGCTTATAGCCCTCGGAGACGGTGAACATCTTACGTAATTCTGCGCCCCTCTCCGTGCGCACGGGAATATTTTGTAAGTTCGGCTCCGTGCTTGACAGTCTGCCCGTCGCCGTTACCGTCATCTTAAAATTAGTGTGTATCCTACCGTCTGCGCCGGTGACTTTTAAAAGCCCTTCGGCGTAGGTGCTCTTCAGCTTTGCCAAACTACGATAATCGAGCACCGCTTGCACTATGGGGTAGTCCGCCTTTAGCTTTTCGAGTACATCCACATTAGTGCTGTAGCCGGTCTTCGTCTTCTTGCCCGAGGGCAGTCCCAGTTTCCCGAACAAAATCTCACCGAGCTGCTTCGGTGAATTTATATTAAAGTCCTCACCTGCCAGTGAATATATGCTATTCTGTAGGCGCTTTATATCCTCGTTTAAACTCTCGCCGAAGTCAAACAGAGCCTTCTTATCGACGGCAAAGCCCCTGTGCTCCATGTCCGAGAGCACCTCACACAGAGGCAGCTCCGTTTCGTAGTAAAGCTTGTCCGCACCCATTTTGCAGAGCGTATCGTGCAAGGGCTCACGCAGTAAATACACAGCCTCAGCGCCCTCACACTCGTAACCGAGATAACGGATACTGAGCTTTTTCAAATCGTAGTCCGCCTCCGTGGGGTCTATGACATAGGCGGCTAAAGCCGTGTCGAACGCCCAAGCACGGGGCTCTGCGCCCTCGGTTAAAAGCGCCGTCATAATGTCCTTTATGTTGTGTCCTGTTTTCTCGACATTGTCCGAGAACAAAAAGTCAAACAGTGTATCGAAACCACCGCCCATGTCCATGCGCTCTGCCGTGTACACGGACAGACCGTCGCAAATTTCAAGTTGCGTAAAATCGGTGTTGCAGTGTAGAGCGAGAGCGTCAGAGGTGGAGAAAGGCACGCTCTCAAGCGTAAAATCCGAAAGTTTCACACGTGGCAGAGCGGATTTTTCCTTAATCTCAGCGACAGCACCGCCCGCTTTGAGGCCCCACATGTCTATAAATCTGTTAAAGCCCAAACGCTCCATCACCTCATAAAGCTCGGCGGTGGGGCTGAGCTGCCATGTCGCCATATCGGGCGCAAACTCTATGTGCACGTCCTTTACGATAGTCGCAAGCTCATAAGAAAGCCTTGCGTCCGCCTCACCTGTGCGGAGCTTCGTGCGCACGCCCTCTTTCACGTCTAACTCATCGATTTTAGCGTAAATTTCGTCTATGCCGCCGTAAGTGCCGACAAGGCTCATGGCGGTCTTTTCACCCACGCCGGCAACGCCGGGTATATTGTCGGAGCTGTCGCCCATGAGTGCCTTTAAATCAATTATCAGTTTCGGCGCAAAGCCGTATTCCTCCTCGAAACGCTTTTCATCGTAGAGGATACTCTCCGTCTTGCCCATGCGACTTTTTATGTGCAAAACCTTGACGCTCTCCTCTATGAGCTGGAAACTGTCCTTATCTCCTGTGACTATAAGGCAGTCGGTGCCCCTGTCTGCACACAGTCTGCCCACCGTGCCTATGACATCGTCAGCTTCCATGCCCTCTTTTGAGAGCATGAGTATACCCATAGCGCCCAGCACCTCACGCAAGAGGGGCAGCTGCACCGCCAAATCCTCGGGCATGGGCTTGCGATGCGCTTTATACGCCTCGAACTTCTCCTTGCGAAACGTAGGCCCCGGTAGGTCAAAGGCGACACAGAGTGCCTGAGGCTTATGGTCCGATAACAGTTTCTGCAAAATAGACAAAAAACCGTACACGGCGTTTGTGGGCGTACCGTCGGGCGCATTTAGAGGCCTCACGCCGTAAAACGCCCTATTTACTATACTGTTACCGTCTAAAACCATAAGCTCCATATCAGCTCTCACCTCTCAGCTTTATAAGTCTGTCACGCAAGATGGCGGCGTACTCGAATTCGAGCATTTTCGCCGCTTCCTTCATCTGACGCTCAATCTTCTCTATCTCCGAACGACGCTCGGAAGCGGTCATCTTAACGCCGTCCTTGCGCTTGCCGTCGCCTGCCTCGCCCGTAATCTCTATGAGTCCACGCACGTTTTTGACGACCGTTTTAGGCACTATGCCGTGTTCCTCGTTGTACGCTTTTTGTATGGCGCGCCTGCGCTCTGTTTCGTCCATAGCGGCACGCATGGAGCGTGTTATGGTGTCGGCATACATGATGACTATACCGTCGGCATTTCGTGCCGCTCTGCCCATGGTCTGTATAAGGCTTGTCTCCGAGCGCAAAAAGCCCTCCTTGTCCGCATCGAGAATGGCGACCAAGGCGACCTCTGGCAAGTCGAGACCCTCTCTGAGTAGGTTTATACCCACGAGCACGTCAAACTCACCCAGCCTTAAATCACGTATAATCTCCATACGCTCAATAGAGCCTATGTCGTGGTGCATGTAGCGACAGCGTATACCCACCGCCGCTAAATGGTTCGTGAGGTCCTCTGCCATCTTCTTTGTGAGCGTCGTCACGAGCGTACGCTTATCGTCTTGCCTTTTCATGTTAATCTCACTTACGAGATCGTCTATCTGCCCGTCTACGGGACGCACCTCGACTATGGGGTCTAAGAGGCCCGTTGGGCGTATTATCTGCTCCGCTATTTGTCCCGAACGCTCTTTTTCGAACTTTCCGGGTGTTGCGGACACATAGACAGCCTGAGGTATGCGCTCTAAAAACTCCTCGAACTTAAGAGGTCTGTTATCGAAAGCCGAGGGCAGTCTAAAGCCGAAATTTACAAGCGATTCCTTACGTGAGCGGTCGCCCTTATACATGGCGCTCACCTGCGGTAAGGTCACATGGCTTTCGTCCACGTACAGCACAAAATCTTTCGGAAAATAGTCAATGAGCGTCATGGGCGCACTACCTTCGTCACGCCCGGATATGATGCGACTGTAGTTTTCTATGCCGTTACAGTAACCGAGTTCCTGTATCATCTCTATGTCGTAGTCTGTGCGTTGCTGTATCCTCTGCGCCTCTAAAAGTTTACCCTCATGTTTAAAATACGCCACCTGCGCATCACATTCCGCACGCATCTCTTTAACCGCCATGTCCATCTTTTCCTTGGTTGTGACATAGTGTGAGCCGGGGTATATAGCGATGTGAAACAGAGTTTTCACCACTTGCCCCGTCACGGGGCTGATCTCTGAAATGCGCTCTATCTCGTCACCGAAAAACTCTATTCTGATAGCTCTGTTGAGGTAGTACACGGGGTAAATTTCCACCGTGTCACCACGTACACGGAACATGTTACGCTCGAAGGCAATATCATTTCGCTCGTAGCGTATATCTATTAGTTTTTTCAATAGATCATCACGGTCTAAAGTCTGACCGGGACGCATGGAGATGACCATGGAGGCGTAGTCTATGGGGTCTCCGAGTCCGTAGATACAGGATACGGAGGCAACGACAATAACATCTGTGCGTTCACCCAAGCTCGAGGTAGTGGAGTGGCGCAGACGTTCTATCTCATCGTTTATGGAGCTGTCTTTTTCAATATACGTGTCCGAATGTGCTATATAAGCTTCGGGCTGATAGTAGTCGTAGTAGGACACGAAGTATTCGACGGCATTATCGGGGAAGAACTCACGAAACTCGGAACAGAGCTGAGCCGCCAATATTTTGTTGTGCGCTAAAATGAGTGCCGGCCGCTGAGTTTTTTCTATGACCTTCGCCATAGTGTAAGTTTTACCCGAGCCGGTTACGCCCAAGAGCGTCTGTTCCGTAATACCGTTTTGCAGACCCTCGGATAGTAGCGCTATAGCCGCACCTTGGTCACCCGAGGGCACGAAATCACCGGCAACTTTGAATTTTGACATAATGTCTCCTTGTAAATATCATCCTAGGGGACGATGCCCACATCGTCCCGTGTTACGGGTTTGGGGAATGAAAATTGTAGGGTCACGGCTTGCCGTGACCGTTTTACGTTTACGGTATCTGTGCAACGGACATGGCAAGCCATGTCCCTACAATGCGGTGTTTGACGGCAATCGGGACGATGTGGGCATCGTCCCCTACAACCTATACCAATTTCGCAAGTCCCAAGCGTAAACGCCTCAGCGTCTCGTCCTTGCCCAAAATACAGCAGAGCTCAATAGCGCCGCCGGGTGTGACGGATTTTCCCGACACCGCTATGCGCACAGGCCACATCAAAGTAGCATTCTTTACTTCAAGCACCGCCGCCTTTTCTATGAGCGCCGTGTGCACACTGTCCTGAGTCCAGTCGTCTATGCCCTCGAGCAGGGGTATGACCTCCTCAAGCATGGTCTTTGAAACCTCAGGGTTCGTCTTAGACTTCTTGTTCGTGAAAAGCTCAATGTCGTACTCAGGTAGAGTGTCGAAGAAATCGAGTTTCGGCGCTATGTCCGTGAGTAGTTCCGTGCGCTGTTGCAAGATAGCTGCAATGTCCGCCGGGTTTATGCTCTCTGTTTTGACGGCACTTCTGATGTAAGGCTCTGCAATCTTTGCAAAGTCCTCGGCGCTCATGCGTCTTATATACTCACTGTTTAGCCACTTGAGCTTCTCTATATCGAAAATGGCGGGCGACTTAGATATGCCCGACATGCTGAAAACCTCCTCCAGCTCTTTTAGCGTGAATATCTCCTGCTCACCGCCGGGTGACCAGCCGAGCAGAGCGACATAGTTAACAACTGCCTCCGTGAGGTAACCCTGCTCCAAGAGGTCCTCAAACGAGGGGTCGCCCTTACGCTTAGACATTTTGTTCTGTGCGTCACGCATGACGGGGGAGCAGTGTACATACTTCGGCAAATCCCAGCCGAAGCCTTCGTACAGTAGGTTATATTTCGGTGAACTTGACAAGTACTCCGTACCACGCACCACATGCGTTATGCCCATGAGATGGTCGTCCACGACGTTGGCGAAGTTGTAGGTGGGCAGACCGTCACGCTTGATGAGCACTTGATCGTCAAGGCTGTCGTTCGGCACGGTGATGGCGCCGAAAATTTCGTCCGTAAACGTCGTCTCACCCGTGTCGGGTATACGCTGACGCACCACATGCTCCTCGCCGTTTGCCGCACGCCTCTCCGCTTCGGCCTTATCGAGTGCACGGCAAGGGTCGGCTACTTTAGTGAAGCTCTCGCCCTCGATGGCGTCCTCTGCTTTCTCGCAGAAGCAGCGGTAGGCGTGCCCTTTGTCTATAATGAGGTCGGCATAGTCTTTGTATATGTCCCTACGCTCTGTTTGGATGTAGGGCGCAACAGGGCCGCCTATGTCGGGGCCTTCGTCGTAGTGAAGACCGCATTTTTGCATGGTGTTATATATTATTTGCACGGCGTCGTCCACCTGACGTGCCTGATCCGTGTCCTCTATGCGCAGGATGAACTTGCCGTTTTCACGTCTTGCGATGAGGTAAGTGTACAGTGCGGTGCGTAGGTTGCCGACGTGCATGTAGCCCGTGGGACTGGGTGCAAAGCGAGTACGAACCTCACCCTTCGGTATTTTTGATTCCGCAACTTCAAAAAAATCTCTGTCTTTCATTATGCTCTCCCTGTCATATTATTAGTTTTTTTATTTATTTTATATAAAGTTAATATTATTTCACTTTGACTTCATTGTCAATTACCATTTTTCTTATAAAATTAATACATAGTGTTGTATTGAGCGCAGTAACGTGGTAGAATACGGAGTATTATATATGGGGAGGAATAGATATGATATCGAAGAGAATGGAAAAATTAGTGGAGAATAACTCTACGATAAGGGCGATGTTTGAAGAGGGTAAGAGGCTGTCCGACATACACGGAGTGGAGAATGTGTATGATTTCTCTATAGGCAACCCCTACTTTGCGCCCCCCGAGAGCATAAGAGAATCACTGATAGACATAGTGACAAACGAGGACCCCATGTACATACACGGCTATACACCGAACGTGGGATATGTCGAGGTACGTAAGAACATAGCGGATATGCTAAATAAGCGCTACGGTTGTGAGTTCACAGTGGACAATATAATAATGTCCGTGGGCGCAGCGGGCGGCTTAAACTCTGCGTTCCAGGCTATAACGAACCCGGGTGAGGAGATAATCGTGCTTGCGCCTTACTTCTTTGAGTATAACCAATATGCCGAGAATTTTGGATGTAAGATTGTCGTCGTGCAGACAGATGCGGCTGCCGGCTTCATTCCCGATATAGCTGCAATAGAGGCGGCGATAACACCTTTGACAAAGGCGATAGTTGTAAATAGCCCGAACAACCCGACGGGTGCAGTCTATTCACCGAGAGTAATAAAGGCGCTCGGCGAGATGCTTGACAGAAAGCAGAAGGAGCTGGGCACGAATATATATATCGTTGCTGATGAGCCTTACCGTGACCTCGTGTACGATGGCGTACAGGTACCGTTTTTGCCCAACTACTACAAAAACACCATCATCTGCTATTCGTGGTCGAAGTCCTTGTCCTTGCCGGGTAACCGCATAGGCTTTGTGGCTATATCGCCCGAGGCGGACGATAGTGAGCTTGTGTATTCGGCTATGGCAATTTCGACACGTATATTAGGCTTTGTCAATGCGCCTTCGCTCATACAGCTTGCTGTGGGACGCTCCGTGTACGAGACGACGGATATCAGCCTTTACGATAAGAACCGTAAAATGCTCTACAATATGTTGACAGAGCTCGGGTACGACTGTTTTTACCCTGCCGGTGCGTTTTACCTGTGGGTAAAGACGCCTGTAGAGGAAAAGGAATTTCTGCAGGCGGCGAAGAAGTACAACTTACTGCTCGTGCCGGGCTCGTCTTTCCTGTGTCCGGGCTATGTACGTATAGCGTACTGCACATCGCCGGATAAGATAGAGCGTTCACGCAAGGCGTTTGAGGCACTGTCCGAGGAACTCGGACTCAAGAAGTAAGACTGTCGAAAAACAGGTTTTTCGCCAAAAAGGGGTTCTCGGCTTTATAGCCTCGATAGGAATCTGTGGCGTGTACACGCCCCTCCTCAGATTAGATTTAGCATTTTTCAAAAATCAGACCAGGCAACTCGCCGTGATTTTTGAAAAATCTTTGCTCGGCAAAGGACGAGGATTTGGTGCGGTGATTTTTTGACAAGCTGAAGAAGTAATTTAGAAATACAGGAGAGACCGATTTATGCAAAAGAAGACTATGCTGTCGGGCATACAGCCCTCGGGCGACTTGACTTTGGGCTCGTATTTGGGCGCTATAAAAAACTGGGTGGAAATGATAGAGGAGTACAACAACTATTACTGTATAGTTGATATGCACGCCATAACGGTGCGTCAGGATCCGAAGGAGCTGCGTCAGCGCACTTTGGAGCAGCTTGCGCAGTACATAGCGGCGGGGCTTGACCCTGAGAAGTGTGCGCTTTTTGTGCAGAGCCATGTGAGTCAGCATGCGGAGCTCGGTTGGGTGCTGGGTTGTTATACCATGTTCGGTGAGCTGTCACGTATGACACAGTTTAAGGACAAGACAGCAAAGAACGAGAACAATATAAATGCAGGACTGTTCACCTACCCTTCACTTATGGCGGCGGACATATTGATATATCAGGCAGACTTTGTGCCTGTGGGTGAGGATCAGCGTCAGCATGTGGAGCTCTGCCGAGATATAGCGATACGCTTCAACGGCATATACGGTGACACCTTCACAGTGCCCGAGGCACATATACCTAAAGTTGGTGCTAGGGTTATGAGTTTGACAACGCCGCAAAATAAGATGAGCAAGTCTGACCATGACCCCGGCGGTTGTGTGTATATGCTCGACACGCCCGAGACGATAATGAAGAAGTTTAAAAAAGCGGTAACGGACAGTGACACGGAAAACTGTGTACGCCACAGTATTGAGGAGAAGCCCGGTGTGGCGAACTTGATGCAGATATACTCCTGTGCAACGGGTGCGAGTTTCGCTGAGATAGAGGCTGAGTTTGCGGGCAAGGGCTACGGTGCTTTTAAGCCCAAGGTGGGCGAGGCTGTTGTGGAGATGCTGAGGCCTGTGCGTGAAGAAGCTTTGCGCCTGCTTGACGATATGACGTACCTTGAGGGTGTGTACCGCATGGGTGCGGAAAAAGCGAGGGTAAAGGCGGATGAGACCTTGCGCACGGTGTACGACAGGTTAGGGTTCTTGCCGAAATAAATGTTATGCAACACCTCTAAATCTTAGGGGCGAAGCCGAATTAAAAGTTTTAATCAACTTTTTTCAAAAAGTTGTGGGGTCTTGGGGCAAAGCCCTAACTAAACAAAAACAAAAACAAAAACAAAAAACCATTTTTCTGCGGAAAAATGGTTTCGGTCGAACTCATAGGTTCGCTCCTACGGTTCGGTGGTTGCGGAACGGTCAAGACCGTTTCCTACGATTGGGGCGGTGCTTGCATCGCCATCTTGAACAAGGGGATAAATTTAATGAATTTATCGACGAATGAGATATTACAATTAACACTTGCTATAGGAGTGAGCTTTGCTGTAAGCTTTGCGTCCACGCCTATAGTCAAGAGCTTTGCTCATAAGGTAGGTGCGATAGACGTACCGAAAGATGACAGGCGAATGCATAAAGAGCCCATCCCACGAATGGGAGGGCTCGCTATTTTCTTGGGATTTATAGTGAGTGTCCTGTTGTTTGCGGACATAACGACACAGGTGCGTGGCGTACTTTTGGGAGCGCTCGTAATAGTTGTCTGCGGAGCGGTTGACGACATTACACCGCTTAGAGCGACGGTTAAGCTGGGTGCACAGATAGTTGCGGCGGTGATAGCGGTGTCGCATGGCGTGGTAATAGAGGTGCTGAGGCATCCGATAGCACTGTTTAACGATCAGACTTTGTACTTAGGCGTGCTTGCGGTGCCGGTCACTATACTTTGGATAGTGGGCATAACAAATTCCGTCAACTTGATAGATGGCTTGGACGGTTTGGCGGTCGGCGTATCGGCGATAGCGTCCGTTACTATGCTTGTGGTCGCCTTACTTGTTTCGGATATAAATGTGGCGGTTATTTTGGGCTGTCTTGTGGGCGGATGTGTAGGCTTTATGCCCTACAACTTGAATCCTGCAAAGATATTTATGGGCGACACGGGAGCGCTTTTACTAGGCTTTGTGCTATCTACGGTGTCTGCCGTAGGGCTATTTAAGTTTTACGCCTTGGTGTCATTTGTTGCACCGGTGCTTGCGCTTGCTTTACCTTTGTTTGACACAAGCTTTGCGATAATAAGGCGAGTGGTGCGGGGGCAGAGTCCCATGATGCCCGACAGGGGGCATTTACATCACCGCTTAGTGGACATGGGCCTGAGTCAGAAGCAGGCGGTGGCGGTACTGTACTCCATATCTGCGATATTGGGCTTGGCTGCGGTGGTACTTGCCACGAACGGCGTTGTACGTATACTACTACTTATAGCGGCCTTAGTAATAGCTGTGACTGTAGGCGTGTTTTTGAAGAAAGCGAAGGATGATTTCGACTTAAAGCAAAAGGACGAGGAGGGCAAAAAAGATGCTTAAGATAATGTCTGTGTTCGGCACGAGGCCGGAAGCAATAAAGATGGCACCGCTCGTTATAGAGCTTAATAAGAGGCCTGAGATAGAGTCTATACTCTGTGTAACTGCGCAGCATAGGGAGATGCTTGACAGTGTGCTGGAGACGTTTGGCTTAAAGCCTGATTACGATTTAAATATAATGCAACATGCACAGGGTCTGACGCAGGTCACGACACGTGTGTTAGAGGGCATGAGCAAGGTATATAAAGAGGCGAAACCCGACCTTGTTTTGATACACGGCGATACAAGTACGACAATGGCGGCGTCCTTAGCGGCGTTTTACGAGCGCATACCCGTGGGGCATGTGGAGGCGGGCTTGCGTACATTTGACCGCTGGTCACCTTATCCCGAGGAAATGAACAGGCGCATTACGGGTCAGATAGCGACACTACACTTTGCGCCGACCTTACGTAATCGTGAGAACTTAGAGCGTGAGGGTGTGGAGGGTCGCATATACGTGACAGGTAATACGGTCATAGACGCTCTGGGCTATACATCCAAGGGCGAGGGTTTTACGTCAAGAGAATTAGACGGCATAGATTTTGAGAATAAGCGTGTAATTACGCTAACTTGTCATAGGCGTGAGAACTTCGGTGAGCCTATGCGCAATATAATGGAAGCGGTCAAGAGTACGGCTGAGCGCTATGAAGATGTGCAAATCGTGTACCCTGTACACTTAAATCCGGTGGTACGCGAGTGTGCCGGCGGTATATTGGGCGCTGTGGAGAATGTAAAGCTGATAGAACCCTTGGATGCGGTGGACATGCACAGGCTGATGAAAAAGAGCTATATGGTGCTTACGGATTCGGGTGGTATACAGGAGGAGGCACCGTCCTTGGGCAAGCCTGTTTTGGTGCTTAGGCGTGAGACGGAGCGACCCGAGGCTGTAGAGGCAGGCACTGTGCTTATAGCAGGTACGGAGCGTGAGGAGATAGAGCGTCTGTGCACGAAGCTGTTGACGGACAAAAGCGTGTATGAAAAGATGTCAAGAACAGTAAATCCTTACGGTGACGGCCGAGCTTGTGAGCGCATAGCGGATGCGATTTTATTTGAGAACGGCCTGAAGAGTGAGAGGCCGAAGGAGTTTTCGTTGTGAGACGAGGTAAAAGTTCGCCATTAATACTACCGGCACTTGCTATAGCAGTGCTGGTAATAGTGGTGGCGGTCTTTGTGTATGAGCCGCAGGTGGAGACGCCTGCGGTTATATTGCCTACAGCATCTATAACCGACATGGGCGGAGGGAGCGGCACTTTAGAGGATAGCTTGGAATATGCTACAGTGACGAGCGAGAATGTACAAGCTGTGCTTGCGACTTTAAATAGGGTACAGAGCTATTCACGCACAGTGGTCATAGAGGATTTTTGGCAGAGCGGCAGTAGTGTGAGTGAGCTTGAGGTGTATGTGGACGGCGACAGTGCGCTCGTCAGAACCCGTGAGGGTGAGCAGACGGCAAATACCCTACTCCTTGACGGTGACCTTTATATGTGGTATACAGGCATGTCCGATGTGTTTGAGGGCAAATACGATGCGGAAAATCCGCAAAGTTACGACAAATATTTACGCAGTATAAGTTACGAGGATGTGTTGGGTGTAGATAAAGAGGATATAGACGAGGCGGGCTATGTAAATTACGCAGACGAGTCCTGCATATATGTGGTGTGGACGTCGGGTAGTTTTCGTTATAGTAGCCATGTGTATGTGTCCTTGGCGACAGGTCTTTTAGTGGGCGCGGAGAAGTATGACGGAAATGAGCTCATATACAGAGCGAGCTATGGCGCACCGAATTTAGAAGTGCCGAGCGAGGACTACTTTGAGCCGCCCACGACTTAGGACGAATGTAGGGTCGAGTCTTGACTCGACCGCAAGCACGGTAAATGTTCGTTGAACGCAAGGTTTCGGAACGGTCAAGACCGTTCCCTACGGTCGAGGTTTTTCGCCAGATTACAGGAAAAATAATGCGCCGATGATGATAAGTAGTTCCTTGTCCCCTGTCTCTCTGTACATGAGGTAGAGGATGAGTAGGAGGATAAGGTCCTCGGTTTCGAGTCCGTCGGGCAAGACTTTGGGGATTAGACCGCCGAGGTTCTGGCCGAGTCCGCCGAGCATAGAGTCTTCGGAAGACTTTTTGCCGAACGAAGAGAGCAGAGAGGCGCCGGAACCGCCGAGCGAGGAGAGTAGAGAGGATCCACCCCTGCCGAATAAGTTCGACAGGGCTGATTTTTTTGTATCGGTGAGTTTTGTGTCCCTTGAGTTTAGTGGAGAGTGTGTGGGAAAGGGAACCGGATTAACAGAGTTTACGGGCTTAGCGGTCGGGGCATCTTCCACACGTACAAAGCGCCCGGTGTTACCCTCATAGCGATTGTACATCTTTGTCCTCCTTTAGGTCGGAAACGGCGATCCTTGCCAGGGCGGCGAGCTTCGCGAGTTTCATTGCTTTGTCCATCTTCATGCGCCTTTTTTCGGATAGATAGGGTTTCATAGCTTCAAGCATAGCTTTTTTCTCATCGTTTTGAGTAGAGCCGAGCAGTGCGCCTAGCTTTCCGATAAGCGAGGGGTCTAGGGGCAGGCCGAGAGTGTTAGAGGCGCTCGGCGTACCATTGTCGTCGGAGCTGCCCATAAAGGACTTAGCCATATCCATTATACCCTTCATTTGTTCGGGGTCGTTTAGTACGGAATTAATTTTCTCACTGAGATCATCCACTGTGAGCACCCCCCTTAGTTTTTTATTTTTTCATGGTTTCTCCGAGCTTTTTTGCTATGCGTTGCCCTTCCTCAGTGCTTAGAACCTGTTTTAATATGCCCTGCAGAGCGGCGAAGTCACCGGTGCGTGCAGCTTTTTCCACTTCGGCACCGTCGAGCATACTTGCAAGCCTTTCGCCGTCTTTTGAATTTGCTATCTCTTGGATTTTATCCGCCTTACCGCTCTTTTCGAGCTGTTTACCTATTTTATCGAAATCCATGTTACGAACCTCCGTTTTTACTTTCTCTTTATTATTATATTCAATATTATTTGTGAGGTGACTGTTTTGCTAATAGCTGTATTTTCCGACACGCATGGAAACGCAGGCGCGATGAGCGACGCAATAGAAAAAACGAGGCCGGAGGCGGTCATATTTTTGGGTGACGGCATAGCGGACGCAAAAAGCGTGATGCAGAGGTATCCCGATATGGCATTGTATGCGGTGCGTGGCAACTGTGACATATTAAGTACGGCACAAGTAACGCTGACAGAGAATATCTGCGGCGTGAAGGTGTTCATGACGCATGGCCATGAGTATGGCGTGAAGGGAGGACTTGAGAGGCTTTTGAATGCCGCACACTTTTCAAGGGCGCAGCTTGTACTGTATGGGCATACGCATGTGGCGCATAGTGAGCGAGTGGGCGAGATGCATGTGTTAAATCCCGGTAGTGCGGGTCGAGGTGAGCGCCCGAGTTTTGCGCTTGTGCGGCTAAAAAGCGGCAAAGTGAGTAGTATAGAGCATGTTGAGCTTGATAAAATGTAATAAGGATAGAGTTTTAATGTAAAAATGCTTGACATTTAATAAAACTGGTAGTATAGTAGCTATGAATTAGATAAGTCTAACTAACTCGGAAGGGGAAAGTTATGCAAACAACAGTGAAGCGCAGGAAGTGGGGCTTCGGGTTTGGGGCTAAGACAGTAGCTCAAGCGGAATCGGACATTAGAGAGTCGAGGAAAGATATGACAAAGGCGGAAAATGAGTTTGACGTGTCGAGGGTTGATGTCAGTAGTGCTGAGATGGGACGCGAGTACATAATCAGCAAGATAGTGACTAACGACGAGGAAATGTCTAGATTCTTGTTTAGCTTGGGATGTTTTGAGGGTGAGCCCATTACATTGGTATCTGTGCTAAACGGGACGTATGTGGTCTCGATAAAAGATGCGAGGTACAGTATAGACAAGGAGCTGGCGCAGGCAATACGCCTGTAAACATAAACATAACAGTACTCAGTATCGTTTCGGAGCTATACTTCGAGACGATGCCGTGTATTTTTTGTTGCCAAAAATAGGAGGTAAGGGAAAATGAAAATTGCATTGGCGGGAAACCCTAACAGTGGTAAGACCACGCTTTACAACGCTCTAACGGGCAAGACGGAGCAGGTCGGCAACTGGGCGGGTGTCACAGTGGAGAAGAAGGTGAGTGCTCTTAAAGGTGCGCTCAACAAAAATTACGGCGAGGTTACTATAGTTGACTTGCCGGGTGCGTACTCAATGTCACCCTATACGAAAGAGGAGAGCATCACAAAAGACTTTGTGCAGGGCGAGAGCCCCGACGTTATCATCAACATAGTTGATGCGACGAATTTAAGTCGTAGTTTGTTTTTCACAACACAGTTAGCTGAGCTTGGCATACCTGTGGTTATAGCGCTCAATAAGAGTGATATGGCGAAGAAGAAGGGTGTGAAGGTAGACCTAGCGAAGCTGAGAGAGAAGCTATCGTGCAAGGTAGTGGAGACTGTATCAACGGCGACGACAGGAAATGGACTTGATGAGTTGCTGGCTGCAGCGGTATCGAGTGTTGGTCAGGGCCAATCTGCACCTTACAGTGCAGAGTATGCCGGATTGACGGACGTTAAGGCAGTAGAGGAAGCGGATAAGGCACGTTTTGCCTTTGTGGATACGATAGTCAGGGCAGTGGAGACGAGGTTACAGCAGACAAGTGAGCGCACGAAGCAGGATGCGGCGGACGCTATACTTGCGCATAAGTGGATAGGACTGCCTATATTCGCAGCTGTCATGTGGGCGGTGTTTGCGATATCGCAGACCTATGTCGGCCCTCTGCTTGCGGATATATTTGTTGGTTGGATAGATGCCTTCAATGGCTTTGTCGGCGGCATGTTGGGCGAGGACGTATCCCCTGTTCTCAGTGCAATACTGCTTGACGGTATCATAGGCGGCGTGGGAGCTGTTATAGGCTTCTTACCGCTAATCATGGTAATGTTCTTCTTGCTTGCACTGTTGGAAGACTGCGGATACATGGCACGTGTGGCTGTTATCATGGATAGGTTCTTCAAGGTCGTAGGGCTGTCGGGCAAGTCTATCATACCCATGGTTATAGGCACAGGCTGTGCGATACCCGGAATAATGGCTACACGTACGATAAAGGACGAGCGTCAGAGGCGTACAACAGCTATGCTGACACCGTTTATCCCCTGCGGAGCGAAGCTGCCGGTTATAGCACTATTTGCGGGCGTTTTCTTCAGTGAGGCTACATGGGTCAGCCCTCTGATGTACTTTGTCGGCATATTCCTAATCATATTGGGTGCACTTTTCAGTGTAAAGATAACGGGCGAGAAGTACGCACGTAGCTACTTTATCATAGAGCTACCCGAGTACAAGTTCCCGAGCATAAAGAGAGCGGCCTTGTCCATGCTTTCACGTGCGAAGGCGTACATAATAAAGGCATCAACAATAATCCTACTGTGCAACATGGCTGTACAGATTCTGCAGACCTTCACCTTGGACTTCCAGGTTGTGGCAGAGCTAGCGGATGCGGCAGCTTTGCAGGCAGGTCTACCCCTACCGTCAGATGCGGCGGCGTTGGCAGCGGCAACACCCGCACAGTTCGAGGCAGTACGTGCCTTGGTTGAAACCTATCAGAGTCAGAGCATACTTGCGGCCATAGCCTCACCCTTTGCGCTACTGCTTATCCCTGTCGGCTTCGGCGTATGGCAGTTGGCAGCAGCTGCTATAACAGGCTTTATCGCTAAGGAGAATGTAGTTGGTACTTTGGCAGTTGTTTACGGTATCAATAACTTCATCGACACAGACGCTTTGGAGCTGACAAGCGGCGCGACAGAGGTTGCAGGCATCATGGGCATGTCCTCGGTAGCGGCCTTGGCGTACCTCATGTTTAACCTTTATACACCGCCTTGCTTTGCGGCCATCGGCGCTATGAATGCGGAGATGGAGAGCGGAAAATGGCTGTGGGGTGGCATCGCCTTGCAGTTCGGTACGGGCTACGTAGTTGCGTTCTTGGTGTACCAGATAGGCACCTTGATAACAATGGGCACTGTCGGAGCGGGCTTTGTACCGGGACTTATAGCTGTTGCTGTTATGATAGGCGTGTTGGTCATGATGATGATGCGCGGCGGCAAGAAGTCCGGTCAGAAGTTGCCCGACAAGGTAGCTGCTTAATATTAGACTATTATCAAAATAGGAGGTGTCAGACCTGGGTAATTATATTATAATAGGCGTGATAGTGCTCATAGTCGGTGCCGCCGTATGGAAGATAGTCAGGGAGAAGAAAAAGGGCGTTAAATGCATAGGCTGCCCTCACTCCGGCGGCTGCGAGAGCAGCAAAAACAGCGAGAATTCTTGTAAATAATAACAAAGACCACTGTGGCTAATAAACCACAGTGGTCTTTATTATTTCGAAACGGCAAGAGCCTTGCCTACTTGCCGGAGATTTGCTTTACCTTTAGCTTAACACCTTGATCGGCTGCAAATTTCTCTATACTCTGCGATACACTGAATTTACTTTTGTTGAGTAGGTCAGCTACGGCTTCGTCGCATTGCTGTTGTGTCATGCCCTTCAATAAGAATTTGTAGAGTCCTAGTTGTGTGCTCTTTGATTTAAGAGCAGGGATACGTGAGAGGGCGTCTAAGAGAGCGATGTAGTCGGCACCCTCTATATCGATTTCGAGATGTAGCATGTGAATCCTCCTTAAATTATGTCTTTTATTATAGGATGTTTTGCTGTATAATGCTATTATAAATTTTATGCAGAGGTGTACTATGGAATTACTCTACGCCATACAAGAAATAAGAACGCCGGCACTCGATGCCGTCATGGCAACGGTAACAGAACTTGGAGGTGAACTCGTATACATTATATTGGCGATGTTCGCCTTCTGGTGCTATAACAAGAGTCTCGGCTACTACATGCTGACTATGGGCTTTTCGGGCATAATAGTCAATCAGTTTTTAAAGATCACTTGTCGTGTGCCACGTCCGTGGGTAAAAGATCCTACGATACACGTTGTAGAGTCGGCAAGATTACACGCCACGGGCTACTCTTTTCCCAGTGGACATACGCAAAATGTCGTTACTGCTTTCGGAACACTCGCACGGTGGTTTAAACCGCTCGGTGTACGAATAGTGTGCGTGGGCATCATCTTAGTGGTTGCGTTTACTAGGCTATACCTCGGTGTGCATACCACTGAAGATGTGCTCGTATCCTTAGCTATAGGAGCGGTGATGACCTTTGCGTTTTACCCTGTGTTTCGTGATGCGGAGAACCGCCCTAAGCTCATGTACGGGACATTGGCGCTCATGGTCGTGCTCTCTGTGGCATATTTGCTGTACATAGAACTGTGGAACTTCCCGACGGATATAGACGTCGTTAATTTACAAGAGGCACGTGACAATGCCTACAGTTTGTCAGGCGCTTCCTTGGCTATGCTCATATCCTATCACATAGACAGACGTTACATACGTTTTGAGACTAAGGGCAAGTTTGGCGCACAGGCAGTCAAGCTCATAGGCGGCTTTGCGATAGTCGTAGCGATAATGGAGGGTCTGGACGCACCGCTCACGGCAATGTTGGGCGAGAGCTTAGGCTCTGCTCTGCGCTATTTCATACTCATACTCTTTGCCACAGGATTGTGGCCTGCTACGTTTAGGAAAATAAACAGGCTCTTTGAAAGGAGTAAATAAGATGAAAATTACATTTCTGGGCGCCGCACATGAAGTGACGGGTAGCTGTACGCTCATAGAGTTAGGTAGCACTAAGTTTATTATAGACTGTGGAATGGAACAGGGCAAGGATATTTTTGTAAATGAGACTTTGCCCGTTAATCCGACGGATGTGGACTTTGTGCTTTTAACTCATGCGCATATAGACCATTCGGGCAATTTGCCCTTGCTTTATAAGAACGGATTTAGGGGCGTCGTGTACGCCACGGAGCCGACATGCAATCTGTGCAGTATAATGCTGCGTGATTCGGCGCATATACAGATGTCGGAAGCGGAGTATAAGACGAGAAAGTCACAGCGAGCCGGTGGCCCCGAGATTAAGCCTGTGTACGATATGAATGATGCTGAGGGACTGCTTACGAGACTGCGTCCCTGCACATACGCCGAGCGTATACAGGTCAGTGAGGACGTGTATGTACGCTTTACGGACGTGGGGCATTTACTCGGCTCTGCTTGTATAGAGATATGGATGACTGAAAAGGGTGAGGAGCGCAAGATAGTGTTCTCGGGCGACTTGGGCAATATAAATCAGCCTTTGCTCCGTGATCCGTCTAAGGTGAAGGATGCTGACTATGTGGTGATGGAATCCACGTATGGGCTACGCAGTCACGGTGACAGACCTGATTACATAAAGGCCTTGACGGAGGCGATACAGCGCACGTTTGACAGGGGCGGCAATGTGGTCATACCCTCGTTTGCGGTGGGACGCACACAGGAGATGCTGTATTTTATCAGGGAAATAAAGGAGCGAGGACTCATCAAGGGTCATTCGGGCTTCAAGGTGTATGTGGACAGTCCGCTTGCCATAGAGGCGACAGGCATATTTTTACAGGCGGACAGATCGTATTTGGACGCTGAGACGGTGGCGCTATTGGATAAGGGCGTAGACCCGCTTTATTTTGACGGTTTGGAGACGAGTGTGTCTGTGGACGAGTCGAGGGCGATAAACGCAGATAAGGCGCCTAAGGTCATCATATCGGCGAGCGGCATGTGTGACGCAGGGCGTATACGTCACCACTTAAAGCACAATTTGTGGCGTGAGGAGAGCCTTATATTATTCGTGGGCTATCAAGCGGTGGGCACTTTGGGACGACTTTTACACGATGGCGCTAAGAGTGTGCGACTGTTCGGTGAGGATATAGCGGTAAATGCGGAGGTGTCGTGGTTAGCCGGTGTATCGGGACATGCAGACAGAAACGGGCTGCTAAATTGGCTGTCGGGCTTTAGTCCGAAGCCGAGGCTGGTATTTATAAATCACGGAGATAATGAGGTCTGTGATGAATTTACGAAGAACTTAAACGAGGATTTTGGGTATACGGCGACCTCGCCGTACAGTGGCACAAGCTACGATTTGTTGACGGCAGAAGCTATAGGGCTAACGGTCGGCATACCTGTGGCACCGAAGGCTGTGCAGAAGCCGCGCAAGGAGGCTGTTGCGTATCGTCGTGCAGTGGAGGCGGCGGAGCGTTTGCTTCGTAGGGTGCGAGGCCTTGAGGGTCGAGCCAACGAGGAACTGCGTGAGATAACACGTAAGATAGAGGCGATACTGCGCAACTTGGAAAAATAAGGTATGTGCTCGGGCGGTTGACGAGGGCGATTGCTTTGTGTTATGCTGAGGTGTGATTTGAACCTTTGGAAAGGAAAACGTGAGATGAACGGAGAATATAAATTTGACCGAGACGCTATACTCGGTGAGGGGATCTACGATTTAAATGAAACGGAGCTCTTGGAACTTGCACGGGGCTTGTGTAGGGCGCTTATAGAGATAGAGGGCGATGTACACGGCAATATATATCCCGGCAATATAAGCCTAAACTCTGAGGGCGAGGTGGGGCTTGGACCCATGGCTGACCATGAGACGGGCAAGTGGGGCAAGGACGAGCTTATGTACATGTCGCCAGAGCTGTTTTACGGGCAGGAGGCGGACAATGCTGCGGACATATACTCCATAGGCTTACTTATGTATGTGGGTTTAACGGGCGGAATATTGCCCTTTGAAGATGAGGCGGACGGTGCGTCACGGCCCTTGGCTATACGTCGCAGGATGAGCGGTGAGGACATAGCGTTACCGCGCGGCTTGGATGAGTCTATGCAAGAGGTGCTACGTGGAGCTTTGGCGTATGATATAAGTAGTCGAATGTCCGGACCTGTGGAGATGCTGAGCGCCTTGACGGCGTGCATAGAGGGCATAGCTTTATCGGCGGCGGGTAGTGTGTATGTACCGAGTGTCGGTGCGTCTGAGGAGTTTGCGCCACTCAGCATAGACGAGGACGTGAGTCGCACTGATTTACATGAGGCTGCTGACACCGAGAAAGTGTCGGATAAGAAATATAAGGTCGATAAGAGCTTTGAGGAGCGAGTGGCACCGAAACCCGAGCGTAAGAAGCTTTCGTATGCCATACCGGCGAGCCTTGCTATGATGTGCATTTTGGCTTTGGGAATAGCGTTTTTTGTGAGCATGTCACGAGAACCGACGGTGAGTTTGCCGCCTATTAATACGGGCGTGGATGCGGTAACGGGCGAGGACACGACGGCGGTACCGACGGCACCTGTGGTGTCGGGCACATTACCGACGCAGCCGTCAGAGGAACCTGAGCCTACGGAGCCTGTATCGCTCGAATCTACATATGAGATTTTCATAGAGGATGTAACTTGGCTTGAGGCACGTGAGTTGTGCATGGAGAAGGGCGGCAACTTGGTCACGATCAATGACGAGGCGGAGTTTGAGGAGGTCACAGCGCTTGCGGACTCTGTGGGCATCACTTTGGTCTGGGTAGGCTTGTACAGGAGTGATTCCGGTGAGCTTGCGACGACAAGCGGCGAGGACATTGATTTTTACCCTTGGGCAGAGGGTGAGCCGACGGTGACGGACACGAGCGGTACGTCTGAGGACTATGTGCTGATGTGGAACTTACGTGGCGGCGGCTGGGAGTATAATGATACGATAAACGATCCCGTGTCACTGTATCCTGCGTCGTACTCGGGCAAGATAGCCTATATCTGCGAGTATAATTAAGGTTCGACTCCCGTTACCTTAAGGTAACGGGAGTCGAAACCGCACCGGTTTTATCGGGCAAATTTGCGCCCGTGCTTCTTCAAAACCCTTGCGAAGGCACAAAGCATTCGCTACGGGCTTTTCATCGCCTGAACACAAATTTGTTGCGCTAAAACTGCGTAGCACCTGTGAGCAGGCAATATTCGAGTGATTTTTGCTTTGAGGGACGAAGCCTTGCTGTCGCAAGGCGAGGAGTTAGGAGCTAAAAGCGCCGAAAAGGGAAGCTCACAGGCGGTGTGTGTTCGACTCCCATTACCTTAAGTTGGCGAAGCCGCATTAAAAGTTTTAATCAACTTTTTTAAAAAAGTTGCGGGGTCTTGGGGCGGCGCCCCAAGTCGCTGTCCGCAGACGGCGAAACCCTTGGGGTTTGGGGCAGAGCCCCAACAAGAACTCACAAAAAGAAAAAATCTTTTCGCAGAAAAGGTTTCAGCTGTCCGCAGACAGCGAAATCCTTGGGGTTTGGGGCAGAGCCCCAACAAGAACTCACAAAAAGAAAAATCTTTTCGCAGAAAAGGTTTCAGCTGTCCGCAGACAGCGAAATCCTTGGGGTTTGGGGCAGAGCCCCAACAAGAACTCACAAAAAAGAATAAGATAAATATATTTAAGGGAGGGCTTAGCCCTCCCTTAAATTATTCAGCTACGAGGTAGCGTGAGTTTATGCGTTGAGGATATAGATCGCAACCACAACTGTGTTGTCGCTTGCGGAAGTCACTACGTGGATGACGTCACCTGTCTCCTCATTTACGAGGTCAGCCGCTGTGCCGACAGTGGAGGTGTTATCTGTAGTGTCGATGTGGTATACGGGCACGTCGTCCGCTACGGACTTACCCGAATACGTTGCCGTACCGTCTGCCGCATCTGCTGTGAAGAGGAGATTACCAACGTTCTCGACCTTCTTCACTGTGCTTGTAGCTGCTGTGATGGTTACAGCATTACCGCTAACGCTGATTTCGCTGTACATACCGCCGACTATAGCGGAAAGGTCGCCTGCTGTGCCGCCGTTAACCTGCACGCTAGAGTTTCTGGGAACACTCAGAGTTGAAGCCTCACCCTTGACTATGGTGTCGTAGATACGGCTAGTAGCTGAATCGCTGTACGTGCCTGTCAGGTAAACGTAGTCATCAGAAACGGTAGCCTTAGTGTCGTCGCCTATAAATACGACGTTAGCAATGGTGTCTGCGGGATCATTTGTGTCCAGAGCGAATGTCTGTGTGAGACCGACGTAGTCGGGCACATTGTTCACGCCGGTGTAAACTGTAACGGTACCTGAGGGTACACGCGCGCCGTCTTTGTCCTCGAAGTCAACCACAACGAACTTAGTAGCGTTGTTAGCGTAGAGACCCGAAGCGTTGCCGAGATCGGCACTGCCTGCGTCTACGGCTGTGAGAGCCTTAGCGGCTGTGCTGTCAGCGAAGACGTATTCGCCGTCATCGTTAGTGGTATAGCTCATAACTGTGCCTATATCTGCGGCGTCTATAGCGGCGGATGCGACAACAGTCTCAACAGTGCCGTCGGGCAGAACTATGGTGGTGCGCTGTTGTGTTACGATATCACTGCCCTCAAGGATGTTAGCGGACTTCTGGCTTATAACGTAGGCGTGGCTTGTTACAACGCTTGCGCTCTCTGTGCCGAGGAAGTAACCGAAGTTATCGATGAAGTAGGTGCCGGAGGAACTTGTAGCCGTGCCCCTTGTACCTGCTGCTGCGAGCGCATAGGTCTTATCGCCTATGGTGTGAACATTATCGTTCGAGATGCGAGAGAGTACGCCTGTAACCGTCTCTACCGCCTCAAGGTATAGCTTGCCGTCGAGGTCAACGTAAGCGAGCACCTTGTCGTTATCATCGATGTCACCGTTTACAACAACGGAGCTGACTTCGTCGTCTACAATAGTGCTGTAGAGCTTACCGCTGACAGCGCCGGAAGCGAGAGTAACCTTGTACTCGGTGTAAGCGCCCTCGTTCTTCGACTCAGCCTTAGTGCTGAGGTCTACCTGAACGAATTCGGGTGAAATCACGACAACATGTGTGACTGTCTTACCGTTAGCGTAGAGCTCCACGGTCTTGCCGTTACCTGTCATGGCGGCTACTGCGGCGGCATCCACTGCGCCTGCGCCCTGAGCGAAGCTGTAGTCCTCGAGCATATCCTCCATGTCTGCGACACTCACAGCCGAAGTGACGGTAAACTCAGCATCGTGTGTGAAAGCGAGGGGCTCGTCGAAGTTATCTGCGTTGTATACATCTGCGGGTCTGCCGAAGCTGTCTGTGCCGAGTGAATAGTTCAGTCCGAATACATCCTCAGCGAGTGAGTCGGAGAATATAGTCTTCTCCTCGGAGGTAACTTTACCGTCCTCACCAGCGTAGAGGTAAGCTTCGATGAAGCTATCGAACTCTATGGGGTTAATGAAAGCGTCGTTTACCGCATCGTACTTATAGCCCGTATAGGTTGTGCTCTTCGACTCCTCGTCGCTGAAAAAGAGAGCGATGGAGCTGAGGCGGCTTGCCTCTGCACGGGAAGCATTTTTCGTAGCCGATATGGTGATATCCTCGTCATAGAAGTCGTTTTCTATGGCTGTGGAAGCTACGTTCAGCGCCCAACTGTCACCTGTAAAGCCGTTAGCATCGGGCTCGAAGCCTACTGCTACGAGTAGCATTTTCGTAAAAGCTGCGGAGGTGAGTTTACCTTCGGGATCGAAGTTATTTTCACCGACACCGCTTATGATACCGAGGTTAGCGCAGTACTCTATATAACCTGCCGCCCAGTGACCGTCTTCACCGACGGGCACGTCATCGAAGCGCTGAGTGGTAGCTGCGCTGATTAGCTCTGCGTTTGTAGCGCCTAGCTTGAGGTAAGCGACTATCTTAGCGGCCTGAGCACGAGTAAGGGTGCCTGAAGGCTCGAAAGTTTCGGGCGTCATGCCGTCGATAACTTCGATAGCGCTGAGAAGATCGATGTCTTCCTTGTACGGTGTTTCGCCGTTAACATCGTTGTAAGCGGCGGCTGCGCTTGCGCTGCCCATACCAACGACCATGCTGAGTGCGAGAAAAAGTGAAGTGCCTTGCTTGCGAGTTTTCATGTGAGAAACTCCTCCTTAAAATAATAGCTGTCCCGATTGACAAGTTAGGGTCTGTCGTGTAATATGGATTTCACGACAAAAAACGACAAAAAAACCGACGCGTTTAATAACGCGTCGGTTTTTTTCAGCCCCTACGATTATATTTTCACATTGTCCTTCTACACCGCAAGCGAGTCCATAAGCTCCGATATACCATCTAAAGACGTGTGTACATAGGTGTTGAGGGTGATGGCGACATCGGAGTGACCGAGGATGCGTGCGAGGGCGGAGAGATCGCAGCCGGCGCTGACGCAGTTGGTGGCGAAAGTGTGTCGGAGGGCGTGGAAGTTAATGTCGGGCACGTTTGCCTCTTTGAGAAAGCTCTTAAACGCACGTTGCAGGGTGCGTGGCTCGGGCGCGGAGGGTGAGTCAGAGAGCAAAAAGGGCACAGCATCGGCTTTGAGTGCACGGAGGTGCTCACGTAGTGGCAGTGGGACGGGTATACGCCTGTTCGAGCGCAGGCTCTTGGGCGCATCTAAAATGAGTGCAGTGCGAGCGTTTTGAGTGTTTTGAGTGATGCGAGAGACGGTACGTTTAATAATAATGTGCGAAAAGTCCTGTGAGAAGTCCGCCCAACGCAGGGCGCAGACCTCACCGAGTCGCATACCTGTGTGCAGGCAGAGCAAGACGGCGAGGGCACGGAGGGCGGTGACACGTTTACGGTCGTGTAGTTTAGAGTTAAGGAGTTGACGCAGTCGCAACTGTTCGTGCTCGGAGAGCGCACGCATTTCGGTACGAGCGGCACGAGGAGCGGAGAACGAGGGCAAGACGGCCAAAGTGCCACGCTGTTGAGCGTACTGCAAGACGGAGCGTAAGACGGAGGCGGCGAGACGTGCGGTGGCGGGTGAGAGGTCGCCGTCATTGAGGTAACGCAGAAAGAGCGCTATGTGCTCGTGAGAGAAGTCACGCAAGGCGACAGAACCGAGCAGAGGGCGCAGATGCCGTTCGGCAGTGCGAGTGTAGGTAGCACAGGTCGAGCGTTTGACACGCAGGGCGACGTCACAAAGCCAGAGGTCGAGAGCGTCGTTAAGAGTATCAATGTTACAAGGTTTACATAAAAGTGACAAAATAGTCAACTCCTCTCAGAAATTGTTTTTCTCTTAAATACATTTGTTTTTGTTACAAAGAAAATATAGTGCCGTGTTGCAGTTGTGTTACAGAGTGCTCGGAGCTGTTGACGAGCGGAAACGGCTGTGCTAATATGAACACGTTCCCGAGGAGGGGGCGAGAGTATGGGGTATACGGGTGCCGAGTTCGAGAGGACGGAGCGTAACCGAGGGGGGTGTGGTTCGAGAGGACGGCACGCAACCGAGGGTCGTGTAATCCATATTATGCGTCGCTTTTTCGGAAATTATACGGCGCATGGACCGTGGTGAGCGGTCATGAGGCTCATCGGAGCATGTGGCGTAAAAAATCAGGCCTCTGAAAAGAGGTACTACATGAAGGAGGAGTTTCAATATGAGAACTCTAAAGAAGACCCTGGCACTCGTTTTGGTAGTGGCAATGGTTCTCTCCATGGGCGTAATGGGCGTTAACGCTGACTTTACGGACGTGGCAGAGGATAATGCATACTACGAGGCGATCAC
The DNA here is from genome assembly GCA_964367935.1 of uncultured Oscillospiraceae bacterium. Lineage (GTDB taxonomy): Bacteria > Bacillota > Clostridia > Oscillospirales > Oscillospiraceae > Scatomorpha. The sequence goes on from CAYIYZ010000001.1 coordinate 425,868, forward strand.
CGTTCTGACTGCACTAGGCATCATCGACGGTATGACAGAAACCACATACGCACCTGAGGGCACACTGACACGTGCACAGGCAGCTAAGATCATCACTTACGTGAAGCTTGGCGCAACAAATGCAGAGAAGATTTCTGCAGCAAGCGGTCAGCGTTTTGACGACGTTGCAGTTGGCGAGAATGGCCACTGGGCAGCAGCTTACATTGATTACTGCGCAAACATGGGCATAATCAACGGCGTAGGCGAGAACAAGTTTGATCCCGAAGGCATGCTGACAACAGCAGCATTCACAAAGATGCTTCTAGTAGCAGTTGGCTACGAGGGCGAGTACACAGGCGACAGCTGGGCAATCAACGTTGCAGCTGACGCAGTTGAGAACGATCTGGATCATGACGACATTGTTATCAGCAACAGCATATACATCAGCCGTGCAGAGGCAGCTCAGCTTGCTCTACAGGCAATCCAGGCAGTACCTCCCGGTGGCGAAGCAAGCTACATGGTAGAAGGCTCAAGCCTTGAGTTTGACACCATCACAGAGGCTGTTCTTTACGCACAGGTAAACCTAATAGGTGGCGTTATGCCCACAATCACTGCAGTTTCCGAGGATAGCTTGGCTTCCAAGGTATTCAAGATGACTGAGGCTACAACAACAGCTGATGACTGGGGTCGCCCCGGCTCGGTTTACACCTACGGTTCTGACAAGGACACTGTAGAGTTCCCCGCAGAGGCTGACATGATGATCACAGAGCTTTACAAGGCAAGCGTTCAGAGCGATAAGGACGATTTTGCTGAGATGCTCGAAGATGCAGACATAAAGGTTACCACTGGTGCATTCACCGTGTACCTAAACGGCGCAATGGTTACATCTATTAACGGTGATCTACCTGCAACATACGACATGGATACAATCATGACACTCACTGACAACGGCGTTTGTGTTGAGCTCTTCACAACTGATGATGTTGTAACAACAGTTGTTGTAACTGTAAGCGCATTCGGCGAAGTTGACATGGCTGATAAGAAGGAAACTTCTTCCATGGGCGCATACACCGAGTACAGCCTACCTGCAGTTGGCGTATCTACATCAACTGGCGCAGTAGACATGGAAGGCAAGATCTTCTCCACAGTAGTAGACGAGGATGATGATGTTGACACTGTAGTTATAGAAGGCACAGTTGAAGATGGCGATGATGTTCTTTACACACCGCTATTCAAGGGCAACATGGAAATCTCAGTTGCAGGCGGCCAGACTGGTATGCTTAGCGGCACAGGCGCAGGCCTTTCCAAGATCTACATCGAGGAAGTAACCGAGATGGTAGAGGGCGAGTTCGATCGTTACAGCGCAACAACCTACAGAATCGACGGCACAGACTACGAAGTTTCCGGCGCTATCGGCGCAGACTTCACAGCTGCTGTTGGCACTGACGTTGAGTGGTACTTGGATGAGTACGGCTACCTACTTGGCGATGCAGCAACAACTACAACAGGCATCAACTACGTAATGCTTCTTAAGGTTGCTAACGTTAACGTTCTTGTTGACGGCGTAATCGAAGTTGAGAATCGCGTAATGATCGTTGACGAAGCTGGCACAGTAATGACAGTTGCGTCTGACAAGGACTACACTGGCACTCCTGTTGGCGCAGTTTACGTTGCAACCGTTAGCGATGACGAGTACAAGTTGGCTGCAGTTACTGTTGCTGATGATGTTGATGCAGTTACAGCAATAACAAAGGGCACAGCTCAGCTTGCTGCTGACTCTTATGCTTCAAACGGAACAATCTTCGTAAAGGCTAACTACAATGATGATAACGCAGTAGACGGCACAGTAACCATCTACACAGGTATCAACAACGTACCTAGCTACTCGGGCTTGACAAAGACATTTGCAATCTCTGAGGACAGCACAGTTTCTTCTGTAGTATTCATCTACGATCAGGTTGATGCTAACTCCGAGAGCGCATACATCTACGTAACAGACACCATGTACACCACAGCTGATGGTAAGACCTACGACACCATCAAGGACGGTGAGATGAGCACAGTTTCTATAGATGATGCAGAGACACTTGCAATGAACACAATGTACTACAGCTTGAAGATCAGCGGCGTTGGTGTTCCGACTGAGGTAGTAGCTGTTCCTGAGGTAGGCGCAACTGCAATCAAGAACAACGATGGTCTCTTGACCACGAACACTGGAGCACTTGTAGGTACTGTTTCTGACAGCACACCTGTCTACACAATAGACGAGAGTGCAGGCACTGTCGAAGTTGGTACAGCTGCAGACCTTAACGTTGAGGGCGCAAAGGCTATCTACGTCGACAACGATGACGATCTAGCAGCAAATGCAGGCATCGGCGGTACAGGCGAAGCAAGCGCTATCTACATCATCGTAGACTAAGCTAAACCCTAACAGCAAAAACCTAAGCGAATAACTTTAAGCCCCCCTCTCACGAGGGGGGCTTTTTTATACGCAGAACTAAATGCGCACAAAAAAGGGACGGATATAAAATCCGTCCCCTACAATTTAATCCACTAAACTCTCACCTATTTTATAAACGTCACCTGCGCCGACAGTTAAAATAATGTCGCCATCACGTGCCACGCTCCGTACCTGCTCCTCCAAATCCGCAAAAGACGCACAGAACACTGCGCCGTCTATGCGCTCCGCCAACATCGCAGACGAGATATTCGTTGTGTTCGTCTCTCGTGCCGCATATATCTCCGCCAAATAGCAGAGCGTCGGCCGCCGCAGTTCACGCACAAAATCATCGAAAAATGCCACCGTTCGTGTATAGGTATGCGGCTGAAATATTAAAATCGCTCGCTCGTACGGTAAATGCTCAACAGCGTCAAGTAACACTTCAAGCTCGCCCGGATGATGCGCATAATCGTCATACACATCAGCGCCGTTACACTCGCCCTTATACTGGAAACGTCGCTCCACGCCGCCAAAGCCGCACAGACCCTCCGCAACTGCCTTTGCACTTATCCCAAGGCAGATGCAAGACGCCGCCGCCGCCAATGCATTGCGGACATTATGCAGACCCGGCACCTTTAATGTCACTTTCGTGAAATACTCGCCCTCATACCATATCTCAAACTCCGAATGTGAGCCGATAAACTGAATTTCCCTTGCACTAAGCGTCGCACCCTCACCTAAACCATAGGTGCAAAGCTCACGATTTAGCGGTGCAAGCGCTGACATCGTATTCGCATCGTCCGCATTCGCCACTATATGACCGTCCATAGGCACTCGGGACGCAAAGTCTCGGAAGGAATTCTGTATCTGCTCAAGATTCTCGAAATAGTCGAGGTGATCCTCCTCTATGTCAAGCACCACTGCCACAGTCGGGTAAAAGGATAAAAACGCATCGTGGTACTCGCAGGACTCCAACACTATAGTATCGCCCTTGCCGACCCTATGCCCTGCCTTCAAAAGCGGTAGTGTGCCGCCTATCATCACCGTCGGATCGACCTGTGCCGCCATTAGTATATGCGTACACATGCTCGTGGTCGTCGTCTTGCCGTGCGTGCCGGCTATGCATATGGCGTTCTCGTAGTCCTGCATGATTGCGCCCCACGCATCAGCACGCTCAAACACAGGTATGCCCAAGGCTCGTGCTCTCGCCACCTCGGGGTTATCGTCTCGTGCCGCCGCCGTACGTACCACAAAGTCATAGCCTGCTTCTATGTTTTCTGCCCTATGTCCTATATGCACGCTTATGCCAAGACCCGTGAGATGCTCCGTCTTCTCGCTTGCACTCATGTCCGAGCCGCTGACTTCTACACCCATTCCTTTCAGTACTTCCGCAAGCGGTGACATCGACACGCCACCTATGCCTATGAGGTAAGCTCGCTTACCTTTTTCTATATATTTTTTAAATTCAGACATGTGACCGACCTTCCAAATAATTATAGGGAAAATGGGAAAATATACTTGTTAAAATCCGTGTGAATTGTTATTATATTATATTATACCGTAATTTACAAGTGCTAAACGGCACCGGAGTTAAAATGAAACTGCCCATTTATGTTGAAAATACACTAAAAATACTCGAAAGTAAGCAGTACACCGCCCTTTTAGTCGGTGGCTGTGTACGTGACGAGCTCCTAGGGCGTCGCCCAAAGGACTTTGATATCGCAACAGACGCTACGCCCGACGTTGTACAGGCGCTTTTCAGCCGCACTGTAGCCACAGGCGCCAAGTTCGGCACTGTACGTGTCTTGTACGGTAAAAACGAAGTAGAGGTCAGTACATTCCGCACAGAGAGCGCTTATTCCGATAAGCGTCACCCCGACAGTGTAAAATTTACGCTAAACATCGAGGAGGACTTAGCTCGACGTGACTTCAGCGTCAACGCTATGGCGCTCAGCTTGCGTGGTGACTTAAGCGACCCTTTCGGAGGTCGAGTAGACTTAGAACGTAAAATCATACGCTGTGTCGGAAATGCACAAGACAGATTCTCAGAGGACGCTCTGCGTATGCTGCGTGCTCTGCGTTTTTGTGCGCAACTTGACTTTACCTTAGATGCCGATACGCTAACGGCGTTAAAACGCTGTGCGTCTGAGTGCTCGACGCTCTCGGCGGAGCGTGTGCGTGAGGAACTTATGAAGACGCTGTGTTCACCTAAGCCTGAGTATGCGGGCGACATGATAAAATACAAGCTACTGGAAAATTACCTTGAAGATAAAAATTGTGATTTAAGTACCTTGGGCAGATTACCGCAGTACGCACGGCTGACACATTTTTGTCATGCGCTCAAAAAAAGCGGTGCCATAGACGAGGTGGGAAGCTTTCTGCGCAGTCTGCGCTTTTCGAGGACTGAGACGGAGCTTTGCATAGCGGCGTGTAAGCTCTTGGACGAGGGTATGGTTGACGCCAAGCGTGCTCTGCGTGACTATGGCGCTCCTGTAGTGCGTGCGGCTTATCCGAGAGGGCAGGTGTGGCGAGCTGTTTTGCGCTCGGGTGAGTGTTACAGTGTTGATTTGCTGAATATAAGCGGTGCGGAGCTTCACAAACTCGGGTACAGCGGTGCGGACATAGGTGCTGAGCTAAGGCGACTTTTGGAACTTGTGATAGATGACCCGTCCTTAAACAGCCGTGAGACATTGCTTTCATTGGCAAGGCAAAATTTTGGGGGTATGTATGAGTAATATAAATTGGGATAAGCTGAAAAGTGAATGTCTTGGCTGCTTAGCTTGCGGTTTGAGTGAGACACGTCAAAATGTTGTGTTTGGTGTGGGCGATGAGCATGCGGATATAATGTTCATAGGCGAAGCGCCGGGTGCCAAGGAAGACGAGAGGGGCGAGCCCTTTGTCGGACGTGCCGGCAAGCTACTCGACAGTATGCTCGAGATGATAGATTTGGATCGTTCGAAGGTGTATATAGCGAACATGGTAAAGTGCAGGCCGCCGAATAACAGAGATCCGCTTGATACGGAGCAAGCGGCGTGCTCGCAGTGGCTAAAGGCACAGATAGAGTATATTAATCCGAAGGTAATAGTGTGTCTGGGTCGCATAGCGGCGATGCGCTTTATACGTGCGGATTATAAAATAAGTAAGGAGCACGGCCAGTGGCATGAGATAGACGGGCGCAGTGTGACGGCTCTTTTCCATCCGGCGGCGTTGTTGCGTGACCCACGTAAGCGTCCGGAGACTTTCGAGGATTTGAAGTCGATACAGGCGAAAGTCACGGAGGCGAAGCCGAATTAAAAGTTTTAATCAACTTTTTTCAAAAAGTTGCGGGGTGCAGGGACGGCGGCCCTGCTCGCCGTCCGTTCGAGGCTGAAATCCTTTGCCTTAAAAGCGTATTTTTGAAAGTGAATTTTCGCACGTAGTGCGGAAAGAGAAAACTTTTTACAAGAAAAAAAGTTTTCTAAATTTCTCCAAGGGGTTCGGGGCATAGCCCCGACTAAAAAACTAAAAATAAAAAATAAAAACGATTACCAACGAAGAAAGGCGAACTGATGTTAGAATTTAAACCCTTCAACTTGGAGGACAAGGACTTTATATGTAAGTATCTGCGCAGTGAGAATTCACGAAGTGCAGACTATAATTTCGGAAATAATTTCATGTGGGCGGACAGGTACAATCAGAGGTACGCCGCAAAGGGCGATAGGCTTATAATAAGTGTGGATTATAAGGGCAGGCAGATGTTCTCATTTCCCATAGGCAGTGGAGCTATAGAGCCAGCGATAGAGGAGATAAGGGCGCTTTCGGGCACAAGGCGTATGGTCATACGAGGTGTGACGGATGAGCATAAGGCTCTGTTAGAGGATGCGTATCCCTATCTCTTTGACTTTGAGCCCGACCGTGACAGCTATGATTATATATATACGGTGGAGAAGATGAGCACATTTTCGGGCAAGAAACTCCACGCGAAGAGAAATCACTGTAATAGATTCGAGCGTGAGAACGAATGGGACTTTCAGCTCTTGACAAAGGAACTTGTGCCGGAGTGTATGGCTATGCTTAAGGAGTGGACGGCTGAGCGTGGCGGTGAGGATGACGACGGCATAAAAGACGAACATTCTGCTATATTACGCGGGATGTTAAACTATGAGAAACTAGGTCTCTTGGGCGGCGTGTTGCGTTCGAGCGGTAAGGTCGTTGGCTTTACGATAGGTGAGCGCAGTTCGGCGGATACGTTTAACGTACACTTTGAGAAGGCGTATATGGGCATACATGGGGCGTATCCTATGGTGGCGAGAGAGATGGCACGCAAGGTAGCAGAGCTCATGCCTAAGGTGCGGTATCTAAACCGTGAGGAGGACATGGGGCTTGAGAACTTGCGCAAGGCTAAGTACGATTATTTCCCCGAGTTTCTGCTCGCTAAGTATACAGCGACGGAGCGTAAAACGGAGGTATAGCAATGAGTATCAAAGAGACTGCGACGTATACGGTGCGAGAAGCAAACGAGAACGACTGGGCAGAGAGGCGAGCTTTGTGGAGTTCGGTGTTCGGTGACAGTGAGTCGGATTTGGAGATATTTAATGGAAAGCTCGGTAAACTCTGCGACTGTTTGGTAGCTGAGAGCGAAGGACGTATAATTTCGGCTGCGTATGCAATATACGGTGTACGAGCAGAGGGCGTGGAATGTGCTTATATATATGCCGTTGCGACGCACCCCGACAGTCGTGGAATGGGCGCAGCGGGTGATTTATGTAAGAGACTGCGTGACAGGGCTTTTGGCAGGGACGTGGGCATAGTCGCTACACTGCCTGCGACACAGTCTCTCTGTACATGGTATGAGAAACTTCTGAAAATGTCACCGTGTTTTGTGAGAGGTACTGAGGGCGTGGAGTTTCTTGCCGAGTGGGAGGAGTATGCAAAGCTGCTTGCACCCGGTAGTGAAGAAGTGCCGAAAATGCTGAGGGCGACAGCGGCAGAGGGCGTGGACTTGGAAAAGTACAAGGACATGGGTTGGAAGCATTGTTTTAATTAGGGCGAGACAAAAGGAAATATATAGGAGGCAAGAAAGATGATAACAGTTGGCATGACACATAAGGAAGAGCGAGTGGTGGAGTATGAGCATACGGCTGCGCATATGGGCTCAGGAGCGCAGGAGGTGTTCGCTACGCCGATGATGATAGCTCTCATGGAGTTTTCCGCTATGAATGCAGTGGCACCTTATTTGGCGGAAGGACAGGCAACGGTAGGCACGGAGGTCAATGTGAAGCATTTAGGCGCTACACCTGTGGGCATGAAGGTGTGTGCGGAGTGCGAGCTTATAGAGTTCGATAGGCGTCGTTTAGTGTTCAAGGTCACAGCTTATGATGAGGTGGAGAAGATAGGCGAGGGCGTACATGAGCGATTCATTATAGACGTGGAGAAATTCATGGCAAAGACGCAAACCAAGATGAAATAAGCAGATATCAATAATTGTGTACAATTATAACAGGGGCGCTACCGCGTGGAGTCATGAGATGAAACGACGGTAGCGCCCTTGATTTTTCTTGACATATTAACCTATTAAAGGTGCGAAAAAATGGGAATAAATACAATATAGGTTACTTATTTGTGCTAATATGCAACTATAAAAAAATAATATGAATTATTATGTCGAAAAAGCTTGTCAAAAGGAGAACTTTGTAGTATTTTATATCAAGCATAGATAAAGCTAAAGCAAGAATAAAATCGGAGGGATCGGCGTGTCATTAAAAAAGTACGAGGCATTTGTAAAGAGCGCGGAATTGGGTAGTTTGACAGAGGCTGCAAAAGAGATGGATTGTACGCAGTCAGCGGTAAGTCACATGATAAACAGCTTAGAGAAGGAATTCGGACTGACTTTGTTGATGCGAGGTCGCTCGGGCGCGAGTTTATCTAAGGATGGAAAGAAACTGTATGAGTTGGTGCGAGAGTTACTGGACAAGAATGCGGAGTTACAGAAGGAAGTGGCAACACAGAGAAAAGTTAGGGAACGTAGCTTAGCGAAGTAAGAAGATACTCATAAATATTTAGTACCATAAAAATTAATAATAATGGCCGCCTTTGTGAAAATGCAATTTTATTTACAAAAATTTCGTTTTGACTTGAAAGGGCGGCCATTATGGTGTATAATGTATGAAATGTTGAAGTTTTGAAAGATAAAACATGCAAAACTGAGGCTGAAAATATTAAGGAGAGTGAAAAAATGAAAAGAATTCTTGCATTTCTACTCACATTCGTGATGCTGTTTGGCATGGCGGCTTGTTCGAGCGGCGATGATGCACCGGCGGAGAGTGGCGCACCTGCAGAGGGTGGCGACGGAGCGGTGACCTTGCGCATGGCGACGGGCGGCACTTCGGGTACGTATTACGGATACAGCGGCATAATAGCACAGGTGCTTAATGAAGCTATGCCTGATAAGCTTGATATAACGGTACAGTCTACGGGCGCATCATCGGCGAACATACAGCTTGTGGAGACCGGTGATAATGAGATAGCAATAGTGCAAAATGATATCATGTCTTATGCTAACCAGGGCGTTTTGATATTTGAAGAGCCTATAACTGAGTTTTCGGCTGTAATGTCCTGCTACCCCGAGACAGTTCAGATAGTTTCGAACAAGGACATAGTAAGTGTAGCGGATCTAATGGGCAAGACCATATCGGTCGGCGCACCTGATTCGGGTACACGTTACAATGCGGAGCAGATACTTGCGGCGTATGGCATCACTTTTGATGACATAAATGTAGTGTATGAGAGCTTTGCAGATTCTGTTGACTCTCTGAATAACGGTACAGTTGATGCGGCGTTTATAACAGCCGGACATCCGACAACTGCAATAACGGAGCTTGCAACATCATATGACTTCAACCTCGTACAGCTTGACGACGAGCACATTGAGACTTTGCAGGCAGATCATCCCTTCTATACTAAGGAGGTAATACCTGCAGGTACCTATACGAACGTTGACTACGATGTGACTACAGTAGCGGTCATGGCAACGATCATAGCGTCCAATGATGTGTCCGAGGAGGCGATTTACAATTTCTTGACAGGTGTGTTTGAGAATCAGGCTCAGATAGCGGAACTACATCCGACGAAGGGTCCTCTGATAAATATAGACACAGCGGTGAGCGGCATAGATATACCTTTCCATTCCGGTGCTGTAAAGTACTTCACGGAGCAGGGTAAGGACGTAGGCTAAAGAGAAATTGGGAATATCAGTAACGAAGACGATGGTGATTACAGCGGCAATTCTTGTCGCTGTAATCACATTTACGCTTGTAGTCATTGTTGTTGCGGATGAGCAGAAATTGGTGTTACGTGACACGGAGACGGGCGAAGAGTATTTGGCGTTCGAGCTTGCGGCGTCTGCGAGTTTTTCCGTTACGTTTACGCATTCGGTAAATGCGACTGATGTGACGGAGCACTATGAAGTAAGAGAGGGTGGCATATACCTGACGTGTAGTGAGTACTATGGGTTCGGCGCAGGTGTGGCAGATACCTTACTGCCTCACTGGGAACTTAGTTTCGGAGATAAGGGCGAGATGATAATAAGCGAAATTGATATGTTCATACCGGAGCTGATTTACAGGGTAGGCACGGTATCGGATCATGTATTGAGCTATAATGGAGAAGAATACAGTTTGAGGACGCTCTGCGGACGAAACACGAGCGTTTCATTTGTAATAGAGTAATAGGGGAAGGAGTGATGTTTAGTGCCACACAGAAAATATACGCCGCAGGATGCTGCGGAGACGATAAGCCCTTCGGCGGTAATGGATACGGCCGGTGCTGCTGACACTGCGGATATAGAGGCGAGTGTTAAAGAGGTAATGCAGAAATACGATAGGGAGTCGAATATACGCATGTATACGGGGCTGCCACGTAAGATAGTGCGTTATCTGATGGTGTTTTTCTCTTGCTATTCGGTGTTCTTACTGTTTTATCCGGGCGAGACACGCTTTGAGAGAGCGTCTTTTGTGGGATTGATTGTGTTTTTCATATTCATAATGTTCCCTGCGAGCATGGGTAAAAAGAGTAGGCGAGAGAACTATATTCCTTGGTATGACGTGATAATCGGAATAATGGGCGGCATATCTTATGCTTATTTTGTGTTCAGGTTAGAGCATATAATGAGTCTGGGGATAAAGTTAGGCACGATAGAAATAGTGTTGGGCGTTATAGGAATACTTGTGACTTTGGAAGCTTGTAGGCGTGCTGTCGGCTTACCGATAGTGGTAGTAGCGAGTGCTTTCATAATCTACGGCCTCACTCAGAAGTCGTTTGGGATAAACATCTATAATCTTTTCTATACCACTGAGGGGATAATAGGCATACCGGTACGAGCGGCTCTAAACTATATAGTGTTGTTCGTCATATTCGGAGCGTTTTTGGAAAAGACGGGCATATCACAGTTTTTCATAGAGCTTGCAAACTCCATAGCCGGCTCATCGGCAGGTGGCCCTGCTAAGGTTGCGGTAATATCATCTGCACTTTGCGGCATGGTGTCGGGCTCATCCGTCGGTAATACAGTTACGACGGGCTCTGTGACCATACCGCTCATGAAGAAGACTGGGTATAAGCCCGAGTTTGCCGGAGCTGTCGAGGCGGCGGCTTCTACGGGCGGACAGATAATGCCACCTATAATGGGCGCGGCGGCGTTCTTGATGGTTGAATATACGGGCATGACGTATGGCGGCATAGCCTTACGTGCGATATTGCCTGCGGCACTTTATTTCGCCGGCATATTCATTATAGTGCATTTGGAGGCACGTAAGTTGGGTCTAAAAGGCATACCTCGTGAACAGTTGCCGAAGTTTTTAAAGCTGATGGTGACACGTGGCTATCTGCTGTTACCGCTTGTAGCGCTCACTTATTTCATGATGACACGTACCATGCAGTTTGCGGCCTTGGCGGCGACGGGCATAGCGATACTTGTGTCCATGCCGAGAAAGGATACACGCATTAACTTAAAGCGTTTTGTGGACGCTTTGGAAAATGGCGCACGCAGTACATTGACGGTGGGCATAGCTTGTGCGGCGGCGGGTGTAATAGCTTGTATTATAACAACGACAGGCATAGGTAGTACCTTGATTACAGCTATCGTTGGTGTGGCGAACGGCAACTTGCTTGTGGCACTGTTCTTGACAATGATAACCTGTATAATACTGGGTATGGGCGTACCGACAACGGCGAACTATGTCATAATGGCGACGACTTGTGCACCTATACTGGTGCAGATGGGTGTCCCTAATATAGCGGCGCATATGTTTGTGTTTTATTTCGGTATAGTGGCTGATATAACACCGCCTGTGGCGCTTGCGGCGTATGCCGGCTCTGCCATAGCGGGATCTAACCCCATGAAGACGGGCTTTACGGCGACTAAGCTTGCCATAGCGGCGTTTATAGTGCCCTATGTGTTTGCCTACAGTCCCGAACTACTGTTTGTGGATACCACATGGCTTGAAGTTGTGTCCATAGTTGTGACGAGCTTTATAGGAATGTTTTCCATAGCTGTAGCCTTGCAGGGCTATATGATGACAACTGTTGCCTTGCCTATTCGTGTTATGGCGGCGGTTGGCGGACTATCGCTAATAATACCGGGCGTGACGACGGACATACTCGGCCTCAGCTGTGTGGCGATTATGATGGCAGTGCAGTTTGCAAGGAGTAAGAGAGAGGCATTAGCGAACTGAAAGTATAAAGAATAAATAAAAGCCTTGAAAAGCATTACGCTTTTCAAGGATTTTTTGTTTTATGGGGAGCGTAGTGTAAAATATATAGATGAAGGGGAGGGACAAAGTCCCTCCCCGACAATTAACATCTATACGGGTAAATACGCTAAAATGTCGCTTATCAAGCTCCTGAAATTCTCGTAGGTCTGAGCCATGTCGTATTCAGCAAATACAGCGTCCGCCACTCGAACCAAATCAGCGCCTAACATGAGTGATAGACCGAAAAACAAAGCTCCCAGGACAAAGACGGTAACACATACACCAAATACGATCTTGCTGAGTATACGCATATTACATTACCTCCTTCTTGCCCTTGCGGCACCAAGCCGTGCCACTCTTAATAGAGTTAACGGCAAAACCAATAGTGGCACGTACAAAGAACCAAATGCCAAAGTACAAAAGTAAGATGGCGGGCGCCATTAATAACATGCCGCCGCCGACTATCATGAGAAGGTCAGCTATGACCGTTATGCCTATATAACCCCAACTGATTACAAACACGCCGATAGCGCCGACGGCGATACTCGAACCGATCAAAGCGATGGACACTGCCAAAAGTGCTAAGGTAACGGGGATAATGGCGACTATAAAGAGTAGGCTGAAGAGGACAACACGCCCGACAGATACATTGCGTTCGGGTAAAGCTGTATCGTCGCTTGGATCCTCGCCCAAAAGGCTTAAGAGCTCGGCGGAACTCTCCTGTTCCGTCAATGACTGCTCATCTGCTAAGATAAGGTCACTGCCTTCTGCTGCTTCGACACTCTCGACAGGCGGTACGAAGTCCGCCGCTTCGGGCAAAGTCTCATCAGGTGGCACGAACTCTGCCACCTCAGCACTGAGAACTTCCTCGTAAGCCTTGAAGTCCGCAGACTCGGGCAAAGTTTCCTCGGGCGACTCAAATTCAGCGACCTCAGCACTTAGGGTCTGTTCATAAGCGTCAAAATCGGCGGACTCGGGTAAGGACTCATTCTCGACTATCGGGGATTCCTCCGATTCCGCAAGGGGAACCGCCTCCTCGACTACTGCAAGGTCTGTCAGCTCCGCTGAGTCGTCATGGGGCATGGACTCCTCCACCTGTGCGGCTATAGCCGCCTCAGTAGCCGCAAAAAGCTCGTCCTCTATGGACAGCGTTACCGAAAGTTCAGGCTCAGGCTCGGGTTCGACGTATATCTGCTCCACACTGTCGTCGGGAAGTGTGATGGGCAACTCGTCATCCTCTGAAAACAGATCCTCGTCTTCCGGTACAGCGGTGTCGTCCACAGGTACAGCGGTGTCGGCTTCAGATATCTCGGTGTCGCCTAAGTCGTCGCCCTCCGAGAAAAGCTCACACTCGGAAGCGGAAGCCTCGCCGTCCTCCTGAGTTTTGACGGTCGCCGAAGTGCAATCCGCATCCGGATCGCTCGGCACATAATGACGTAGCTCTGTTATCGCAGCTCGTGTCGGACTACCTATGCTCTGCGATACTTCGAACTCACTCTTGTCGCAGTCATACATAGACTCATACTTTTTAAGGACTGCAGCACGGTCCCATCCGGTCATGCCCGACAAGAGTTTTTCGAGCTCGTATAAAAACTTTTGTTTATCTATAATATTCATCTCCCAATCCGATTCGACTTACTCCTTTCGAGCTCGTCAAAAAAAGTTGTGGTACCAATCCCTCGTCCTCTGCCTGGTCTGATTTTTGAAAAAATTTAAATCACATCTGAGGCGGGGCGTGTACACGCCGAAGATACCTATCGAGGCTATAAAGCCGAGAACCCCTTTTTGGCGGAAAACCTGTTTTCCGCTAGACATAATTCGACAAACTTCATTATATTTTAAAAGCATCAATAGGTCAAGCAATAAAGCGCAGTTGGTAAAAGTTTTACATTCTTCTTGACAATATTATGGCAACTGTATATAATCTTAGGGCAGGCATGGAAGTGCCGATATAACAAATGGGGGGCTTGTGCTACAGGCTGAGATACGGGTGTGACCCGTGACCCTTATAACCTGATTCGGGTAATGCCGGCGTAGGGAACATATTTATGTGCGCACATTTTGCGTACCTTTGTTTGCCTCATCGGATATTCGATGAGGATTTTTGTTATGTCAATAAATAAAATGGAGGAATGAAAATGTCAGCAAGCATAGCAATTCAAATTTTACCGCAGGTGTCGGAGGAGAGCGAACTAATTAGGATAGTGGACGAGGTAATCGCCTATATAAAGAGCTCGGGTCTCAACTGCCATGTAGGTCCTTTTGAGACGACTGTAGAGGGTGATAGCTTTGACCAACTAATGGAGATAGTAAAAAACTGCCATACCGTGGCGTTGGAGGCAGGGGCACCCGAGGTAGCTTCCTATGTCAAGGTGGTGTACAATCCGAAAGGCGAGGTGCTCACCATTGAAAAGAAGGTCACAAAGCACCTTTAAGGATAAAATGCCGGCTGTAGCGGCGGTCGTACTGCTCGTAGGCGTCTGGCAACTTGTGTGTACACTTGAGCTTGTGCCTTCTTTTATGTTGCCTTCACCTGTGGATGTAGCTATTGCATTCTATTCGGATTTCCCACTACTAATGCAGAATGCGGGTGTTACACTGACGGAGGCGGCCTTGGGTCTTAGTTTCGGCGTACTTACGGGTTTTTTATTTGCGCTGTTTATGGATGCGTCTGAAACTGCATACAAGAGCATATATCCCTTACTCATTATTAGTCAGACCATACCGACGGTTGCTATAGCGCCGCTTTTGGTGCTTTGGTTCGGCTATGAGATGTTGCCGAAGGTCATCTTGATAGTTCTGGTCACTTTCTTCCCTGTCGCTGTGGGACTGCTTGACGGTTTTCGTGCCGTGGATACGGACGAAGTTAACCTACTGCGCTCCATGGGCGCAAAGCGCAGTGAGATTTTCCGCTATATTAAGCTCCCTGCGGCACTGCCACAGTTTTTCTCAGCCTTACGTATAGCTGTAACTTACGCTGTGGTGGGCGCTGTTATTTCGGAGTGGTTGGGCGGATTTTCTGGGCTGGGCGTCTACATGACACGTGTCAAGAGCGCCTTTGCCTTCGATAAAATGTTTGCGGTTATTTTCCTTATAAGCCTCATAAGCTTACTGCTTATAATGCTCGTCAATTTTATAGCCGCACGTTGCATGCCATATTTAAACAAGAAAGAAGTTGAAGATTAATGAAAATACTAAAGAAAACATTTGCACTTGTTCTCGTGCTTACGATGATACTCACACTCGCCGCCTGCTCACAGAGCGGTGACACGGGCGGCGACGCAGAGGTAGAAGAGCTTACGGATATCACCTTTGTGCTGGACTGGACACCCAATACAAATCATACGGGTTTGTACGTCGCCATAAGCGAGGGTTACTTTGAAGAAGCCGGTCTGAATGTCACGGTAGTACAGCCACCGGAGGACGGAGCGGAGCTTTTGGTTGCTTCGGGACAGGCGCAGTTTGGCGTGAGCTTCCAAGATTACCTTGCGCCTGCTTTTGCACAGGCGGAGCCTCTGCCCATAACGGCGGTGGCGGCGGTACTCGCACATAACCACTCGGGTATCATATCCTTAGCGGAAAAGGGCATAACGAGCCCGGCTGAGCTCGAGGGACATAGCTACGCAACTTGGGATCTGCCCACAGAGCTTGCTATGATGCGCAGTGTGATGGAGACGGACGGTGGAAACTTTGATAATGTGGAGCTAATACCTTCCATGGTAACAGATGAGGTAACCGCCCTGCAGAGCGACAGTGTTGATAGCATCTGGGTGTTCTATGCTTGGGCAGGCATAGCTTGTGAGGTCGCAGGTTTGGAGACGAACTACTTCGCATTTTCCGATATAGATCCGGTGTTTGACTTCTATACACCTGTCATTATCGCAAACAACAGCTTCTTGGAGGAGTCCCCCGAGACGGCAAAGGCGTTCATGGCGGCACTGTCGAAAGGCTATGAGTACGCCATAGAGAATCACGAGGCGGCAGCGGATATCCTCATAGCGGCAAACCCCGAGTTGGAGGACAGCCGTGACTTGGTTCTGGCTAGTCAGCAGTACCTTGAGGGTGTGTATCAGGCGGAGTCGGCACGTTGGGGCGAGTTCGACGCCGAGCGTTGGAACGGTTTCTTTAACTGGTTGGGCGAGAATGGTCTGACGGAGAGCGTCATACCCGAGAACACCGGTTTCACGAACGACTTTTTACCTGAGGCAGCGTCCTAAGATGGACAAGCTGGAGCTTGTAGGCATATATAAGAGCTATGAGGGCGTGCCTGTACTGAATGATATAAATATCAGTTTGAGTAAGGGCGAGCTTGTGAGCATAGTCGGTGCGAGCGGAGCGGGCAAATCGACGCTGTTTAATATAGTGTCGGGACTGCAGGAACCGACGCGCGGCGAAGTCTTGCTTGACGGTGAGGATATAAGGGGCAAGACGGGACTTGTGAGCTACATGTTGCAAAAGGACCTACTGTTACCGTACCGCACGGTGGAGGATAATATAGCCTTACCTCTACTGCTGAGGGGCGAGAGTAAGGAGCGAGCTAGGGAACTTGTGGGCGAGCGCTTAGAGCGTTTCGGCTTAGAAGGCAAGGGCGCACTTTACCCTAAGCAGATATCGGGCGGTATGCGTCAGCGTGCGGCACTGTTGCGAACGTATTTCTTCTCGGGCGACCTACTTTTGCTCGACGAGCCATTCTCGGCGCTGGATACGCTTACGAGAGCGGATATGCATACATGGTTCTTAGAGGTGTTCGAGGACATGGGCGCCGGCGCACTTTTTATCACACACGATATAGATGAGGCGCTACTACTTTCGGATAGGGTCTATGTGCTGACAGGCAAGCCGGGTGAGATAAAGGGCGAGATAAAAATAGAGACGAAGGGTCGCAAGAGTCGTGAGTTTCTGCTCAGTGCCGAGTTTATAGAGTATAAGCGTAGGATTTTAGACTACCTTGGATAACAAACATATAAATTGTCGGGACATGGTATGCCATGTCCCGACAATTTATATACCGCAAGCCCGTCACACGGAGAGACGAGGGCGTCGCTCCTTACGGTGCCAAACCCTTCGTCCTTTGTCGTGCAAAGATTTTTCTAAAATCACGGCGAGTTGCCTGGTCTGATTTTAGAAAAATGTTAGATTTTATCTGCGGCGGGGCGTGTACACGCCGCAGATTCCTATCGAGGTTCGCAAGCCGAGCACCCCTTTTTTGGCGAAAAACAGGTTTTTCGCCAACTAAAAATAGAGTAGCCCGAGGGCTACTCTATTTTATAAAATAAACTTATGCTGCTGTCTCGAACTCAACCATCTCGAGCATGTTGTAGAATACCTGAGAAACTTCAGCACGTGTTAGGCTCTTCTCAGGACCGAAACTGCCGTCCTCATAGCCGTTTATGCCACCGTACTGATAGAACATCATTACAGATTCCTTGTACATCTCGTCTATGTCAGCTGCATCGGTAAATACCATGTCAGCACGATCAGCGTCCATAGCTATGGTCTGCTCCGTAGCGGTAGCGACTTCCTGCATGAACATAGCACCATAGTAAGC
Source organism: uncultured Oscillospiraceae bacterium (assembly GCA_964367935.1). Lineage (GTDB taxonomy): Bacteria > Bacillota > Clostridia > Oscillospirales > Oscillospiraceae > Scatomorpha. The sequence continues at coordinate 443,560 of CAYIYZ010000001.1, forward strand.
CATCATCTCACGGCTTATGGGCATCATGAGTTCCTCATCGGTCATTTCGTTGTCGAACATGTTCTGAGCAGCTTCCATCCAGTTGTCACCGGTGGTCTCGTAGCTCATGTCCATCTCAACGCCGTATACTTCATACATGCGGTAAAGAACCGTCAAGTACTGTGCAACTGTCATCTGGCCGTCAACACCGAAAGTGCCGTCGCCCATACCCATTACGAGTTCAGCGTCATAGGAGTAAGCAACTGCGTTGTAGTACCAACCGTCAAGAGCGATATCGGAAAAGCTGTCCTGAAGTGTGACTATAGTCATCTCATCATTTGCCTCACCGTACATCTCGGCTGTGATAACGCCCTCAAGAACCTGCTCAACGTAGTCTATAACTGCTAGATCCAGAGGAATGCTGGTGTTAAAGGACTCGCCCCTTGCAAATGCACCGTAGGTGTCACCACCTGCGGAGAGGAAGTCATTTGTTGCTACAGTGTAAGTGCCGTCAAGGCTAAACTCCTTGTCGCCTACCATCGTGATTGTTACACGTGCGCCGGGCATTGCCGGTGCGTAGTAGGTGGAGTCGGGGTACATCTCACCGTTCTCATAAGGAACAGTTGTGTCAAGCGTCATTACTATGCCGCTCATCTGGGGGAAAGCGCCTATAGCTGCAGGAGTTGTCTGAGTTGCTGCCTCTATAGCCTCGAGTAGCTCAGCACCTGTGACTACCTTAGTTGTCAAAGCGTTGCCGAAGGGCAATACAGTGTTGATGTCCTTCATCGTCACTTCGCCTGCCTCGATAGTAGCACGGATACCACCACCGTTTGTTATAGCGGCGTCAACGGGGTTGCCACTCTCTTCTGCTGCCCATACCATAGCGTCAGCTATGAGTGAGCCGAGGTTTGTGGGCATGGTGCGCAGACCGGGGTCACGCTCGCCGTTTAAAAGTACTTCTGTCGTTGCGAATACCTTTTCAAACTCAGCGTCTACGCCTGCCATCAACTCAGCTGTCATAGCGGCAACAGCCTCATCGGATACGCTCTCGTCGCCGATCTCAACGAGCTCGGTGGTGATCATGCCTTCAGCGTCTATCATGACAACACCGACGTTATCGCCGCTTGAACCTGTAGATACAAGAACTGCGCCGTTTGTCTCGTAGTCGTTTGCCATGCCGTCGATTACAGTGTGGGAGTGTCCGTCGATGAAAAGGTCAATGCCGTCAACACCGGCGAGAACATCAGTGGATCTGTTAGGTGCGGATGCGGGGTCTACGCCCAAGTGACCTAATGCGATGATAACATCACAGCCCTCAGCCTCAAGCATAGTGACCTGCTCCTCTGCAGCGGCGACAAGCTCGTCACCTGCGGGGAAGTAAAGTCCCTTAATCTTGTCAGGGTGTGCTTTTGTCATAGTCTCGGGAGTAGCCAGTCCGAAAAGGCCAATCTTCACACCATTTGTGGTGGAGAAGTAAGTGTACTCATCGAATGCAGCTTCGCCTTCGTATGTAACGCCTGCCGCTAAGGTGCGGTATGTAGCTGATGCAAGCACGGTAGAGATGTTCTCGTAACCGTAATCCAGCTCGTGGTTACCGAGAGCAGAATATCCGTAGCCAACAGCGTTCATGAGGCGCATAGCCTCTTCACCCATGGACTCGTTTACGTAGATTGTGCCCTGTAGGTAGTCACCTGCGTCCATTACCACAACTTCTGCGCCCTTAGCTTCGTAGTCAGCCTTTAATGCCGCTACATAAGCGTAGGTCTCCACAGCACCGTGGATGTCGTTCGTGTGCAGGATGACAAATGTATCCTCCATGCTTGTGTCAGTCGGCTCCGTCGTTGTCGGTGCTTCTTCCGCAAATGCTGTCATGCCCAGTGAAAATACCATTGCGACAACCAACATTAACGAAAGCAGTTTCTTCGTGTTTTTCATATTGTACCTCCCTATATTTTTTTACCCGTACTTTAGTACAAAGTTTATTATACATCAGTGTCGATCATATTAAAAGACAAATTTTATACAAATTAAAATCAAGTTTTTTAGTGCGTTTTTTGACTTGTTTATCACTTTAATATCACACGCGTGGCCCTTACTTTTACTTGCTCACGGTGCTATACTGTTGTATAATGGTGAAATATTGTGGTGAGGTGATTATGTATGAGTCGTGCGGATGAAATTTTCATAGAAAATTGCAGAGATATCTTAGATAAAGGCGTGTGGGATAGGGGACTGCCAGTGCGACCGAGGTGGTCGGACGGGGAGGCGGCACATACTGTAAAGCGCTTTGGCCTAGTCAATCGCTATGACCTTACGGAAGAATTTCCTATACTGACACTCAGGCGTACATTTTGGAAATCGGCTGTGGACGAGCTTTTATGGATATGGCAGAAGAAGTCGAATAATATAAAAGACTTGGGCAGCAAGGTCTGGGATCAGTGGGCGGACGATGAGGGCAGTATAGGCAAGGCGTACGGTTATCAGCTCGGCGTGAAGCACAAGTATGCCGAGGGTGAGTTCGATCAGGTTGACAGACTGCTATATGACCTCAAAAATAACAGACATTCACGGCGTATGATGACAAATATATATAACTTTGCGGACTTGCATGAGATGGCCTTGTACCCTTGTGCGTATTCTATGACTTTTAATGTGTCGGGAGATACCTTGAATGCGATATTAAATCAGCGCAGTCAGGATATGTTGACGGCAAATAACTGGAATGTGTGCCAGTATGCGGCGTTGACGCATATGCTGGCGCAGGTCTCGGGCCTTAAGGTCGGCGAATTTATGCATGTAATAGCGGATGCACATATATATGACAGGCATGTGCCTATGGTGGAGCGCATATTGCAAAATCCTGTGAAAGGTTCGGCACAGCTCAGGGTAGACGAGAGTGTGAGCGACTTTTACGCTTTTACGAAGGACAGTTTTCGTTTAGAGGGTTATGAATATACGGAGTTTAGTGAGAAGATACCCGTAGCGGAGTAACGAGTGAATAGTGAAGGATTATTGTGTCGCCATAGGCGGAAATTGAATCATGGCGTAGACATATCGCAATTTTTCACTAAATAAAATGTAATAAACGATAGGAGAGATTACATGGAGTATAAAGCTTTAGAAGCGATAGTGGCGGTCTACTCCGACTGGGGCTTGGGGTGTGAGGGCACACAGCCTGTGGTCGTAAGTGAGGATAGGCGACATTTTGCGAATTTGACAAAGGGTGCGGCTATAATAGTGGGTCGTAAGACTATGGAAGACTTCCCGAACGGCAAGCCCTTAGCTAATAGACACAATATAGTGCTCACACGCTCAAAAGCGGAGATAGAGGGCGCCTTTACAGCGTATTCGCTTGCATCAGCTTTGATGGAGGCGAGTAAATACGAGCGAGTGTTTGTGGTGGGCGGAGCGAGTTTGTATAATGCGATGTTACCGGGACTGGATCGGATATACGTAACGAAAGTGGAGGCTATGCCTAAGTCGGATGTGTTTTTACCGAATTTGGATGAGTCGAGTGAGTGGAGGTGCACGGAAAAGGGCGAGCGTCTTTGTAGTGAAAACGGCGTGCATTACTGCTTCTGTGTGTATGAACGGATATTGCCTTACGGCGATGAATTAGGTTATTCTTTTTGATATACTGTATATTTAGTTGTTGCAAATTTGATGTTTGTGTGCTATAGTTACCTATGCGTCTTGTAACCATGATTAAGTCATGCTCAAGGCAGTAATATAAGAGGTGAAAAGTAATGAGAGAAGGCATACACCCCACATACCACAAGACACCGGTCAAGTGCGCTTGCGGTAACAAATTTGAGACAGGCTCCACTAGGGAGACTATTTCGGTCGAAATCTGTTCGAAGTGCCACCCGTTTTACACGGGCAAGCAGAAGCTTATAGATACGAGCGGTCGTGTGGATAAGTTCAACAGAAAGTTTGGCATGAAGTAATTGCAATAGAGGAGCGTCGAGAAATTGGCGCTCTTTTATAATATTCAGAAAAGGGGAAATAGTAATGAAAAAGACAATTAGAAAAGTAACAGTATTAGCACTTACGGCACTTATGGTTCTTACCTTAGCAGCTTGCGGAGGCGGCTTTGACGCACAGCAGTATGTACAGTGGGAGCTTGATTCTGCGATAATCAATGCAAACCCGGATGAGTACTTAGAAGCTTATGACGGTGAGTACACATTAGAGGACATGGAAGCATTCTTCTACGATTCTTTGGAAATGGATAAGGACTATCTGTTCGACATGACAACAGTGTATGAAGAGGATTTGACAGAGGAAACGATACAGAGAGCACGTGACCTACTGGAAGCTGCATACAAAACTTCTGACTATGTAGTAGGCGAGGCACAGGAAAACGGTGACGGATTCTTGGTACCTGTAACTGTAACACCTTCAAACGTTTTGATTGACACAGTGACAACAGAGCTGCTCGATGCTATGCTTGACGATTACATAAACGGCACATATGACACGACGCAGGATCGTGAGGAAGCATATACAGCTATGCTTTTGGATGCACTTGAGGCGAATATAGCAGCACCCACCTACGGTGATCCTATAGAGGTCAATGTACATGTGGAATTAGTTGGTGAAGTATACGACATCGATGACGATGACTTCAACCAGATTGCACTGTCGGTTCTCCCCTTCGGAGTGGGCTAAAAAGAAATGATAAAACCCCCGACGCAATTGCGTCGGGGGTTTTATATGCGCTTAGTTCATACTTAATGCGAAAACGGACGGAGCTTTAGCTCCGTCCGTTTTATAATCGCAACTAGATCTGCTTCTGAGCGTTGATCTTAACGCCGGGGCCCATCGTGGAAGCGGTTACACAGCTTTTGATGTACTGACCCTTAGCCGCAGCGGGCTTAGCCTTGATGATAGCTGAAATGAGTGCATTGTAGTTATCAGCAAGCTTCTCAGCGCCGAAACTCACCTTGCCTATCGGGCAGTGGATGATGTTTGTCTTGTCAAGACGATACTCAATCTTACCGGCCTTAACTTCGTTTACAGCCTGAGCGATGTTCGGTGTGACAGTGCCGGCCTTGGGTGAGGGCATAAGACCCTTAGGGCCAAGCACCTTACCGAGACGACCGACGGTACCCATCATGTCGGGTGTCGCAATAACGACGTCGAAGTCAAACCAGTTCTCGGACTGAATCTTCTGCATGAGCTCAGCACCACCGTAGAAATCAGCGCCTGCCTCCTTGGCCTCCTCCTCACGCTCCGGCTTACAGAATACCAGAACACGAGCAGTCTTACCGGTACCGTGCGGTAGCACGATAGCGCCTCTTACCTGCTGGTCAGCGTGACGTGAGTCAACGCCGAGCTTTACGTGTAGCTCAACTGTCTCGTCGAACTTTGCACGGCTCGCCTTGCAAACCAAATCGAATGCCTCTGCGGGCACATACAGAGCCTGCTTATCTATGAGCTTCTCGCTCTCTTTATAATTTTTACCTCTGAACAATTTACGTTCCTCCTAATTTTGTGGTTTTTCGGAGCTTAATCCTCCCACGTAGGCGGTCAACACCGCCCCAACAGCTGATTACTCGCCTATGAGTACGCCCATGCTACGGCAAGTGCCGGCGATCATGGACATTGCAGACTCTACACTTGTGCAGTTTAGGTCGGGCATCTTCTGCTCGGCTATCTTGCGCAAGTCCTCCTGAGAAATGGTGGCAACCTTATCCTTCTGGGGTACGCCCGAACCACTCTCGATACCGCAAGCCTTCTTTATGAGCAGAGCGGCAGGGGGTGTCTTTGTGATGAACGAAAAGCTACGGTCAGCATAGACCGTGATGACTACGGGGATCATCATACCCATGTCATTCTTTGTGCGCTCGTTAAAGTCTTTAGTAAACTGGCCTATGTTAATGCCGTACTGACCGAGCGCGGGACCTACGGGCGGCGCGGGTGTTGCCTTACCTGCGGGTACCTGGAATCTAACATATCCTACAATTTTCTGTGCCAAGTTAGAGCACCTCTTTCAATAATTAATCTGTTAATTTGCAGACTCGATCTGATCGAGCTCCAAATCAACGGGCGTCTCACGCCCGAACATGGAAACCACAACACGCACCCTGTCCTTCTCGGGGTCGAGCTCTTCGATAGTACCCAAGAAACCGTCCAATGGTCCGTCTGTGACCTTAACAGTGTCGCCCACCGCAAACTCCAATAGAGTTTCGTGACGCTCCACGCCCATTTCTATGATCTCCTGCTCGGTAAGCGGGATGGGCTTGCCTGCGCTACCGACAAAGCCGGTCGAGCCACGCACATTACGTACTAAATGCCAGCTCTCGTCCGTCATAATCATCTTCACGAGCACATAGCCCGGGAAGGTCTTGCGTTCATAAGTTTTTTCTCCGGAATCCGTACGTTCCGTAACCGTCTCCATGGGGATATTGACCTCGTGGATCAAGTCCGTCATCTTACGGTTCTCAGCCGCCTTCATCACAGCGGCCGCAACGGCGTTCTCATAGCCGGAGTATGTGTGCACCACATACCATTTAACGTCCGTCATTTAACCCACCAAGTCGAGCAGAGTGCTCACGCCAAGGGTTGCGATCTGATCGAAGCCCCAAAGCACTAAAGCAGCAGCGCCCATTACTCCCAGTGCTATAGCGGTGTTTGTAACCACCTGTGCACGAGTGGGCCATAAGACTTTCTTGACCTCGGTCTTCATCTCACGAAACCATTTTGCTATGCGCTTACCTAATGTGAGCTTCTCCTCGGTTTTCTTAACCGCCTCGGTAGAAGTTTTTGCGGGAGCCGCTTTCTTGTTATCGTCTGCCATAAAATTCCTCTCCTCAGCTCTACTTCGTTTCGTTGTGGACAGTGTGTGTCCTACAACGCCAACAATACTTTTTCCTCTCCAGCCTGTCGGGAGTGTTCTTCTTGTTCTTCTTAGTGAAGTAATTACGCTCCTTGCAGTCGCTGCACCTCAGTACTACTTTGATTCTTGCATCAGCAGCCATGTATTCGGCACCTCCTATTATTATTTGTCGCTCGACTGCCCCGCACGGAGCTCGTCCCACGTACTTTCGTACGCAACAACGCTCTCAGCGCAAAACGCCTGCGACATTGCCTCCCTGTATTGGTCGGTACTTTTGCACGAAAAATCGGCCTGTCCGACCGACAGGTATCGATGAGTATATCACATACATGCCTTGCGGTCAATACATTTTTGACTCTTTTTACATAAAATATAATGAAAATGTCTAAGTTTCAGCACCAACTTTCTATCGCCGGAGAAAACTGTATTCCTCCTGCCCTAAAGGCAAGGCCATGTCGGGTGTCTCGAATACAGAGCCGCGCAGAACTGACGCCTTACCGTATTTCGATCTTATATTGTCCATGGCACGGTCTAAACTGCGCCTAGCGTCACTGCGTTCCTGATCACAAAACATGTTGAGCTGTTCGGGTAAGAGCGAGCTTTCAAGCTGTTCGGCACGCAAGGAGAGCGCGCGTAAAGGCACATTCCAAGTGTGTGCCTCACGGAGTAGATCGAGAGCAATGTCGAAAATGTCCTGAGTACTGTGTGTGGGCAGGTGTAGTCGACGCCCGTGACTGCGAGTGAATAAGTTCTTATCCTTTATATCAAGGGTGAATGTGTTCGCCAAGAAATTCGCCTTACGTAGCCTTGCACCGACACTTTCAGCAAGGCTCATGAGCGTGGGTATCGCCTCCTGTAAAGAATGTATGTCACGTGGGCAGGTCGTGCCATTGCCTATGGACTTTTCACGTGGCTGCTCTGCCTTTCTCAGCACGGGCGCATTGTCTGCACCTCGGGCGTAGCGGTGAACCATCTCGCCATGCTTGCCCAAACGCAATTTAAGTAGGCTCTCGTCCGCGCAAGCAAGCTCGCCTATAGTGTATATGCCGAGCGCCGCAAGCTTTTTCGTCGTCTTAGGCCCGACCATTATAAGTTCTGACACAGGCAAGGGCCAGACCAAACGTTTATGATTTTCTCTGTTTATGACCGTAACCGCATCGGGCTTTTTATAGTCTGAACCGAGTTTTGCAAAGACTTTGTTCCAAGACACACCCACGCTGACAGTCAGTCCCAGCTCATTTTTTACGGCACGACGTATGTCGTGTGCGGCGCTCTCGCCGTCCTTCACGGTCACACAGCCGGTTAAATCCAACCAGCTCTCGTCTATGCCGAAGGGCTCGCACCTATCTGTATAGCGCAGATATATGGCGCTCACCGCACGTGAGTAGTTCACATAGCGAGTAAAGTTCGGCGGAACTTCAACGAGCTCGGGGCATAAGCGCCGTGCCTCGAACAGGCTCATACCGGTCTTTATACCGTAGGGTTTCGTTTCAGCCGTCTTGGACAGCACGATACCGTGCCTGTTCTCCTCGTCGCCACACACGACTAAAGGACGCCCCGCAAACTGCGGCGCGTATAAAAGCTCTATATTTGCATAACAGGCATTCAAATCCGAATGTAGTATAACTCTATCCATATAAGACATTATACAATGGCTTATATGGATATGTAAATAGCATATTTTATCTTAATAAGATAAAATATGGACTTTGGAGCCGCTCGTAAGTATAGGGGCACTTACGTGTATGTGCAAGAAACTTCTGAAATATAATATTATTCAGAAAAAAAGGGTTGACAAGAGCTTGTCTCTGATGTATATTATTAATCAGAGACACAGACATATTAAACAGGAGGAATTCAGTGATGGCAAAAATCAATGTTCAGCTTTTGTTTGCCGAGGAGGAATACCGTCAATTGGAGGCTGAGGCTAATGAGCTGGGATTAACTGTTCCGCTCTATATTAAGGCGAAGGTGCTGAAAGAGGATAACTTCGGCGCACATTACAATAGTTTGATTGAAAAGGTGGAGGCTCTGCCGAGCGGCACGAAGTTTAACGTCAAAGCGTTATTTGGGGTGGAATGGGAGCCTATAAGCAAGGGCGTTAAGCTAAATTTAGGCAAAACATTTTACGGGCGTGTTGACAGTGGTGCGATAAGCAATGTATCAAAATTAAAAAAAGACAGTTCGAATGTAATGTGGTATGAAAAAATATAGGGAGATTTAAAATGACAAAAGAACAGGAATTAATGCAGTATCTGCACGAGAATGTGTTTGATCCGACGCTTGCCTCAAAGACGGCATCGGCGAATATTAAAAGCGGTATTAGGCTAACGATAGGCAGGATGAACAGGCTCAGCGCTGACAAAATGCTGCTTTATTTTTGGTCAGCTTTGGCTACGAAAAATTCAATAGCCTTTTCCAAGAGGGTCGGAGCCCAAGGCTTAACGAGGTTTGAAGACGTGCTTGACGAGTTTCGGGACAGGTTCAATGAAGACTGGCTTCGGGGCAAGAGCGCTTAGCAGATGCCTTGCAATTAGTTATGTAAAATGTTAAACTAAAGCTGTAGCTAAGGAAAGGGGTGGGATGATATGTTTTTAGTGCCGCTCGTGACTTTATTAATGGGATTTTTCAGTTTGAAGGTAGGTCTTCGTTTTTTGAAGGGGTATCAAAGGCTGAAAACGGAGAGCTGTGAAGTGGTCGTCGGGACGATTACGGACATAGTGGAAGTTGCCGATCGCTCAGCAGAGGGCACATCTTACTCGTATCACCCCGTAGTCCGGTTTATGTATAGGGGCGCAGAACATAGCGTGCAGACAGAGATCGGTGTGCGCAGACGAAAGAGAGGAAAGAGGGCAAACGGGAAGCGCTTCGCCGTAGGCGATATCGTTAATGTGAGGATAGACAGGGGAGATGTCAGCACTGCGACGATTAACATTAAGGCGATACTCGGCTTTGCCGTAAGGATGGGCGTGTTTCTCTCAGCTATAGGCGTTTCTTTATTATTCTTGGGATTGTTATTAGTGACTACACTGTTATAGAAAAAGGGGCGCACCTAAATACGACTACCTGCAAAGAAACATACTGACCATGGGGTTAATCGAACTGAATACAAGAAAAAGTCAGCACAATTCAACGTGCTGACTTTTTGCATTATCATAAGGACACCATTACAGTTGCGTATATCTGCTATTTGTCTACCCCCTTGGTCGGCCACTACCTTGGTTGTTATTTGGCATCATGCCGCCTCCTTGATTGTTATTTGGTGGCATCACTCCACCTCCTTGATTATTACCGGAGGTGTTAGGGGATAACTCATTCCCATTTTCATCGACTATACTACCACCTGATATGCTATATGTTCCGGTTACATCTATTTCACCGTCACCGCCTGAATAAATAGCATCTACATCAATAACGATATCTCCACCTTCTATAATCAAGTCGCCGTTTGAGTCAATACCGTCACCGCTACATTTTAAATAAATTGTACCTCCTGTGAATTTCACAAAACCCGTATCACTATTTGCATTTACAGCATCATCTAAAACAGTAACGTTTATATCTCCACCGTTAATTGTAACAGTTTCACCCTCAATTCCCTCATAGCCATTTTGCACTAAGATTTCACCGTTGTTTATCACTAAGTCTGTATCAGCATGAAGTGCATCATCGCCTGATATAATGTCAAAACTCCCTCCGTTTATTGTCAAAACTCCGTTTGCGTGAACGGTATCTTCATAGGAATTTAATACAAATTCGCCGTCGTTTATTATAATATTTGTTCCTTTTAAGCTACGCATACTATCTTCAAGCAAATCTGTTGCCGAAACACCGCTTGAGCCTTCGCCTCTTGTGATTTCATTTAGCACTTCCACAAATCCACCGCCTGTAGTAATATCAAAACTGCCACCATCAATTTGTAGAGTTTGCTCTGCGACAATTCCATCATGTTGTGCATTAATTATAATATTGCCGCTTGTAATTATAAGATTACCTTTTTCTAAATCCTCATCATTAGAAGTTCTAATACCATCTCTGCCGGAGGTAACATTTATATTTGCGTTATCTATCGCAAGCAAGTCCTTGCCTTCTATGCCATGTTCAACTGCATTTACAGTAATGTTTCCGCCCTCAATAACAAGGTCATCACGGCTGTTAATTCCATCCATGTATAATGTACTTACAATCAAACTACCTTCTCCTGTTATAACAGTGTCTGCCTTTGAGTATATAGCAGCAGATGGAAACTCTTCATCAGTTGTGATTATTTCGCCTTGAGTTACACTATTTTCGCCATTAAGAACAATTACAACATCTTTAGCTTCAATAATATTGATAGGTGTGCTTGTTTGGCTTTCAATATTCGCATTATTTAGTACAAGGTAAACCGTGCCTTCATCGATATCCTTGTCTACATTCACTGTTATGCCCACATAGTCACCACTAAACTCATAGGTTCCACTACTTGTGATAACAACTTCATCGTCGTTTATAACTTCAGGAGTTGCGCTTATCTCATCTTCTAAATCCACCTCTGGAAAAACAACGCTATCACTGTTTCCGTTGTCCGTATGCTCAGACCCACTTGATATATCATCGTCCAAAACTCCGGTTTCACTTATTCCATCGTTATTTTGGGCGCAACCGCTTAATATAAGCACTGATAGTGATATTGCTATTAATAAAATCCTTTTCATAAAGTATCCTCTTTTCTAATAATTTTTTTATTATATTAACTGCTTTATTTTGCAAATTGCATAACTGATAGTACCGCAAAACAACATAACTGCTCCACCTATCGTTAGTGCGGTTTGGTATATAGAAGCTGTCCCTGCAATATCAAACACACCTCGTAATAATGAACCTAAAATGAGTGCTACAACACCCGTGTGGTAAAGGTGTGATGACCAAAAATAATTTTTTCTCGTTTTCTCAAAGCAGTAAAGAGATATCCCTACCAAACCTCCTAAAATCAAGGGGTATAGAAAAAGATATGTCATATGAGGTGAGCTCACTCCGTGGGAAAACTGAGAATATATAAATGAAAATAGCAGACAAAACAAAGCTATAAAAAAATAAGGCTTTATCCATTTGTTAAAATAATATGCTTGTATCTTTTTTCTATTTTCCAATATAGACAATATCGCTCACACTCCTTTCTCTAAAGTCCCTACCATTTGTTGTGGGATTATTTACTACTTCACCCATAAACACCATCGTAGCCGAACCACCACCGTCTAAATTATAGGCAACTTCACAGTCATACTGTGACAGCACCATCGCCATTTCATATAGCGATAAACCCTCGCTGATTTCAGTTCTACCATCGGCTGTCATAAAGATATAGTGATTTGGTTCTATCATCGCTATTGCAGTTCGAGGATTGCTTGCGTCCTCACGCTCCACCTTGCTTTGTTCAGTTACTGTGATTTCACCGCCAGATATAAGACCCGGACCAAAGGAAAAAATCTGTACTGCACCAAGCTCTACAAGTTCTTCTGCCAAAACATTGCCCTCGTCTATTATCTGCATATTGCCATCTTCAAATATAACTAAATCCTCATTGCCCTCAGGTGCTTTAATATCTCTGTAAAGATATCCATTTCGCATAACATAACCATAATCTCTAAAGCCATAATAATCTCCGTTTATGGCGATAATTGCATCATTTTCCTCAGCGATAACTGAAGTTTTTTCTTCTACATTTGTTCCAAATGAATTTTCCGCAAGACCTGCTTGTAGTAGTGAACTGTCACTAATAATAATCTCGGCTATATAGATATCCGTATCATATTCTCTAATTGTATTTAATGTAACTTCTATATTTTCATCAATATACGAGGTTTCAGTTATAACAGGCTCGGCAAAAATCGGCTCGCTTTCCTCTAAAACATCTTCGTTTGAAGTATCATAGTCGTTTTGCGGTTCATCACTTACGCCACTTTCCTCCTCGACGGGGAGATTTTGCTCGGTATGCTGATTTAACTCTATATCATCTAAAGAAACTACATTTTGAGCTATAACAAATCTATCAAGCAATGTAAAGCTAACATACCCTATGAAAAACAAAGTAGCACAGGCTATCCATACTTTTGATATTTGTCTTTTGCTCATCTTATTTACAAAAACCCAATTTTTCTGCATAATGTAGCTAAAGAAAAACAAGGCTATGTCAACAATAATTTTGGACAGTACAGAATTTTCAAGTAATAGGTTGGTCCCCATAGTTCCAACTGCACTTGCACCCATTATAAATAAAAATAGAGAAAAATATTTTACCATGCTGGTCGCAGTATTACCTTTTAACCCGAAAACAGAGTTTTTATTGATGATATAATTTACAAGACCTGATATTGTTCGAGCTATTACCGTTGCTATTATTATATTTTCTAAAGAATATAATGACAATAGCATAGAAATCATAGTGAACAAAACAATATCTGTTAAAAACCCTACAAAAGAACTTGCAATGAATTTTATGGGTCGCTTATATATTAACATAGAGTCACGAAAAGGGCGAAAATGTGACTGATTGTTGTTATCAAAATATATTGTTTCAATCTCCACTGTGTGAATTTCAGTTTGTTTCACTGCTTCAAGGAGAAAATTATACTCATATTCATACCGTGAACCCTCCATTTGCAAAGCAGCATCTATAAGATTTGCAGGTATTCCACGAAGTCCTGTTTGTGTGTCTTTGCACTCTATTCCAGTGGTGGATTTAAACACAAAAGAGGTTATTTTATTTCCAAAACAACTTTTAAATGGCACTTTTTTTGTCATAAAATCACGAGTACCAAGTATAAGCATATGAGGTTTTGCTATTAAAGCTTGTGTCACTTTAATAATATCCTTTACACTATGTTGTCCATCAGCATCTACTGTTACAATTCCGTTTTGGAATTTTAAGTTGTCGACAGCAAATTTAATTCCTGTTTTTAAAGCTTCACCTTTTCCTTTGTTTTTATGATGTTTTATAACAAAGCAACCGAGTTCCTTGGCTTTTGTGAATATGTACGCACAAGAGTCATCACTTCCATCATCTACAATAATTATGCTGCTAAAATCATTTTTCTTTAGCTCTACGATCATTTCTATTAATTTAATGTTAGGCTGGTATGCTGGTATGATAATAGCTACATTATTCATAGTTACCTCCGACCATGTTACAGCACATTTGGTAGTATTTCTTGCTTGGTTATAATAATTTCAAGATTGCCGTTTCGACATCTTAGTTCATCAATAAACTGTTTTTCTTTAGTTGCATCGCTAAGCTCAATTTTATAGCTTAGCTTAAATAAACTACCCATGTTTGTGGTTTTAGCCGATAGCAGTTTCGCTTCCTTTGTAAAGTTTGCGAAAATGTCGTCAAACACATCAGTATAGTTAAGACTTTCGGGAATGGTGATTTGCAGTGTGCGACTTGCGCTGTTTCTATCCTCACCGAAATTTGTTATGTTTAAGAAAAGCGCAAACACACAGGCGATGACGGAAAACAGCGCCGCAAAGGCTATATAACCCATGCCGACGGTCAGCCCGGTACACATAGCCGTGAAAATTGCGACTATCTCCTTTGCCGTGCCGGGCACCGAACGAAACCTCACAAGACTAAACGCACCTGCTACGGCAACACCCGCTCCGATATTTCCGTTTACCATAATGATGACCATAGCCACCGCAAGTGGGAGTAATGCGAGCGTCACAACAAAGCTTTCTGTACACTTGGTTTTATAAGCGTACATTTTAGCCATAAACAGGCCCAGAACAATGGATACCGCCAAACACAGGATAAAATCCGTGACATTTATATTCGTCGAGGCAGTTGCGTCGAAAACACTGCTAAAAAATTCATTAAACATTTCAAACCCTCCCTAAGCTGCTTACAAATTGTGGCATAAAATATGTCATATATGCCGTTCCATACTTTGAAAATGAAGTTTTATAGATGCGGTTTTTGCTTAAAAATTCTAAAAACCAATTGGGTAGGCCCATAACCGTTTTAACTTCAAGCAAAACAAACTCATTCGATAAAACCTCCATATCGTTATCACTGCTATAAAGTGAAACTTCGCTATCTCTTGCTTTTATATTAAAGTCAAATGTAAGCCTAAAGTTTTCATCAAGTGTAGAGAAAAATGCTTCTCGTTCGTAGGATAAAT
>CAYIYZ010000002.1:0-167995 GCA_964367935.1 uncultured Oscillospiraceae bacterium
CGAGCACTTGTAAGTCAAGTACGAGGTTATCGCCCACTACAACTTTCTGTGCATCATTTACATCAGCGGGGTCAGCCTCTTTTGCAATGAACTCAACTGTTTTGCCCTCGGCTTCGTCTAAGATTGCATCCAACGCCGCTGTGTCGAACTCGGCTTCAATTTCATCGTCACCGTTGACGGTCAGGCTATCTCCACTCTCTGCAAGCTCTTTGAAATTGTCAGCCGTGAGGGTTTCCTCGGAGTCAACAGTGTTGTCGGGTGCTGTTGCAACACCACCTACGCCACCGCCGCCACCGCCTGTGGAAACAGGGACTGCCGGTGTTGCGGTGACAATATTGGACAAGGTACCTCCACCCTCAGTACCATGGCGTGCAAACAGCATCATGGTATATTCCGTGCCGTTTTCCAGATTCGTCAGTTCATAGGAGGTCTTGTCCGGAGCAATCTGTAGCCAGTCATTTGAAATATAATCGTCCTTCCATTCACTTGTTTTGGCGTAGATCAGCAAATAGTCCATTAACGGTGCGCCTCCGTCAAAAAGCAAAGTCCAACTAAGGGTGATTTTGCTATCACCCGCCGTCGCTTTTATTGCAGTCACATCGGGTGTGTCGGGATTGATAAAGGTATCATTGGAGAGAAGTGAGCCAGTATACTCTCCCTTACCGCTTATCTTCACCGAAATATTCGTGAACACATCGTCACGGTCGGTGGTGTAAGTAGTTTCGATTGCTCCATCTATTGCAACACCGTCACGAAGCCACTGTATTGTGTAGTTTTCACCAAGGTCAGCAGTGGTCACGCCGGTCATGTCCAACGTGAGCGTATCGTCATATGTGGCCACATTTTGCCCGTCATCACTGCTGATATCCACAGTGCCGCTCAACTGTTTTTGTCCCACCGTTAAGCCGTTGCTCGTTAGCTCGCCCGTAAGATTTCCGTCGAAGGTGACCGTGCAGGTGATTGCTTTGTCACTGTCATCCGCAACCAAGGTGTAGGTTGCTGTGTTTGCGCCGGAAATGGCTACGCCATCACGTTTCCACTGATAGGTGGCGCTGCCCCATTCTATACCACTTACGGGTAGCACACCATTGAAAGCGCCATTGTTGGGTCGGTCGACTTCCAACACATCTCCCACGTCCACCGTGCCTACGGTGCCGTTGTCGGTATTCAACTTAATGAGAAGATTTCCCGACGCTGGTGCTTGGGTGATAGTAAAGTTGGTTGATTGTGAGCCATCGCTGGGGGGCTTGTAGTTACTCCTATCATCGCCTTCGAGATAATCAATGCTGATAACAATGGGGCTCTGAGTAACATCATGCTCTCTGGCGGAATAGGCCGGTGTCACATAATCTCCCTCCAATACACCCGAGAGAGTAGCTGTGGGTCTTTGACGTTTGCCGTTAAAGACAAGGGAGGTATCGCTCCAAGTGATACTGACTTCTTTTTGCTCAATGGTAAAGTCAATCGTTTTCACGCCCTTATGTGTCGCCGTTTCTACGGTGACCACTGTGCCTGTGTAGGTTCCGGCATCGCTCCTGTTAGTCAGCTCTACGCCATTATGCACATAGGTGGTGCTCAGCACTTCACCGTAGAGGTTTTCTGTATCATTAAGTGTTGCCATGGGCAGGGTGTCACCGTATGTGCTGCTTGTTACTGTGAAATCATCGCTAATAATGGCCTTTTTGCCAAACACCGGGTAGGGATTTCCGACCTTCCAATAGTCAGCGGGTGAATTCATCGTCGTTGCGTTATAGTAATCCGCGCCGCCGTTGAGAGCGGCGAGGAGGCTCTCGTTCGGGATATCATCATTATCTGTGTTGCCAACGATTGTCATGTCAATCGTAATCGCTGAGCTTGCATTTGCGAACGTTCCCACGTTAGTTACCGTTCCGTTGTCCGTGCCAACTGCGCCTATTTCAGCGTTGATGTCTGCCGTCTTTAGGAAATAGCTGTTCGTGATCGTAGCGCGAGTGCTATCGCTATACCCAACCACGCCGCCGACATTTGAACCGCTACCGGTGACATCGCCTATATTGTAGCAGTTTCTAACACTTCCTAAAATGTTTACCCCAGCCACGCCGCCGACGTATGAGCTTGCGTCGGTGGCATTGCCTGTGACATCGCCTGTGTTGTAACTGTTAGTGACCGTGCTAGAAATATTACGTCCCGCCACGCCGCCGACGTATGTGTTATCTCCGTTACCTGTGACAGTGCCGGTGTTGTAGCTGTTTATGATCTTGCCGTAAGTGGCGTTATACGCCACCACGCCGCCGACGTGTGAGTTGTTGCCGGTGGCGGTGACTATGACGGAGCTGTTGCAGCCTATGATATCGCCTAAAGAGTATCCCACCACGCCGCCGACGTATGCATCCTCACCGCTACTCGTGACATTACCGGAAACGCCGAGATTTTTTATCACGCCGCCAGCGTTTACATAGCGGAAAAGACCGACCATTGTCTCCGCCGAGTCGATGAAAAGATTAGTTATTTCATGCCCCGCACCGTCAAATGTGCCGGCAAATCGGTTACTCTCATTGCCAATGGGCGTCCACTCGTGTCCTGCGAGAGAAATGGGGTTGCCGAGGGTAACCGTTTGCGTTGAGAAGTCGTCGCCGCCGCTCACCAAACTCGCAAAATGCGCCAGCTGCTCCGGGGTGGTAATTTCAATGGAGGTAGCAGTCCAGTCAACTCCACTACCGTCCGCAAAGTCGTTCCAGTAGGTTCTAAATACCGGGTACCCGTCGTTTTCTTCCTCTACTATCTCCCAGCCTTTTGCCATCACTGACAGGGTTATGTTGGGATCAACGATCACGAGGTTACTATTGTTACACGCATGAGCCCCTGTGTTGAGGGCGCCGAAAAGATTCTCGTTTGGGATATCCTCATCATCTGTGTTGCCAACGATTGTCATGTCAATCGTAATCGCTGAGCTTGCATTTGCGAACGTTCCCACGTTAGTTACCGTTCCGTTGTTCGTACCAACTGCGTCTATTTCAGGGTTGATGTCTGCCGTCTTGAGGAAATAGCTGTTTGTGACCGTGCTTTCGTTTTGGTTCTCACCTACCACGCCGCCGACTATTAAGCCGGTGTTGCCGGAAACAGTGCCGGTGTTGTAGTTGTTTGTGATGGTGCCAGTGCCTCCGTTAATCCCCACCACGCCGCCGACGTATGCGATGTTTTCGCCTGAAACATCGCCGGTGTTGTAGTTGTTTGCGGCTATGCCGGTGTTAACCCCTACCACGCTGCCGACGACTGCCATGTTTCCGTTAGTGCCTGTGACAGTACCGGTGTTGTAGCTGTTTATGACTGCAGCATATTGGGAGTTGTTACCCACCACGCCGCCGACGTATGTGTTATCTCCGTTACCTGTGACAGTGCCGGTGTTGTAGCTGTTTATGATTATGGAGTAGATTGTGGTATCCCCCACCACGCCGCCGACCACTAAGTCGCTTCCGATAGTGCCCGTGACATTTCCGTTGCTGTAGCTGTTTGCGACTATGCCATTGTTAAGCCCCACCACGCCGCCGACGTGTGAGTTGTTGCCGGTGGCGGTGACTATGACGGAGCTGTTGCAGCCTATGATATCGCCTAAAGAGTATCCCACCACGCCGCCGACGTATGCATCCTCACCGCTACTCGTGACATTACCGGAAACGCCGAGATTTTTAATCACGCCGTCATTGTTTACATAGCCGAACAGACCGAGGTACAAGTCCGTCGAGTCTATCTGCAAGCCGTTGACTTCAAAGCCTTTTCCGTCAAATGTGCCATTGAATTGGTTGAAGGCACCGCCGATCGGTTCCCACATATGCCCTGTGAGGTCGATGGGCTTCGTGAGGGTGTAGCTTGCGCTACCGTATGTAGCGTTCTGCGCGTTGACCATGCTCGCCATCCACGCCAAGTCAGCGGCATCTTCGATTTGATAAATATCGCCTACTTGTGTCGGCTCTTCCGTCGCCACATAATCGCTCCAATAGGTCGCGAAAACGGGGTATCCCTTGTTTTCGTCCGTCTTGAGCATCCATTCTTCTGCCGGGATTGCAGGGCTTGTGTCGTTATACGCCGCCGTGCCGGCATTTAGGGCGGCTAATAGGCTGTCGTGGGAAATATTATTGGGATTTGACGTGCCATCTGTCAGTGTAATCTCTGAGCTTGCGGAGTCAAACGAGCCGATGTTTTGGACTGTGTTGTCGTTATCGCCGACTCCAACGCTTGTGCCCTTGTCGGTCATCCAATAGCTGTTTGTCGCCGTGGAGTCAGTGCTGTTCCACCCTACCAAGCCACCGACATTGGCATTAGAACCCCCGCTAACCTCGCCGATGTTGTAGCTGTTTGTCACCGTGCCTTCACTCATCCCCACCAAGCCGCCGACATAGGCATTATTGCCTTCTGCTGAAACGGTTGCGCTGTTTGTGCTGTTTATGACCGCGCCACTGTTATACCCAGCCACGCCGCCGGCAGTGTTATATGCGGATTTTGCTTTGATGGTGGCGCTGTTTGTACAGTTAATTATCGTGCCGTAGTTATTTCCCGCCACACCACCGACGTAATTTGCCGCACTCACACTGCCACTGATGTTAAGGTTTTGCACTGTTCCGGTTTCATCTACCACGCCAAATAGACCTTGGTAGTTTTTATCTGTATTGATATACAGCCCCTTGATTTCAAACCCCGCGCCGTCAAAGTTGCCGGCGAAAAAGGCTGAGTCCGCTTGGCTAACATAGTAGCCTATCGGTGTCCATTGATTAGACGTATCATCGAGAGTTCCCTCGTTCAGCACAATGTCGCCCGTGAGTTTAAAGTGCTGCCCGTTATAGTCAGTACCGCCGTTTACGCTGCTCGCCAAAAAGGCAAGCTCCGCCCCGGTGCTGATTTGAAATGGGTCAGCCTCCGTGCCTGTGCCACCGGCAAAAGCTGTGGCAGTGTCGCCTGTCCACGCTTCCCCTACCGCCTGTGCAGGCAGTGCCGTCATGGGCAGCAGAACTGCAACCATTAGGCAGAGGGTGAGCGTAATGGATAATATTTTTTTCGTGTTTTTCATAAGCGCCTCCAGATATATGTATTGGGTGTAAGGATAATCTCTATTAGTTTAACATAAAGGAGCATCTGACGCAATGTCATTAAGCGACAAAACGTCGAAAGTGAGACGGTAGGGAAGTGAAGTGATAGCATATAGGGGTGCCGCAAACAAAACATTCATTTAGTCAGAACAGGCGATTGCCGGTATAAAGCAATTGACACCAAAATTCGTTTGTATTAACATGTGTAATTATAATATAAAATAAAAGGGGTACAGAAAACAGAAAATGGATAAGAGAAATGCAATACTGGACAGGATGCCCGTAGAAGATGGAGTTTACTACACACTAACCGCTGCAAACTCCAATAAAGTTGAGCATATTAAAAATGGTGGAGTGTGCAAAATCTATGATGGCAGAAACAACCACTTTGAAAGTAAAATCACTATACTATCAGAGGATAAAGTCATGAAAATTCAAGGAAAATTACGAGCTACAAATAACGCCTTCTTTAAAAGCACAGACAATCTGTTGGCGCTATCATTTTCAAAGCAATAGATTCATTAATAAAACCAATATTGAAATTAGCAATTTTAGTAGTGTTAATTAAAACTATGAGGTGCGAGCACGGGAAGCATAATAGTTAATTCGATAACTGCCGGATATGATAAAAAATGCAACTTATGATACAATTGTGTACAACTAAACGAAAAAGGTTTTAAAATAAGGATGCCGGAAGATCAAGCTCATACTTATACCGATATTTGAGTATGTCATAGCAGGGGAGGAACAGTGCTTCCCAATTTCCTGAGTGTCGGCTCTTCACTTGATGTGCAAATTGGGGCAGCTGAATTATGGTGAAGGATACTTTAGATTAAGGGGCTGCGAAAGAATTTTCGTAGCCCCACTTTTATCATTTGAATTCGTATCATTAATGTTTTTGTGTCCATAAAATTCTCCTTTTTGTATAATGTCTGCTATTGAAGCCGCATACCATATCACTTGCCAAAACGTAATGCGTGATCGGATAAAAGCGTTGCATGAACCGGTGGCTGTGCCATTGCATTTTTATACAAGTTATGGTATTATAAAGATATCTATCAAAAGAAAAGGGAGGAAAACACAATGAAAAAAATCACATCAACATTTTTTATCGCATTGATGCTGGCATTTATGCTCTCGGTGACGGCTATGGCAGACAGTTATTCTGACATGCCAAGTGACTATTCAGCCACAGCGATGCAAAATGCGGTGGACAACGGCCTGCTCTCGGGAGCGGATGGGCTTTTGATGCCCGAAGAAAACCTTACCCGTGCGCAGCTGGGCGCCATCGTCGTCCGTGCCTTTGGCGCAAGCGAGATGGCAGATCTCGGCGAATTTCCCGATGTCATGCAGGGCGAGTGGTACTATGATTCCCTCGGTGCGGCGCTACATATGAAGGCGCTCGTAGGCGGCGACGGTCTCATGCGCCCCGACGATGCCGTGACGAGGCAGGAGGCCTTTGTCGTACTGGCACGTGTGTTTGGCATAGAAGCGGACGACACTGCCGCTTTGGACGCCTTCTCCGACAAGTCCGACGTGGCACCTTGGGCGCAAAGTGCGATCGCAGCCATGGTGGAGGGCGGCTATGTGCAGGGAGCTGACGGAAAGATTAACCCATTAGATAATATCAGCCGCAAGGATTTTGCGGTGGTGATGGACAATCTGGTCGACCTCTACATCAGCGAGCCCGGCACGTATAGCGAAACGGTGGACGGCTCTGTGATGATCAACACCCCCGACGTTGTGTTGCAGAACATGACCATCAGCGGCAACCTCATCATTGGTGATGGTGTCGGCGAGGATGAAGTTACTCTGGAGGACGTCACGGTAGAGGGTGAGACCATCGTCCGTGGTGGCGGCATCAACTCCATCTACTTCAAGGGCACGACGAGTAGTCCCGTCGTCAGGCTGATGAAGGTGGACGGTGAGTTGCGCCTTGTTGTGGGGGATAGCGCTCAGACGGGCACTTTCATTGACGCGGTTTACATCGATGACGGAAGAGACGAAATCATCATCGAAGGTAACTTCACTACGCTCACAATTGATCACAGTGTGCCCGTTCGCTTAGTTGATGCTGTGATTCAAAATGTTTACATCACTGATTCAGAAGCAAATGGCACCATGCTGAGCGTGACCGGCACCAGCGCCATTGGCACGCTGTGGATAGAATCCGCTAATGTGGCGGTAGATGTCGATGCGAGTGCTGAGATTACGCGCATCGAGGCAAAGGGCACAGGCAGCATCATCACCGGCAAGGGTACGGTGGGCACTGTCAACGTCAACGGCAACGATGTTTCGGTTGAGACCGCCGGCACGCAGGTCAACGTGGGCGAAGGTGTGACCGGCACAAGCGTCGATGGCGAGGCGGTCGAGGGCGGAGAATCGGTCAAGACACCCTCAGGCGGCAGCGGTAGTAGCAGTGGCGGCGGTAGTTCTCAGCCGTCCTATACCTACAATGTCTCGATTGTGAACACAACAGGAGGCGAAATCATGGCCAGTGTCACAGAGACGAACACGCCCAATACAGAGGTGACGATCTACGTCATGCTGGATATGGGTTATGCACTTAAAGAGGGGTCGCTTAAGGTAACAGCGCCGAATGGCGCGGAGGAAGATATCCACTTTACGATGACAGAGCCCGGCACCTACACCGTCACTGCGGAATTTGTCAAGGTCATCGAGTCGATGGAGCTCTTTGTTGTGGACAGCGCAGAGGATTACGCAAGATTGACGGCGATTGATTCAACAAAATGGCCGGCCTACGTAAGTGAAGAGGATGCGAACACAGACTTGAGCACCACCCCTCTCCTTGCGACCATCGTGACCGCCACACCGGAGTATCCCTTTGAGGGGGATATTGTAAATCCTACGTTTTACCGCAATAGAAGTGAGATAACGGACGTCGCTACGGGAAGGGCAAGCGACGGGACACTATATGCAGCGACCAGCACTCTACCCACTCCCAAGAGCGGGGCGTACACCGTTTATGTCGGGTATAAAGGCGCGGGATATGAAGCATATTTGGCCCACAACGACCCTGCCGAGTCTACATATGAAGTCACCTTGCGATCCAACGTGACAAATGATACTCTTGTGTACATCTTGTCGGGCGAAGAAACAATCACCATTCCCTCAGTAGCCCAGATGGAGGGCTATGTGTTCAAGGGTTGGTATGTTGATGGCAAAGTTTTGGCAATCAATGAGGACAGCACAGCAACTTTCACCGAAGCCACCACCGTCACAGCGGTGTACATGGAAATCACGCCGCAACCTGTGCAGCTTTTGGCTGATACTGCGGACATCAAATATTCCGAAATCTACGCCGCTGCCGGCGTCACCCTCTCCGACGGCATTGTCAAGGTGAATCAGATGAAGTTTGTCCAGTACCTTGCCGCTGTCTCAAATGAAGAAGTAACGGGAAAATTTCCCCATAATGATACCCACCTAACTGTCAATCTGCAGCTCACTGCACCGGAGGGTGCTACGCAGGTGTCTATAGACGGCAATGCAATGGAAAACATTGATTCCGTGGTTACCGAGCCTGTGATTGCTGTAGCAAACCACAATAGCGTACCGGAAGCTGACAGTTCGACCAACCATCAATACCGGTGGTATAACGCTGGCGGAGAGTTGATTGCAGCCACAGAGGTTTCCCTGGGTCTGCAAACCACCAAGGTTACGAGCTTCACCGCTACAAATGGAGTGGAGCTTGACATAGCCCTCTATGCTCAAATCCCTACTGTACGCATCACAACACCTGTGAACCTAACAAGTGCGGTGACTGTGCACGAAGGCCAAACCCTCACCATTGCAGCCGGCGGCGCACTGACGGGCGTGGAAGGTGCTCGTATTCAGGTTCATGATGGCGCCACCGTGAACGGTCTTGACGGCATTACAGGCGAAGGCTATTATGGGTGGGCTAATGGTGCTTGGAGTGTAGCGCCGCAGTAACCCAAACCCCAAAACAACAAAGCCCCCTTGGCGCAGCGTGCGCCAAGGGGGCTTTTTCTCGGTCACTGCGCAAGCACTGCGGCCTGTGTCATTTTTTTCATCCGAACTTTGTTCGAAAATTCCGTGACACAGGCTGCTTTTCCAGTGTCAACAGGGAGCAAAAACCCTGACTTAGAGATCCCGCATAGCTGGATGGACTTGATCAAAGAGGACTACCGGCGCAAGGTGAGTTATCGTGGCAAGGACGATCGCTCTTACTGCGAAGGGGTGCTCTTCACCCTGCACCAGATGGGCGGGGAGGAGGCCATTCATAAGTTGGGTGGTAGCGTAAAATCTCGCCTACACCCTGCAGAAATGGCGAAGTTGGCCGGTACTCGCCGTGAGGAGGCTCCGGATGTGTCAGTTATTCCTGTCGCCTTTGCGCTTATGGCAAAGGCGAGACCTACGGTGGAGATAGTCTATCCAGCGGGGAAAACCTCGGTGATTATCCATATGATTGCAGAGTATAATCGATTGGGTATAAGTGTGGGGGTCATTAAGCTAGACTGTCTTATGACAGAGGATGATAAGCTATACCGTGAGCGAGATATCCCCGTGCTCACTGGCCTTTCGGGTAATTTGTGTCCCGACCACTACTTTGCATCCAACGTGGAATACTGTATTAATTGGGGGCGGAAACAGGACAGGGGTGCAGTGTGCTCACAGAACTCATTGATGAGGGCACCGGGGTGCCAGAGGAATTGCGCCTGCGCTTCCAAATGCCGGCGGCCTTGTGCTCCTACTGTCTGGGCGAGACGAGAATTGGTGAGGAATATAATATGGGTAATGTACGGAGGATTGGCGAATGAACCGGGAGCATATCATCCATAAATCCATTTCAGATTTGTATCAAAGCTATCCCTTTGTAGAAGGATTTTTCCAGTCACTTACAATAGAAGTACCAGATAAAAGTACAAAACACACCCTGTCAGAGTGGATCGACCGGCTAGACGAGTTTGATTTAGAACAAAAGGGCTTGGAAAAAGCAGGATTAGTCCCCCTCTTCCTAAAATACATAGAAACTATGACAGAACGGCAATCCACCCTCAAACGCAACATCGAATCGGTGACCATCATTGGGGGACGCAATAAGTGGGGAGCGCCTGAGGGGATTTCTCTTGAGTTACTAAAAGGGGATGTGGTGGCTATCGTAGGTCCCACGGGGTCGGGGAAAAGCCGACTTCTTGGGGACATCGAATGGCTGGCACAGGGGGACACGCCAACTGGGCGACAAATTCTAGTTAACGGTGCTGTTCCGCCCAAACAGTGGCGGGTTTCCATAGAATATAAATTGGTGGCGCAACTCTCTCAGAACATGAACTTTGTCATGGATATTTCTGTTGGAGAATTCATTCGAGTACACTGTGAGAGTAGACTGGTCAACGACTACGAGGAGAAAAAAGCGGCCATCATGGCGGCGGCAAACCAATTGGCAGGGGAGCCCATTACGGAGGATATGCCTATTACCTCCCTAAGTGGTGGACCACTTCCACCACTTGGCAAACCAAGAGCAGACGCATAAATGCAAAGGCCATGGCTCAGGGAAAGGGCAATGTCATTTCGAGCAGACGTAAGTAAGCAATAAGAGGCTTTCTTCGAGAGCCTTTTATTACATTGCTGAGTTAGAAAACATTAACTAACAGTTTAGAGAGGAGCGGAGTAATGATAGAGGCGAAACATATCTCCTTTGCCTATCGTGACAAAAAAGTACTACATGGGGTTGACTTTACTGCTCACGAGGGGGAGGTCATCTCCCTTGTTGGCCCAAACGGATCGGGTAAGTCCACCCTACTGCGCTGTATTTGTGGTATTTTACCCCTATCATCTTGCTAGACGAACCTGTAACTTATATGGACACCCGCTATCAGTGTCAGCTGATTGAGATCGTTAAAGGATTAAAAAAGCAGTTTAGGAAAACGGTTGTGGCGGTTTTCCACGACATCAACCACGCCATAGAGGTATCTGACCGTATCTACCTCATGAAAGGTGGAAAAATGTTCGACTGCGGAGAAAATGAAAAGGTCATAAACGAGGAAAGCATCAGGCAGGTATATGGGGTACACGCCCATGTGTGCCGTCCCCACAACTGCTGTCGTAATGTGGTAATTCCTACAGGTATCAGCGAGGACCATTCTGATTAGGAAGTTAGCACAGAGTGGGGAATTTTCCGACTCTCGCGCTTTAAATAGTATCATGCAAACGAAATAGAGAAAGAAGGAACTGACTATGAACATGAAAAAACGATTGATATCCCTAGCTCTTGTCGCCGTGATGGCGATCTCCATGGCGGCTTGTAGTGCCGACGATGCTGCTAGCGACACACCTAGTGACACACCTAGTGACACACCTAGTGACACACCTGCCCCCGTAGAGACTGTTGCTTCTGAGCCGGTAGAGGAGGGGGGTGAGCAGACAGACCCCTCTGACGAACCCGAGGAGCCAGTGGAAGACGAAGCCACCACATATACCGTGATTGATGCCCTTGGTCGTGAGGTAGAGATTCCCGCTAACCCACACCGCACTGGAGGAAGCTTTGGAACTTAGCGGTGCCGCTGTCTACTACTTCGACCCTGATGTCTCTGGGGAAATATCTATTGTTGACCTGATTCCCTATCTGGGCAGTGCCTTGAAAAAGGATGATGTGGGTGCTGCATACAAGGCTGAGATGACCGATCTCGCTTCGGTTGCCGCCGCTGAGGTTGCTGCCGATCCCGATGTTATCCTTGTTATCACCGGTTCTGATGACGAGGCCGAGCGCACAGCTATTATCGAAAGCTATGCGGACAATCCCCTCTGGGCCGGACTCAGTGCAACTCAGAACGGTACCATTGTGGCACTGCCTTATCTGGTCAACCCCAACCTGTCCACAGCCGTGGATATGATGAATCTGACAAAAGACGCACTCATTGAGGCGGCAGAATAATGAAATAAGTTTCCCAAGGGGAGAGGAGGATTCCTCTCCCCTTGGGAATGAAGACGGGAGCGCAAAGCAATGAACAATCAAGTAAAACATATCATGGCAATCCGAGCTGCAATCCTGGGGATTTCTCTTTTGGTGCTGATTTGCGTTGCCGTTTTTGCTTTTTTGGGGGCATTGGGTGCGACCACTATCATATACCTGCTATCTTGCCAGACCGGTGCGAAAAGCAATGCTGTGTATATTGTTTTGGCAGGTGTTGCCATATCCAATCTTCTCAGTGCTCTCACCTCTGCCATGATGGCACTGAACACGGATGCATTAGAAGTCACCTATTCGTGGCTTTTGGGGAGTCTTTCGGGGCGAACTTGGAGTGCGGTGAACACCGTTTACCCTATAGCATTGTGGGGCTTTGCCGAGATCATATGGTGCACCTCTCCGGGGAAAACGACTGAATGAGGTGGTAATACCGGACACCACCTAACTTTCCGAACTGCTTTTTCGTGGACAGCATTGTCGAGTAACGGACAGAGAAAGCAGTTCTGGTAGGCGGTGAGCAGTGACACGAACTGGTGTCAATCTTTATAAAAAGAACTTGCACAAAAAAGGCGGTCACCCTAAGGGTGACCGCCTTTACTATGTTTACTTATTCCGCTGTGAGATATCTCATTAGCATGGTTGCCATTTGTGCACGTGTCGCTTCGCCCTGCGGGTTTAGCGTGCCGTCGTCCATGCCTGAGATTATGCCCTCTGCTACTGCCCACTCCATTGCAGGCACTGCCCAGTCAGAGACGCTCTCGCCGTCACTAAACTGTCCGAGCATCGTCTGCTGTGTCACGTTCTCGGGTGCAGCATACCTATACAGCATAGTCGCAAACTCCTCACGAGTGATGTTGCCGTCTGGGTTCGTGCCGTCGGAGACCTCGTTCTCTACAGCCCAGTCCTGTGCCACGGAGTACCACGGGTCGCCGCCGTCGGTGTCAACGCCGCTCATGCGTGCGAGTACCGTCCACACCATTGCTCTCGTCATGTTGTCGTTCGGCGCAAACTCAGTATCGCTTGTACCTGTCATTATTTCGCTCTCGAAAGCGTACAGCACCGCATCGTAGTACCAGTCACCCGAAAGTACATCCGTGAAACTCATTGCTTCGTATACCACCATGTAGAGCGAGAAGTGATTTGTCTTGAAGGTCAAAATGCCATCCACAAAACTACTCTCTATGAGCGTCTTTTTGCCCTCATCGTCCACGTAGTAGACCTTGAGGTTTGCCGCTGTTTCGCCCTCTGCAAGTGTATATGGCAAGCTGATTGTGACCTCTCCCGTCTCGAAGTCCGTAAACTCTACGCCGTCTACGAGCACGCGCAGGTCAAGTACGAGGTTATCGCCGACTACGATTTTCTGTGCATCGTTTATGTCGCTTGCGTCTGCCTCTTTTGCAATAAACTCAACCGTTTTGCCTTCGGCTTCGTCTAAGATTGCATCCAACGCTGCTGTGTCAAACTCGGCTTCAATTTCATCATCACCGTTGACGGTCAGGCTATCGCCACTCTCTGCAAGCTCCTTGAAATCGTCGCTTGTGAGTGGTTCTTCGGAATCAACTACATTCTCAGGCGTTGTTGCACCACCGCCGCTGGACGGGGTGGTGAAGAACACATGCGAGCCGGTCAACACTTCGTAGTTTGCCGTGTCGGTCGGCGTAAACGTCCAACCATAGGCGCGGTCGGCCACGACTTCCGTGCTTGTCACATCGTCCCAATGGATGGTGCCGCCGGTGAGCGTGCCAAGATTTAAACCGCCGTCTGCCAGAGTGCTGCCTGCGCTTGTGATGGTGGCAAAGGTGGGTGCGCCCTCGGGCTTTGCTTTGTTGATGTTGAGTGTGACGGTGATGTAGTTGACTTCGTGGGTTGCTGCAGCATCGCCTGTCGGGGTGAATTTCAGCGTGACGGGGATTCCACTGTTGGCAGCGGTGAGGTTGGGGGCACTCTCAATCGTCCAGTCACCCGCAACGCCGCCACTGCTCTTGGTGAAGTCATCCTTTGTAACCGCTTCGCCGGTGTAGGGCACGGTGAGGTCGCTTGCCGTGAGGGTGGGGATGGTTTTATCGGTTCTTGTGACATTGACAGAGATGGTGAAATCCTCATAGTTGGTGGACTTGACTTTTATTTCGTAAGAGCCCTGTGCATTGGTAATTCCAAGAATATTGCCATCTATACCACCGCCGGCGGGAGGCTCAAATGTCACCCCATCACCCAAGGGCGCTACAATGGGGGTCAAGTCCAGCGTTAAAGCATTGTCTACAGCGTCCACAATGACAGGGATTGTGACATTATGGTGGGGCGCTTGTGCAATTGAAAAGTCTGTCACATATATGCCTCTGGCGGTTTCGGTTTGGACGGTGACGAGGGTGTTTTCATAGATGCCTGCATCGCTATGGCTTGTGAGCACGGCGCCGTCTGCGGCGGTGTAGACTGTAGAAACAACCGTCTGTCCTGTGACCATAGGCATGGGCAGTGGCTGCCCATAGGCGTTGCCCTGCAGCTGCTCTTTAATATCATCTGTCCAAATGCCGGGTGCGCCGTGGGTGGGATAGGCGCTGCCGCTCTGCCAAAGCGCAGCGGGCGCGCCATCGGGCAGCTTCGTGAGGTTGAAGACTGCCGCGCCCACATCGAGCGCCTCGCGCAGGGAGGTGATGCCCTCTATTGTATAGGGTTGGACGCTAATGTCGATGGGCGTAGCGAAGGTGCCGCCCTGTTCGGCGGTGAAGGTGGGGGCAGTCGCAGTATCATCACCGCCCACGGCATGCAAAGCAGAGCCTTCTAAATAGTAGCAGTTGGTGATGGTGCTTAAGATCTGTGCATCCCCTACCACGCCGCCGACTTCTGTTTTTTCACTTGCAGCGCTGAGCAAGCCTGTGCTGTAGCCGTTGGTGACGGTGCCGGCGTTTTCTCCCACCAAGCCGCCGACCAAGGAAATACCGCCGTTGCCTGTGACTGCACCTATGTTGTAGCAGTTCGTGACGGTGGCGTTGTTAATGTTCTCACCCGCCACACCACCGACATTAGAGAAGGAACCGTCTACACTGACTGCGCCCACATTGTAGGCGTTGTTTATGCTACCGCTGTTATGCCCGACCACGCCACCGGCGGAAGTGTTATTTTCGTAGCTGCTACTGACATTGCCCATGTTGTAGCAATATTCAATCGTGCCTTTGCTCTCTCCTGCAATGCCACCAGCGTATTTGCTTGCCACATACGTTGTGGTCAAGGAAACGGCAGCATTGTTCATGCAGCCCATGATTTTGCTACCACTATCGCTTAGCCCCACAACACCGCCGATATTGCCATCGCCTTCCACGGTGCCTGTGTTGGTGCAATCAAGCACGGTGCCGCTATTGTAACCGACGATGCCGCCCACCCTCTCAGTGCCTGTGACTGCGCCGGTGTTTTCGCTGTTTGCGACCGTGCCGGCATTTCGGCCCGCAATCGCGCCGACACCGGTGCCAGTGTCGCTGTGGGTGGCGGAGAATGTGCCTGTGTTACGGGCATCATCGATGGTGCCATTGTTGTTGTAGCCGACGAGGGCGCCCGCGCCGCCGATGCCAGCGCCGCCCGTGCCCGTGAGGGTGATGTCGCCCGTGTTGAGCAGCTGCTTTGCCGTGCCGACGACACCGCCGACCATACCGCCGAGGCTGCCGCCATCGTCGCCAAAATCTGCGTCAAGGGTGATGTCGGCATAGTTGCGCACGTTGGTGAGATTTGTAGCTTCACCGAAGAGGCCGCCGATATAGTCGTCTGTATCATGGTTCATTACTGCGGTGATGGAGACGGCAGCGTTCATCTGCACATCATCCGCAGTATGAACCTGCCCGGCCACGCCGCCAAGGGTGTCAAAGCCGTCGCCGAGATCGCCCGAGATGGAGAGCGCGCCGCCGACGTCTATGCCCGAGATTGTACCCTTGGAATAGCCGACCAAGCTGCCGACATAGGTATCGCCGGTGGGGCTGTTGACGGTGATGTCCGTGCTGCCGCCAAGGTGCAGATTTTTTACTTCGCTGACTGCGACTGCATAGCCGAACAGGCCGACATAATTGCCCTGCGAGTGGATTGTCAAGTTGGAGATGGTGTACCCACCGCCGTCAAGGGTGCCGCTGAAGGGGGTTTCCGGATCGCCGATCGGCTCCCACTCGTGCGCGCCGAGGTCGATGTTTGCGGTGAGGGTGTAGGTGGCTATATTGTCTGTGCCATGATTGTCAATCAGCCACGCCAGCTCCTTGGCGTTGGAGATTTTGCCGTCCACAGCAGGTTTTACCGCATAATCGCTCCAGTTGTAATCAAAGACGGGGTAGCCGTCGTTCACGCCCGCCCTCACTGTCCATGCCTTGTAGTCTCCCTCCAAACCGTTGTTGAGGGCGTTGCTGAGGCTCGTTGCGATCGTTTCGTTGCCTGTATTGTCGGTAATGGACGTGTCTAGGGTAATCGCCGAGCTTGCATCGTCGAATGTGCCGACATTTGTGATGCTGCCCCCCTGCGTTGGGTCCGCTACAAAGTGACCGGCACCCGTGGCAGCACTGCCCGCCCGATAGTAGCTGTTGGAGATATTAGAATGGGAGGCATAACCCACCACACCGCCGAGCGTGGGATTTTCACCCACGCCCGAGACCGTGCCTAGGTTGTAGCAGTTGTTGAGGCCTCCTATTCCAATGAGACCCACCACACCGCCGACATTGGCACCTGCACCTGTGGCGGTAATGGTGGCTGTGTTGTAGCAATTATCAACAGAGCCACCATCGCACGCACCTACCACACCGCCGACATTGGTTTGGCCTGTGACAGAGCCGCTGAAGGAGCAGTTGAGGATATCATCCGCGTTGCGCCCCACCACGCCGCCGACATCCTTTCCGCCCGTGACCGAGCCGCTGACAGCGAGGTTTTTTACAGTTCCGTAAAAGACATTGCCAAACAGGCCTTGGCCATCGGCATCCGGGGCGTTGATATACAGCCCGGAAATTTCGTAGCCGCCGCCATCAAAGATGCCATCGAAGTAATTGTTTGCCGTGCCAATGGGTGTCCACGGCTGGTTGTTCAAGTTAATGTCGCCCGTGAGTTTGATGTACAGATCGTTATAGTCAGTGCCGCTGTTTTCGCTGCTCGCCAAAAAGGCAAGCTCAGCTCCGGTGCTGATTTGAAATGGGTCAGCTTCCGTGCCCGTGCCACCGGCAAAAGCTGTGGCAACGGCGCCTGTCCACGCTTCCCCTACCGCCTGTGCAGGCAGTGACGTCATAGGCAGCAGAACTGCTACCATTAGGCAGAGGGTGAGCGTAATAGATAATATTTTTTTCGTGTTTTTCATAAGTCCCTCCAAGTATGTATATTGGGTATAAGCATAATCTCTATTAGTCTAACATATAAGAACATGTGACGCAATGCCATTAAGCGACAAATCGTCGAAAGTGAGACGGTAGGGGAGGGAAGTGATAGCATATAGGTGTGACGCAAACAAAAAGCACCCCACAGATGTGGAGTGCGAATTGGGTGCAGCGTCACGGCAATGGAAGGGGTACTCAATGCGGATGTCTCCGTCGCGGGCAAAAAACGCACCCTAAGCAAAAGCCTAAGGCGCGAATTGGGTCCGGCGACTCGCCGGTGTCACGTGTGACCAATTCGGACATTTCCGTCGCGGGCAAAGAATTTACGCCCTAAGTAAAAGCCTAAGTCGCGAATTGGGTCCGGCGACTCGCCGGTGGAGGGGGTGGTCAAAATAGATGCAGTGGGGAGTGAGATACAAAAAGGCAGTCACCTTTAGGGTGACCGCCTTTACTATGTTTACTTATTCTGCTGACATATATCTCATTAGCATGGTCGCCATTTGGGCTCTTGTCGCCTCGCCTTGTGGCTCAAGCGCGCCCTCTATGCCCGTGATTATACCCTCAGCTACTGCCCATTCCATGGCTGTCACTGCCCACTCGGAAACAGCCTCGCTGTCGCTAAACTGTCCGAGCACTGTCTGTTGAGTTACACTTTCGGGTGCGACATACCTGTATAGCATGGTCGCAAACTCCTCACGAGTGATATAGCCATCAGGGTTAGTACCGTCCGATACCTCGTTCTCCATAGCCCAATCCTGCGCCACGGAGTACCACGGGTCGCCACCAGAGGTGTCTATACCACTCATGCGTGCGAGTACCGTCCACACCATGGCTCTCGTCATGTTATCGTTCGGAGCAAATTCCACATCTGACGTACCTGTCATTATTTCGTTCTCGAAAGCGTACAGCACCGCGTCATAGTACCAATCGTCCTCCGTAACATCGGCAAAGCTCATGGCCTCATAAGCCAACATATAAATTGAAAAATGATTGAGCTTAAACGTGACTGTTCCCGTGGCCTCGTCGTAGTCTGTCGCGATTTTCTCTATGATGTTTCCGCTATCGTCTATGTAGTAGATGACAAGTTTTTCGGGATCTTCACCCTCACGCAAATCGTACTTGAAGCTAACGCTCACGCTTCCGTCACCAAAGGTCGTGACCAATTCGCCGTTCACCAACACCTTGAGGTTGAAAATAGGTCTGTCGCCGACTCTTGCAATTTGTGCCGCATTTAGATCCTCACTGTTTGCTTCTTCAATGATAATTTGCACATCTTGACCGTTTGCGACCTCGTCTATGGCTTTTAGAGCTTTGTTGTCAAACTCCGCCTCTATATCCTCGCCCTGTACTGTTAGGCTCTCTCCACTGTCTGCATATTCCTTGAAATCGTCGCCTGAGATGACTTCTTCGGAATCGACAATGTTCTCCGTCACAGGTGCTGTGCCACCACCGCCGGAGGATGTCGGCCCCCTTGGTGTTGCATTTACGGCTACAGATGGATCACTCGTGCCTACATCGTTTGTTGCTGTCATCACAAAGGAATATTCTATACCGTTTTCAAGAGCGTCCACGATGTAGCTCGTATCCGAGACCTGTATGCTATGCGGCATACCCACCGCCGAGCCGTCCGACACCTTCGTCACGTTAAGCGTGTAGCCTGTGAGGATACTGCCACCGTCAAACGGTGCTGTCCAAGTGACTGTAACCTCTGTGTTGCCCGGCGTGGCGGAAATCTCGGGTGCTTCGGGATTAACAGCCGGAAGCGTCTTGGGCTCGAGGAGTGTGATGTCCCCCGTATACTCGCCCATACCGCTCGCAACGGCGCTGAGCTTTGCGCCGAGGTCGGCTTTAGTCAGGATATATTCTATGTCTGTTGCGCCGAGGATAGCCACTCCGTTACGATACCATTGTATTGTGTACTCTGTGTTTAAAATAGGCTTTGGATAACCCAAAGCCGAGGCTGCGAGCTCGGCCGTCCACGCATTCGTGCCATCTACTGTGGTATCTGCATAAGTGGCATTCGGCCAGCCCGACAGTCGATACTTATCGAGAGTTAAACTTTCTTCGAGTTTACCCTCAGTATCGCTTGGATGGGTATATACCACAATGAGTGGCTGGTTTGAAGCAACATCTTCGGCAGTGATAAGATAGGTTGTGGGATCGCTGTCACCATCGGTATCTATGAGCGGAGTTCCGTTTGCCGAGCCGCGATACCAAGCAAAAGTTCCGCTCTCGGGGGATAGAACATTTTGAACTAAAACGTTTAGCGTGTCGCCCGCGTCGTATTTGCCTTGCATTCCGCCGTTTTGCTCAGTCACGTAGATAAAGGCCTGTGCGACATCGACTTCGTCCATTTCTGTGAAATCGCTTGGGCTGTAGTTATTCGGTTTATTCAGCGTCACTGTAACTTTCAGTGACTTTTCGCTATCTGCAAAGAGGGGCATATATGTTTGGCTTGTTGCGCCTTCGATCACGTTATTGCCTGCATACCACTGAAAGTCGAAGTCATCGAGCAGAGCCGGAGAGGTATCTAAAAACTTGGCAGTCAGAGTTTGGAAGATGGAAGCATGCCCACTACTATAACCGGCAATGATGACCGGTTCGCCGTCCAGCGGATAAGGGTCAATCGTAAAGGTTTTCGACGCGATGCCTGAGTAGTTACTACCGTCTACAGCGGTAATGGTCGCAGTCGGTGCGTTTGTCGCCGTGGACAACGCCGCATCTGTGTTGTATGTATAGGCTACGGTGTAATCTGTAGTTACTGCGAGGGGCGTACTACCATCTGTTACCGTGAGGGTTGGCTCTATCTCGACTGCACCATAGGTTTGGTCAGCGATGTCGGCAATCATGCTCGCATCTAACTCCTTCGGTTCAATCGTCAGATTGTAGGTGATGTCGCCCTTGAAGTCGATGTCTGTGCCGGTGACGGTCATCGTCGCTACGGCGAGATAGTCGCCCGCATCAAGCGTTCCCGTCAGCGCAGTCGTGTGGGTTGTGTCGGAGCTTGCGTAGTATGCATAGGTCGGTGTCTGCGTGCCGGGATAGGCAAGAGCGTCCACCGAGATGGTGGGCATTGCATCGCCATAGGTGATCGTCACTGTGCCGTTTGCGATGTCTTCCACCGTGATGTCTGTCGCCCAAATGCCGTGGTGGGTGAACTCAGGTGCCGGTCTGTTGGTCTCCCATATGTGTGCAGGGTAGTCCGACACTGCCATGGTCGGGTCGCTGTTATTCACCGCCGCCCACTCGCCCAAGGCCTCTGAGAGCGTATCGCACTCTACGCCGAATATGTTAGCGGAGAAGCTACCGTCGACAAAATCAACATTACGGAGAAAAAGAGCAGAACTTGTATTACTGTCGTATCCAATTCCGCTGGAAGCATCCCCGGTCAGCCAGTAGGCCTCGTTGATGCGGGGGTTGCCGTCTACGTAATAGTTATACCCAACAACACCGCCGGCCGTAGTACCTGTTACAGTGCCGGCATTGTACACGTTTCCTATCAGCGCATTGTCCTGATTCAGTCCGGCGATACCGCCACCCACATAGCCAGCAGTAACATTCTGCTGGTTGTAGGAGTTAAAGATGCTTGCATCGATATTGCTACCGACAATGCCACCGACATATGGATTGTAGCCGCTTGTGTCAAATACAAAGTTTGTCACCTCAACAGCACGTGTATTTGCCGCATTTTGAATCACGCCACCATTTTGATTTGTACCGGCAATGCCGCCAAGAAAAATGTATCCACTTTGGATGCTGATAAATCTGCTGTTGGTTACAGAATTGATTATGCCACCGTCATTGATCCCGACAATGCCCCCGATATGATTGCCATTCGTGACGGTGAGGCTTCCTTCGTTTTCTGCGTTGCTGATGATGCCATCATTTTGGTTGAACGCCGCAATGCCGCCGATAACAGCGCTGCCAGAAGTAAGTGTTCCGTCGTTGAGGACATCATCGAGCGTACCGCCATCGTTATCCCCAACAATACCGCCGATATAATCTCCGCCGCTTCTGGCTGTGATTGTGCCCGTGTGGAGTGCATCATGAATCGTGCCGTCGGCATAATTTGCGCCCACGATGCCGCCCAAACGACTGGGAACACCATTTGAACTGATTGTTCCGGAGGAAGTTACGCCTTCCACTATGCCCATGTTCAAGCCGATTACGCCACCGGCGTAAAATCCCGCTCGGTCGCATGAAATATCCACATCAGTGTTCACGTCGAGGATGTCCCCTGCATTGACCGCTGCAACGCCGCCGATGTTTGCGCCATAGGATACACTGTTGGCGTCGTAATAATGCTGTCTTTGGACCGAGATGCTGTTCGTGCCCGTCAGGGTCACATTTTTCACAACGCCGCTGCTGCCGACATAGCCGAAGAGACCGACACTCTCGTCTTGAGAGTTTGTTATTTCGAGACCTGAGATGGTTTTTCCGTTGCCGTCAAAGGTGCCGTTAAACGGTCTGTTCTCGGCGGGCGTTGTACGGCTAAACACGCCAATAGGCTCCCAATCTACCCCTGTGAGGACGATATTATTATCCAACACAATGCTTTTGCCCGAAAAGTCATTTCCTGCATTGACTTGCTCTGCAACCCAGGCGAGCTCCATTTGACTTTTAATGGTATATGTGCCATCTACCTCGGTGACCGCCATTGCTATATCCGTCCACAGTTGGGAGAAACCCGGATAGGGCAAGCTGTTGTTCCACATACGCAGTGTCGGCTTAGCAACCCTTTCCTCTGCTATATAGACATTGTAGTAGGCTTTAAGTGCATCGGACAAGGTGGTGCTACCTGTCTGCGTGGAACTGGTCGCGCCGTTATCTGCACGAAACTGTGCCGTTTGACTGAGATCGCCACTCTCGTCAAAGGAGAGCACGTTTTCGTTGACTGCATTGGTGTCATCAACAGCCACATCACCAGCTTGACTTGGCTCTACTCCGATACCTGAGAGTCCGTCATTGATCGAAACGGTTTTCAGATAGTAGGCTTGCTCGACAGTTCCGCTGTTCCTACCGACCACGCCGCCTTTGACTGCACTGCCCGAAATAGTACCGGTGCTGTACACATTGATGACCGAAGAAGAGATGGCGTTAGTGCCCACAATGCCGCCTACATCTGAAGTACTGTGAGCTGACGAAATATCCACATCGGCAGATACGTTCGTGACCGTGCCACCAAAGCTGTAAGCGACGACACCGCCAACGTTTGCCTGTGCAGCGGTGCTGGTGATACTCCCTTGTACATGCAAATTGTGCACAATGCCTAGCGAATAAACGTTTCCAAATAAACCGGATGCAACGGAGTAAAATTCATCGGCGGGATCTTCGGTTATGGACAAGCCGGAGATGGTATATCCATTGCCGTCAAAGGTGCCCTTGAATGCCTGCGTCAAGCCGATAGGTGTCCATTCGTGACCGTCGAGGTCAATATCGAACATGAGTAAAATGGTTTTGCCCGTAAAGTTGTCATCTTGCTGTGCCAGCCACGCAAGCTCCTCTCCAGTGTATATGAGGTATGGGTCGAGTTCCGTTCCGCTACCTGACGGAGCAGTGATGGTCGTGCCATCCCACGCTTCGACTACCGCCTGTACCGACATGCTCGCCATGGGCATTAAGCCAAGGACAAGGCAGAGAGTCAGTAGAATTGATAATACTCTGTTTTTTACTTTCATAAGTGCCTCCATTTTTGCATAATTTGATTGTCATGTACGCTTGTGTCCAATATACGCTTCTTGGATTACTTGGATACTTATGCATTATACCATGAATATATAGTCTCCGCAAGGCAATGAGACCAATTAAACAGTTAAAGTTATTAATGGTGGTAGGGGAGTGGGGTGTGCCTCGAACGATTGTGACCCCATCTACAAAAAGGCGGTCACCGTACTGGTGACCGCCTTTCAGTCTGTCAAAGAACCTCGCCAAGAACAAACTGTCGCCCTACTATTGCCACGACAACGGACGACCCGGAACAGACCCAGTAGTGCTAATAAAGATGGTGATGATACAACACCTGTTCGGGATACCGTCATTGCGCCAGACGCATAGGGAAATAGAAGTAAATGTGGCGTATCGTTGATTCTTGGGATATAGCCTATTAGATAAGATACCGCACTTCGCTACGGTAAGCTATGCGTTTTGCAAACGCTTTCCACCCGAACTTGCCGAGGAGATATTTGCATACATACTCAACAAGAACGACGTCAACAACCGACCCTGATGCGGGGATGTTTGTGAAGGGTGAACATGAGAGACAGTTTGCCTATGAGGCGCATACGGCCTGTGATAAGAATGGTTTTGTAGTGGGCGTGGAAGTAACGGCAGGGAATGTGCATGACAGTGTAGCGTGGGATGGACTATGGCGCATACCGATAATGCCGTATACGCGACATCGCGGTCTGGACCGAGTTACAAACTGGGTGAGGCTGGGGTATGCGTGCATGAATCTTAAAAGCTGGCGAATTGGAGTTGGAGATACTCCTTTTCCCACCCTTTCTACGCCTTAATCGCACTTCTTAGCTGCAAGTTTGCGCCTACCACCGCTTGAACGTTGGCGTTCTTTGACAAACTGAAGTTGACAGCTTTCATTGAATGAAAACTGTCAACTTATCATGGAGAGGGTGGTCAAAATACATACCCACGCAGGAGCAAACAAAAAGCACTCCACAGATGTGGAGTGCGAATTGGGTCCGGCGACTCGCCGGTGGAGAGAGCGGTCAAAATAGATGCAGGAGGTTTTCCTGTTAAATGAGGGTGCAACACAATATCGTATGCCACAGTTTGAGACCCTGCAACCGACTCGGTTGCAGGGCCTCGCTTTCGGTTACGTATTACGGGATATTTTCACTCACTTAGTTAATGCATCAAAGTGCATGAGCACCGTGCTGACTTCTGCGCGTGTTGCACCTGCTGTAGGCGCTAAGATACTTTCACTTCTGCCGGTGATAAGACCTTCCGCAATCGCCCATTGGAGCGCCGACGCTGCGTAAGCGCTGATGTCTAAGGAATCATCATAGGAGAGAATATTTGTGTTCTCACCTGTTGTTACGTCCATTGCCTTGAAGTCTGCATAGCGATACAATATCGCTGCCAGCTGCTCGCGGGTGATGGTATCATTAGGCCCGAAGTTTTCGCTGTTGTAGCCCAAGATAATGCCATGCTCGTTGCCCCAAGCGACTGCATCGCTGTAGTACTCACCATCAGCAACGTCGTCAAATTTATTCGCAACACTTGCCTCCGGCATGCCATCCAAGCGGTGGAGAATGGTGACAATCATGCCGCGAGTTGTGCCCAAGTGTGGCTCAAATGTGGTATCGGATGTGCCGGCCATCAGATCATTTTGATACGCAAACTGCACGCTGTCATAGAACCAATCGTCTGCATCTACATCCACAAAGGGGAGGGAGACTTCTAAGGTCACAGTGCCGAGATCGCTGGTGATGACCAGATTGTCAATGTCCTTTTCCACCATGTCGTCTACATCTTCTACGATCAATTGGATGCCGACCGCCTTGGTTTCGCTGTTTGTATCAACTTCGAGAACCACATTGGCGGTGGAAGCTTGACCGTCCGCCTCCAATTCTTTCTTTTCCTCAGAGGCCTTGTCGATGGCCTGCGCAAGGGCGTTTTGCTCGGGCTTTGCTGTGGTTGTGCCATCGCCATCAGTTTGCGTGTTAACGTCCGGTTTAGCGGTTACATCACCTGTTTCCTCGTCAACATCAACGTCCGGCTCGTTTGCTACCGCTACCTCCGCCGCTGCTTGGGGGTGGGGGTGCTGACGGCATTACTGTTACACTGAAATCTGCACTTGATAAAGTATTAAGAGGATCGTCCCTATCATACGCTGTTATAAAAATTATGTAAGTGGTATTTTCAGTAAGTCCAGTGACAGTGTAAGTTGTGCCGATAATAGTTTCATCGGAAATTCGAGAATAATTTTCTGTATAAACTTCTACGTCATACTCTTTAGCGTGTGGAACTGCGTCCCAAGTTAAAGTTACAGAATCGGCTGTTTTTGTAATTCTTACATTTTTAGGGCTTTGAAGTCCCCAATCGGCTGTGAAAGTAACATTGGAAGTTATGGAACTGTACCCATTGTTACCATCCCACCCAATGAATTCATAGTCACCATTTGTTGGGTCTGTCGGTTTGCCGACTACATCATCTATATCCGTGCCACTTACTACGTCGGGAACAGTCTTTGAAGCAGTAGTGCCATCAGCAAATATACCACCGTTCGGGTTGAAAGTTACAGTGTAGGTTGATAGGGCTTCCCACCAGGCGTAGAGTGTGGTCTCGGTGTTTGGTACAGATGCACCGACTGTGTATGTAATGCCTGTGCAGTCTGCTTTGGTGTTCCATGCGAAGTGTGCTTCGGTATTCCCAGCCGGGCGAGTAAGGCCTTCGCTATCCGGTGCGGTGTAGGTATCACCCGCCGTAACGAATTTTATATCGTTCTCACTGCCGTTAAAACTGTCGCCGTTTAGGTCAAGGGTGATTGCGCTTAGTCAGTCTGAGGTCAGCACTTCAAGGGCTGGCCGCCAAGCAAGAAACGAAAGATCATTATAAATAGAATTTTTTTCCAATCAGTGGCGGTCGCTTGCATTTGCCGTTGCGTATTCTTGTGTGGTAACTTGCGCTGAATCCAAATCATACGCATTTATTGTACCCACATAGGTAAAAGGCACATAATGCAGTGTATCATCGGGAAGGTCTGCGTTAATCGTACCGATATTTCCTGCTTCACTCGATAAATCGAAGTAGTAGGTTTCGCCCATGGGTAGGGTGAATTGCTCGATAACTGCCGCCTCTGCCTCCAGCGTCATCATCGGCATCATACCAAGCACCATTACCAAGGTGAGCACGCCTGCCAAAAGTTTTTGTTTCGTTGTTTTTTTTTTCTCCTTAAATTGATTTACACTTTTAGTGATAAAATACACTCAGTTGTTTCGTTGATTTCACGAAATAATCGCACCTGCACAGATGGTTTATTCACATGGATAACGTGCATAAGCCCTTCGCCGTCTACTCGATGCATATTTTCCTGCGCAAACACCACGTCAATGTCATTATTTATTATGAATTTCGCTGATAACATAGGAGCTGTAAATTCGGTCACAACGCAATAGGGAAAATGACTTTTTAATAATTCCTCAAGCATTGTAAGTTGGTGCTTGTTATTGTCCACTGTGACAAACTTCAAAATGCTTCCTCATCTCCTTGCAAAGCCTTTTCTTTTGAATTATAACAACCTAAGTGTCACAAAAGTGCCACAAAAAACGCAAGAAAACCGTAAAAATAAAAAATATTTTTACGGTTTTTTCTGATCTGTCCTATATTCAGTTTTATTCCTGCCTTGCATGGATGCGGGCCTTCTTGGTATTTGCCGTCTACAAAGACAAATACTAGGGGAAAAAACATGGAGCCGATGGCAAACAGTAAAATGCTGAGCGAAAAAAACCGAATCGACAAAATCAGTTTTTGGGGCACAAGCCGCTTCTCGCGCACGAGCTCCTTGATATATTCTGCAAAGAGTATAGCGATTGCTGAGCAGTATCATCACGGTAAGCAGTAAATATATAATTTGAATTAGGATATGTAGTTCCGCCACGCCCATGTCACGAATGATATCACTCCTCTTGCATACAAACTCATACTTGAATTATACTGATTTTTTGTCTTTTTTGCAATGCGATTTATGTATTCAATATTTTGACTTATATCAGTGCTATGAGGTCTTCAAAACTCTTGCCCTCGGGCACTACGCCGAGCCCCACAGCAAGCTCGTAAAGCTGTGCGCCCAAGGCCTCACTTACCTCTATGCCCGTTACGGAGTACTCCTCGAATTTTTTAAATTCAGGCTCACCGGGCAAATATATTTCATCAAAGCCGTGTGCAAGTCGACTGTTCTTCATCACCTTTGCATACTCATCGGCATTAGCTTTAAATTCCTCTATGGGCATAAACTTTGAGGGGTCAACAACGATTACGCAAAAACCCGTGTTCTCCGGACGCCCTTCCTCAGGTCTGCCCGGCCCTTCACCGTACATGGAACCGCTCAGAAGTGCTCCGAAGGCATCGACCATGACAGCGAGCGCATAGCCCTTATGCGCAGCTATGGGGAGCACGGCATAGGCGTCATTTGCGTTCGTAGTAGGCTTGCCGTCTATGTCATTCGCCCAACCCTCGGGTATGGGCCTGCCATCGCGCTTTGCCGCTTGTATCTTTCCGACTGCCACACCGCTTGTCGATATGTCCATTACCATGGGATGCGCCTCTTTTGTCGGCACTGCCGCTATTATGGGATTTGTGCCTATGAGCAGATCCGCTCCGCCGTAGGGCGCCATGCATCTATAGGTGTTTGAACATATGATGCACATGACGTCATCCTGAGCCGCACGCACGCCGTAATAATGTCCGCAACCGATGTTGGCACTGTTACGCCCCGAGCCTATGGCTATGCCGTACTGTTTTGCTCTGTCACGCACATCCTCATATACCTTCGTGAGTGCCACTATACCCGAGCCGCCGTCACAGTCGTATAAAACAGCAGCGCCTGTGTCCGTGATTTTCTTCATTGCGGGTCTCGCTTTCAAACTGCCGTTATTCATCTGATTGAGGTAGGTGGTGAACCTCGACAGGCCATGTGAATATACGCCCGTGAAATCCGAATGAGCTATGACCTCGCCGAGTATCGCTGCATCCTCATCTGTCATGCCTGCGGCATTAAGAAGCTTTCTCGCAAGTGCTTTTTCCGTTTCAAAACTTATGTACATAGTCATCCCTCCACTAAATTCGGTGCATATTGTATTTTACACCGCTTGAACTTTTACGTCAATGACCGCATACTACTACACCGACATATCAACCATCTCGAGTTTCTTAGAAGCATTAAACGCCAATATTCCTGCTACAGTACTTAAAATGACTATCACCAAGAGAGCGAGCCATGCCGCAGAGTAACCGAAATTATCAGATATTATTGACGTTACAGAGGGGCCCGTGGCAAATCCCAACTGTATAGCCATCATAGTAAGAGGCATTAAGCTTGGGAAGCCGGCAAGACCGAAGTACTTCGGAAGCAAAACGCCGACGGACACAGAGCCTTGTGCACCGTAAAACCCTGCACCGATCGCTCCGACCCATACAAGAGCCGGTATACTTGATGTAAGGAAGAAACAACCTATACCGACAACGCCGAATACGCCGAAAACAAGTGCCATGCTCACGGGTGTAAGCTTATCCACGATATAGCCCATTATTACCTTAGCCGCCATACCCGAAAGAGCAGTAACGGATACGACCAAGGCACCCTCCTCAGGGGTAAAGCCTATGGAGTTTAAGTATGGTATGGTATTAAACGACACACCTAAGAACACTATCCCGAGAAACGCCACCGCTAAAGCTTGTGCCCAAAACGTGACGGACTTGAGAGACCTCGCACGAGGTACGCCCATCTTCAGCATAGCACTCATATCCACGGGTGCCGCCGTCTGTGCCTCTTTGGTCTTCTTGTCCAAGTAAGGTAATCTGTCCTTCTCTTGTGGTGTCATGCGCAAAACAAACAGAATAAAGGGTACACTGCCCAAGAAAATAATGAGTGCCAAAATTCTGTAGCCCATTTGCCAAGAGGTAGCCGAGGATACCACTGTCATTATAGGCACGATAAGCGCCGCGCCTATAGATGAGCCCGTTGATACCAAGCCGAGCGCCAAACCACGTTTATCCTGAAACCAACGTGTCGTTATGATAGTCGTGAGGTTTGCGCCTATGCCACCCGTTAGCAGAGAAACTATCGCTCCTAAAACATAAAACATCGTTATGTTTGTCGCAAATGAGTAGCAGAACATGCCGACCGAAACACCGATCGCACACACGAGCATCATAGCTCTATGGTTTATTTGCTTAC
Organism: uncultured Oscillospiraceae bacterium; assembly: GCA_964367935.1. GTDB lineage: Bacteria > Bacillota > Clostridia > Oscillospirales > Oscillospiraceae > Scatomorpha. The sequence continues at coordinate 29,248 of CAYIYZ010000002.1, forward strand.
CTAATATTATGCTGTATACAATGTGTGACCCCACCGCTACGAGGTTCATTATCGTTATCATAAAGTTAAACTGAGTGATGGTAATTCCGAATTCATTCGTAATATCAAGCGCAAACGCCTGTTGAGCGTTTTGCACGAGCGCACCCTGTGCGGCAAAGAGAAACATACAACCGAGTACTATCACCCAGTGATACATTTGTCCCTTTGTTTTTGTCATTGTGTTATCCATATTTCCACTCCCATTTCCAATATAAGTAATTATACTTTAATGCCTGCCTGATATACGGATTGAAGTTCTCTAACGGCACTGATATTCTCTACGGGATTCTCGGGCATTACTATAAAGTCTGCCGCTTTTCCGACCTCAAGTGTGCCGTGTGTTGCGGCTATTCCCAAGAGGTCAGCCGCATTTTTCGTGGAGATTTTTATTACCTCCATGTTGGGTATGCCTATACCTGCCATAAGCTCAAGCTCATAGTGTGAGTTAGAGCCGAAAAGCTGAGTGGACGCCGTGTCCGTGCCCATGGCGAGTTTTACGCCTGCGTCATAGGCTTTCTTTATGCCTGAGGTATGCGTCTTCTCCACTTCCTGCGCCTTCATCAGCATATGGGGAGGCAGCCCCATGGCGACACCGCTGTCTATAATGTTGCGAAGTACGGCAAGTGTCGGCACGAAATACGTACCAGCCTTCACAGCCATCTCTATCGCCTCGTCATCGAGTATGCTTGCGTGTTCCACACTGTCAACGCCCGCTATAATCGAATTTTTTATTCCCTGAGTACCGTGAGCGTGACTGAGCACCTTTTTGCCGACCTTGTGAGCTTCCTCGACGGCTACGGCAAGCTCCTCGACATTATGCTGATAGGAGTGTACACTCATGCCCGGTGTAGCAACACCGCCCGTGGCACAGACCTTTATTCCGTCAACTCCTGCCTTAATCTGTGCTCTGACCGCTTTTCTGACCTCGTCAACACCGTCTGCCTCCACGCTCATAAAGTGAGCATGTCCGCCTGTCATTACTACACATTCGCCCGAGCATATCATGCCGGGGCCTTTAATAGTTCCGCTCTGCAGATGACGGCGCAACTTCAAATCAACATGCTTGTAGTGACCCGTGTCCCTGATATAAGTAACACCGTTTTTAAGAAGATTTCCGAGATTCACTATGGTGTTTACAGTGCAGTCAACTTCGTTCTCCTGCTGAGCCGCCATGCGGTTTATATCGGATATACAGCTGTGCACATGGCAATCTATGAGACCCGGCATGACGTACTTACCGCCCAAGTCCACGGTCTCACAGTCCGTGCCAGACACATTCGCACCGATTTCGACTATTTTACCGTTTTCCACCAGCATGGATACGTTCTCGTTTACGGGCGCACCCGTACCGTCTATGAGCTTGAAGTTTTTGAATACTGTTTTCATATTATTACTATCCTCTCTTTTTCGCCGTCCACTCGTCCGCCTTTATGACCTCGAGCTGACCTATGGCTGCAAACCTTATGCAGTTAAGCATGTAAAGGAACCTCTCCTTACCCAAAATCATGGGGTTGGGCTCATTATCATCCAAGTTATTGAGGTAGCCGTCATAGTAGCCCTTGTAGAGGCTGTAGTCCACGCAGGCGTGTGTCTGCAGTGAAACCTCAACATTTTCCTTATCACATTCGTCAATGAACATGCCTATGGAGTCTATGTACTGCTGAATTGCAACGGGGTCTACGCTAATCGCCGTGCCGCCCCAGTTGCCGACCATGTAGGTCTTACCACGGAACGTACCGTTATAGATGAGCGACATCGTGCCGGGGGAGTGACCGGGTGTGAAGTACAACTTGAAGGTCTTATCGCCCATGACGATATCCTTGCGATCTTCTAAGTAGAAGTCTATCGTAATGCCGGCCGCAGGGCCTTGGGGTATATTTATGGGAATATGCGGGCCTGTCATGAGGAAATCCGTGTCAACTTCACTCATACATAGTTTAGCGCCGTACTTCTCTTTAATTATTCTCGCCGTGCCGTAATGGTCGTAGTGAGCGTGAGTTAAAATGACGAGCTTAATATCCGCAGGGTCTAAACCGAGCTTTCTAAGACCGGGCTCTATGACATTCTCAAGGTCGGCCTCACAGCTCATGGCATCAATTAAAACGAGACCTTCCGTGGTCTTTACGACAGTCGTGCCTACTATCTCCGTGCCTATGTAGAACACATCGTCGAGAACTCTCGTGGGCTCTAATATTGCAGGCTCAAATGTGTCTCTTGCTATTTCCGCCATGATTTCCTGAGGTGGTTTGAGGCTCCTGATGGTGTTGGGGATACAGAATACGCCTCTGATCTCCATTTTTTCGTCGCAGTTAAATACGGTGGTCTTCATGTTTCTCATACTTATAAGGCTCCTTTACGCTTAGTTTTTGGACTGATGTAAGAGGACTTACCAATTCCAAGAAAATTGTAACAGCTCAATTTATCAATTTCAAGAACAAAACATCAATCATTATTTTTTCTGCATATAGGACTAAATCTGTGATATTAAGATGTGAAATATAACTTATTATTAGTTATATTATTATCAATCACAATGTTTGTTTGACAAAACTCGTCAGTTTTGGTACAGTGGTCGAAGGTAAGACCACTGTGGATTTATATAACAAAAGGGGCGTATGATATGTTTTCGAATATAACCAGCCAAAAGGTAAGTGACCAGATAATGGATCAAATTAAGCAAAAAATACGTAACGGCGAGCTGTGCTTGGGGGATAAGTTGCCCTCGGAGCGTCAGATGTGCGAGGAGCTCGGCGTATCTCGTGCGGCAGTGCGTGAGGCCTTACACTCCATGTCAGTCATGGGTTTTGTAGAGAGTAGGCAGGGTGACGGCAACTATATATCGAGCTCGATAGAAAATAGCTTTGTGGAGTCGCTCTCCATAGCGTTTATACTAAATCAGGGCAAGAAGGAGGAAATTTTCCAGCTTCGTCGCGCTTTGGAGCTTGAGGCTGTACGACTTGCGGCACGTACGATAGACGAGGCACCACTTCGCAGAATGAGAGATTTTATTAATGTAAATTTAACCTCAGACGACGGCGAGGCGAAAAAGAGAGCGTATGAGGGTTTTTTTATGGAGATAGCCTATGCGTCGAAGAACACTTTCATTATCGCCCTTTTGTCTTCACTGTGGCAAGTTCACAGAGAGCAAATGGTGCATGTGGCACAGCGACTTATTAGCTCAAACAACAGGCAAAAGGTACTTGAGCGTCAAGAGCAGATATTAGAGGCTATGGCCGCACATGATGTTGAGCTTGCTGTGGAGTCTGTTAAAACGCATCTCGACATCATGGCTGAGTGGGTGTGAGATAATTAAGTAGCACACATTATTTAAAAGCAGGACACTTTTGGGAGTGTCCTGCTTTTGAGCGTCGAGGCTCTTGTTCGGAGTCTGCAGACACTTTGCTTTTTATTTTTTAAACTGTTGAGTTTGAATATTCGCTTTTGTATTTCTCGGCTTTCTTTATGGAAACTACTATACAAATCAGCCCCAAGACACCCAGAACGGTTAGCAGTATCCACGATACGCTATAACTGCCTGTGGAGTCGAAGAGGAAGCCGACGAGTGGGACACCTACCGCAGTGCCGATATTAGCTATCATTACGACATAAGGAAAGAGCGCCCTGAAGTCTGCGTAGCCGAAGAAGATAGGGAGAAGTATACTTCCGCTGACGGCAAAAGACGAGCCGACAATTCCCAAGAAGATAGCATACAACCAAGCGAATGCACTTGAATAGGGAACGAGCATGAGGCTTGGGAAACCTACAAGTCCAAATTGCTTATGTATTAGCTCTCTGTCTTCAGTTTTAATGACTTGATTGCAAGGGAAATGCAAAATTTCATTTCTTTTTTTAAATCTAAGTCACAGTCAACAACACACCAATGGTACAGCACGCCTCTGAAAACAATGAAGATATACCTTATGATTTCATCGGCACTTATTGTCGGATCGATTTCTTTGCAATTTTGAGCAGCTACAATCAAGTCAAGCAAATTATTGTATAATCTCGTATTTTGATCGCTGTATACCTTCATTTCAAGCATACGATACCTTGTAAACTCTTGACCATTTTCGACAATTACCTCAGCCAATTCCGAGACAAAGAAATTGACAATGTGGTCGCAATAACTCATTTCTTGCCCTTTATATAAAAGGGTGTCGGTAAAAGACTTATCATTTTCTTCATAATACGCAAGAATCAAATCGGATTTAGATTGAAAATGATAATAAAACGCACCTGTTGTAACGCCGGCCTCTTTTACTATATCACGTACTCCAACTGCCTCTATACCTTGCACAGCAAACATTCTGCATGCAGTACTAATAAGGCGTAGCCTTGTGTCCTCAGACTTTTGCTTTTGATGGCTTTTCTTTTCTTTGCTCATATAGTTACTCCTATATATATTTACCTTGCTATTGTAGTTACTTTTTTTGAATAAGTCAATCTGTATCTTGATTAGCTTCCGATTAGAATACACAAACAATTGCATACGTATAGGCAAACGCACACACTGTGCTCAGAAAACTGTCACTAATGCTGAAACAAGGCGGTAGGAATTGTGAAGTTGTCCAAAAAAATATTGGCTTATCACCTTTGTGTAGACAATAAAAACATAACGTGTTATGTTTTTATAAAAAAGGGGGTATATCCATGGACAAGATAACAGTAAACACAAAAGCAGAGACAAAAAAAGCTGTTCGTTTTCTCGCTCTTAGTTTAGCGGTGTTAATGGTGGCTACTATGTTCGTTTGGGGGTTCCAAACAAGTTGGGGAGATGTTGAAATCACTCGATTAACCTTAAGTGGTGATGATGGCTCAAGAATCAGTACATTATTGTATTTACCGAAAAATGCAAGCAATGAAGCTCCGGCTCCCTGCGTGGTAATTTTCCATGGCAGATCTAACCAGGGGCACTCGAACGACACCTGGTCAATGGAATTTGCAAGACGAGGCTATGTAGTGCTGTCCCCGGATCTATCCGGTGGCGGTGAGTCGGACTTGAACAACAGAGACGCCCAAGCGACCATAGTCACAAAGTATGCAAATGAGCTACCATACGTAATTAAAGATGAAATAAATCTTGTTGGATATTCGGCGGGCACGGGCACTAACCTGTATGTATATGGGCAGATGCCCGACAGCATAAACAGTGTTTGTCAGGTATTTGGACCATTCTTAACAGTTATAGCGGGTGGTTTTGATCATGTAGACTCCAGTTTTTGTATGATTAAGTCTACTGCGGATCAGTACGACTGGGATATTATCGGAGATCCGCAAGCATGTATAGCTGTCATATCGGAAATGTCCGGCTTAGGACTGACTATCGAGCCGGGTGTGGATTACGAGCGAAGAGACGGACTGTTTAGATATCTCGACGTAGGAGGAAGTTTGCATCAAACAGGAAACATTAGTGATGAGGCTATCTCTGAAATGCTTAGATTTGTAGGAGACGTTGCGGAAGCGCCTATCCAGCGAGAGTTGAGTGACACGGCATGGTTGCCTCATCAGATTTTTTCCGGCGTAGCAGCTCTTGCCATGTTGTTTGTGCTTGCGGCACTTATAAACTTGCTAATGACAAATCCTTTCTTTGCAACGATTAAAAATGAAGTGCCCGTAAAAGAAGCACGCAAAGGTATAATGCCTTGGCTTATTGATATTGTTCTGACACTTGTGATACCCGCTATCCTCTTTGTTCCGGTGTCCGCTTACGTAATAAAATGGACATCCGGGTCAACTGTTTTAACTTCTGTAAACTTAAACGGTATTATGGGATGGCTGATGGTTCTTGCACTCATTGGTATTGTGCGTATGATAATAAGAAAAAGTACAAGTAAACGTACAGGTGAGATATTGACACTTGGCAGTTATGCGCTCGGTGCTGACGGTGACACGAAAATTGATTGGAGTAAGCCGGCAAAAGCATTGTTAATTGGAATTATCTCAATTTTACTGTTTGCAACTTGGATGTGGTTACTCGAAGAGTTTTTGGGTATTAACTATCAGGTATGGAACCTTGCAACATATTTGAAGTTAACACCTGACCGCATAACACGCTCAATTCCGTACATACTCATAATTTTCGTGGCAATGTTTACCGGTAACATGAATCAGCGCATTTTGCCTTCAACCGGAAACGAGCGTAAAGATATGTGGATTGCGGTAATTGTGAATGCTTCTCTTACAGCCGGTGCATTGTTCATTCTTCTGCTAATACAATATGGTGGAAGCTTAATGATAGGCACGGGCGAAACAATAATTCCGCAGATTGATATTTGGGGCACAGGTACAAATACAAGTGCCGGCTCTTTGGACTTTGCGTTCGGCTATTGCTACATGATGGGTGGAACTACCGGAATTGTTACATATCTGTATCGCAAATACGGAAACATCTGGGTAGGTGTTATCCCCTGTGCGATTTTCGCGGGCGTATTTACTTTAGCAAGCTTCACACTAACAGCGTAACTTATAGTTACTCATTAAACTAAACCTCAGCTTGCTTTTCCTTTTTATATGTAGCAAAAAAGTGTAAGCAATAAAAAAAGACACACCGTCGGGTGTGTCTTTTTTGAATAGCGCAGTTAATATTAGATGCTCAGTGCTGCATGGTGGCCTTGATACATTGCACTCGTAATATTTGCTACACGCACACAGTCGCCTATCTCACGAACATAGGGTGCAGTCCCGATGAGTCCGCTTACTATATCACGATTTGCCCTCTGCCCCACAGCACAGATAACGGTTTCGCCCTCAACAAAAACTTCCTTGCCGTCCTTATCCTTACAAAGGACGCCCTTATCGGCAATCTCCGTAGCTGTAAGCTCAAGATTAGAGCTAACACACTCTGCCACCGTTTTGAGCAATATGGGTCTCTGCCTGATATTGGCGTCATACGCAAGCTCATCCTTCATCTCTATGAGCTCCACTTTCTTGCCGTCCTGCGCCAAATGTATGGCACACTCGACACCCGATATACCGCCGCCTATGACGACTACCGTATCCTTTATCTTATCCGCTACCTTGTAATAGTCATTCACAACTATTACGTTGTCGCCATTGACACCCTTTATGTTCGGGATTATGGGCGAGGAGCCAACCGCTATGAGCAGAGCGTCGGGCTTCATATTTTCTATGTATGCAGCGTCAACCGTCGTGTTTTTAAGTATTTTAACGCCCTCTTCTACGGCCTGTGCCTCAAGTGTCAACCCAAGCTCGTACATCTCCCGCTTAAAGTGTATTGCCTGCTCACACTTCAATATTCCGCCAAGCTCCGCTTCCCTCTCGCACAAAGTGACATCGTGACCTCTCTGTGCAGCGGTAACCGCCGCCTTAAGACCCGCTATACCGCCACCGACAACGAGCACTTTCTTGGGCTTATTGGTCGGGATTATATCCGTTCCCTCGACTTCTCTGCCTATCTGGGGGTTCACTGTGCAACGGCGTGTCTGCGTCACGGGGCGCTCCGCCATGCAGACAAAGCATCTGAGACATTTGACTATCTTGTCCTCATTATTCGCCTCCACCTTACGAGGCAGGTACGGGTCAGCCAGTATAGCACGACCCATGTAAACAACATCAGCCTTACCGGAGGCAATGATTTCCTCCATCATCTTGGGGTCATTCAGAGCACCTATAGTAGCAACGGGCTTACTTACGTGCTTTTTAATCTCTGCGGCAAGATACACATTCGCACCGTGCTCCGAGAACATGGAGAGATGCGTCGTGAAGAAACCGTACTGGTAAGAACCTGCGGAAACATGGATGAGATCCGCATAGGGCTCTATGGCTTTCGCTATCTTTATGCCCTCCTCAAGGTCATATCCGCCCTCGAAAAGCTCGGATCCGCTTATACGTACCTCTATGGGGAATCCTACACCGACAGCCTCACGTACCGCACTCAAAACCTCAAGTGTGAAGCGAATACGATTTTCAAAACTGCCGCCGTATTCATCGGTACGCTTGTTGAAAAACGGTGATATGAACTGGTTCAGCAGCCAGGTATGACCTGCATGTACCATGACCATCTCGTATCCTACACGCTTTGCAAGTGTTGCCGCATCCGCATATGCCTGTACTATCTCATTTATCTGCTCCTTTGTCAGTGCCGTTACTTTCATGCCGTCGGGTCTCTTGACGTCACTGGGACCGTACTGTGTAAGGCTTGTCTTCTTGCTCTTGTCCGCCATGTACGTACCTGCGTATTGACCCGAGTGTGAAAGCTCTATACTCGGAACTGCGCCCTGACGCTTTATTCCATCTGCACAGAAGGTGTAGCTCGCCAAAGCTCCGACAATTTTGGTGTCGAGGTGTAGCATGTGTGACCCGTCTGTCTCGGGGTGCACTACAAGCTCACTCATAGTGACTGCACCCGCTCCGCCTTTAGCACGCAACTCGTAGAATGCCCTCGTTCTCTCACCGGGCACGCAATTGTCGTCGATGTCCGTTGCACCTATAGGGGAAGCGAACATCCTGTTTCTGAAGTTTACGTTGCCTAAGGTTATGGGTGAACATAGGTTAGGGTAATTCTTGTGCATTTTATTTTCCTCCATTTTTTATTTATATTTTTAGCCTACTTTTGATTTCGTCTTATTGAGTGCCCTGTATACGAATGTAAGTGCCAATCCCGAAGCGCAGAGTCCGCAAGCTATAAGGAAAGCGTTACTGTACGCTCCGTCTTGGTTATATACCGTGTTCATAATCGTGGGGCCGAAGTAGCCTGCGAGAGCGAAACCTATAAACATTATGCCGAAGTTCACACTGTTGTTTTTAGGTCCGAACTGGTCTGCCGTAAAGCCGGGAAATACGCCCATAAACGAGCCGAAGCAAACACCGATAACAGAGATCCCTAAGTAGAAAGTGAAAACACTTCCTGCAGAGGTTAAGTACAAAGAGATAAGTCCGCCTATAGATAATGTACAGAAAAGCGCCAAAGTGTTTATGCGTCCTATTCTATCCGATATATATCCTGCGACTATTCGTCCGCCCACATTAAATAGCGCCAAAACAGATACAGCTGCACTTGCCTCTATAGGCGTCATACCTACTACGTTTTTAGCAACAGCGGACGCCTGTGAGATAATCATCATGCCCGAGAACGCACCGCAAGTTAAAAGTAAAAGCATTACATAGAATGCAGGCTTTTTTATCATAGCCTTCCAGTCGTCGTTAGCAGGCCCTTGACCTTGGGGCATGGCGGGAGGAGTGTATCCATCCGGCACAAAGCCTTGTGGGCAAGTAACTATGGTGAGTGCGCTCACGCATACGATGACAGCAAAGGCTGCTCCTATAGACTTAAAGGCAAATGTAGCGTCCTGTGCTGCTACGATTATAGTGATGATAGGCGGTAGTATAACTGAACTCAGACCGTAAAGAGCAGTTGTTATGCCTCCTATGAGACCTCGCCTATCGGGGAAGAACTTTATACATGTACTGACGGTTGCACCGTATGCCATGCCGAGACCCAGTCCCGCTACCAAGCCATAGCTTACGATGAGAAAGCCTACACTCGTGGCAAAACCCGAGGCTACCATGCCGCCGCCGAACATGAGACCTCCCAAGAAAATCACCTTCTTCGGACCGAACTTGTCGTTAAACCAACCACCGGAAATCATGGTGATGGGTCCTACGGAGTTCGCTATGGTATATACGATCGCCAAGTCACCTACGGTGAGCTGTGTGCCCGTCACAGTACTCAAGTACTCAGACATGGAAGCTGCAAACACGCTCCAAGCATAGATAGAACCGAGACATAGGTTAATCAGGCAACATGCAATTAGTACATACCATCTTCTTTTTGTCAGATTCATCAAAAATCCCCCTACTTTCTTTTCTTTAAGTTGATTGTCGCAATAGTTAAATATTTATCTAACGCAAAAAATATAACATATAATATTAGACATGTCAATTTTTACATATTGAATTTTAAGTAAAAAAATGTTAAGCTGTTTTAGTCAAAACTTACAAAAGAAAGGTGTACTATTATGCGCACATTAAAATATGCCCTGTTGGGTCTCTTAAACGAGGAGAGTATGACGGGATATGACTTAGCTAAGCAGTTTGACCACGCCTTACTCGAGTTTTGGCACGCTAAACACAGCCAAATTTATCCCGAACTAAAGAAATTGCATGACGAGGGCTTTGTGTCTTACACTGTTGAGATTAGCGGAAACGTTCTCGAGAAAAAGGTATACTGCATTACTGATAGTGGCAGAGATGAGTTGGTGAGATGGCTCTCTTTGGATGAGGATATGGGATTTACTCATAAAGATGTGTTTAGGCTTAGGGTCTTTTTCAGTAGTAATTTGGATATAGATTCTCGAATTGAGATGTTTGAGAGGCAGCTTTTGAGGCATGAGAAAAGACTTAAGCACTTGCAAGGTAATAACGAAAAATTCGGCGGAGTTGTCCCTGACAGAGATACGCACCTATTTGGAGATTTTTTAGTTCTGAAAAGTGCCATGATGAGGGAAGAAATGCTCATTGACTGGCTGAAATATTGTATAGCTATGTGCAGCGAATCAGATGCGGGCACCTTGTAGTTTAATACTTTATAAAGGCAAAAAGACACACCCGTTTGGTGTGTCTTTTTGTGGAGAGGGCGATACAAAAAGGCGGTCACCGTGAAGGTGACCGCTTTTACTATGTTTATTTATTCCGCTGTGAGATATCTCGTGAGCATGGTTGCCATTTGGGCTCTTGTCGCCTCGCCTTGTGGCTCGAGTGCGCCCTCTATGCCTGAGATTATGCCCTCGACTACTGCCCACTCCATTGCAGCTACTGCCCAGTCAGAGACGCTCTCGCCGTCACTAAACTGTCCGAGCATCGTCTGCTGTGTCACGTTCTCGGGTGCAGCATACCTATACAGCATAGTCGCAAACTCCTCACGAGTGATGTTGCCGTCTGGGTTCGTGCCGTCGGAGACCTCGTTCTCTACAGCCCAGTCCTGTGCCACGGAGTACCACGGGTCGCCGCCGTCGGTGTCAACGCCGCTCATGCGTGCGAGTACCGTCCACACCATTGCTCTCGTCATGTTGTCGTTCGGCGCAAACTCAGTATCGCTTGTACCTGTCATTATTTCGCTCTCGAAAGCGTACAGCACCGCATCGTAGTACCAGTCACCCGAAAGTACATCCGTGAAACTCATTGCTTCGTATACCACCATGTAGAGCGAGAAGTGATTTGTCTTGAAGGTCAAAATGCCATCCACAAAACTACTCTCTATGAGCGTCTTTTTGCCCTCATCGTCCACGTAGTAGACCTTGAGGTTTGCCGCTGTTTCGCCCTCTGCAAGTGTATATGGCAAGCTGATTGTGACCTCTCCCGTCTCGAAGTCCGTAAACTCTACGCCGTCCACGAGCACTTGTAAGTCAAGTACGAGGTTATCGCCCACTACAACTTTCTGTGCATCGTTTACATCGGCGGGGTCGGCCTCTTTTGCAATAAACTCGACAGTTTTGCCTTCGGCTTTATCTAAGATTGCATCCAGTGCCGCTGTGTCGAACTCGGCTTCAATCTCATCATCACCGTTGACGGTCAGGCTATCGCCACTCTCTGCAAGTTCCTTGAAATCATCACTTGTGAGGGGGTCTTCGGAATCAACAGTGTTGTCGGGTGTGGCTACACCACCACCGCCACCGCCGCCTGTTGAAACAGGGACTGCCGGCGTAGCACTTGCCATGCCGCTTGCGCTTGTGCCTTTACTGTTTGTGGCACTTACGGTGAAGCTGTATTCCGTGCCGTTTTCCAGATTTCCAAACACATAGCTTGTGATATTCGGCGTTAACTCTATGGGAGCATCGCTGCCCATCTGCACGATATAGCCCATTATCGGACTGCCACCGTCAAATGCTGTCCACGACAGGGTAACTTGACCGTTGCCTGCTGTGGCGGTGACACTCGGTGCGTCGGGGGATGTGGCATCTACTGTTATAACCTTAGCCATTACCGAGCCACTATAATTACCCGTACCTGTTGCCACCAAGGTAATAGTAGCTCCTAAATCATCTTTTGTTAGGGTATAGCTTGCACCCGTGCCGATTGTCTCAGCAGAAGCTGTGCTTAAGGTGTTTCGTTGCCACTTTAAGCTATAGTCAGTGCCGCTTGTCAGGTCACTTGTAACACTCAAAGTGTCGCCTACTGCCGGAGCAGTTATGTCTCCTGTCGATACAACTGTAAAATCATCATTTTTCAACAGAGTTGTGCCTACCGTCACCTGCTCTTGCCAATAACCTGTGTAGTCATCGCCCGGCACAAATCGAGCTATCAGTGTTGCGCCTGCATCGTCCTGTGTTACCGTGTAGCTCACTCCCGTGTGTATAGGAGTGTCAGTGACTTCATTGCGATACCACTTGATTGCACCACCATAGAGTGAAATTATGACATCTCCGCCGCCAACCGCAATCACGTCACCGGCTTCAATCTGACCTTCGGTGCCGCCTACGACATTAGTTTCCTCTACGATGAGCATAGAGGTACCCGGTATATCCGCTTTTACTACGCTTACTACTTTGGATACTTCACTTGTGCCTGTGTAGTTGCCGTCTGCTATCGCTTTTGCGACTACCGTGATGTGACTATTGGAGTCACTAAGATTCACGGTATATATCGGTGCGGTGGGGCCTCCTGCAGGTGCGGCGTTCACCATCCAAGTCCACTCGAGCTCACTGTTTGCAACATCTGCTAAGCCTGCCGAGAGCACTTGCCCTACTTCGGCAGTACCGCTGATGATCGGCTCAAGTCCGGCTATGCTTGCCTTTTCGATGGTAAACTCCTTGCTCGCCTTGGGGTCTGAGTCTATGTAGTTACCCGTCGCACTTGCCGTCAGAATGACCTTTGCCGTGCCGGCATCGGTGTTGTTCTCGTAGCTGACGGTGTAGTCCGCACGATCAAGCAAATCGCCGTCCGTCACAGTCGGTGTGGGTTCGTGCGCATTGCCGTTGTAGGTTACAGCGGCAATATCGCCTACCATGCTATCTGACAGCGCCTTCGGCGCAATAGTAAATTCTTCAGAGGTGCTACTACCTACATAGATGTTGCTATTTAAGATCGCCGTTACAGTGTAGGTGCCTGCATCTGTCGGCTTGGTTGCATTGCTGTAGGCTACACCGCCACGAGTCGTGCCCTCGTAGAGGTAAGTCCAAGTAGGATTTGCCTCCGTACCGTTACTGCCTATCTCCGTCTGCTGCGCTGTCGGGTCAGCCAAGGCATCACCGTATGTCACGTCTGTCGGGACGGTCACCGTTACGTTCACGGGCATTTTCTCCGTAATCGTAAAGCTCACTGTGGGCATGGTCGCAGTTACCGTCGCCCACTCCGGGAAATTGTCGTCTGTCATAGTGACGGTTACCGTCTGGTATTGCTCTGCAGTGACCAAAGCCGCCGCTGCTTTGAAGTCGTTAAGGTCACTGTCCCATGTTGGTGTGAATGTAGTGTTATTGTCGATAAGATCATAATCAAGCGTGACAGCGGAGGTCAAGCCCAACTCGCTCAAATCCGTCATGGCATTGATCTGCGCAACAGAATATGTGCCGCCCGTGGGTAAATTCGTAATTGCCGTTAACGTCACGGGGTTTACGGTGACGATATTTTGAATCACGCTCGTGTAGGTGTTGAAGTTACTGCCCACTGCTAGTGTACCCGTGTAGGTATAGGTACCGCCCTTGGGGTTATAGGGTTCGGGGGCAACAGACCAGGTGAGGCCGAGCTCTGCTAATCCGCTACCGTAGTTGGCTTGAACCTTGCTCGGCAAGCCGGCATAGCTTCTAAGTGTCTCAGCATTTGTGTTGCGTGAGTCATTCGCCAAGATAGGCACAGGGTTTGCTGTGAGGTCAGAGGGGGATGTTATATTGACGATATAAGCCTTTGTGATGTCCACCGTCACATCCGTAGGTTCTGTGATTGTGTAGTTTCCGTTGGTGGTCACAAACGCACCGTCCGCAAAACTTACCGCCTTGCCTTCACCGACATCGACAGTGGCTATTAAACCCCTTTCCGGCATGGTGAAGCCTGTAAGGTCGCTTACCGTATCACCATTCTCAAAGCCGCTTAGCGTGCCGCCAGTAAGGGTAACAGCTGTTGTGCCGTCATATACTCTGTCCGTGGCTTCAAAGCCGCTTACACTTAGGGTCTTCGGGGCTACGGTGACCGTTCCATCGGCGAGAGTGACGGGGACATCCACATAAGTTTGAGGCGTATCACTGCTGTTGAATACAACACTGTAGATCATATTATTGCCGGCGTCGGGGACTGTGTCAGCATCGACTACCGAGAATGTTCCCGGAATATCTACACCGTTCACACTTGCACTACCGCCGTCAAAGGTAATAATTTCACCCCAAGTGTCGCCGTAGGTTGGCTTATCTTTCACCGTAACGGAGGGAAGTGTAAAGCTTATGCCGAGCATGGAAGGCGTAGCGTGTACAGGATAACCTTCGTTAACACCTGATTTTTCTGTCCATCTGATACTGTCGCCGGTTACTCCTGCATTGAGTGCTGCGAGGAGGTTGTCCGTCGGGATACTGCTGTTGGCATTGGTAATGTTCGTAATCTCCGAGTTAGGAGATTCGAAGGATCCGACGTTACTGACATCGTCGTCACTCTCACCTATGCCTGTATTCGCACTGTCCTTTAGCCAATAGCAGTTTGTGATGGTTCCCATGCTTGCCCTTCCTGCAACACTGCCAATTCTGGAATCTGCTCCGTTTGCGCTTACGGTGCCTGTATTGTAGCTATTCGTCACAGTGCCATCAGTATGCAACATGTATCCAACCACGCCACCGGTGCTGGAATTAGCTCCGATTGTGGAAACAGTGCCGGTATTGTAGCTGTTCGTGATGGAGCCTTCATTAAACCCAACCACACCGCCGACGTTGACATTATCACCGCTTACGGAAATATCACCTGTATTACAGCTATTCGTAACCGTGCCTCCGATCTCGTTACTTCCTGCCAAACCGCCGACTTTTGTAGTATTGCCGCTTCCGTAAAGGAAGGCACTACTTGTGCTGTTCTTTACCTCGCCATAGTTCTGACCAACTACGCCACTTATATAATCCGGCCCTGTGATGCTACCGCTGACGCTAATGTTTTGTACTGTGCCATTTCCGCCTACCGCACCGAAGAGACCTTGCCGACTTTCATCAGTGTATATGTACAAGCCGGAAACACTGTTGCCGCCGCCGTCAAAGGTGCCGTTAAAGTTTTGAAATATGCCAATCGGCTCCCACATGTGCCCCGTGAGGTCTATGTCTTTTGTGAGGGTATAGGTGGTATTGCTCTCGTAATTATCAATGAGCCAAGCCAACTCTGCAGCTGAGCTGATTTGATAGATGCCCTCATTTCGTTCGGGTTTTTCCGCATAATCACTCCAATAAGTCGTAAAGACGGGATATTCACCATTTTCGTCCGTCTTAGTTAGCCAAAATTGGGCTTCTGTGAAAGCGTGGCTCTCTTTGCTATACGCAAGCACTCCCGCATTGAGCGCTGCGAGGAGATTCGCTGTGGGTATATCGCCGTTGGCATTAGTGAGGTTCGTAATCGCCGAGGTAGGAGATTCAAAGGATCCGACGTTATTGACATAGCCGGACCTCTCACCCATGCCCGTATTCGCACTGTCCTTTAGCCAATAGCAGTTTGTGACAAAGCTTTCATCATCGAGCAATCCTGCAATACCGCCGACTTTGGCAGACTCATCGCTTGCGCTGACAGCGCCGGTGTTGTAGCTGTTTTCGATGCGTGAGTATCCTGGAATACTCCCCACCACGCCGCCAACATTAGCATTACCGCTGACCTCTGCGGTGTTATAGCTATTTGCGACTATGCCTCTGTTAAAACCCACTATACCGCCAACGTCGCTACCTGTTGCGTTGACCGTGCCATTGTAGACACAGTTTGTGACAGAGCATAGATCGCTCCTTCCCACCACGCCGCCAACATTTGTCTTGCCGGTGACATCACCCGTGACCTTGAGGTTTTTCACTGTGACAAGCGTGTCTAGAAGACCACTCGCACCAATATAGCCACCATTACCAATATAGCCAAAAAGACCTTGGTTGTCGGCATCGGGGCTATTTATATACAGTCCGGTAATTTCAAAATTACCGCCGTCAAAGATGCCTAAGAAAGTGTTGCTACTTGTACCTATGGGCGTCCACGGCCGGTTGTTCAAGTTAATGTCGCCCGTGAGTTTGAAGTACTTAGCTTCGTAGTCAGTACCGCCGTTTACGCTGCTCGCCAAAAAGGCAAGCTCCGCCCCGGTGCTGATTTGAAATGGGTCAGCCTCCGTGCCTGTGCCACCGGCAAAAGCTGTGGCAGTGTCGCCTGTCCACGCTTCCCCTACCGCCTGTGCAGGCAGTGCCGTCATGGGCAGCAGAACTGCAACCATTAGGCAGAGGGTGAGCGTAATAGATAATATTTTTTTCGTGTTTTTCATAAGTGCCTCCAGATATATGTATTGGGTATAAGGATAATCTCTATTAGTTTAACATAAAGGAGCACCTGGCGCAATGATTCTATTCGACAAACCGGCGAAAGTGAAACGGTAGGGAAGTGATAGCATATAGGGATGCCGCAAACAAAAAGCACCCCACAGATGTGGAGTGCGAATTGGGTGCAGCGACTCGCTGCTGGAGGGTGTGGTCAAAATAGATGCAGTGGGGGAGTGGACTGTGACTCGAACGGGTGCCACACTTTTCTCGAAACAAAAAGGAAACGCTCACGTTATGCATAAGCGTTTCCTTCAAATATAGTGAGCGAAAAAAATAAGTCAGCTCTATTCCCAGTGATCCTGTATTTTCTTTGTCATATTAGTAAAGATGAATGACAAAATTAAGCCGATAACACCCATGGCCAAAATCAATATTATCATTGGGGTGTACGAGCCGAACAGATCATATACTATCGCCTGCGTAGGAGTTGACACTATGCCCGTAGCGTACATAACTGTTACAACATAGCCGCCGAAAATACGAGTGAAGTCCTTTAATCCAAAGTTTTCACTGACTATCATGGGCATAATTACCATAGCACCGCCGTTAATGGCACCGTTTATGAAAAGAGCACCCATAAGCGGAGCGATGGAAATAACACCTAACAGGAACAGTGCAGCACATGCTACCATACAAGCAAAAATAACCTTCATCAAGTTTTTCGCACCTATTTTATCACACAATACGCCGAGAGCAACAGCACCTATAGCAAAACCCGCTTCGTAGGAGGCCATAATTGTACCTATCTGTGCGGTCGTGTAGCCTAGTGATGCGGAATACGTCGGAGCTTGGAAGTAGAACACCATAAAGTAGCAGAGGAAAAACAGGCAAGCGAGATAAAGCCAGAGGGCAGGCATTCTTATAGCCTTCTTTGCGGGAATACCCCTTAAAACTACCTCTGCCGCATTTGTCTCCGCTACTTGAGCAGGAACTTCGCCGGCACCGTATGCCAGTCCGTTCTTAGGCTTCCAACGGACTAAAAGTACGATTGCTATCAAAATAATAGCCGTTGCGCTGGTACCTAAAAGCTTGAAAGTATTCTGCCAAGTCTGCGTGGTCAAGATGTTTGCGGCCACAGGTTGAACCATTAAGCCGAATACACCGCCGGCGCAAGTAACAAGACCCAAAGCCAGTCCACGACTTTTTTCAAACCAATTTGTAATCAAAATGGGGATTGCCTGTTGCCATGCCATAATCGAACCGATAGAGTAGCCTATGGTTACTGCGTATATCATATATACATTGGTGGAAAAGCCGAACAATGTATAAGAAACGCCAAACAGAGCCATTCCCACAAAGAGCACCCATTTTGTGCTCACATTCGGCTTTGCCATAAATTTTGCGATAGCAGTAGCGCTTATTGCCGCAAGAACTGATGAAATTGTGTTATAAAGTGCGATTTCCGTAATGCCTGTCCCGAAGGTCTCAGCCATTGATAGGAACATAAGTGAAGGTGTGTTGTAGAATACAGCTCCGCCTACGCCCTTCACTATCGCACAGCCTATGAGGACTATCCAAGCAAAGTGAAATTTCTGTTTAGTTGTCTGTTCCATGTTGTTCCCCCTTCTAACGCACGACATAAAATTAACAAATTTAGCCAATGTATTGTTTCATGTCTTTTTTGTAGGGGGTGCTTACTGATTGCAATAAACACCCCTATAATGCCGGAAAATTTATGTCTTCAAAAGGTCGACGACGTATCCGTCTTGGAAGTCAGGACCTTCACTCTCGTTGTACACTTCGGTTTCGGAAGCCGTTATTATTTCAACAACCTCTATCAAATCGCAAGGCGACTTATCAGAATGTCCGTACTTAATTGTACCTGTACCGACTCTCATCTTGTCGGGCTTTGATAAATGTCCCCAATCCTGAGCCACGATTTGACGGAAGTCATATCCACGGAACGAGGGGCTCGGGAATTCCTTAACCCACATGCTGCAGCCCTGACCGCTGTCGGGGGCTTCCTGCGGATCAACTTCATTTTCCCATTGGAACTCCATAGTGACAAGCGGTACACCGTATTTTACAACCGATACGTTTAGAGAATCTTTTTGATATGAGTAAGATATTTCAGCGCCCTGCTTAGGGATACCAAAGCGCTCTCTGCCCTGGGAAATGGCGATGTCAGCTCCCTCGCCGTCAAGGAACATATAGCCACTTGTTACGCCGACCTTGTCCTTATACTTGCAGGGAAGCCAGATGCCGACCTCTACATATGGGTGAGGATAGCCGTCCATGAAACGAGTGCAGTATGTCATATCCAGGAAGAATGCGCTTACGATAGGGTCTGCGTCGTAGTTCGGCTCCAAAGGCTCGGGCAGCCACTTTGCAATGGACTCATGCGTAGACTTGAATATCAGTGTGCTGAGTCGAGATTTGGAGTTAGGTCCTTCAAAAGGACAATCCGTACCGGGAGCTCTGCCGTATGCGTTCATCATTCCGGCAGGATTGTTGGGGGTTCCAAATTCAAATTTCTTCATTTTTTTGCCTCCTAATATAATATTTATTTTTTGTTATACCCTGCGAGCTACATCGTATCCTGCGGAAATAGATGTTTTGACATCTCCGACAGTTCGACTGTCGCCCGCTAAATATACTTCAATGTCTGCGCCGACTAAATCCTTTTCCATCGTGGGTGTCGGTCTTAAACCTATGGCTGTAACGACAGTGTCCGCCTTTATGTGTACCATCTCATCGCCGCACTGAACATTTACCCCGGCGTCGTCAACAGAGACAAGGCGTGAATTTGTCATAATGTTCACCTTATAGTACTCCAAGAGGTCATTAAGAGCCCATTTATTCATAATGGGTACCACGGCGCCCGCACTTAAAATATCATCCAAGGCTTCGACTAAAGTGACATTTTTACCCTCCATAGCGTACTCATATGCTATTTCACAGCCCGTCTGACCCGCTCCGACGACTACGACATTCTTGCCGGCAGGCCGCTTTTCCAATATAGCCTCTAAGAACCCTATGACATTATCCCTGTCACTGCCCTCGAATTTCAGTTCTATCGGCTTTGAACCCGTTGAAAGGATCACAACATCGGGATTAAGTGCTTTGACTTTTTCGGCAGTTAGTTCGGTATTTAACTTGACCTCTATACCGAGCTCTGCGATATTCCGTTTATACCACTCGATTAGTCTTGCTATGTCTCTTTTAAAGTCGTGACTACCTGCGGCTATTGCCAATCCGCCCAATTTATCGGCCTTTTCGTACAGTGAAACCTTGTGTCCTCGGCGAGTGGCACTCACAGCAGCTTCCATGCCCGACAAACCACCACCGACTACAATGATGTTCTTCTTCTCCAAAGCGAGCTGCAGAGCCTCGGTTTCTTCGTGACCCACTACAGGGTTTACCGCACAGGATACACTGCGGAGCTGACCGACGGAATTTATACAGTTGTTGCAACCTATGCAAGGCCTTACATCCTCGAATTTATTACGCATAATTTTTTGAGGGAGGAATGGGTCGGCTATGGAGCCACGCCCTATCACAACAGCGTCGCCTGTGTCTTCCGACACCGCCTCTAAGCATAAATCGGGTTCGTCAAGTCTGCATCCGCCTACCAAAAGAGGGATTTTGATCTCTTTCTTTACTTCCTTGGCAAACTTTAAAGTGAAGCCTTTTTCAAGATACATGGGTGCAAAAACATAGTAGGCAGACTCATATGTACCGATGTCCACGTTCAGAGCGTCAAAGCCGAAAGATTCAAGAAGCTTACATATCTCCACAGCTTCTTCTATTGTTCTGCCTGCCTCATCTTCGCCGTATATAGAACCTTCATTAAGAGCTTTCATATAAGATCTAAGTCCCACACGTATTGTTACAGGGAAATCCTGACCGCAGGCCGCCTTAATGCCCTCTACGAGCTCTTTTGTCACTCTGAGCCTGTTTTCCAAAGAGCCGCCGTACTCGTCCGTTCTTTGGTTCATTATGCAGAGAGCAAAAGAGTCTATCAAATAACCACAGTGCATAGCGTGCAGCTCCACACCGTCAAAGCCGGCCTCCTTGCACAGTACCGCTGTTTCGACGCATGACTTAATCTTCCTTTTGATTTCGTCAACTGTCAGAGCTTCCGTCTTCATCTCAGGTATCCAGAAATTGCCTATTTCCGATGGTGTTTTTAGTCCCAAACCTGACCTACCCGGGCCGAATGATATTTGGGAAAAGACCTTCGCTCCGTAACGGTGACATGCCTCTGTGAGCTTTAGACCTGTACGCCTATAGTATTCTGCGTTGATAAGCGGAATACTGTCGCCATCTGCGTCAACACCTGAATTGTCCATCTGCGCACCCGTGTAAATTATACCGAATCCACCCCTTGCACGTTCGACGTGATATGTGATAGTTTCGTCGGTGAAGCCACCGCTTCTATCGCTGTGTTGATGCGTGCCCATCGGAGCTGTGCAAAAGCGGTTATTAATCACCAAACTACCTATTTTGAATGGTTCACTGAGTTTTTTGTATTTGTACATCTTACGCACCGCCGTTCTTAAAACTATATAGTACGAGCAAGCTCATAGCCGTTTGAAACAGAAGACCTGATATCGGCTACTCTGAGGCTGTCACCTGCCATGAATACTTCGATCCCGGTATCGGCAAGCTCTCTCTCCATTGTGGGTGAGGGGCTTAGGCCTATTGCCATCACTACCGTGTCAGCATCTATGTGCATTATCGCGTCGCCGCGCTTTACATTTACGCCCGTGTCGTCAACGGAAACGAGCAGTGAGCTTGTCATAACATTTACATTGTAGTGCTCCATTATATCGCTCAGCGCCATTTTGTTCATCATAGGCACGACCGCACCGGAGCTTAGGATGTCATCTAATGCCTCAATAAGAGTTACCTCTTTGCCCGCTGCGCCGTACTCGTAGGCGAGCTCACAGCCTGTCTGTCCTGCGCCGACTACAACTACTTTGTCGCCTACGGGCTTTTTATCTACAATAGCCTCTATGAAGCCCAAAACATTTTCTCTGTCACTGCCTTCGAACTTTAGTTCTATAGGCCTTGAGCCTGTTGATAAAATAATCACATCAGGTTTAAGCTCTTTGGCCTTTTCCGCAGTTAGTTCGGTATTTAAATATACCTCTATGCCGAGCTCCGCTATATTTTTCTTGTACCATTCGACCAAACGTGCTATGTCTTTTTTGAAGTCGTGTTTGCCCGCTACTATTGCAAGCCCACCGAGCTCTGACGCTTTCTCGTAGATAGTTACCTTGTGACCTCGACGAGTAGCGCTGACGGCAAACTCCATTCCAGCAAGACCGCCGCCCGCAACTACGATATTCTTCTTTGTTAAAGCAGGATACAGTGCCATTATGTCCTCACGAGCTACTGTGGGGTTGACGGAGCAGCTGGTGTCAAAGCCGCTAAACAAGGTGTGGATACAGTTGTTACAGCCTATACACGGTCTGACTTCGTCCATTCTACCGTGAATCATCTTGCTTGCTATAGTCGGGTCCGCTATGGATGAACGACCAAGCACCACGGCGTCGCCGGTATCGTCGGCTATTGCCTGAAGTGCCAAATGAGGCTCGTCAAGTCTGCTTCCACCGACCAATATCGGGATATTTACAGCAGCTTTTGCAGCTTTTGCAAACTTTAGAGTATAACCCTTGTCTATATACATGGGTGAGAATATGTAGTACATGGAGTCGTAAGTTCCGACGTCGACGTTCAGCGAGTCGTAACCGTAAGACTCGAGCAGCTTGCATATCTCTATACCTTCTTCCAAGGTTCTGCCCGCTTCGGCCTCGCCTGTGTATGAGGCTTTGTTCAGCCCCTTCATGAACGACTTCATCGCAAGACGCATACTAACGGGGAAATCCTGACCGCAAGCTTCTTTTATGCCCTCAACTAACTCCTTTGCCAGCCTCATCCTGTTTTCAAGTGAACCACCGTACTCGTCGGTTCTTTGATTTGTAATTTCCATCGCAAATGAGTCGAGAAGATAACTGCAGTGCATAGCGTGTAGCTCAACACCGTCGAAGCCCGAATTCTTACATAGTAGTGCAGTGTCTATAACTGCCTGACGCTTTATATGAATTTCCTCTTTGGTCAGTGCCTCTGTTTTTGTGCTCGGATCTCCGAAAACCTCAACCGAAGATGGGCCTTTAAGACCCGGTGCTGCTCTGCCGGAACCTAAGGTAACTTGCACGAACACCTTTGCACCGTAGCGGTGGCAGGTCTCGGTCAATCTGATAGCAGACTTTCTGAACGTAAAGGGGTGTGACAGCGCCGAAGGTATAATGTGGCCATCGAGTGCTTGCTTATCTACCACTTCGTCGGTTACTTGAGTTTCTACGAAAAGCAGACCGAAGCCACCTCTGGCTCGCTCCGTATAGTATCTGAGTGAAAACTCAGACAGAGCGCCGGTTGCTTCATGCGGAGCAACGTGCATGGGCGCCATGCAAAAGCGATTTTTTATTGTTACTTTGCCGATATTATAGGGCTCATTGAGTTTTTTGTGTTTTTCCATCATTTCTCAGCTCCTCTAAGGAAATTATGCTCTCTACGCTAGCCTTAGGGCTAAACACATGCTTAGCCCTACAGCGCAATTAACGAGGTAGTTAGCTCATGGATATTCCGCCGTTTATGCTCAGGCAGAAGCCGGTCACAAACTTTGCATTTATCAAGTACTCCATACCATCTGAAATTTCACTGGCACGACCCATTCTCTTTATGGGGATATTGCGCCCCAAGGTTTCTGCTGACAGCTCGATTATCTTCTCCTCGCTGAGACCGCTCTTTGTTGTAAGGTCCGACATGATTATGCCGGGCGCTATGCAGTTTACACGGCAGTTATATTGTGCGAGATCAGCTGCCATGCTTCGTGCGAAGGCTATCTGACCCTGCTTAGCTGCGCCGTACTCCGTCTGCATCGGACTAGGGAACAGAGCGCCTGCAGACGAATTGATTATCACACAGCTCTCCTCCTGCTTAATAAGCAGCGGCATAAATACATGGCACATATTCATGGCTCCGAGGAGGTGTACATTTATAATACGAGTGTAAAGCTCGGGGGTTTTATCGAGAAAGTGTCCGTCCTCGGCTATGCCCGCATTGCTTACAAGTACGTCAACACGACCGTAACGCTCCATAACCGCATCGGCCATCCTTTGGCAATCTTCGTAGCTTGCCACGTCGCCCTGGATAGCGAAAGCGTCAACTCCGTAGGAATTTTTAATCTCGTTTACAACTTCCTCTGCCTTGTCTTTTGAGCCGACATAGTTCACAACTACATCGTAGCCCATCTTTCCGAGGCGATTTGCCATATCGGCACCTATTCCTCTTGCTCCGCCTGTTACTATACCTACTTTACTACTCACTATGCTTTCCTCCTTTTGTTATTTTAAATGTGCTTAGTTGTTCATATACATTCCGCCGCTTACGGAGAGTGTAGTGCCCGTTACATACCTTGCGTTTATCAAATATTCCATACCATCTGCGATGTCACACGGATCTCCTATGAATTTGAGGGGGACCGGATCTAATATGGTCGCCTCGACAGCGGGATCCTGCGCCATAGAGTTTCGGAGCATGTCGGTCATAATAGGGCCGGGGGCAATGCAGTTTATTCGGCATTTGCGCTGAGCTACTTCTCCTGCAAGTGAACGAGTGAAGTTTACAAGTCCCGCTTTTGCCGCACCGTAATCCGATTCGATGGGAGAGGGCAGAACGCCACAGACCGACGTTATGTTTACGATACAGCTCTCCTCCTGTTTAATAAGCAGAGGAAGAAATACATGGCACATATTCATGTGACCTACTAAGTTTATGGCTACTATACGAGGAAAATCTTCGGGCTTTTTGTCCATAAAATATGTTGTCAATGATTTGCCTGCGTTGTTTACAAGTACGTCGATGCGGCCGAAGCGCTCCATTGTTGCATCCGCCATTTTCTGGCAGTCTGCGTAATTCGAGATATCACCTTGTACTGCGAAGGAATCAACGCCATAGGCATCCCTAATTTTTTTACTGACTTCAATCGCCTTGTCTGCCGAACCAACATAGTTTACAACTACATCGTAGCCCAACTTACCCAAACGGTCTGCCAAGCCGGCACCTATTCCTCTCGCTCCGCCTGTTACTAACGCTACCTTGTTGCCCATAATGCTTTCCTCCTGTTTTTGATTTATTTACTAAGCATTGACAAAGAATGCTTAACATACTTACCATAGTAGATATGTTCCCATCTCTTAACGCATTGCGAATTTCATGCAATGTGTGAAATGTTCACAAATATGCGCTTGTTAATCTGCGCACGTTAGATAATCTAAGCAGCTCTTTGTTATTTTTTTCTTTTTTCATTCGTAATTCTAACTTAGAACTTTATGTTCGGCAACATGACCAAGACACAATTTTTTTAGAGCCACTATGTGTTCTCAGCACATAGTGGCTCTAAAAAGTTTATTGGTTATTCTGTTAATCGTTCATAATCGGAAGTTCTGTGTCTTTCAGCATTTTGTACGAAAGGTATATGTGCATAAGCTCTTTAAAGTCGTTTAAATCAAGGTCATACAATTCCTTGACTCTCTGAATTCGGTAGTTGACAGTGTTTTTATGCAGGTGAAGTAGTCTGCTGGTTTTCGAGATGCTCTTACTTTGTTCGATATAGGTAAATAAAGTATCGGAAAAGTCTGTGCCGTTTTCAATGTCGTATTTTCTGAGCTTTAAAACGACATCGCTATAACAAAAAGAAGTGGAGTATGCTGAACTCAGCACCGAGGATATATCTTCAAAAAGATAGTCTTGGTATCGGTGGATATGGTGTTTGCTTTGTGAGAGTCTCCCGAACTGCAGAGCCTTTTTGGCTTGGGAGTAGTAATCTGAAAGACGCAGTAGTTTTGAAAACTTATTACTGACTCCGACTTGTACGTTGTGGAGTTTGCAGAATACATCTAATTCATCGAAAAGTTTTTCAGCATCTCCATCTACCAGTCCCAACGCATAGCGCCTGTAGGGTATTGTTTTCAGGTGAGGGAATGTTGTGCCGACGGCAAATATAATTTGCTTTTTCCGTTCATAATCAATATCCGGGGCGTGAAGGAACAGAATAAGAGTGCCTGCTTTGGGTGGGTTCCATCCACTCATTTTTAATCGAAACTCTAAGCTATCTTCATTTTTGATGTCTCCGTTGAGTAAGTCGTGCAGAATTTTGGTGTGTTGGTGTTCGATACCAACATTAGTAACCGACTGTTCCATATTTAGAGATATTACCTTTGCCATAACACTCAGAACTTCTATATCATACTTCGTGACTGTTTTTTTAAACTGTAACAATGAGACGGAGCCCATATATATGCCATTGACAATAATAGAGCAGAGGAAGGAGTGATGCCCTCGTGTGACAATGCGCCGCACCTCTTTTGTATAAGTCGCCTTGGTCTGATTTTCGTAAAATTCATTGTTAAGATAGGCGTTATCGTACTTTTTGTTATCCACAAAGGTTTGCCATTCGGGAAAATCCACTCGTCCCTCTTGACGGTATGATACTAAAGCATGATTGTGGTCTACGGTCTGCAAAGGGTTTTTGAAGTATTCATAGCACAAATCCATAAGCGGCTCTATATACTTCTCCTTAGATATAAATTCATAGATTTTTAGGCAGGTTTCTTTTGCTGTGTCTTTTTCAACAATATAGCGGTCGAACAGCTCGATAAACTCATGGGTTGTTATTTTTGTTTCTACGTAAAGGCGATTGGGAACAAGGGTTGTGAGTTTTTGTAGATCCTCACACAGTAAGATGGAATAGCCATCGGGTAGCACAGTTTCGTTTGTACTTACATACAGCACATCATTTGAATTATTATCGGTATCAAGCGCAGCAAGTGCCATTCGTGAGAACACGGACTCATCTAATCGTCCGCTGTACGAATAGTGTTCTTCAAGATATTGCAAAATATTCGTGGTTGTCATTGTTTAGCTCCTTCCAACATGTATAGGCGGATAATTGAAGGGGTAATATGGACTACTGTCGAGCATTATATGATAAATTCAATAGCTATGCAAACGTTTTTGCAAACAAAAAGCACCCCACAGGTGTGGAGTGCGAATTGGGCCCGGCGACTCGCCGGTGGAGACGGTGGTCAAAATAGATGCAGGGGGGTGGAGTGTGGCTTAAAGGGGTGTCAAGTTCTAGCAAACTAATAATCTGCAAAACAGCGGTCACCGTAACGGTGACCGCATTTTTCGTTACTTACCTTAGTTCGTTGTGAGATATCGCTGTAGTATGGTCACAGCCTGTGAGCGAGTCTCTATAGTTGCGCCTTCCTATGCCTGCGATGCCACCTTCATCTATTGTCCACGTATTCCCGTTGCAATGTGTATGAGCGGATAAAGCGCCAGCCTCCCTCCACTCTGAGCCACGGAGCTTGCTATACAGAACTTTACAACAGCACGCCATGGGCATTGACAGTCATTTACAAGAAGTAGTTGTTTTTATGTCAAATTGCTAGAAAAATCACCTCTAACAGCGGAAAAAAGTTGGCACGCACATTGCAATAGTTAGAAATATAACCAGTTGGTCAAATTTATCACTAAGAAATGAGTGGGGATTATGGTTGGAGTTTATGATTTGCTTGTAGAACAGATCAAGCACAAAGGTAGCAAATGTGCGTTGATATTTGAGGAAATGCGCTATAGCTTTAAGGAGCTAAACGAGCATATAAATCAATTCTCTTATATATTGAAAGAAAATGGTGTAGTTAAATCTACAAAGGTTGGATTGCTACTACAAAATAGTCCGGAATTTGTATTTGCATTCTTTGCGAGCATGAAACTCGGAGCTTGTGTGTCTCTATTTAATTTCAGAAGTGGGGCATCTGAAATTTTAACACAGCAGTCAATAGTTAGGAGCGAAATCATAGTTTATAACTCGGAATACATGTCTTTAGTAAAAAAAATAGCCGAACAACATGATATTAAATCTCTGTGTGTAGACGGGAGAGAATGCGAAGACTATTGTGGAGATTATTTTTCCAAAGCGCCTAAGGATTTTGTTTTTCGCGAAGAAATTTCAGAACATGACCCAGCGATAAACATTTTTACAGGTGGCACGACGGGAGAACCTAAAGCGGCGGTGCATAGCCAAGGCGGTATATTCATGAACATCATAGGTAAAAAGATTATTCCCCAGGCAATAGAAGAATCCGACGTTTATGCAGTATATGCACCACTTTTTCACATAGGTGGGCTTACACATATGCTTATGTGTACTTGTTTAGGATGTAAGCTATGTCTAATGCGGGGATTTAATCAAGACGATTTATTTATATTGCTACAAAATGAGAGAGTAAGTAACTTAGCTCTTATCCCACCAACTATTGTAGATGCCGCACGAGAGTATGAAGGTTTAGACCTTAGTTGTGTACGTGCAGTGACATTGTCCGGTGGCTCATGTAACGAGTTGGTGGCGAAGAAAGTTTTTGAGCTTATGCCTTATGCCAAGGTGAGAGTAACATTCGGGCATACAGAAAATGCACTGCTTATGCAGTCTGTGCAGAGCAAGGAGGAGTTTATAGAAAAGCCGCATTTAATACAATCAGTAGGGAAGCCGTGCGTGTTTTACGAGGCAAAATTGGTAGATGATTTTGGCGTTGAAGTGGAAGTCGGTCAAGCTGGGGAGCTTTGGGGAAGAAGTCCGGCAATGATGGTGGGGTACTTGGGGAAAGAATCTTTTGAGGCAGACAATTGGTTTGCTACGGGGGATATAATGCGACAGGATGAGGAGGGGAATTATTATTTCTTGTCAAGAAAAAAAGACATGATTAAGAGTGGAGGTGAAAATGTTTACGCCATAGAGGTCGAAAATGCACTTATCACAAATAAAAATGTGAAAGCTTGTGCGGTAGTCGGTTTGCCACATGCAAGGCTCGGTGAGATGGTCGTAGCGGCAGTGGTTAAACATTCGGATGCGACAGTAACCGAGCAAGAGCTAATAGATTACTGTAAAAGTTCCATAGCAAGCTACAAAAAACCAAAAAAGATATTCTTTGTAGACAGCCTGCCTAAAAGGAGCATAGGCAAAGTGCAAAAATATGTACTAAGGGAAGAACTAAGGGAGCTGTACGAAAATGAATAAGGGGAGAAAATAAAAATGACAGAAACAAAAAAGAAGATGGATTCAAAGAAACTAATTAAACTTGCGGTATTCGGTATTCTCACTATATTTATGATTACTAGTGGGTATATGACACCGTTTGCAGGCTTAGAGCAAGCGGCCATGCAGTATATTGGTGTATTTGTGTGGTGGTTAGGAACAATGATAATGGGTTTAGTGCCTGCGTATATAGCCACCTTGGCAGGTTGCGTGTTGGCAGTGGTATTTGGAGCTGCACCTGCAACTACAGCATTTTCAAGTTTTAGTGGTTCTACAGCTTGGTTGCTGATTGGTGCTTTTGGTTTGGCGGGTGGTTTGGGAAATAGCGGGATAATGAAACGCCTTGCGCTTAACATAATGAGAATTTTTCCCGGCACATATTTAGGACAGATGGTAGCTATGACTGTTTCCAGCATAGTCATTGGTCCGACTATCCCGAGTACAGCAGCAAAATGCGCCATCTTGGTTCCGCTCGCCGGCACTATTTCCGAGGAAATGGGATTTGAGCCGCATAGTCGCGGTACAGTCGGACTATTTAGTATAGTTAATACTATTACTAACTTTGTTGGCTGTATGTTTCTTACAGGAGGACTGCTTGTAGCCATAATGCTTGGTGTGAGCGGCGCTACAGTGTCTTGGTTTGAGTGGCTTTCAATGTTTGGTGTGTGGGGAGTTGTTCTGACAGTATTAGTCTTCATATTCCACATTATATATTATAATCCTAAAAAGGATGGCAATGACGGCAAAATTGACAAAACCGTATTAGTCAAAAAGTGCAAGGAATTGGGCCCTATGAGTGTCAAAGAAAAAATTGCCACAGTTATCACATTAGGAACTCTTATTCTATGGATGACCGAGGGGACATTGCATACGATTCCAACATATATAGTTGCACTTGGTGCATGGCTGATTTTATATGCTGCAGGTCTATTTAGTGATGGTGATTTGAAAATGAAAATATTGTGGTCAGTGTTTATACAGGTAGGTGGGCTATTAGGTATGATCACAATGCTTTCAGCGACCGGAGTATCGTCATGGATAGGTACATCTGTTGCGCCAATCGTTTCATCTTTGGGCAGTTCTTATCTAATTCTTATTGCAGTTAGTATCTTAGCTACGGCCGGTCAGTTCGTGCTTGTTACAGGCACGGTTTCAAGTACAATCTTCGTAGCCCTTTTAGCCAGCACTACTATAAATCCGGCGGTTATAGCCTTTGTAGCGATAATGTCGGCAAGTGTTCATTTAATGGAATATATGCAGATCTCGGTTATTTCCGCTTTGGGAATAAGTGGAGGAAAAGTGGTGCATAAAGATATACAACCATCGGCGTTAATGTACATTCTGTTCCAATTTATAGCAATACTGGTTTCTCTCCCCTGGTGGAATATGTTGGGTTTACTATAAATGAATATAAAAGGAGAATGAAAGAATGAAGAGAGAGGACATAACTTTTCAGGGTCTATTGCGGGATGTTAGAGTAGCTTTTTCGGCTGTATCGGTAGCTGGACCGTTTTTTGGCTCGATGTGTGCTGATTATGGTGCAGACGTGCTGTGGATTGAGCAAGCGAACACGCCATCAATCGATAGGGCGAGTGTTACGGGATGGTTAGAGGGAGAAAGAAAGAACATGCGTAGCATAGGGCTTGACATTCCGTCTGAAGAAGGGCGAAAGGTGTTTTTGGATATAATTAAAAATGTTGACATTTTTCTGGAATCTTCAAAAGGCGGACAGTATGAGCGTTGGGGGCTAACAGATGAAGTACTGTGGGAGGTAAATCCCAAGCTGGTAATCATACACATATCGGGATTTGGTTTAACCGGTGTGCCTGAATATGTAGCGAAGGCCTCATATGATCCAATTGCACAGGCGTTTGGCGGCATGATGTATATAAACCAGAGACCGGGCGACAGGCCAGTTCCGGCACTATCGGTTGTGTCAGATTATTACACAGGTCACTTTGCATTCGGTGCAGCTATGGCGGCCTATATAAATGTCTTAAAGACAGGCGTGGGTGACAGTGTTGATATAAGTCAATTCGAGGCACTAACTCGTTGTACTCAGACAGGGTACGGTGACTGGAACTACCCGATAGGCTCACCTAATGCCGAAAAATACAGATTTGAGATAGGTAACATTAACGTCAATACTGCGGGCTATAATTCATATCAATGCGGCGATGGTGAATGGGTGTTTATGTTAATTTTCGGCACGTCGGTTATGAAGCGAGCTTTTCCGATTTTTGGTCTTGAATACGGTTCCGAGAATCTGCCGTTAAAGGCCATGTATAAACTATATGATCCCGAGGGTCAAATTTTGGAAAAGGCAATAGAAGACTACTGCATGGCACATACTGCGGCGGAAGTTGAGAAAGTATTAAGTGATGCAGGTTGTGCGGCTATGCGTTCTATTACATATGATCAGATGTTAACGCACCCACATTATATAGCGCGCGAGACCTTTGTTACATATGAGAGTAAAGTGTTCGGAAAGAATGTAACAGTCCCAAATATTTTCCCGAAAGTAAAGAAGAACCCCGGTAAGATTTGGAGACCTGCCCCTCTGCTCGGGCAAGATACAGACGACATTTTGAGTGATTTAGGGTATTCGTCAGAGCGAATAGAAGAACTCGCAGAGAATAAAATAATAAAAAAACAATAAAGGAGAAGAAATTATGAATTTTGCAAGAACAGAGGAGCAGGAACTGCTGTTAGAGAGCTTGGACGAGTTTCTAAATGGTTGCGGATTTGATGATTCGTATTTTAGAGAATGCTACGAAAAAAGTGAGACACCTGCCGCATTTTACAAAGCAGTGTATGATGCCGGTTTCGGAACATTGGGATTGCCAGAGAAATATGGTGGCACAGAGGTAGATTTGGTGACACTTGTAATGGTTGCTGAACGTATGGAGTCACGTGGTTTTCCAAATACGTTTGGAGCAGTTTTGCAGATTGATGACATGGTGACATTTGGTAGCGAAGAGCAGAGGAAAATCGTTTTTGATTACTTGACTAAGACAGGGCGTTCTTGCTTTTCTCTAGGTATTACGGAGCCTCAGGCGGGGTCAGACAATAGCGCTATGGCGACAACAGCTACATACAAAGATGGAAAAGTCATAATAAACGGTCACAAGTCCTTTATCACTAATGCAAAAGAAAATCCATACATGTTACTTCTTTGCCGTGAGGCTGACATGGAAGGCAATCCCATTTCAATGTATTTGGTTCCGTCTGATTCTGAAGGCATAACATTTTCGCCTCTGCACAAGATTGGTTGGAAGTTAGGTAGCATGTATGAGGTTCGTTTAGAGAATGTTGAAGTTCCCGAGTCAGCACTCGTAGGCACCAGAGGTAAGGGCTTTATACAGCTCATGAAGAACTTCGAGATCGAAAGACTTGTCTTGGCTGCAGGCACAATGGGGCAGGCTATATGTGCATTCGTAGACGCAACAAAATACGCAGTACAGCGTGAACAGTTCGGACAAAAAATAGGTGATTTCCAGCTTGTTCAGCAGAAGATTACCGAAATGTACATAAAAATTGAGAATATGAGAAATTTAGTATACTCAACTGCATGGAAAAAAGATCAAGGCATGTCCGTACGCTTGGAATGCGGGACAACTAAGTACTATTGTGCACGCACAGCTTTCGAGGTCTGTGATGACGCTATGCAAGTTATGGGTGGCATAGGTTACACAGAGGAGTGCCGTATCTCACGTTTCTGGCGTAATGCTCGTATGCACCGTATAGGTGGCGGTACGGATGAAATTATGATACGTACATCGGCGAAAGAGATACTCAAAAAATATAGATAAGAGTCTATATCACAAGATAAGCAATAAAATATTGCTTATCTTGTGAGCTTGATAAGTGAAAGGAAGATTTTGAAGTATGAAAATAGTTGCGTGTTACAAATGTATAGCAAACAGTGAGTCAATTACTGTATCACGAGACCAAAGCTTGGATTTTAGCACGGCTTCATATGAGGTGGGTCAGTATGATTTACTTGCTGTTGAGGCAGGCATGAGGCTTGCCTCGGAAACGGAAGGAAGCCTTGTGGCAATGACTGCAGCCGGAGATATGGTTGATAACTCAAAAATGCGAAAGGCTATACTCGCACGTGGACCGGCAGAGATGTTCGGGATAAAAGACAATGCGCTTGACGGTGCCGACAGCCTTAGCGTTGCCAAAGCGTTGGCAGCGGGCGTGGAGAAGCTCGGAAATATTGATTTGGTGCTTTGCGGTGAGGGTTCAGGTGATATGTATGTACAGCAGACCGGCAACCTTGTCGGAGGGCTGTTAGGCTGGACAACTGCAAATGCAGTCTGCGGTATTGAAAAGGCAGCGGGTGGACTTCGCATACAGCGAGTGGTGGCAGACGGCATAGAAACTTTGGAAATAAGCCTACCTGCTGTAATTTCTGTAACAAGTGATATAAATGTCCCTCGTATTCCTACAATGAAAGACATTATGGCTGCCGGCAAGAAGCCAACGACAGTATGGAGTCTTGCGGATGTAGCGCAAGACTGCAAGTCATTTACCGAGACAATCAGCATTCGGGCACCAAAAGCCGCAGAGCGCAAGCAAGTGATATTGTCAGGTAACTCAGACGAAGTGATAGATGAATTCGTCGGGTTACTAAAGGCTTCGCTGTAAGGAGGAACGTAAAATGAAAAACATATGGATAGTAACAGACTCGAAAGAGTCATTAGCTTATCTTACGGCAGCAGCAAAAGCGTTAGGTGGAGAGACAACTGTTGTATTTATAGGCGAAACATCAGAAGTTAGGGGCGCGAAAAAAGCACACATTTTGTGCGGGAAGTCCAGCGTGTTAGAGTATATGCCCACGATAAGTTCTATACTCGAAGAAAGTGGGGCAGATTTAGTTTTATGTGATACAAGCTCCAACGGAAGGCTAATGGCAGGGATATTAGCGGCAAAGATGAACGCTGCAATTCTGAGCGACCTATCAGCCTTAGAGATGGATGGTACTCTGATGGCAACACGCCTTGTATACGGCGGCGCTGCATACAAAATTGAGAAGGTACTCTGCGATAAAGCTGTTCTTTGTATAGGACAGGGTATGTATGAGTGTGAGGAGATGGCGGAGATTGCAGAATTAGTTTCGGCTGACATCTTTGATAGTGGAGTTACGTTTATTGAAAAATCCGTTAAAGAGGGTAAAACTGTGAATTTAGCAGCGGCTAAGAAAATCGTGGCAGTAGGGCGCGGCATTTCTACCGAGGAGCTTTATGACAAGACTGTCGAGTTTTCCTCGCTTATAGAGGCTGAAATGGGATGCACAAGACCTATAGCTGACGAATTGAAGTTTATGCCAAAAGATACGTATATAGGTGTATCGGGTGTAATGTTAAAGCCAAGTTTTTATCTGGGAATAGGTGTGTCCGGACAAGTACAGCACATGATAGGCGCAAGTACAGCTACTACAATATTAGCAATTAATAAGGACAAGAACGCACCAATATTTAAGCAATGCGACTATGGCTTAGTAGCAGATGTGAATGAGGTTCTTCCGCTTCTGATGGAAAAGTTGAGATAAGGCATATAATACACGGAGGGATTTATGGTACAAATATTAATGATAGTGGGCTATTTGGCACTAACAACTTGTATAGCTTTTTATTTTAGAAAAAAGGCACAGAGCGATACAAATAACTTCTATACGGCTAAAAGCTCAATGTCAGCGATAGTGGTTGCGACACTCCTATTTTCAGAAATGATAGCGGGTTCAGGTACAATAGGCAATGCGACAAACGCATATAACGGTGGTTTTTCAAACTCTGTGTGGGCTATATGGGGCATGGCCTTAGGTTGTGTGTTCGTGGTACTTACAGTGGCGAACTTCTATAAAGCTATGTCTATGAAATATGGGTGTGTGACTATACCCGAAACATTTGCGGTCTTGTTTGATGAACGTGCGAGAACCTTGATGGTGTTTATAGTAGCGTTGGTATATATGATTATGTACTCTACACAGCCTGTTGCCGCCGCTACAATATTAGGTCCGCTACTTAACATAGAGGCGAGTTTCATGACGTGGATCATCACAGCTTGCTTTATAGTTGTAGCAATATTTGGTGGCATGGGTGGAGCCGCAAAATTAGGAGTTATGCACTCAACTATTATGTATATAGGCGTGGGCATCGTGGCAATTGCTTCTGTGGATAGAGTTGGCGGTTTGTCAGAGCTTATGGGTAGCTTGCCAGAGGGCTATTTCGATGTAATAGGTGATGACCCATTCAATGTCTTTGCAAATGCCTTAGGAACAGCGGTATCTTTTCTTGCGGCTTCGACAGTGACCACAACGCTTTTTGGTGCCAAGTCACTCAATACTGCCAAAAGAGGAATATTAGTTTCAGCTGTTTTGGTTGTACCCTTTGCACTTTTGCCATCACTAATAGGAATGAGTGCCCATGTACTGCTTCCTGAAACAAATCCTACCGGTGCTCTTTTCTATATGGCGACGGAACTCGGCATTCTTTATAGTGGTATAATATGCATGGCTATTGTAGCCGCAATATGGTCTACGGCGCCGGCGCTGCTCATCATTATATCTGCAACACTGACAAAGGACTTCTACATTAAATTGGCTAGACCCAATGCGAGCGAAAAGCAACAGCTGCGATTTTCGTACTTTGTAATATCTATGGTAGCCATAGTGGGTACAGCAATAGGAATGAATGCGTCAAGCATATTAAACTCAATTATGGGAGCATTCCAAATACGCTCTATAGTTGGAATAGTTCTATTAGCGGCTATAATATGGCCGAGAGTCAATGCAAATTCAGCGTATTGGAGTATGCTAATCGGCGGTTTCATGTCGGCAGTATGGTTTTTTGCCGGAAATCCGTTTGGAGTTGCTGCACTTTGGCCGGGGGTGGCAAGCGGACTTTTAGTTTTGATACCTTTGACTTTAAAAACAAAGGAGCCGATATCTGAGGGCTATAAGAAATATAAAGTAGCTAAAGATGAGATGGAATTGGCGCAAAAACAGAATTGATGGCAAAATGTAAAATAGCTAACTGTGATAAGCAGTTAGCTATTTTACGTTTTACCACTCAGTGATTCTCTCTAATTTTTTGTATAAAGTCACACGACTCATTCCCAATTCTTTTGCCACTAAACTTTTGTTTCCATTAAACTGTATCATAAGTTTCTTTATACGCTCTGATTCGTTTTGTTCAAAATTGTGACTTACATTTTTTGTTGTGTCACTTTCGTCTATAAAATCTTCGAGTTTTTCATGTGAAAGTTTCAACTCATAGCTTGATTTAAGCTTATTAGGCAGAGTATCATAAGAAATCATTTCATCCTGCTCTAAGTTCATACAGCGTTCAATTAAGTTTCTAAGCTCTCGTATATTCCCGGGCCAATTATGCGACATCAAACAACGCATAGCTTCGTGCGAAAAACCTAAAACATTCAGACCCATAGTTTGATTAAGATTATTTATGATGCTACCAGTTATAATCGGGATATCGTCTATTCTGTCTCTCAAATTAATCATGTTTAGATTTATTACGTTTAAGCGATAATACAAATCTTCTCTGAAAGTACCGTCCTCTATACATTCTTCGAGGTCACGGTTTGTAGCCGCTATAACACGTACATCAATATTGCGTTCCTTAACACCACCGAGACGAGTGACTTTACTTTCCTCAAGAACACGCAAAAGATTGACTTGCATGTCTATAGACATTTCAGCAATCTCATCAAGGAAAATAGTTCCACCATTGGCTTGTTCGAACTTACCCATAGCACCGGTTTTTTTAGCACCTGTGAATGCGCCGGGGTCATAGCCGAACAGTTCGCTGCCTATTAGTTCTTTTGGGATTGAACCGCAGTTTAGAGCTATGAAAGGCTCTGTATATCTTTGACTTGCATTGTGTATAGACTGTGCAAAGAGCTCTTTGCCGGTGCCACTTTCGCCTGTAATCAGTATAGTGCTATTACGTTTTGCAACACGCATAGCCATTTTTTTAAGTCTAATATAGTCTGCGTTTTCACCTATTAGATTGTCAAAACTGTAATGTGCAGAGGAATTTGTAACGTCGTTTACAAGTCCTTGTATATAAGAGGCTGGTCTAATATAAAATGTTATACCTAAGGGCTCGTTGTCGTGATAAGTTAATATTGTATCAACATATACGTTTAGCAGTGTGCCATCGGATAAACTTGCTATAACGGGACTATTTTGTATACTTCCTTTGGAAAGAGTTGACGGTATTAAACTACAAAGTTCAGGGAATATATCAATAAGTTTGTGTCCTCTGATTTGCAGCATATCTTTATTTATCATTTGTGCAAAGTTATTATTGAGGTCTATACATCTTTGCTCCATGTCTAAAATAATGTATCCCGATCCTTGATCATCTAAAGTTGAATTGAAGGCAGAGTCTTTAATATAAATTTGAGGTAAAGTATCAATTTGGCTTGATAAGAAGGTATTATTGTTTTCACAAGAATATTTAAAATACTGTTCTACAGTTTTGTTGTAATTGACTGCATGACAAACATGCAAAGTGACGAGAACTTCGTGGCGTCTGTAACTGAGGCTTCTCGGTACTTCTGAGGCAAAAAATACATAGTCTGCTAAAAAATCTTGATATGCTTCACCAATGTTTACAAACACACCGTGCGGATTACTGAGACAATCTGATACTGCATTAGGGCCAATGTCTTCAGTTGAGAACGAGGTAAATACCCTTATATTTTTGCTTTCTAAATCTTCAAGCAAATCTTTACAGCCACAAGTATAATACACTATATTTTTGCCGTTATAATTTGTTATGCGGAGCGACGCTACTTTAAGCACTTCACAAAACGCACTACGCTCTTTGAAACGTTGACTAATGTTCTGCATATATTCAAAATCTTTTGCTTGATTAATAAGAGCATCTTTATATAAAATAGAATCTGGGTATTTATCTTTGTAGATAGCTATGCCTGATTTTTGGCATTCGGTCCAGTTGTCTAACACCGCACTACTTACACCTTCGGCGATTATGCCTTTTTCTAA
The DNA here is from genome assembly GCA_964367935.1 of uncultured Oscillospiraceae bacterium. Taxonomy (GTDB): domain Bacteria; phylum Bacillota; class Clostridia; order Oscillospirales; family Oscillospiraceae; genus Scatomorpha. The sequence continues at coordinate 66,911 of CAYIYZ010000002.1, forward strand.
AAAATCATGTTTTTTCTTAATCATATAAGAGATTTTATCATACATATCACAGTTCTCCTCTCTATCGAATGCGCGAATGTGTTTAGTTTTGTATAGTAGTACCTTGATGTGATTGAGCATATTTTAACAAAGGACCCAAGTACTTGTCAACAAATATCAAAATTGGCTACCCCTAATCGCCGATATATGTTCTAAATAGTCAAATTTGTGTACCTCTATACATATATTCTGCAATATTCATGCCAAAATACACCTTCTTACTCTGAGCGAGAAGAAGGTGTATGAAAGGGGAAGTTATTAAATTAACCTTGGCTATACAGTGAGGGCGTTCTTACTCTTAATCTCCGCAATCATGGCGGCACAAACTTCGTCCATGTCTGCAACCATGCCGTAGTCGCAGTAGTTGAATATAGCCGCCTTAGCGTCCTTATTGACGGCTATGAACATCTCGGCGTCTATGCCCGTCGTGTGGTTTACCGCACCCGAGATGCCGAAGCCTATGTAGAGCTTCGTCTTTACCATCACTCCCGACTGCCCGACCTGTAGCTTGTAGGGTAAAAGCTCCCTGTCTACCAAGGGTCTCGTACACGCTATCTTGCCGTTTAATAGGCTCGCAAGCTCCCTATACATGGGTAAGCTCTCATCCTTTAGACCAGCGCCGAGGCAAATGAGGCATTTCGTCTCCGCTATGTCAAGCTCTGGGTCGAAACTCTCCGACTCGAAGGATATGAACTTCGTGCGTATCTTCGAAAGGTCAAAGCTTATCTCCTCACGGATTATCTCAGGCTCTCCACGCTTACCCGTGGGTACGTACTTAAATGTGCCCGGTCTGAGCGTACCTACCTGAGGTCTCAGTTCCGGCAAGGTAATGACAGCCATAATCTTACCGCCTGCCGCAGGCTCTATAAACTCTATATCGCCCGTGTCGGGGTTATATAAGAGCTCCGTAGCATCGGAGGTGCAGCCCGTCCTGAGGCGCATAGCAAAACGAGGAGCAAAGTCACGTCCGTTCGTCGTTCCGCCTACCATTACAGCCGAGGGCTTGTACTTCTCGCACAGTACGGTATATAGGTTCGTATACGCCTCCGTATTGTACCTCTCATAGCCCGTGCCCGATACGAAGATGAAGCCGTCAACACCGCAGTCAAGTATTTTCTCTTTTTGCTCATCGTATATCTCATTTGCCACCACGGCTATGAGCTTATCTCCGCTTAGGTCACACATCTTACGTGTCTCACAGCATAGCTCCAGGGATACAGGATGCACCACACCGTCATTTACCTCTATATGCACCCACATGTTCTTAAAATCTCTCTTACTCATGCCGTATCCCCCTTAATAAGTTCCATAAGTTTAGAAACCGTAGCCTCTGTTGTTCCCTCGTTTAGCATAATGCCCGGCTCAGGCATTATGGGTGGGAACATACGGGGCACTTTTGTCGGCGAGCCCGGATCACCTATCTGCTCTTTGTCGAGGTTCGGGATATCTTCTGCCGTGAAAGTCATGATCTCAATTTTCTTTGCACGCATCTTACCCTTTAGGTTCGGTATCCTTGCAGGGTAATGCGTCTTCTCCATGGTGAATAGGCAAGGGATGCTGACCTCCAAGGTCTCTATGCCCGTCTCAAGCTCACGCTCCGCTATGAGTGTCTTCGCCTCTACGTTTATCTCACGTATGAGAGAAGCGGAGGTTATCTGCGCCGCATCAAAGCGCTCGGCTAACTGTGCGCCCATCTGTCCCGTTGCACCATCCACCGTCTCCTTACCGCAGAAGATGAGGTCATATTTATCCACGCAGTCAGCCGCAGATACGATTGCATAGCTCGTTGCCATAGTGTCGGCATTTGCAAAGGCTCTGTCAGTTACGAGTATCGCCTTATCCGCACCCACAGCCAAGCACTCACGTAGCACTGCCTCTGCCATGGGTGGTCCCATGGTGATTAGTGTTATCTCACCGCCGTACTGCTCTTTTACGGAAAGTGCCGCCGCTAAGGCATTGGCATCGAGGGGGTTTAATATGGCAGGCACACCCTCACGTATTAGCATACCCGTCTCGGGGTCCATGCTCATAAGATCCACATCGGGTACTTGCTTTACACAAACGAGTAATTTTAGCATATACATCGCCCTCCTATACTATCTTGCCGGGGTTCAGTATGCCCTTGGGGTCATACTGCGCCTTCACGTCGACAAACGCTGCTTTGTCCTTTGCAGAGACATACGCCTTTTTAGCATAGCCTATGCCGTACTCACCGCCCACGTCTCCGTCAAGCTCTGAGCATTTTGCGTACACCTCGTCCGCAAAGCCCGTAAAGACTTTGGAGAGTTCATCTTTAGACATGTCTGCGCCCACATGTATGTGCATACCGCCACTCTTCACATGTGCGTGTTGGTACACGGATATGCCGACCTTTTCACCGCAAGCTTTGGCGTAGTCCATCATTTGGGCTATGCCCTCCATGGGTACGGTGATGTTTATTTCTCTTGCGCTCCTAACGCCGCTCTCCATGGAGGTGTGGAAAGCCGCATGTGCCGCCCAGAAGTCTCGCTTCATTGTCACCGTGTCTCCGACCAAGATATCCAAGCACTCTATTTCGCCCTCTTCCCAAAGACCGGCTATGCCCTCCATCTTCTCCATTACGGCATCGTCGTCTTCCGCCTCGAGCGTCATCATAAGAGTTGCACCCACTCTCTCGCCCTCCATCTCAACGGGGAACACGGGGTTACCTGTGACCTTACCCGAAAGCTCCACTATGTCCGTATCCATTAGCTCTAGGATAGAGGGGCTGTAGTCTGCGTCCAAGACCGCCTTGCAAGCGGTAACTGCCGTTTCAAAATCCATAAACGGTAGGAGCAGTATAGCGTCCGCCGCTACTTTGGGCACTAACTTTAGGCTGACTTCCGTGATGACCGCTAAAGTACCCTCCGAGCCTATTACATCTTTCTTTCCGTCAAGGCTTGCGACTGTTCCGTCTGCCATGACGAGTTTAGCGTCTACCACATAGTCGCCTGTTCGGCCGTATTTCACAGCACCGGGGCCAGCGGCGTTTGTTGCGACGTTACCGCCTATGGTAGCTGTCAATTCGCCCGGGTCCATGGGGTACTGCATGGCGTACTTTGCCGCCTCTGCCTTAACGTCCTGCAAAAGCATACCTGCTTCGACGGTCAGCACCGCACTAGCCTCATCGTAGCCTATGACCTTCGTCATGCCTTTTACCGATAGCACTATGCCGCCCTCTATGGCGACGGAACCGCCGACTTGTCCCGTGCCTGCGCCACGTACTGTGATCGCTGTTTCGTTTTCGTAGCAGAGCTTTAGCACCTTTGACACTTCATCGGCACTCATAGCCTCCACAACAGCCATGGGCACATAGTCACCACCGGGGTACTCGTCATGGCAAAAGTCCGCCCCGATATCTTCGCCCGTGAGCACTGTCACTCCAAGGCTCTTTAGTTTCACTATCATCTGTCTTCTCCCCTTGTATTGTTCTTTAGCTTTTTAGCTACACCAACTATGTCTGCAATATATATGCCAAGATTTACGCATAAAAAAGTAGGCGATTTTTGTGATTATCATAATATAGTGTTTATTTTTGTAAACTATTGTGTTGACATGACGAGCTGAGAGGCGGACATTTTTAAATGTCCGCCTCTACATGTTTGCTTATCTAATCTAAAACTTCCGCCTACCTGCTGTGCTCGCAATACCGAGTTCGCTACGATATTTCGCAACCGTACGGCGAGATATTTGGATACCTTCACTCTTTAGCTTTTCCGATATCTCTTGATCGGAGAAGGGCTTACTTTTATTTTCACTTTCCACATAAGACATTATAAGTGTCTTTATTTTGTCGCTCGACACATCACCTTCCGATGCCCCCAAAGACCTCTGAAAAAAGAATGAGAGCGAAAATGTGCCGTAGCGGCATTGAATGTACTTATCCTTAATTGCACGAGAAACCGTAGACTCGTGGATATCTAAATCTTCCGCAATGTCACAAAGACGAAGTGGCTTTAAATGCCCCGAACCTCTATAAAAGAACGCCTCTTGCTTAGCTACAATATGCTGCACGCATTTAAGCAAGCTCGACTGCCTGTTTTCTATATTATACATGAGCTGATGAACTTGACGTATTTTGTCACCCAAATATTGCGTAAGCTCCTTATCCTCACTGCTTCTCAATAAGTCTAAGTAGTAGTCATTCACGGATATTCGGGGTAAATAGTTTCTGTTGGGTATAAGTTCTATATCCTCATCTGTGACTACTATATTGAAGTCGGGAATGATGTAGCTCGACTTATCTCCTTGAGAAAACACACTGCCGGGACGTGGGTTTAAGCTTTTTATGAGCTCGCAAGCTTCTTGTATTTCACTGCGATTAGCTCCCGTCAGTTTTGAAATACGGTTATATTTGTTATCCGCAAGATCTTTTAGGTGTTCACTAACTATGCGCTGTGCAAGCTTCGCATCACTTTGACTTTTAAGTTGAAGTGTTAGGCACTCTGCCAAATCTCTAGCAGCTACACCGACAGGCTCTAAGCCTTGTATTACAGAGAGTGCAGAGGATACCGCACTTTCCGTCACCGATAGATGCTCCGCTATTTTTATGATATCTTCCCGAATATATCCGTCACCGTCTAATTCCGTGAGAAGGTATCTTATGATTTTTTGCTCTTTTGCCGTATGCTTGCCAAAGTCAATTTGTTGGCTCAAATGTTCGTGAAGTGTCTCCGTTTTCTCCGAGACGTAGTAATCAAAGGGGCTTTTCTCCTCAGAATCACTGATTTCAGCCTGCCAGGAGCGAGGGTCGTCTTTCTGCTGGCGCTTTAGCCATTCCAAGCGCTCTGGCAAGTCGGATTTAGGGGCGCTTACCTCGGGGGACGCCAAGTCCAAAGCCGGGTTTTCCGACGCACAATCGTCCAAAAACTCAGATAATTCGCAAATTCCCATCTGCAAAATATTCATTGATTGAATTATGTTCGGTGCAATAGTTTGCGTTTGTTTCGCTGTAATACTGAGTTTCATACCACATTGCATCTCCCAAATAAAATACATGCCATTTTACCACAATTTTCGACATTTTGCAAGGTGTAGAAGCTAAGGGATAAGAGTCTATATTTGTTGTGAATAGCTAATAGAAGTGAAACATATATTTTTCCTAACTTTCCAAATTATTCCATAGTTCAGTCACATAATCCCTTGCTCCCACTCGAACCCATCCTTGAACACAATCAGCAGCCTGTCACTTCCCATAACCCGAATCGTATCAATACTCTGCCTGACAAGTATATCATCGTAGCGTTCCACTTCTTCGTCCAAGCTCTCCATAATCTCTATCGCTTGCCCTACCTTTTGCGTGATATTACACTCAATTTCTGCCTTTGTTTTCAGCTCGTCAAGCGTGGCTTGCAACCTCTGTATCTCACCCCCAAGCTCACCGAGCCTATCCATATGCGATGCCATGTCCTCGCCGCTTTCTATGGTGCACATCGTGGCGGCGGTCAGCGTTTTCATCCGCCTCTCGAGCTCGCCTATGGCCTCTACACCACTATCACGGGAGGTGTAAATCCGCTCAATCTTTGCCTTGAGGTAGGGGAGCATCCTTTTCCGAGAGATTCTTGTATCATTCATTGCCGTGACGATTGCTTGTTCTAAAATCTCCTCACTGAGTGTCGGCGAGTGGGTGCAGTATTTCTTGCCATTTTCAAGGCGGCTGATGCACCGCCACACGATCTTCTTCCGTCCGGCTCTCGCCCACGTCGTTCTTCGGTAGGGCGTGCCACAGTGACCGCAGATTAGTATATCGGTCAGGGCGAACTTGCTGCTGTACTTGCCCTGCATGGTTTTGGTGTTCTCCGCCACCTTTTGCTTACTCTTACGCTTGGCTCGCTCCACGGTAGCTTTTTGGAACATCTCTCTTGATATAATCGGACTGTGATGATTTCGCACAAGCACTTTCGGCAGCTCGCCACGGTTGACCTTGGTCTTTTTGGTGAGTGGGTCGGTCGTGAAGCTCTTTTGCATCAGGACGTCACCGCAGTATTTTTCGTTTTGTATCATAGATTGGATTGTAGATATGTTCCAAGTGTCATTTCCACTCGGCGAGGGAATTGCCTTTTTCCTTAGTAGCGACTGGATATCCCTCTCGCTTTGCCCTTTTAGATATTCTCGGAATATGAACTGTACCACCTCCGCTTCCGAGTCTATGATGTATGGGGTCTTGTCGTCGTCTAAGCGGTAGCCGTATGGCGGTCTGAAGTCGACAAGCCCTTGCTTCATCCTCATTAAGCAAATCCAAAACTTCTCGCTTAGTCCAAACAGACGGTAATTTTTGATGGTAGTTGGCTCTTGCAGTACCGATATATACAGACAAATCTTCGGATATTATGCTTTCGATATACAGATATTTTGAAAAAAGTCTAAGTGTACCTGTACGAGATTTTATGCTTGTTTTTGCAAAATTTGATAAGGATTTAATATATTCAAAAATGAGGGTGGAATTCCAAGTACTAATATCAGAAAAACCATTTATGTCGGCAAAGTCCAAGAATTTACCGACATAAGATAAATACCCATCAATAGTCTGCAATGAATATTCTCTTTCGTTTAAATATTCCCCATAATTATATAAAAGAGCAATATATTCTCCGTTTGTAACATGAGCGATAGGGGTATAGATTCTAAGAGGTATTTCACCAAATTTACTATAATGATCTAATAAAAGTACGGCTCTCTTAATAAATCGAATATACCTTTTTTTCTCTGTTTTAGCAGTGCGCATTTCGAGATATTCCATTGCAACATTTAATTCAAACTCATCAAAACCTTTGTCAGACAAGTACCTACCTAAACCATTCCAAAAATACCTTAGAGTATCTCTCGATAGTTTTGCATTCCCCCTTTTTTCAAGTTCATTTAGAACTTCTGTTGTTAATTCTTCAAATTTCTTCATAAAAAACCTCCATAAAATATTGTAGTAGCTTTAATAGCTCCATCTATATTTTAAGACTTCTTGTCGAATTAACAAAATAAATATGCGACCAAATTTTATGGTTAACCTTGTGTTTGTGCCATATTTAACTCATTTGGTCGCATTTCTTTTTTAAGTGCATAGCCATCACTTGCTTGACCCTCGCACAGCGAGCGGAAGTTTTCAAGCTCATGAGCATCAAGCGGTGCGTTGAGCTTAGCCACCACAACGCCATACACATTACCGCTAAGCTCCTCAAACTCGAAATGGTAGCTCTTGACCTTTGCGTTTACGGTATCTGCCTTACCGTAATACTCCATCAAACCTCGCTCGGTTTCCATCTCGGGCTGATGGTCTGCCAGAAACTCGTTTAACTCGTCTTCGTATCCACACAACTCTTTACTGTCGAGCGTACCCTCGTAGTCGGTTTGACGGTAGTGACCGTAGTAGTCCTCCTCATAATATGTGGTCACTTCAAGTGGCATGTACAGGCGAATGGTCTGCGAGTATGGCTCGATTTCGAGCTGCATACCGAGGTTTTTGTTCAGGATACCACACATGTCGGCGTTGTAGCCGAGGTAGTTTAGGTAGCCCTGCTCGGTATAGATGCTGCCGTTCATTGAGTTGCGCTCTCTGCCATAACGCTCAAAGTCGATGTAGTCGGCAAGGTTTTCGTCGTACTCAAAACGACCGCTTTCGGCGATCATGTGGTAGCCGTATTGGTAATCGGTTTGGATATTCGGCAGCATTTCAAACTCGAACATGCAGGTTGACAATGTTTCGAGGTCGGAGAGATTGTCCACCTTTGTGAAGTCTACACGGAGTGACAGCTGTTCATGCTCGTGTTGGCCAATGTCGTGTAGCACTTTTGCCACGCTGTTTAGGTGTTCAAGATTTTCGCTCTCCTGCATTGCAATTGCCGAGATGTTTTCTGGCAAGTCCATGCGCTCTATCCCCATACCCACATCGGACAGCGTAGCTACTCGCAGTCGCTCTAATGCTTTGTTTACCTCCGACTGCTCGCAAGGCAGATACAGGTATTCTCGGTCGAGCTTGGTGCTGATGCAGACGGTGATAGGCTTGCTTGTCGGCAAGATGGGGAAGTGTCTGCCGTCGTACATCTGCATTTCTTCATTGCCGTTTGGGTAGATAACTCCGTAAGAAGTGATGAACGGAGAGGTTTTCTCCATAATCCCTTTGACAAGCGTGCCGCTTGACCCATTTCGCTCCGCGGCGACCGATTTCGGACTTTGCTGAAACTTTGGCGCGAAAATGCCCGCCACGGCTCGTGGCTCGCTGAAATCAGCTACAAGTCCGTGCGATGGGTGTTATAGCAGAGGTTGATATGATCAAGTAGGGTTTCGTGACTTTTTGCTTCCGTCACGGCGAAAAAAATGTCTTGTCCGTATTTATCAAGGGTATCGTACTGTGTTGCGAATAGGTTCAGAACACTGATGTTGCATTCCCTTCTCACAAACAGATTTCGCAGTCTTTGGTCATAGAGTATCTCTGTGATTTCTACCGTCGACTTCATGTCGTTGGCAATGCCGAGAGCATCGCAATATTCTTGCAAATCTGTTTCTTTCGCAGGTAAATAAATGGCTTTATCTTTGCCTGTCAGTGGTGACTTTACTATAAATTGGCTCATGGTTTTCCTCCTAAAATACAAAAAGCCGCAGACTTAGTTTTTTCTAAATCTGCGGCTTACATTGTTTGTGTTGTGTTTGGGGTGTGGTCGGGGTTTAGGATCATCTCATCCGCCATCTCTGCGAGGTTTGGGTAGAGGTGCTCGAGGCGCTCGGTCAGCTTGTCGATCTCTTGCTCGTCGGAAAAGCTGAGGCTGTTTTCTACTATGGGTGGGTGCTTCATTTTTTGTCCTCCTTGTTTTGGGTGAAATAAAAAAAGAGCCGAAGGTCGGAGAATTTCTCCAAACTTTCAGCATGGATTTTCTGTGTTTTGCTACAGATAACTGTTCGAGTCACAAAATACGCCCAAATACCCCGAATGCATCTATGAAAAACACACTGGTTTTTTAGCGGTCAAAAAGCCCACAAAGCCCGATGCACACTGGATAAATCCAGTGTGCATCTATTTTGACCACTTTAGATGGAGCTCCTGGCCGGACTCGAACCGGCGACCTACGCATTACGAATGCGTTGCTCTACCAACTGAGCTACAGAAGCACAATATTACTGTACTGCCGAACGATTGTACCATAATTACCGGTACTGCGTCAATATATTTTTCATGGCTTTTTAACACAGTCATACAATCATACAGTCATTTAGCGAATTAACGAAACTAATGAAGAAAATAATTCAAATTTAGTTAACATTTCCGTAACATTGTGCTTTACATGGGCTTTTTGCTATGATATAATCGCAAATATCTATATGTTGAGGAAGTTATACTATATAAATTAGTGGACTATCTCATTCTTTAGGTGCAAAATAAATAGGAGGTACGAAAGACATGAATTCAAAAAAGTTTCTTGCACTGGCATTAGTATGCGTAATGCTATTCGGTGTACTCGCAGGTTGTACTAGCGATGCACCTCCCGCAGAGAGCGCAGCTCCGGCTGAGAGCGCAGCTCCTGTAGAGAGCGAAGCTCCCGTTGAGGGAGAGCTCGTAGATTTCGCTGTATGCTTGGCTTCCGAGCCCGCTTACATTGATCCTGCACTTTCTTCTGCTGTTGACAGCTCTATCATGATCCAGCACTTCTTCGAAGGTCTAATGACTTGGGACGACAGTGGTGTTGCACTTAATGACAAGGGCAACGTAAACAAGGCTGAGCTCGTTATGGGTCAGGCTGAGTCTTACGAGAAGACTGTTAATGATGACGGATCAGTTACTTACACCTTCACACTACGTGATGATATCATGTGGTCAAACGGTGAGCCTGTAACGGCTGCTGACTTTGTATACTCATGGCAGCGTCTTGCAAACCCCCTCACGGGTGCTGACTACTCCTACATGATCGCTATGGTCAAGGGTTGGGACGATGTTCAGGCTGGCGAAGACGTCTCCATGCTGGGCGTTTCTGCTCCCGACGAGAGAACATTTGTTGTTGATATCGTTGCAGACACACCCTACTTCCTGGAAATCTGTGCATTCCCTGCAACAGTTCCCGTTAACCAGACTGTAGTTGATGCTTCTCCTGACACATGGACAACTGAGAACGATTCTGCAAACTACATCTCAAACGGTGCATGGGTTCTTTCTGAGTGGGTACACGACTCCTACATCCGTGCAGTACCTAACGAGTACTACTATGGTGTTGACCTACTTGTACCTGACACACTAACTTTCCAGCTGATGAATGACCAGAACGCAATGCTCGCAGGTCTGCGTGCAGGCGATCTTCAGTTCATAAACGAAGTACCTGTTGATGAGATTGCTCCTATGCTTGCTGCAGGCGAGCTTGACATCGCTGAGTACATTGGCACATACTATGTTTCTTATCAGGTAGAGAAAGAGCCGTTTGACGATCCCCTCGTACGTCAGGCATTCACATTGGCAATTAACTCTCAGTACATCGTTACTCAGGTAACACAGGGTGGACAGGTTCCCGCTGCAGGTTTCGTACCCTCGGGTATCTACGATGCAGATCCCACAGGCGACGACTTCCGTACAGTCGGTGGCGATTACTACGATGTTCCCCTGGATGATGCAACATATGAAGCAAACCTTGCAAGGGCTAAGGAGCTTATGGCTGAGGCTGGCTACCCCAATGGCGAAGGTTTCCCTGTTGTAACATACCTATACAATACCAACGATAGCCATCAGGCAGTTGGTGAGGCTCTACAGCAGATGTGGGGCGAGCTCGGTGTAACCGTACAGCTACAGAACCAGGAGTGGAACGCATTCTTGGAGAGCCGCAAGAACGGCGACTTCCAGATCGCACGTAACGGCTGGATAGCTGACTACAATGACCCCATGTCCTTCCTAGACATGTGGATTACAGGCAGCGGTAACAACGATGCACAGTACTCAAATCCCGAGTACGATGCACTTATAGCTGAAGCGACAGCTACTTCCGATCCTGTAGCACGTATGGAGCTTCTGCACCAGGCAGAGGATCTGATGATGGGCACAGACTGGTTGCTCGCACCCATCTACTTCTACACTCAGACCTACGTTGTTGACGAAGGCTTCGGCGGCTTGTACTACACTCCGCTCGGATACTTCATCTTCGACCAGGCAGGTGCAGCGAGCTAATTTAACCCTTAGTTTAAAAGCTCTCACGACTAACATCGTGAGAGCTTTTTTTATTATTTGCTTGACAAATGCTGGAATATGTATTACACTCACTGTATTAGTACTGCTGATACAGTGAAAAGAAAGGAGGTTGACTTGTGGATGGTGACCATTAACTATCGTGATTCACGCCCTATCTATGAGCAGGTAAAGGACTCGGTGCGGCGACTTATAGTCTCAGGCGTTTGGGTTGAGGGGCAGAAGCTGCCATCGGTGCGTGAGCTTGCGACGGAGCTTGTTATTAACCCGAACACTATACAGCGCGCGTATAGGGAGTTAGAGGCGGAGCATTACATTTATTCGGTTGGTGGCAAGGGGAGCTTTGTTGGAGATATCGCTGCAACAAACTCAGTTAGGACAAAGGAGCTCTTGGAGAAATTCGATGAGATTGTTACGGAGCTGAGTTTCTTGGGAGTAGACAAAGCTAAGCTCTGTGAGCGATTGGAAAAGGAGGTTGAGAAAAAATGATAGAGGTTACAAATTTAGTTAAGAGTTTTGATGGATTTCATGCCTTGGACGGCTTAAATATGAGCGTCAGCAAGGGTGGAATATACGGACTCGTAGGGCCTAACGGTGCAGGAAAGTCCACTATAATTCGACATGTAACGGGTATATTCAAGCAGACCTCGGGTGAAGTGTTGGTTGACGGTCAGCCTGTGTTTGAAAATGCGGAGCTAAAGAGCAGGATATCTTACATCCCCGATGATATATTTTTCTTCCCCACGGCGAGCACGATGGAGATGATGAGGTTTTATAGGGGTATCTATCCTAAGTTCGATATGGAACGTTTTGAGAAGCTACGTGAAGTTTTTCAGCTTGACCCTAAGCGCCCTATACGCCGTTTATCTAAGGGTATGCAGAAGCAGTCGGCGTTTTGGCTGTCCGTTTGCTTGCGACCTGACATTTTGGTGCTTGACGAGCCTGTGGACGGACTTGACCCTGTGATGCGTCGTCAGGTATGGTCTATAATCATGCAGGACGTTGCTGATAACGGCACTACGGTGCTCATCTCTTCGCACAATTTGCGTGAGCTTGAGGACGTGTGCGATCACGTGGGTATAATAGATAAGGGGCGTATGCTGCTTGAGCGTTCACTAGCGGATTTACAGGGCAATGTATCAAAAGTTCATATAGCGATGCCCGAGGGTATTGAGGTACCTTCAGAGGGGCTTGAAGTAATGCATACGAGTGGTCAGGGTAAGCTTAAGACGCTTATTATAAGAGGTGAGCCGAACGAGGTCACGGCCAAGCTTAATGCTGTGTCACCTATATTTATGGACAGTGTGCCCTTGACGCTTGAGGAGATATTTGTTTACGAGTTGGGAGGTGCTGACTATGCTGTCAAAGACATCATTCTTTAATAATACCGTCTTTAAGAAGACTGTGTTTCGATTTTGGGTAATTTGGTTTCTGTATGCTGTAATTATGATAATCGCCTTACCTGTAGCTGTAGGCTCACAGCTTAATTTTGCCAGAGTGGGTGCCGAATACTACGGCTACGAGTCCGTGGCGTACACCATAGGCGGCTATCTGTTCGACTTTACCATTGCGGGCGGACTTGCTTTCGGTATGGTAATGTTTATACCGGCAGGAGCTGTATTCAGTCACCTGTATAAGCCCAAGACCACGAGTGGTTTCGGTGCTCTGCCCGTTAGGCGTGAGGGTCAGTACTTTTCCGTCATGCTCGGCGGACTGCTCCCGGGCATAGCCATAAACGCCATCGTTTTCGGCATCACGGCAATAATGGAATTTGCCATGGGCTTTCACAACATGACTAACCTACTCACCGCATTTTGCGCCTTTACGCTCATAGAGATTTTCTTCTATGCTATTGCGGTGCTTTGCACTCAGCTCACGGGACACATAGTCGTTGTACCTCTGCTGTTTGGGTTTTTCAACTTTATCGTATTTGCCGTGGAGGGTCTTATAGCTCTTATCAGTGAACTGTTTGTATACGGCTATCACAACGATTTTGACGCAAGTTCTATATTCACGCCACTGTTTAAATTCACGGCGGAGCTTGGCTCAGCACCTGTGTATGACGAGCGTACACTCAATGACGGTGTCGTCGAGAGGTTTATTACAGACTATCAGTTTGAGGGCATGGGACTTCTTGTCGCCTATGCGGCTGTGGGCGTTCTCATTTTACTCGGTTCTGTGTTTCTGTATAAGCGCCGTGCTATGGAGACGGCAGGTGACGCACTTTCGTTCAATGTGCTAAAACCCGTGTTCAAGTACATCATCACCTTGCTTGTAGGACTAAGTCTAGGTATAACTCTACTCGCTATAGTCGGAGGTGCAAGCCTGCACGGTATGATGAATGACGCTGTGCTACTCTGCGCACTCACTATACCGGGTGCTGTTATCGGCTACTTCGCCGTGCAGATAGCCATATCAAAGAACCTAAGAGTCGTAAAAGATGGCAAGAACTGGGTAAAGGTGTTTGTGAGTGTGCTTGTACTGTCCGCTGTGGTCATGGCTATAGAGCTTGACGCTACGGGCTATGAGAGTGATGTGCCCGACCCGTCAAGTGTAGAGAGTGTTTACATTTCCTCAAGTGGTTATGATGCTACGCTGAAGCTCGAGGAAAATATAGAGGCATTCACAGCCCTACATGCTACCATAACGGAAAACAAGGATTACCACGAGAGCTGGTACTCCTACGACGGAGTAGATAGCGGATACATCGCAGGCGTACATGAGACTGCATATGAGCCCCCTGTGCCGAACAGGGCGTATGTGCGAGTTGTATATACTTTCGATAGCGGCGAGACCATGCAAAGACGCTATTACCTCAACCCCGGTTTGGAGCTTGAGCATACGGATTGGCAGACCCTCGAAGATATATTAAACACCGACGAAGCACGTATGTCACGCATAGCGGTCCTGACGGAGCTGACCTTAGACAACAATATTTACTCATATATAGAATACAATGTGCCTAACCCCGAGTATGTGCCCGTGGAAGATACGCCGCTCGACAGCACGGAGTACGTAGATGTTGCACCCATGCCCGAATACAGTGATCCCTATGTGCAAAATAATATCCATCTGACACCACAGCAGGTTATAGAGCTATATTATGATTGCATAGTGCCGGATACAGAGGATGGTCTTATGAATCGTGCGGCTTTATACGACGACATGAGTGACTACAATTACGATGTCTATGCTTTTATCGAGTACACTTACGACGTGCCCGAGGAGTTGGTGGGTGAGGTCGACAGGTATCATAATATGTACTTCAATCCGACTGTTGACTCATATCGTACGAACGAGTTCTTAGAGGAGCTCGGCGTAGAGTTCTACACCTTCGCGGAAACGAGACCTATGTACTACGACTAATAAATACAATAACGGCACTAAACTCTCGTCCTTTGCCGTGCAAAGATTTTTCAAAAATCACGGCGAGTTGTCTGGTCTGATTTTTGAAAAATGTTAAATCTCATCTGCGGCGGGGCGTGTACACGCCGCAGATTCCGCTCGAGGCTCGCAAGCCGAGAACTCCTTTTGGCGAAAAACCTGTTTTTCGACAGTCTAAGTAACGCCCTCACAAAAAAGTGAGGGCGTTATTGTATTTAATCTTATTTATATCTGCGTCTGAAGGTGGGCGCTTCGCCTTTTCTATAGAGTTCATATATGCTCTCACAAGTCGCCTTGTCCTCAGTGGTAAAATACAGTAGGGAGAAATCGACGCCACGCCGTTCCTTGTCGCCCACATACACTGCCACGCAGTTTAAAAGCTCTGTGTATCGCTTATCTCTGCAAAGCAAGGTGAAACGCTCACCCTTTCTGTCCGTCAAGGAGGATACGCCCTTACACTTACCGCAACCGTCAACGCTCTGTGCGGGACAGTTTCGCAGTTTCATGACAGGCAAGTGACCATAACCGATAACGCCACGTTCCGTCACACCACACATATGTGAAACCTGCGCCGGACTCAATTCGGAAGATAACAGACAGTCAGTCACACCCAAAGTGGCATATTCCTCTATGGTGCCGGAGTTATAGACATTGAGCCCCAAACCACCGTGTACGGCAAGCCCCAAATCCTTAGCCTCTTTTATGTAGGCGAGGTTTTCAAGTGATACGGCGCAGAGACCCTTAGCCATCAAGCTCTTAAGGCGAGCGTACAGCCCTTGCTCATCCTTGGGATAAGTAAGAGAAGGTAATTCTGCCGCAAGTTTAGCTCCGTAGGTCTCGAGTAGGGCAGGGGAGCGCTCTATCTCGGCTATAGGCAGGATGATAAGCTCCGCCTTGGGCGCATCAAACATCTGCTCTGCCCTCTCAAAGCGTACACGCAAGCCCTCGGGTGTTCGCGTCTCGTGCTTTTTACTTACAAAGTCATGTTCCAAAGGTGTAACATAAGCCTTTTCTCTTCTCTCCTCACGTAGCGTCAGAAGGTCGGAGAGTACAGTTCTGCGCATCTCATTTAAAGACGAGGCAGGGAGGCTCAGATTATCATCTATATAACAGTCGAGCTCGTGCAGCTTAAAGGGCGTACCACCAGTGCGCTGTAGGTAACGCAGAGCGTCTTCCGACGTGAACGCACGTTTTTGAGCGAGCTCGGGCATAGCACCTTCAGTACTGACGCTATATGTACCGTCCGTGGCACTCAGCTTAGCGTTTTTGCCCTCTTTTAAGCGGAAGTTAAGGTCGACATTCACTCTTTGCAGTTCGTTTTTATACAGGGCGTGTAACTTACCGTATACGCCTTCAGCGGCCAATACATCCTCTTTGCCACGGTGACCGTACATATGCAAATCACGCTTAGACTCAGCGTAGCCCTCGGTGAAGCCGCCTCTGGAGAACACTGCACGAAGGCTTTCGGTGTCGGGTTCTTCGCCGTTTAGAACAGCTCTGCAAGCTGTGACGGCTGCCGCAACGTATTCGGGACGCTTCATACGTCCCTCTATTTTAGCTGCACTGATGCCCAGAGCGTTTAATTCACCTAAGTATTTTATATGTGACATGTCCTTGAGTGACAATGCATGTTCACGTGATCCGTGTCGGAACTCGAGTCTGCAAGGTTGGGCACACATGCCTCTGTTGGCACTGCGACCGCCCATCACATGCGAGAGACCGCAAAGACCGCTCGCGCTCATGCACAATGCACCGTGTATGAATACCTCAAGCTCAATGTTCGTACGTGCCGCTATGTATTCAATTTCTGAGATGCTGAGCTCACGTGCCAAGACGGCTCTGTGAAAGCCCATATCTTCAAGCGCCTTTACGCCCGATAAGTTGTGTACAGCCATCTGCGTAGAGGCGTGTAGCTGTGTTTCGGGACATAGCTTACGCACCAAGTTGGCTACTGCCATATCCTGCACTATGAATGCGTCTGCACCCGACTGCGCTACTTCGCTCATTAACTGGGTAGCACCACCTAGCTCCGAGTCACTTAGCAAGGTATTCATGGTCACGTGTACACTGACGTTTCGAGCATGGCAATAGGATACCGCCTCGGAGAGCTCCCCCGTGGCGGTATCGAAATTTTTAGCGTTTTGCCGAGCGTTATACGATTTCGTACCTAAATAAACGGCGTCTGCGCCGCAACGAACTGCCGCTGTGAGTTGCTCTTTTCCACCGGCAGGCGCTAATATTTCTATGCTTCTTGATATTTTCATGAAATCAGTAGCTCTTTACAAGTTTTGTAATGATATCCGTGCAGTTGTCTAAGCCTACAACGCTACTGTCTAAGGACACATGATAATTTTGGCAAACGCCCCATTCACGCATGGTTAAGGACTTGTAGTAAAGCTTCCTACGTTCGTCCTTGTCTTCCAGACGTTCCATCGGTTTCTTGTCACGTTCGCCGTACAGTCGAACGATACGATCTGCTCTGTATTTCATATTTGCGTGTATAAATACGTGCAGACAGTCTTCTCTGTCACGCAGTACATAGTCTGCACCGCGTCCGACAATGACACAGTTACCCTTTTGGGCATAACTCTCTATAACTTCTGCTTGAGCAAGCTGTACACGTGCGGCAAAGGATAGGCCGGTGCCGTCGTGCATGTTGGAGCCGGCACTCATGTCTATGGCATAAAGTAAGCCGCTACGGCGTGTAGCATACTCATCAAAGCGCTTGACAAGCAGTTCGCTCAAGCCACTTTTTTCCATGACCTCATCTATAATTTCCTCGTCGCAGTATGTGTAACCGAGCTGTGTCGCCACTGCTTTTGCTACGCTTCGGCCTCCGCTACCGAACTCTCGACTTATAGTTACTATTCGCTTTGCCATTTATCTTCCTCCTCATTGAGTTTGACTATTCACTATCTTTTATTATTTTACACGCATTTTTAATTTTTAGCAAGCACATTTATGTGTATGGCGAAAAACGGTTTTTTCACCAAAAGGAGTTCTCGACTTGCGAGCCTCGAGCGGAATCTTCGGCGTGTACACGCCCCGCCGAAGATGAGATTAAACATTTTTCTAAAATCAGACCAGGCAACTCGCCGTGATTTTAGAAAAATCTTTGCTCGGCAAAGGACGAGGTTTTTTTCTAACATTTAAACAAGCACATTATTTGCGGGCTTTACATAGATTTTACAATAATATGATGATAAATCTCACATTGAGGCAATACTATAGACTGGTGATGTAGCGTCATAGTATAAAATTATGTTTAAGGGTGGTAGAGTAGTGAAGAAAGCTATAGTGGACATGGGTTCGAACTCCGTCAGGCTGTCTGTATATGATATTCGTGAGGATGGTGGATTTGACCATCTGTTTTCCGAGAAGATAATGGCAGGACTTGTAAACTATGTAGTGGACGGTCATATGAATGACGATGGCATAAAAACAGCGGTACATGCTTTGGAGGATTTCAAGGACTTACTACACATGTTCGGAATAGAGAAGATGCAGGTGTTTGCAACAGCTTCACTGCGTAATATAAAAAACTCAGCTGAGGCGAGGAGCGAGATAGAGCGCAGAAGTGCCTGTGAGATAGATCTCATATCCGGTGAAGAGGAGGCCTTGTTTTCGTATACGGGCGCCTTGCACTCGACGCATTTAACAGAGGGTGCTATATTTGATATAGGTGGCGGCAGTACTGAGCTTGTCAGTGTATCGGGTGGAAAGATAGAGAAGGTAAAGAGTGTGGGCATAGGTTCGCTTTCACTGTTTAAGAGCCATGTGGACGATATATGGCCGGATGCTTCCGAAATTTCCGACATGTGCGAGCATATAGATAAGGTTTTATCGAAGGCGACACTTTCTACAGTAAGTGCTAAGAAAATTTGTGGAGTCGGAGGTACTGCAAGGGCATTGCTAAAAATGGCTAATGTGTTGTATAATAGGGATAGAGATAGTAGGGAGCTGAGCGCAGAGCAGCTACGTGAGATAGTAGCGGTGCTGAAAAAACGCAATAAGGAAACGAAGAAGCTCATACTGAGTAGCTGTCCCGACAGACTGCACACAGTGATACCCGGCGCCCTACTGACAGAGAGACTCTGCCGCTTAATAGGCGGTAAGGAGCTTGTAATAAGTAAGTACGGTGTCAGGGAGGGGTATTTGTGTCAGAAGGTAATGGCTTCCACGATCTGAGTTATACTCAAAATAGAGAGCTCAGTTGGCTGAGCTTCAACGCGCGTGTTATGGAAGAGGCGGCGGATTACTCTGTTCCGCTCATGGAGCGTTTACGGTTTTTATCAATATTTTCGAATAATTTAGACGAATTTTTTATGGTGCGTGTCGGTAGCCTCTACGACTTAAATGCCGTTGAGCCGAATAGGCGCGAGAATAAGAGTGGCATGACACCGGGCGAGCAGTTGGAAATAGTGTATGAAGCCGTGCGGCCCTTAATAGCACGCAGGGACGTTCTGTATGAGGAAATTTGCAATTTACTTGCTGTAGAGGGAATCAGAGACCTTAACTATAGCGATATGGACGAGGAGCAAAAGAAGTTCGCATCTTCGTATTATAAGCAAAATGTACGTCCACTTTTATCGCCGCAGATCATAGATAGAAATCACCCGTTTCCGCACCTTAAGAATAAGGTGCTGTATGTAGCTGCGTTATTAGAGGAGGATGGTGTGCGCCGCTTTGCGGTAGTGCCTGTTCCCGAATCTGTGACGCCTATATTGAGATTGCCGGGTGAGGATACACATTTTATACGGATGGAAAATGTCATAGCTGAAAACATGTCCAAGATATTTAAGAAAAGTACAATCATAGAGCAGGCGGTAATCTGCGTAACTCGCAATGCAGATATAAGCTTTGAAGATGAGAAGTATGACGAGGATCATCCGGACTTCAGGACACAGGTGTCGAAGCTTTTAAAGCAGAGGGACAGGCTAAATCCGGTGCGTTTGGAGTTGAATGGGGTTGCGCCTTTACTTGAAGCGGAGCTTTGCGGTCGTTTAGGGCTTACGGATGCACAATGCTATCATTCACGTTGTCCCTTGGTTATGGGCTGGGCGTATATGTTAAATGATTGCGGAGAGTGGTTATATCATGTGCCGCATATACCTCCACAGCCTGATTACATAGTGGGGGGAGTGCCATTGCGAGAGCAGGTCTCGCAGAGGGATATACTATTGTTTTATCCTTATCATTCAATGTCACCTTTTTTGGAGCTTTTGCGAACCTCGGCGGACGACCCTGCGGTGCTGTCTATTAAGATAACGATCTATAGACTTGCTAAAAACTCGGCTGTCGCACGTTTTCTGTGCATGGCAGCGGAAAACGGCAAGGATGTGACGGTACTCATGGAGCTGAGAGCACGTTTTGACGAGCAGGGCAATATAGAGTGGGCTAAGATACTTGAGGAGGCGGGTTGTAAGGTTATTTATGGACCTGAGAACTTTAAGTGTCATTCAAAGATATGCCTTATCACACGTTCGGATAAGGGCGCACTTTCACATATAGTACAGTTGGGGACGGGCAATTATAATGAGAAGACCTCGGAATTGTATACGGACTTTTCTGTTATTTCTGCGGATAGGGTGTTGTGTGAGGATGCTGTGAATTTCTTCCAGAACATGTTGATAGCGGATCTGTATGGCAATTACAATAAGCTGTTGGTGGCACCTGTGGGACTTAAGGGTCGCATAATGGAGCTCATAGATAGGGAGATAGGAAAAGGGCCTGCCGGGCGCATTATCATAAAGGCGAACTCTGTAACGGAGCGTGAGCTTATAGATAAGCTCAGCGAGGCATCTTGTGCTGGGGTAAGGGTAGATCTAATAATAAGGGGCATATGCTGTATAAAGGCAGGTGTTCCGGATAAGACGGAGAATATTAGAGTTACGAGTGTGGTAGGTCGGTTCTTGGAGCATTCGCGCATATATATGTTTGGTGACGATGAGCAGAGGAGAGTGTTTATATCGTCTGCGGATATCATGACGAGAAATCAGGAGCGTCGAGTTGAGATAGCTTGCCCTATAGAGAGCGGAGAGCTCATAGATTGGTTTGCGGAGCATCTCGATTTTTTCCTGCGTGACAATGTCAAGGCAAGGCGTATGAGACCTGATGGTAGCTATGAAAAAGTGAGACGGACGGGCGTGGTTGTTGACGTACAAAATCACTATTTGTCAAATCCACCGAGCTTTACTCGATATATCTTGCCGAAAAAGGGGCGCATGGAGCGGATTAAGAACTTCTTTAGGGAACTCAAGAAGTGATGCGGTATAGCTATTTAAAGGCTGTTGCGAAGTAGCAGCAGCCTTTTTTTCTTCATTTTCGGAAACCTGTTGTTTTTTTGGTTTATTGTGCTATAATGTGAACGTATTTGAGTGTGTGGAGGGGTGTTCTTGTCTAATAAAATCAATAATGTATTTAATATGATGCGTCGTGCACTTAACACCTTGGACTATCAGCTGATGGATCATGGTGAGCGTGTTGCATACTTGTTATTAAATATGTACGAAGCGGACGGGGATTGTACGGATGAACAGCTGGTTAAGATATGCCATTTGGGGATTTTCCATGATATAGGCGCATATCAGACTGAGATGTTAGATTCCTTGGTCAGTTCCTCGAGTGCATTTAATTTTGAGGTGGCAAATACACTTTCGCATTCTGTTTACGGATATATGTTCCTCAAGCGTTTGGAGTTCTTTGATGAATATGCAGATGCGGTTTTGTTTCATCATTTTTCTTATGATAAGCTAAGTGCCAGTGACTGTATGAATAAAAAGCTTGCTGCACGAATGTTCATAGCGGATAGGCTAGATATAATGATACTCAAGGGCTATGCAAAGACTATAGATGATGTGTTTAATTTTTTAAAGAACCCGGTGTTTTGTAAAGAGGAAGCTGAGCACCTTATTAATGTAGAGCGAAGTAATAGTGCAATATCCGAAATGCTTAATGGGCGATATCTTGAGAAGGTGTTGAGTTTTCTTAATGGCACTAATTTACATGAAGATCATGTGCGCTCGTTATTGCTCATGTTGCCGGGTGCAATAGACTTTAGAAGTGAGCATACGGTTACACACACAGCGGCGACTGTAGAGATTTCACTTGCGCTTGCAGAGTTGTTTAAGCTAAGTGAAGATGAGGTGGAGTCGATAAGGTTAGGCTCGATGTTACATGATATAGGCAAGATATCGGTGTCACCGATGATATTGGAAAAGACCTCGGCATTAAGTGCCAATGAGTTTAAGATTATGAAAGATCACGTGCTTCTATCTGAGCATATATTGAGAGATTGCGTAAGTGATGAGGTGCTACAGATAGCGATAAGGCATCACGAGAAGCTTGACGGCACAGGATATCCGAAGGGGCTAAAGGACGAGGAACTAAGTTTAGCGGAGCGTATAGTGGCGGTAGCGGATATACTGAGTGCACTTATGGGTAGGCGCAGTTATAAGGAGCCTTTTCCTAAAGAAAAGGTGGTAGGGATCATTGAGGACATGGCAGGTAGCTCTAAAATCTGTAGGGAAGTAGCGGATGTGGCCGTTTCAAACTATGAATTTCTATCGGAGATCACGGATCGTGTGAGTGATGCATCGGATAGAGGGTATAGAGAATTTCAGAGCGAGGCGAAAAAATTATATAATAAATACAGTTGAGGTTACTATGGATATAAAGAACACAAAATCGTATAAGAATATTTGCGACTCGTTCATGAACGAGTCAAAGGCGATTATAAGCTATCTTATTTTCGCCGATATAGCGACTGCTGAGGGCAATGAGGAGGCAGCTGAGCTGTTTAAGAAGATGGCGAGGAACGAGGCAGAGCACGCAAAGACATGGTTTAAGTATATGCATAATATGACAAACGACACGATTACCAATTTAAAGACAGCTTTGGATACGGAAAACAGTGAGTGGAAGACAGCGTATCCGGAAGCGGCACGTCAGGCGACGGAGGAAGGTTTACATGAAATTGCGGCTATGTTCGAGCGCATATCGTCCATAGAGTGTGCACATGAGCGCAGTTTTGCGGAGATGCTACTGTCGCAAGGTCAGAGTGTGCCGGACTTCAAGGCAGAGGAAGTTGAGGAGGTATCGCTTTGTTGTTTGTTCTGCGGATTCCCTTCAAAAACTGCTCTTGACCTGTGTCCGGTGTGTGGAGCCACGGGCTCTTTTATGGCGTAGAGAAGTGAAAATAAAAAAACGAAGCCTTGAGCAGCAAATGCTGTTCAAGGCTTTTAGTGTGTTTGGAGATTTTATTCAAGGTTACCGCTTTCGTACATGAGAGCGGAGAGTACGGCTACGGGCGCGGTCTCACAGCGAAGAATACGCTGTCCTAAGCTGCAAACAGTGAATCCGACACCACGTGCCATTGCTGCCTCGGCCTCGGAGAAACCGCCTTCAGGTCCTGTGATAATGGCTGCAGATTCGTAATTTGATGCCGATAGTGCGCTGCGAAGACTCAGCCTGTCGTCACCTGTCTCATATAAAAACAGACGTAGATCTGACTTTATGGCACTGTCGAGCATATCAACGTAATTGAAAAGATAGCTGACCTTAGGTATGATGCCTCTGCCGGATTGTGCAGCAGCGGACTCTGCGATTTTTTGCCAACGCTGTAGTTTGCCGTCCATGCTGTTTAGCTTTGGCTTAGCGATACAACGCTCGGACTCAAAGAAAAGAATCTCGTGCGCACCGAGCTCAGTGCACTTTTGTATGATGTAGTCTGTGCGTTCGCCTTTAGGGAGTCCGGCGTAAATTTTGACTTTTATATTGGGCTCGGACTCACTGAGTTTCATTTCATCGACGCTAACCTGTGCGGTCTTGCCGTCATAGGCCACGAAGCGACACATGTAATCAGTGCCTTTGCCGTCACAAATAATTAAACGTTCGCCCGGTTTCATGCGCAGTACTCGAATGTGCTCTGCGTCATTACCGGCGAGTATAGCTGTACCACCCACCATATTAGTGCCGGCTGTAAAAAAACGTGTCATTGCTTGCCTCCGTTAGTTTGTTTTATTATACACTACGATTATTACACATTCTGCGCAATATTTCAAGCAGTGCATATAATATATCAAAGTTAGTTTTGGGGAGGCGGTTCATATGAAAGATATGAATGCATTTAATTTAAAAAACTTCTCAACCGTTTGGGAGAGAGTTGCAGACAGTAAGGGTCAGGAGAAAGCAGTAGATAAAGTCGCAGGGGACAGGGAGGTGCTTGAGCAACTTATAGCTCGTGAATATGAAAGTGAGATGTTCTACAGAGCTTTGGCACAAATAGCAAAGAGTGCAAGGGCTGTGCTGAATAGGATAGCGAATGAGGAAAAGTCACATGCAAGTGCTCTGCAAATTGAGTATTATTTACTCTATGGCGACACTTATGTGCCGAAGATGTGCCACTTGAAGAAATATACAGCCTTGAAGTCACTAAGAACGGCGTACTTAGCGGAGCTTGAGGATGAGAGGCGTTATCTACAGGAGGCGTCACACACAAAAAATGAGACACTTGCGATACTGTATAATAAACATGCGAGGGAGGAAGTAGCGCAGGCGTATGTCCTGCGTGATATAATTTCTGCGGCCTTGGGCAATTAGTTTGAGTATTGAAGATAAAATACTTGACTTTAGTCTGGAAATTTAGTAGAATGTATAAGCTTGTGGCAGAGCTTAAGTGGAGAAGTCGCGTAGTCCGGCCGAGCGCGCACGATTGGAAATCGTGTAGGCCCCAAAAGGGTCTCGAGGGTTCGAATCCCTCCTTCTCCGCCAGCAACGTGACGTTGCATCGAAACTCGCACCCTAAGTTATTGCTTAGGGTGTGATTTTTTCCTGCGACGGAAATGTTTGAATTGAGCACATCAGCCAGTCGAGAGCCTCAACACGCATTTTTGTGTGTTGGGCTTTTTCTATGTTTAGAATTACCCGGTGTCCCGGACTTCCGAAGGGCTCACCACTCACAAAAGCTGCTGCACAAAAAGAAGTGCAGCAGCTTTTGTGTACGATGGGTTTGTTAGTGTATTTACATAAGTAGTAAAATTGCAAAAAAGCTTACCATAGTTTGTGAATATGTGGTATAATGAATAGAAAGAAAGGAGTGACACGTATATGAATATTTATGATTTTGAGATTTTACAAAAAAATGGCAATTCAAGAAGCATGAGAGAATTTAAGGACAAGACAATTTTAATTGTAAATACAGCGACTCATTGCGGTTTTACTTATCAGTATGATGAATTAAAGCAGTTGCATGAAAAATTCAGCGATAAAGGTCTGGTAATTTTAGACTTTCCTTGCAATCAGTTTGGAGAGCAAGCGCAGGGGACTGATGCAGAGATTGCAGAATTTTGCCAATTAAATTTCAACACACCTTATGAAATATATGCCAAAATAGAAGTAAACGGCGAAAATGAAGCCCCACTCTTTAATTATTTAAAACTACAAAAAGGCTTCAAAGGCTTTAACAACCCCAATCACCCATTAAACGATAGATTAATAGATAAGTTTACAAAAATGGATGAAAACTATGAAAAGAGCGATGAGATTAAATGGAACTTTACCAAGTTTCTAGTTGATAAGAACGGCATGGTAGTAGGTAGGTTTGAGCCTGTTGATGATATACAGATTTTAGAAAAAGCGATAGTAGAAGTATTGTAATCATGCAATAACTTACATTGAAAAACAGTCTTTCAATATTTGTTTTATATATGGATTAGAAGTTGCGATAGCTTTATTGGTAGGTAATCATAAAAGAATCAACTGAGGTTGGTTCTTTTTTTATTTTGTGGTATAATGGGTGCGTAGATAGCTTAGTCAAATTAATGGAGAATGACATGAATTTAGAATATATTCTTTTCGTTTCGATCGTTATACATCTGATCCTCAGGTACGCGCCTAATAGGAGGGGAGAACGAGTTGAACTTACGTTAATTGGTCATATACTTGTGTTCATACCTTGTCTTGCATTGTTTTTGTTATTAGGCAATGGTGCTGGCCTTGACAACACAGTTGGAGTTATCAAAGATACAATCACATTAAATTTAGGAATAGATGACTATACTCTCGCAGGCGCATATGTGGCTCAAGAATATGGAGATCAATATGAATACAGCGACAATATGAATAATTACCAAGATGGCTATGATGCTCCGGTAGTTTATAGGGTTAGACCCTATTCTTATAATGATACTGATGAAAAAATTGAGCTTATTAGGTCGTTTACCAGACCGGAGATTGAGTGCTTAGAAAATTATTATAGCTTTAGTGTTTACTATGAAGAAATAGACATTGGAAAAGTCATTGTGGAAGACAAAATTTTTTATGACGAGTATGTATTTTTATTTGATATGCAAGAGTATAATAAATTCGTTGATAAGGTCAGCTGAAAGATAAAATAAGAAAAATTCACGCCCATAACCTGATGGTTAGGGCGTGAATTTTAGTGTGTAAGTTCGATTTACTTAAAACATATATCTATGCCTTGGTAAATAGCTTCATAAGGGATTTCTTTGATTCTGTAACAGATGTTAACACAGCTTTTGCGAGCGTGGATGTATGGAGAATCGGTGCTCGCGCTTACAGTGGCTACAGCTTCGCTTTTACCGAAATAAACACTGATGTAAGTCTTTCTGCAACCTACGGCTACATATGTGCCATTTAGCCGCCAAGTAGGTATGAGAGTTTTGGCAGAATATTTCTCGTCGAAAACTGCCTCTTTGTAGTTTTGCTCAATATATGAGGTGATAGGTGAGACTTGCTCTCTTGTCTTGTCGTCAACAAGCTTGGTATAATCTTCTAAGGGCATATTGTCCTCCTATTTGCTTAGTGCAAGCAGTTTTTTTGAAGTGTTTGCATTTCTGATAGTTACTTTATTATATACAGATTTACCGGAAATTTTGCTCCACCGAGTTTTTCCGAATGTGGCCTTAGCAGCTGACCAAAAAATTACATTTTGGTGGTGGCTGACCTTTTCGGTTATATCATTGACCTCACCGACAGCTTTAATGGCCTCGGCTGCAGTCATGGGTGGAATAAGGAAGATGGCCTGGTGTATCATTTCCACATCGCAGTCGGTGTCCCACCAATCGGGTGAGTGGCTGAGTGCGTCTGCAAGCTCTGCGGCAGATATAATGCAAACAGGTATAGCTAAACCGAAGTGTTTAGCTATTACTTTTTCGCATAGATTTATGAGTTCGATTTTGTCGCTCGGTTCACTTTTGAATATAACATTTCCGCTGTTAATGTAAGTGCGAACCTCGGTGAAACCAAGCTCCTCAAAAGCGGTTTTGAGAAGAGCCATTGAGACTTTGTTCTTGCCGCCGACATTAATACCGCGCAATAGTGCTATGTATGTTTGCATTGTGTCCTCCTTATTACAGCAGGCACTCGTTAGAATCTTGCGGAGCCTGCTCACGCTCGGTTGCGCTGTATTCACGAACTACATTGCAAACAGTTATCTTATAGCTCTCGAAGAGCTTGTTTTTTCCCTCTGCCTGACTCATTCTGTGCTTTAGGTTATTGCGCCAGTTCTGGATGGCTTCTTCGCTCTCCCAAACATTCATAGAGAGCAGTTTTCCCTCTTCGTTGAGGCTGGTGAAACGTTCGGCACTGACAAATCCGTCGATAGATCCGAGCATGGGTTTTAGCATTGCAGCAAGTTCTAAATATTTCGCCATCCCCTCGGCGGTTGGCTTTACTTCGAATAACACTACAACTTTACTCATTGTATTAACTCCTTTTCTGTGTAACTTAAGTTAGATTGTTTGCCTTCATGCATGCAATAGCATCAACATAACCGCGCTGAAAAACAATTTTACCATCTACGAAATGGAAAAAGCCACAGCCTCTAAAGCCCTTAGGGTCCTTCCACTCCATGACTGCCCACTCACCGTCAGTAAAAATAGTCTCAAGCATACATACCATCTGCATGGAAGAGAATTCCCAAGCAAAGCGCTCATAGATGGCACTCTTTCCGACGACAGGGTCGGTTACAACTTGGTGATTAGTGGCATTGTCGGCGTAAAGCTCGCTTAGTGCTTTTGCATTTCCGCTGTTGAAAGTGTCTATCCAATTAAGAAGAGATTCTCTTGGAGATAGGTCGCCGCGTATTTTGCGCTTATATAGCACTCTTCTGCCTCCGTCTCCATCGACTATGCCACAATTTTGGAAACCCATCTTTTGATAAAATTTGTTGGCACGAGGAGAGGTGACAAAGCACTCGAGCTGTATTTCGTCACAGTCGGCAAAGAAGTTTTGGGTGGCGTGTGAAATCAGCATCTGGGCTATACCTTTGCCCCAATAGGGGGTGTCTACGGAAAGGCCGGAGATTTCGTTTTTTTCGCAGTATAAAAATGCAATGATAGCTTCGCCGTCTAGGGCAATGGTGGCGTTGTCGTATTGTGCGGACAAATCGCGGTCACATGCACCGCTGCTAAGGTAATTGTCGGCAATTTCGTCACCGAGATGTGTGCGTTCGTAGACATCGACGATCTTGCGTCCGAGTGCAAGCACGGCATCTTTGTCGCTTGCTGTAGCTTTTCTGATGGTGTAACTCATTTTTATTCTCCTACTTTGTTAATAATCTCAACTTCGACATGCACAGTATCTCCGATATCCTTGCCTATCTTCTTTCTTATCGCTTTCAAAATACCGAGGATGTAGCATGTGGAGCCGTCTTCGTTTTTGAAGCCCATGTTGACAATGCTGCCGCTGTACGGTTCACCGTCAAAAGTGGCATTTACTTTCAAACGACCTTTGCCAAATTCTTTTTTGATGTCAAAAGGCACAGGCACGAAAGCACCACCTCCATTTCCTTCGTGGATAGTGGCTGTGAACTTGATTCTGTTTTCCATAGAGTACCTCACATTATTTCTCAAGCTATTATACATACTCTTAAATACTTTGCAAAGTGTTATTATTAAAATGGTTGATTTATATGTTACATTTGTGTATAATATATACTGGAAAATAGTTAGTGACAATCGGAGGGTGCATGAAAAATTCTACTGAAATGTTTTTTCAACAGATGGTTGGGAAATTAAGTATATTAAACGAAGATGTGTCAAAGGTTAGCTTTTTGGAAGACATTTGCCGCTTTTTCGATATTTCTCATGCCTTTGTGTTTGAATCGGATCATCTTGGGGTGTTTGCCAGGAAGGAATATTTTGAAATCACCAATAGAAGAACCTTGCCTGACAGATTAGATATGAAGGAAATTTTGGGTCTTGAGCTTTTGAGTGAGCTGTGTTCTCGGAAGGTAGTTATCTGCACGGGTGAATGTGAGAAGGATGCGCTTGAGCTTAGATTGTGTGAAATATTTTTGGTAAGAACCATGGTGTTTATTCCGATATTAAATCAGCACTATGAGCTTGCGGGTTTTGTGGGTCTGGGTGACTGCCGGAGGGATGCTAGGGATGCAAAGGAGAATATAGGCAAGGCGTGTTCTTTGCTGAATTTGCTTGCAAATACGATAAAACTTGAGATGTTTCAAAAGGGCATAGCAAATGCTGAAGCGGCGATGTCGAATGTACTTGACCATATAGGCATAGATATATATGTTAATGATTACTATACACATGATGTGTTGTATGCGAACAAGTCGATGGCGGCACCTTACGGTGGTGTTGAGGGTATGATGGGCAAGAAATGTTGGCAGGCCTTGTTTGATGATAAAGACGGCCCATGTGAGTTTTGTCCTCAGCCGAGGTTGTTGGATGAAAAGGGTAGGTTAAATAAGACCTATCAATGGGACTATGAGCGTCCGTTTGATAAGTCTTGGTTTAGGGTTTTGAGTTCATCGTTTCCGTGGTCGGATGGCAGAATAGCGCATTTGGTTGCGAGTGTTGATATTACGGAGAGCAAAAGAAATCAGATGCTGATTGAAAATCTTGCTAAGTATGACTATTTGACAGGGCTGTCTAATAGGCGAAGCTTGCATGATGATGTGCAGAATTTTATAGAGGACACAGAGTTGTTCGGTGAAAAGTGGTATTTGCTATTTTGTGACCTTGATGGCTTTAAGAGTGTGAATGACAGTCTGGGTCATGAGGCGGGTGATGTTTTACTAATAGAAATGGCGGAGAGCTTAAAGGCTGAGTGTTCGGCGGATTTGAGGGCTTATAGGCAGGGCGGCGATGAGTTTGTTGTGTTGCTTAGGGATAATGATGACAATGAAAAGCTCAGGCAAACGGTGGATATGCTACTTGGGATATTCAGTAAGCGTTATGATTATAAAGGGCAGAGCATGGGTTGCGGATGTAGTATAGGCGTGGCGCACTATCCGGTGGATGCACTTAATGCTAAAGAGATTTTCAGGCTTGCAGATACGGCGATGTACTGTGTTAAGCAAGAGGGCAGAGGAACTGTTCGCTTTTATTATGACTGCAAATTTGTTGATATGGAGACCTACTTTCAGCTCAAAAAAGAAGAGCGCAGATAAAATGAACTTAGTGAAAAAGTAATAATAGAGAGAGGGCGTTTGCGCCCTCTCATTTTTTATATACAATTAATGGACATGGCAGGGCATTTCTTTGTTACCTTATGTTAAAATGATGCAAATGTGTGGATTTTTCTGTCGATATGTGCTATAATTGCGAAAATGATAAAATTAAGGAGGGTCTGCAATTGAGTACTAAAAGAAAATGGAAAATTAGTGTACTGTTTAAGGTGATACTAATCATGAGTGCGGTGTTGCTGATGTCTGCTTGCTCGGGTGGTGAAGAAGAAGTGCCTGAGGAGGATTTGGAGTTTAAGATAGTACTGTTGCCGGAGGATGCCGACCTAAGCTCAGGTGGTGGCATAGAGATAGGTTCTGACATGGTTGAAGAGACAGAAGAGATGGTGTCGCATCTTGGTAACTGGTTCGAGGGTGAGCAAGTTTCTTGGACAATGGAGATACCCGAGGACGGCTTGTATCATTTGAAGTTTGAGTATTCGCGTCCTGGTAATTACGGTGAGTCGAGGGGCGTAATGCATCTTACGACATTCACGGGTGAGGTAATAAAGCTACACTCGAAATTACCGGCCACAGGCACAGAGCCTGACGACTGGTCCGTGTATAAGGTTAAGAGCGGCTTTGGTGCAACTTTGCCGGCTGGCCCTGTGATACTTACGTTTGTAACAAACTACGATGAGGTAGAGGACAAGAACGAGCAGTTTATAAATCTGCGTTCGATAGAGATTACTCCGTCATTTGAGTTGGGCGCCGACGAAACAATCGAAGGCGAAGGTGAAGCAATAGAGGGCGAAGGCGAAGGTACGGAATAGAAGGTGGTATAAATGGCAAGGGCAAAGCGTCTATGCACAGCGGAAGAGATGGATATAGTCAAGACATTTGAGTGTGGACAGTGTTTTAGATGGAATGTGGATTCGGATGGAGTGTATACGGGCGTGTCGGACGGGCGACAATGTAAGGTGTGGCTGGAGAGCGATACGGTGTATATAGACTGTGAGGACAAGGACGAGGAGTATTGGCGTTATTATTTTGATATGGAGACGGACTATGAGGCTGCGCGTCGTAGTCTGATGATAAGCGAATATTTAAGTGACTGTGCCGAGCAGGGCAAGGGGATAAGGATACTTAGGCAGGAGAAATGGGAAACTTTGTGTTCGTTTATAGTTTCGCAGTGCAATAATATACCGAGGATAAAGAGTATAGTGGAAAGCCTGTGCGAGAATTTTGGTGAGTGTAGGGAGCGGAATGGCGAGAAGTATTATACATTCCCGAGTGCCTTGGCGATGTCGACGAAGAGGGTGGAGGACTTAGCGGTACTCAGAAGCGGTTATAGGGCAGCGTATATTTTGTCGGCTGCGGAGGCTGTTAGTTTGGGAACTATTGATTTAGAGGCAACGTCGAAGAAGAGTGGTAAGGAAGCACGAGCGACGTTAAGGACGATAAACGGAGTGGGCGAGAAGGTTGCAAACTGTGTGGTTTTGTTTGGTTTTCACCATATGGATGCGTTTCCGGTAGATGTGTGGATACGTCGGGTTCTTAAGGAACGCTTGCCTACTGATTTCAAAGTAGAGGACTTAGGGGAGTATGCCGGACTGGCGCAACAATATATGTTTTACAGTGCGAGGAGTTTAGGGACTTGACATGTGCGTGGAAGGCAGTTAAAATAATTCAATCATATTAGGGGGTAAAGTTGTGATCAGAAACAGTGATTTGGGTGCGCGTTTTGTTGGTACGGCATTAACATTTGACGATGTGTTATTAGTGCCGGCGGAGAGCTCGGTGTTGCCACCGGATGTGGACATATCGAGTAATTTGACGAAGAAGATAAGGCTGAATACGCCTGTGATGAGTGCAGCTATGGACACGGTTACGGAGTATCGTATGGCGATAGCGATGGCACGTGAGGGTGGCGTAGGTATAATTCACAAGAGTATGAGTATAGAGGCTCAGGCGGAGCAGGTGGATATGGTAAAGCGTTCGGAGAACGGAGTTATCACGAATCCTTTCTACTTGGGGCCGGACAATACCATAGGCGAAGCGGATGCGCTGATGGGCAAGTTCCGTATATCCGGTGTGCCTGTAGTAGATCCCAATGGCAAGCTAATAGGTATAATCACGAACAGAGACATGAAGTTTGAGAACAACAAAAACAGGCTTATTAGGGATGTAATGACATCTGAGGGCTTGGTAACGGGCAAGGTAGGCACTGACCTGACTGAGGCGAAGGAGATACTGCGCCGTCACAAGATAGAGAAGTTGCCTTTGGTAGACAGTGACTTCAATCTTCGTGGGTTAATCACGATAAAGGACATTGAGAAAGTGCTCAAGTATCCGAACTCTGCAAAGGACGTGCAGGGCAGGCTGTTATGCGGAGCGGCATTGGGTGTGACGGATGATATATTGGATAGGGCAGCGGCATTGGTTGAGGCGGGCGTTGATATGCTTGTACTTGACAGTGCACACGGCCATAGCAAGAATATAATGGTCTGTATAGATAAGGTGAAGAGCAAGTTCCCGAACGTGGAGTTGATAGCGGGCAACGTGGCCACAGCGGAGGGTACAAAGGCAATAATAGAGGCAGGCGCGGACTGTGTAAAGGTTGGTATAGGCGCGGGCTCTATTTGTACGACGAGGGTGGTATCTGGTATAGGTGTACCCCAGATAAGTGCGGTGTTGGAGGCTGCGGATATGGCTGCACGTTATGGAATTCCGATTATTTCTGACGGTGGCTTGAAGTACTCCGGCGATATAGTAAAGGCGATAGCGGCAGGAGCGAGTGTTGTAATGATAGGCTCTATGCTTGCAGGTTGTGAAGAGAGTCCCGGTGAGACTGAGATATATCAGGGTAGGCAGTTTAAGGTCTATCGTGGAATGGGCAGTATAGGAGCGATGCAGAAGGGTTCGGGCGACAGGTATTTCCAGTCGGGCACGAAGAAGTTAGTGCCTGAGGGCGTTGAGGGACGTGTACCTTATAAGGGGCCGGTTTCCGATACGATATTCCAGATGGTTGGCGGTTTGCGCAGTGGTATGGGATATTGCGGAACTCCGACGATAACGGATCTCAATACAAAGACCCAGTTTATACAGATAACGGGTGCAGGATTGCGTGAGAGTCATCCGCACGATATATACATTACGAAGGAGGCACCTAACTACACGGTAAGTCCGGTTGATTAAGGTGGCGTAGATCAAAATGTCGAGAGTAGATGTACTCGGAGTAGGGTTTAACAATTTGGATATGGGCGAGGCGGTATTGCATGCACTGGAGCTTATAGATAAGCGAGAGGGCAAGTATGTGGTAACGCCTAACCCTGAGATAGTTATGTTGGCACGAGCTGATGAGCAGCTAGCCTCTGCGATAGAAGCGGCGGCTATGGTGTTGGCAGACGGCATAGGCGTGGTGAAGGGTGCTTCCATTTTGGGGCGCCCCTTACGCGGTCGTGTACCGGGCATAGATTTTGCTACAAATTTACTTGGTGAGTTAGCGAAACGTGGTGGCTCGGTGTATTTGTTTGGAGCGAAACCTGGTGTGGCGGCGCTTGCGGCAGAGAAAATGGCGGCACAGTTTAAGGGTCTGCGTATAGCCGGGGTGAGCGATGGATATTTTACGGATGATTTAGAAATAAAGGCATCAATACGAGGGTCGGACGCCGATTTTTTAATGGTGTGTTTGGGTTCGCCGAAGCAGGAGAAGTGGATGCGTGAGAATGAGGGCAGTTTGAATGTGGGCTTGATGGCAGGCTTAGGCGGCAGCTTAGATGTGTTTTCAGGCACGGTGGAGCGAGCGCCGATACGTTGGCAGAAATTGGGACTCGAGTGGCTGTATAGGCTAATGAAGGAACCGAAGCGCATAGGGCGTATGATGAATTTGCCTTTGTTTGTAATAGAGGCAATAAAGCATAGGATAAGAGGTTAGCGTGAAAAATCATGCTAAAAGTTATTTAAATGGCGTGCCGTCAGAGACGGCACATGCCAATTAGTCTCCATTCTGTACGGAGATTTTTCAAAGCAATTTGTGCTGTGCACAGAACGGAGATTAAAATGTCACAGAAGAAGGGTAAACTAATAGTACTTGAAGGCATAGACGGCAGTGGCAAGTCCACACAGTATAAGTTGCTGTGTGAACGATTTGCACTTGAGGGTATAGAGTATAGGAGTGTGGATTTCCCACGTTATAGTGAGGAAAGCTCAGCTTTAGTGCGCATGTACTTAGGTGGGGAGTTTGGAGATAAGGCGCATGATGTCAATGCAAATGCGGCGTCAATATTTTATGCTGTGGACAGGTATGCGTCGTATATGTTAGATTGGCGAGAGTATTATGAGTCGGGCGGCTTGGTGTTGTCTGATAGGTATACGACGTCAAATGCGGTGCATCAGGGTGCGAAGTTGGGAAAAGAAGAGCGCGATATATTTTTCGACTGGCTTTACGATTTGGAATATGTTAAACTGGGCATACCCGTGCCGGATAGGGTCATTTATTTAGCGGTAGATGTGGAGACATCTATGAGACGTACGGGTGAGCGTGAGAGTGTGGATATACATGAGAAGGATGCAGTGTATTTAAGTAGTTGTGTGGAGACCGGGTTGGATGCGTCAAGCCACTACGGCTGGGAGTTGGTTGAGCATATGCGTGATGGCGAGCTACGTACGGAGCGAGAAATACACGAACAGGTGTATGAGGCGATAAAGGCGGAGCTGATATAATAAAAGAGGGCTCGTATGAGCCCTCCGGGAAATTCGATTTAAGTGACCTGTGCGGCAGGGACGGGAAATTAGCAGCAGCCGCACTCTCTTTCGTTGGTGAAGCCCGTACCGCCGCAGCAGCAGAGCAGTAAGATGATGATTATTATAATCCAGCAGCAGTTATTGCCACATCCGTTACCAAAGAACATTACTCAAGATCCTTTCCCCGCGCGAATGTAATGTTAGAGAAGCCGCACCCGGCGCGGTGGGGTGCAAGACATGATTTATCATAAGTTCGATTACAAGGCGCCGTTTGTAACCGTCTGAGACATAATATGCAGTATGTGTAATGAGTGTTACAGGTGGTGAGCGTTCAATACAAAACGGTTGAAAATGAGAAGAGCAGGAGATACAGATGTCTGACGACAAGAAGGAAAAGAAAGTAAATAATAGCATTAAGCGCAAAGTGCCCGGAAAGACTGCGGAGTCTACTAAAGGTGCGTCTCTGAACAGGCTCGACGAGATATTTTACAGTGCGGATGAGCGTGAGGGCAAGAAGGAGAAGTACGAGGAGCGTGATTTTCGTCCCATAAAGCAGCGGAGGGACGGGCGCACGGGCTGTTTGAGCGGTCTCATGTACTTTGTGTTTGTTGTGAGTATCAGTGTGATACTTGCGAGCGTTGGTTGGATGGCGGCCTCGGATGTTTTGGCGCTAAATAAGCCTGAGATAGTGGCTGAGATCGTGTTACCGGATGCTATATTCACAGAGCAGGAGATAGAGGTAGAAGATGCTTTGGGCAATATAGAGACGGATACGGTGTTGGTAGCGGATGTAGGTTATGTGGCACAGAGTTTAGAGGATGCCGGTATAATTGAGTATGCTTGGTTGTTTGAGCTGTTTTGCAAGGTATCGAATGCAGAGATGCAGCTTGATGCGGGTGCATATGAGTTGACGACAGACTACGACTACAGAGCCTTGGTAAAGAAGATGCAGACGGGTTCCGGATCGGCTTTGACGGTGAGTATAACTTTCCCTGAGGGCTTTACGATGGCGCAGATATTTGAGTTATTGGAGGAAGAGGACGTCAGCGATGTGGATTACTTGTATGAAGCGGCGGCGAACTATTCATATAACTTCGATTTTCTTAATTCTGAATTGATAGGTGACAGTCAGCGCCTAGAGGGATATTTATTCCCTGATACCTATGAGTTTTATTTGGGAGAGCAGGCGTCGAGTGTAGTCAGCAAGTTCTTGGATAACTTTAATGTAAAGTTTACGGCAGATATGTATCAGCAGGTTGAGATGTCGGGCTACAGTTTAAATGAGATAATGACGATAGCGTCGATGATAGAGGCAGAGGCGGCGAATGACGAGGAGCGAGCGATAATAGCGTCGGTCATCTATAATAGGTTGAATGCCGGTATGCCCTTAGAGATAGATGCGACGGTGCAGTATGCTTTGCCAGAGCGTAAGGAGTTTTTGACCTATGCGGATTTGGAGATAGACAGTCCGTATAACACGTATATGTATACGGGACTACCGCCGGGCGCTGTTGGGAATCCGGGAATGATGTCGATAATGGCGGCGCTCAATCCGGCAGATACTGGCTACTACTACTATGCCTTGGATACGGCTACGGACGTGCACCAGTTCTTTGCTACGGCGGAGGAGCACGGAGCGTTTGTGACGACGCAGGATTATACTTCGCAGTAAGTTGTTGACAAAGCGTGTAAATGTGATAAAATGATTTGGTAAATGCGATGAGAAAGCGAGCTTTGGTAGAGCGGTTACAGCGAGAGGGGGAGGGTGTGAGCCCCTTACTAAGCGACGGAGGCGGCCACTTTTGAGCAGTCTGTGAGGAGCGGAACGTAAGTCTGCGTTAAAGACACTTGAGATGTCGCATTGCGACAATCAGGGTGGTACCGTGAAGTATATGCTTCGCCCCTGCACATGGGGGCGGAGCATTTTTATTTTTAAAATTAAAACAGAAATAGGAAGGACAAAAGAGGATGAAGAAGTACGGAGTAAATGAGTTACGTGAGATGTTTTTGAGGTTTTTTGAGACGAAGGATCACTTACGCCTACCGAGTTTTTCACTAGTGCCCCAGAATGATGCGTCGCTACTACTAATAAATTCGGGCATGGCACCCATGAAGCCTTGGTTTACGGGCGAGGCGCCTCCTCCTCGCAAGAGGGTGTGCACCTGCCAGAAGTGTATAAGGACAGGTGATATTGAGAATATAGGCAAGACGGCGAGGCACGGCACATATTTTGAGATGCTGGGCAATTTCTCCTTCGGCGATTATTTTAAGCGTGAAGCGATAACTTGGTGCTGGGAGTTTTTGACTAGCCCCGAGTGGGTCGGCATAGATCCGGACAGGTTGTATCCGTCAGTGTATTTGGAGGACGATGAGGCGTGGGACATCTGGGAAAAGGAGATGGGCATAGCGCCGGAGCGTATATTTAAGTTCGGCAAGGCTGATAACTTCTGGGAGCACGGTACGGGCCCCTGCGGCCCTTGTTCGGAGGTTTATTTCGATAGAGGTATTGAGCATGGTTGCGGCAGTGAAAACTGTACAGTAGGCTGTGACTGCGATAGATATATAGAGGTGTGGAACAATGTGTTCACGCAGTTTGACAGTGACGGTCAGGGTAACTACACAGAGCTTGCGCAAAAGAATATAGATACGGGCATGGGTCTGGAGAGGCTTGCGGTGGTGTGTCAGGGCGTGAATAGCCTGTTTGACGTGGACACGGTAATGAACATTACGAATAAAGTCAGTGAGCTCACAAAGGCACATTACGGTGAGAGCGCGAAGACAGATGTGTCCTTGCGTGTAATAACGGATCATATAAGATCGGCAACGTTTATGATAGGTGATGGGGTTTTGCCGTCGAATGAGGGTAGAGGCTACGTGCTAAGGCGCCTTCTGCGCCGTGCGGCACGTCACGGGAAAATGCTCGGCGTAAATGGTGCGTTTTTGTATGAGGTTTGTGCTACGGTGGTGGCGGAAAACCGTGAGGCGTATCCTGATTTGGGGGAGCGTGAGGACTTTATAATCAGGGTTATAAAGACAGAGGAAGAGAGCTTTGCTAAGACGATAGACGGCGGCATGAAAATGCTTACGGAGCTGACGGAAGCGATGAAAGCTGAGGGCAAGACGGTACTGCCTGCGGAGGAGAGCTTTAGGCTGTACGACACCTATGGATTTCCACCAGATCTCACACGAGATGTGTTGGGTGAGAGCGGTATGAGCATGGACGACGAAGGCTTTACAAAGCTCATGGAAGAGCAGAGACAGAGGGCGAGAGCGGCACGTGGTGATATGAATGAAGCGTGGGCGGGCCTTGACTTTGGTTTGGAGAGCGGCGACACGGAGTTTGTGGGTTATGAGTCGGAGAAGATGGAAACTACGGTCCTGGGCATAGCGGTAAACGGCGAGGTGTCATCGGTGACACGTGCGGGCGACAGCGCTATTTTGGTTCTGGATAAGACTGTGTTCTATGCGGAGATGGGCGGTCAGAGCGCCGACCACGGTGTCATAAAGACTGCGGAGGCGGAGTTTCTCGTAAGAGATGTGCAGAAGAATAAGGGCGGCAAGATACTGCACTACGGCGAAGTTATAAGCGGTGAGATAGAGGTCGGAGCGAGCGTAAAAGCGGAAATAGATACAGAGCGCAGGTCGGCGATAATGCGTGCACATACGGCGACGCATCTATTGCACAAGGCGTTAAAAGAGGTGTTGGGTGACCATGTGCATCAGGCAGGATCGTTGGTGGAGCCTGATAAGCTACGCTTTGACTTTACGCATTTCTCAGCGATGACGGCGGATGAGATATCGAGGGTGGATGCTCTCATGAACGAGTCGATATTGGGTGGCCTGGCAGTTAAGATAAGTGAGATGGGCATAGCAGAAGCCAAGGACATGGGCGCAGCGGCGCAGTTTGGTGAGAAGTACGGTGAAGTGGTACGAGTAGTGGACATGGGCGGCTATGCTATAGAGCTTTGCGGCGGTACGCATTTGGACAATACGGCGAAGGTTGGTCCCTCACGTATAGAAAGTGAGTTCTCGGTAGCGTCCGGTGTGCGTAGGGTAGAGGTAATAACAGGCAAGCTGTGTTTGGAGGAGATGAACGCACAGCGCAGGTATTTGTTTGAGATGGCGGAGGCACTGAAGACGAAGCCGCAGGAATTAAGGACAAGATTGCTTACCCAAATGGATGAACTGCGTAGCTTAAGAGGTGAACTTGAGAAGTTTAAGGCACGAGAGAGTGCAAGCGAAGTAGAGCGTGTGCTGTTTGGAGCGAAGATGGTAGGAGAACTGCGGATATTGACGATGACGGTGCCGGATGCAGATACACAGAAGCTAAGACAGATGGGCGACAATATCAGAGACCGTGATGATAGGAATGTTGCAGTATTGGCAGCTTTGGATGGTGAGAAGATAAGCTTTGTGGCGGTGTGCGGTAAGCGTGCAGTGGAGCTTGGCGTTAAGGCAGGCGATGTGGTGAAGCAGGTAAGTGCGATGTGCGGCGGTAAGGGCGGCGGCAGGCCGGACAGTGCTATGGGCGGCGGCAAGGATGCACTTATGCTCGATAATGCACTTGCTATGGTCGATAACTATGTGGCAATGAAATTAGGACTTCATAAGGAGGGTTAGAGATGTCGGATTGTATATTTTGCAAGATAGCTAAAGGTGAGATACCTTCAAATTGTCTATGGGATTCGGAGGGCGTGTATGCGTTTCGTGATATAAATCCTCAGGCGCCGACGCATATATTGGTTATACCAAAGGAACATGTGGCATCATCGATGGCGGAGGTGAATGAGAGTAACTCGGCAGCGGTTGCGAAGTGTTTGGAGGTAATTGCGAAGCTAGCGCGTGACGAGGGCCTCGATAGCGGCTATAGGGTAATTAGTAACTGTGGCGCAGATGGAGGTCAGACAGTACCGCACTTGCATTTTCATCTCTTAGGTGGCAAGAAGTTGGGCGAGATGCTCGTGTAGCCTGAGAAAGAGAGCGATGCGCAAGTTGTTGTGTGCCGCAACGGGTGTTTTGGCGGCGGCTGTTATAGCACATTATTTTGTGAATACGGACAGGTTGCCGCTAATAGCCATTATATTTGCGGCACTGTCCGCAGTTTCGTTTCTGTTTAGATATGAGTTGCGACTGCGTATGCTGATTTTCTTCGTGAGTGGCGCCGTGTTTTGTGCATGGTTCGGATTATATCATATACAATATGCAGAGCCGCCCTCTAACTTGGTGGGTGAGGACGTGACGCTGCGTATACGTGTCACGGACTATGCCGATGAGTATAGGGTGCTCGGAGAGATTGAGACCGAGGGCTATGAGGATATAGCCCTGTATGTGTACTCATACGACTATGATTTGAGTGCTCTGCGACCGGGTGACTTAGTGGAGGCGGAGTTTTCGTTTAGCGATGCTTCCTTGCGCTCGGGCGTGGAGGTGGACAGTTATATATCGAAGAGTATATATCTTTTTGCTTGGGCGAATACGGAACCGAAGCTGCTCTCGAATGAACCTTCTTTCCAGTACCTTCCACGTCATATAGCTAACTTTGTGAGTGAGAAAGTGACGCAGGTGTTTCCCGAGGATGTGCAGAGCTTCATGCTCGCTTTGCTGACGGGCGATAAGTCGGGGCTGTACGTGCAGAGAGAGCTTTATTCTGCCATGGGCAGGACGGGCATATCGCATGTAGTGGCGATATCGGGTATGCACATATCGTTTTTGTGGGCACTCAGTGGATTTTTACTGCGAGGTAATAGAAAGGCGACGGCGGTGGTGGGCATAGCTGTGGTGTGGCTTTTTGCTTTTGTGGCAGGCGCTACACCCTCTGCGATACGAGCGGCTTTTATGCTTAGTCTAATGTCGCTTGCGCCCTTTGTAGGGCGTGAACCCGACCCTTTAAGTGCTTTGTCTGCGGCTATGATACTGCTGTTTATCGCAAATCCACTTACGGTAGCTAGTGTGAGCTTTCAGCTTTCTTTCTCGGCGATGTTGGGACTTGTCTTGTTTTCGGGCAAGATATTCGAGAGACTTAAGCCCTATGCGGAGAAACTGCGTTTGGGAGTACTGAGGAAAATAGGAGTGGCGGTGGCGGCAACGGTCTCGGCGTCCTTGGGTGTGACGGTGTTTACCGTACCGCTTGTGGCACTGCATTTTTCATATGTGTCGCTTGTGTCGCCTATTACGAATGTGCTTATCTTCTTTGCGGTGTCTGTTGCATTTTTGGGCGGACTTGGCGCTGTGGTATTGGGTAGTTTGAGTGTGGTTTTGGGCTCTGTGGTGGGCTTTGTTGTGGCGTATATGGTACGGTATATCACATTTTGTACTGCGGTGCTGGGAGCTTTTCCCTATGCCGCTTTGTATACGGCGGACACGGCTGTTATCGTGTGGCTCATTTTTGCTTATGTGGTTTTCGGCTTTACATATGCTATGGGTCACTTTTGGCAATTGCGTTACTATGTACCCGTGGGCATAGTTAGTTTAGGTTTGGCGTTATTAATATTTAAGACGAGTGTAATGAGCACGGATACGGTTATGACTGTGCTGGACGTGGGTCAGGGTCAGTCCTTGGTATTTCGCAGTGAAGGTGCGAGTGTGGTGGTGGACTGCGGCGGAAATAAGGGGCTTGAAAATGTGGGTGACATAGCGGCAAACTATCTTTTGGCAAATGGCAGTCATAGGGTGGATGTACTTGTACTGACACATTTGGATTACGATCATATAAGTGGCGTAACACAGCTCATGGCAAGGGTGAAGGTTGACACGATAATATATAACCCCAAGGCTGTGGATGAGGAGCGGTATGCACAGGAGATAGAGGCGGCAGCGGACGCGAGTGAAACGGAGATAATATATGCAACTGAGGATATGAGTGTAAGCGTAGGTGCTATAGAACTGAGTATAGCGGCACCTTTGGATGAGGGAGATCCGAACAGGCGCAGTCTATGCATAGTGGCGGATATTGACGGTATGAATGTACTTGTAACGGGCGATGTAGACTCTGTAGGAGAACGTGAGTATGTAGATCGAGGTTTGTGGGGTGATATGGACGTACTGGTAGTGGGGCACCACGGTTCGAGTAGTTCGAGTAGTTTGGAGTTATTACATACCAGTTATGCCCAGACGGCGGTAATTTCGGTGGGTGAGAACGCTTACGGACATCCTGCTGAGGACGTGCTACATAGGTTAGAGCTTTATGATATGGAAGTGCTTAGAACGGATATGGACGGTACGATAGAGATAAGGGCGGAGGATTATGAGTAAAAAAGACACGAAGCTAAATTATGCAGAACTATCAAAAGCCTTAAAACAAGAGGGGCCAAAGCGCCTATACTTGCTTTATGGCAGTGAGGATTATCTGCGTGACAGCTTCTTAAATGAACTGAGAAAGGCCTGCTTTCCCGATGGCGGAGCGGAATTCGGGCATACACGCTTTGATACAGCCGTGCCGGATGTTAGAGCTTTGTCAGAGAGTGTAGACGCTCTGCCTTTTATGTCGGAGCGCAGTTTGATAGAAGTACACGGCTTCGATGCGGGGAAGTGTACGGAGGAAATGAGCAAGGATTGCGAGAGGATATTTTCGGACATACCGGAGTACTGCACCTTAGTGTTTGTGACGGATACGGGCGTGTCGCCCGATAAGCGTAAGAAGATAGTAAAATCAATG
The DNA here is from genome assembly GCA_964367935.1 of uncultured Oscillospiraceae bacterium. Classification (GTDB taxonomy): domain Bacteria; phylum Bacillota; class Clostridia; order Oscillospirales; family Oscillospiraceae; genus Scatomorpha. The sequence goes on from CAYIYZ010000002.1 coordinate 109,331, forward strand.
CAGAAGCATGGTGAGCTTGTGGACTTCACGGTACAGGAGCACGGTCGGCTTATACCGTGGATAAGAAGGCGCTTTGAGGCGAGAGGCAAGAGGATAGATACCCAAACGGCAGAGTACTTGGTTTATATGAGCGGAGCGAATATGAGCGGTTTGGTTCAGGAGATAGAGAAGATTGCGGTGGCAACACAAGGTGAAGAGATAAGTAAGCGTGATATAGATAATTTTGCGAGTAAGATAGTGGAGGCACGGGTGTTTGAGATGACGGACGCTTTGAGTGCAAGGGACTATGGCAAGGCGGCAAGGCTGATGGCAGATCTCATGGCGACAGACGAGGAGCCAATAATGATACTTGCGGTGATAGGCTTACAGTTTAGGAGACTTTATGCGGCACGTTTGGGCATGGCAGAGGGCAGAGGCATGGCTTTGTATAGAGAGTTGTATTCGGAAAATAGGGATTTCATATTGAAAAAGACGGAGAAAACGGCATCGTCATTTAGATTAAAGGAGATAACATATATATTGAGTTTGTGCGCAGAAACGGACTATGCGATGAAGAGCAGCGTGGAGAGTTCAACGGAATTATTGCGAGGTTTTTTGCTTAGTCTGAGTACGATGGTGCGCAGATGAGGATAAAAGAGACGATAGTTGTGGAGGGCAGGTACGACAAGAATAGCCTTTCACAAGTGGTGGATGCACATATAGTGGAGCTTGGGGGCTTTGCTGTATTCAATGATAAGGAAAAAATCAGTTTACTTCGAAAGTTGGCAGAGACGCGCGGGATAATAGTGCTGACGGATAGTGACAGTGCGGGGTTTCTGATAAGGTCACATCTAAAGGGTGCGATAGACAAGGAGTACGTTAAACATGCGTACATACCGGATATTTACGGTAAGGAACGCAGGAAACAAAAGAGCTCCAAGGAGGGTAAAATAGGCGTTGAGGGTGTGCGCCCTGAGGTTTTGCGCGAGGCATTAATAAGAGCCGGAGCGACGGTTGAGTCTGAAGAAACTATGAGTGTCGTGGGCGAGAGCATAAAAAAATCAGACCTGTTTGAAGCAGGTCTGACGGGTATGGCAGGTAGTGCGGAGCGCAGGTCGAGGTTTATAGCACATTTAGGCTTACCTGAGCGGCTCAGCACGAATGCTCTGTTAGATGTGCTAAATGCACTGTATAACAAGGCGCAGTTTGAGGAAATGGTGCGAGAATTTTAGTTCTTGGAAATGTTGTGCTCTTCAATAATAACTGCGGCGAGGCAGGACAAAAGGAGTAGAGCTTGGGGGAGTGTGTACAGCTCCTTTATAAGCAGATATGTAGAATAATTATCTGCGGTGAGGTCGCCGGTGCTCATGAGAAGGAGAAAAGCGCAAAAAAGCATGGCACAGGACAATATGAGTGTCTTGATAGTAATTTGCCATGATGTTTCGCTCATGGATAAGAAGCGGTTAATAAGTTTCATAATAATCACCCGACCTCATTTTATACCAATAAAAGAGTGGGGGCAAGGCACAAAATATGGGAAGGGCGATAAAATGACGCATAGATGTAGAATATAACAAAAGAATGTGGTATAATTGGAAAATAGTCTTATGAGAGGTGTGATATAAGTGAAATGCCCATTTTGTGCATATGCGGAGAGTAAGGTAATAGACTCACGCCCGGCAGATGAGGGAGTGAGCATACGCAGGAGAAGAGAATGTCTTGCGTGTCAGAAACGATTTACGACCTATGAGAATGTGGAGCGTTTACCGCTTGTCGTGGTAAAGCGAGACGGAAGTAGGCAGACATTCGATAAATTGAAGCTAATAAACGGCATGGTACGAGCGTGTGAAAAGCGACCGGTGCAGTTAGCGTCGCTCGAGGGTATAGCCGATAAGATAGAGCAAGAGTTACAGAGTTCTTTGGATCGGGAGATAAAGACTTCGGAGATAGGCGAGATGGTAATGAAGGGCTTGAAGGATGTCGATGACGTGGCGTATATCAGATTCGTATCGGTTTATCGTTCGTTTAAAGACGTTAATACGTTCATGGAGGAGCTTGCGAGTCTCATGAAGTCCAAGGATTAAAATATACTGCCTAAGCGTAGCTGTTCCATTTTGTATAGTCCTTCAAGTCTTGAGATGAGTTTTTTATAATCATGCTCTGCGCTGCAACTTTCCGTTTGTGAGATGGTGGAGAGAATATCGTAGAAGCAATCGTTAATGACGTCTACCTCGCTGTGGCGCAGGAGGATGTGAGTGTATATGTCCGACTCTTGCCAAAGCGAGTGTGCGTCGAGTAGGTGTTGTTCGGCGTTAAGAGCATCCCCATCTGCGTAGAGCGCTTGCGAGATGGAGATGTCTGCGATCATGGAATTGGTGAAGCTGTGTAGGAATACAATGTTCAGTAGGGATAGCACACAGAGTGTAAGCAGCAAAAGTGTGGCAAAGAGTTCTTTTTTCATTTGACATTCTCCATAGCGGCGTAGAATATCCCACCTTCATCGTTGAGTGAGAGTAAGAACACCTTGGATGGGTCGGATACGCCCTGCTCTTGTAGTTCTGACATAAGCCAGTCGAGGTCTTTGCCCGATTTTTTTAGATTATCTTGCATGAGTTTACCATTATTAATAATGATGTGGTAATAACCGGGGTCTCTGACTGGTATATCGAGTTCTTTAGCGCTGGGAGGCTTGTGCGAGGGGTAGAGCAGTACGTTGAGGAGGCCGTTAGTTTCTAAGATGGCGTATTGTATTTGCTTAATATCGCATACTTCACGTGAGCGCAGCTCTTCGGCTAGTTCTTCGAGGGTGAATCGGTTTCTGCGCATTTCTTTTTGGTTAATGACACCGTTTTCGATAAGGAAACAGGGAGTACCGTAAATAATTTTTCGAAGTCCGACGAAGCGCATGTTGAGGCCTGCGAGCAGGATTTGACAGCAAAAGAGCACAATGACAGGTAAAAGACCGTTCATGAGTGGGATGCCGATGTCTTGCAGAGGGTGAGCGCCGAGATCGGCGATCAGAACAGCGACGGCAAGTTCGGGCAGTTCGAGTTCACCCATTTGGCGTTTACCCATGATGCGCATGGCGATGATGAGGGTAAAAAAAACAATAACTGTACGTAAGATTACAACGGCCAAAGAAATTCCTCCTTTCGGAAATAGTATTATCTATAAACTAATAAAAATACAAAATAATAGAGGAGAGTAGAAATGAAGTTTACAAAGATGCACGGATGCGGAAATGATTATGTGTACGTAAACTGCTTTGAGGAGCAAGTGGCGGACAAAGCTGAGTTATCAAGGCGATTGTCTGACAGGCACTTCGGAGTGGGTGCGGATGGGCTAATATGTATATGTCCTTCCGAGACAGCGGACTTTATGATGGATATGTATAATGCTGACGGCTCGGTGGGAAAGATGTGCGGAAATGGCATACGTTGTTTGGCACGCTATGTGTATGAGCGTGGCATGACTGATAAGAAAGAGATAGAGATAGAGACGGCGTCGGGTGTAAAGACTGTGTGGTTGAATGTCACAGATGGTGCGGTAGAGAATGTGCGTGTTTGCATGGGCGAGGCGGACTTTTCGGCAGCGAATATACCTGTCGATACGAATGAGGCTGACTTTATACTAAAGCCTGTGGAGATAGGTGGCGTGGAGTGGCTCGTGACAGCGGTGTCTGTTGGCAACCCTCATGCAGTGGTATTTGTGGATAATGTGGATTGGCTGGACTTAGTGACTATAGGGCCACAGTTTGAAAATCACCTGCTGTTCCCAGATAGGATAAATACTGAGTTCGTTCAGGTGCTGGACGAGAACAATTTGAAGATGCGAGTGTGGGAGCGTGGAAGCGGCGAGACTTTGGCTTGCGGCTCAGGAGCATCGGCGGCCTTGGCGGCAGCTGTAAAGACGGGTAAGAGCTCTTCGTGCGTGAAGATGGCGTTACGTGGCGGTGAGCTGACGATAGAGATAGATAGTAACGACAATAAGATATATATGACAGGGCCGGCAACTTTTGTGTTTGACGGCGAGCTATAAGATAAGAAAGAGGGAAAAAACATGGCAAAGATAAACGAAAATTACGGCAAATTACCGGGTAGCTACCTTTTTGCGGAGATAGCACGTAGGACTAATGCGCATGCTGATACTAAGCCTGCGCGTGATATAATAAAGCTTGGCATAGGCGATGTGACCTTACCGCTACCTAAGTGTGTGGTAGGTGCTTTGAAAGAAGCAGCGGATGAGATGGGTACAAAAGAGGGATTTTACGGTTACGGTCCTTATGAGGGCTATGAATTTCTCCGTGAGGCAATAGCTGAAAATGAGTATAAGCTTTATGGTGCTAATATAAGTGCGGATGAGATATTCGTATCGGACGGCGCAAAGGGCGACTGCGGTAATATAGGCGATATATTTTCGGAAGACAATATAGTAGCGGTCTGCGACCCTGTGTACCCAGTGTATATAGATGCAAATGCCATGTCGGGCAGAGCCGGTGAGTGGGACGGTGAGAAGTGGACGAAAATAGTTTATATGCCCTGTACAGCGGAGAACGGGTTTATGCCCGAACTGCCTGAGACTGTACCGGATCTCATATATCTTTGCTCGCCGAATAATCCTACGGGTTGTGTGGCGTCTAAGGCAGAGCTTAAGCGTTGGGTGGATTATGCAAATGAAAATGACTGCGTCATACTTTATGATGCGGCGTATAGGGAGTTTATAAACGATGCCGATCTACCTCGCAGTATATATGAGGTAGAGGGTGCCGAGAGCTGTGCTATAGAGTTTAATAGCTTCTCAAAGTCGGCAGGCTTTACGGGCACACGTTGCGGCTGGACGGTAATACCTAAGGCTTTGATGCGTGGTGGAGTGAGTGTGTATGATCTATGGATGCGTCGTCAGTCTACAAAGTATAATGGCACGAGTTATGTGATACAGAAGGCTGCTGCTGCGGTTTATACAGAGGCAGGCAAAGCCGAAGTGGCGGAGATGGTCAAGTACTATATGACGAATGCACAAGTGATAAGAAAGGGTTTGACGGACGCCGGGTTTACGGTGTACGGCGGTGAAGACTCACCTTATATATGGCTAAGAGTACCGGAGGGCACGACATCGTGGGACTTCTTCGATAAGATATTAAAGGAGGCGGACGTTGTGACAACGCCCGGTGCTGGCTTTGGCCCGTCCGGTGAGGGTTATATAAGGATGACAGCGTTTGGTGATGCGCAAAAGACTAAAGAGGCAATAGAGCGCATAAAGAGTATGGTAGGCTAAAAATAAGAGCAAACTGGAGGGCGTATGGGCAAGTATTTCGGTACGGATGGATTTCGGGGCGAGGCTAATGTAGATATGACAGTTGAGCACGCCTTTGGCATAGGTCGATTTTTAGGGCACTATTTCAGTGGAGAGCATAAGGCAAATGTGCTTATAGGTAAGGATACACGTCGTTCAAGCTATATGTATGAGTGTGCATTGGCGGCAGGACTTACGGCATCGGGTGCAAATGCGCACCTGATGCACGTGACGAGTACGCCGGGTGTGGCATATATAACGAGAATAGACGATTTCGATTGCGGAATAATGATAAGTGCGAGCCATAATCCCTATCATGACAATGGCATAAAGCTGTTTAATGGACAGGGCGAGAAGATGGGCGAGGCGGTCATAGCGGAATTGGAGCGGTATTTAGACGGCGGTGCAGAGCCCTTGAGTTACGCTACGGGAGGCGATATAGGGCGTACTGTAGACTATGTCATGGGCAGGAATCGTTATATAGCTTATCTTATCAGTTTATCCCGTCATTCGTTTAAGGGCATGAAGATAGGTCTCGATTGCGCTAACGGCAGTGCGTGGATGATAGCGAAGAGTGTGTTTGATGCTTTGGGAGCGGATACATATGTGATAGGTGCTAAACCTGATGGTGTAAATATCAACGTAGATTGCGGATCGACCGATATGCGAGCGCTGCGCTCTTTGGTTTTGGAGCGTGGCCTTGACGTGGGCTTTGCTTTCGACGGTGACGCTGACCGATGCTTGGCTATTGACGAGATGGGTCGGTACGTGTCGGGAGATGAGCTCATGTATGTGTGTGCAAAGCATATGAAGCAGAGGGGGAGTTTAGATAACGACACCTTGGTCACGACGGTCATGAGCAATTATGGTTTGTATAAGGCGCTTGATGAACTTGGAATAAAGTATGAGAAAACGGCGGTAGGCGATAAGTACGTGTGGGAGAACATGCGTGAAAACGGACATACTTTGGGCGGTGAACAGTCGGGACATATCATATTCGGAAAGTATTCAACAACGGGCGATGGTGTTTTAACTGCGATAAATGTTATGCAAGTGCTTATGGATGCGAATATGAGTTTGGGTAAGCTTATATCACCACTCAAGATATATCCTCAGATTTTAAAGAACGTGGTAGTGGACGATAAGGATGCGACGCTGACGGAAGGTAGGGTTCAGGAAGTGACAGCAGAGCAGGAGCGTGCTTTGGAGGGACGAGGACGTGTGCTGCTTAGAAAGAGTGGTACAGAGCCACTGTTGAGAGTGATGGCTGAGGCAGAGAGCATAGAAGCCTGTGAGCGCAGTGTTGATGCAATTATAGATGCGATGCGTGATACCGGCCATTTGATAAAGGTGAAGTGATGTATAAGACGACCGAACTTTTGGACTTGGAGAAAACGATAGCTCACGAGTTGTTTGAGGGCAAGACTTATCCTTGGGAGGTTCTCAGAGAAATAGGCGATTTTGTGAGGAATCTGGGTGTGAGTTTGCCGGAGACGGAGTATAGACGTGTGGGCGATGACGTTTGGATAGCGGTAGACGCAGAGGTAGCGGAGAGTGCCTGTGTTAAGGGCCCTTGTATAATAGATAAGGGCGCAGAGGTGCGTCACTCGGCCTTCATACGTGGAAATGCTATTGTGGGCAAGGGCGCTGTAGTGGGTAACTCGACGGAGGTAAAAAACAGTGTGCTGTTCGATAAAGCGCAGGTACCACATTTTAACTATGTGGGTGACAGCGTTTTGGGATATAAGAGCCATATGGGTGCAGGCTGTATATGTTCGAATGTGAAAGGGGATAAGAGCACGGTTAGTGTAAGGAGCGGCAACACGCTTATAGATACGGGGTTAAAGAAGTTTGGCACGGTGTTGGGCGATAATTGCGAGATAGGCTGTAACTCTGTGCTAAATCCGGGCAGTGTTATAGGGCGCGACAGTATGGTGTATCCTTTATCGAGCGTAAGAGGCCTTGTGGCTGAACGCAGTGTGTATAAGAATCGGAACGAGATAATAGACAAAGTATAAGAGAACACGGTGGAGCCAAACTGAAAGTTTTACTAGATTTTTTTCAAAAAATCGCAGGGTGCAGGGACGGCGTCCCTGCTCGCTTTCCGCAGAAAGCGAAATCCCCCAAGGGGGCGTGGCACAGCCCCGACTAAATAAATACAAAAGAAAAAGGGGAGAGTGGAATTCATATGATAAAAGTGAAGAAGAGTAAGGTAGCTGCTGTGGTGGCGACAATGGCTATACAGCTATGTGTGGGTGTTGCGTATATATGGAGTGTGTTTCAGGGCGGGATAGCCACGAGTTTGTTTGATGGTGACAATGCAGCGGCAGGACTTGCGTATTCACTTTTGATTATGTTTTTATCAATAGGCAGCTTGATAGGCGGAATATTGATTCAAAGGATATCCCTGAGTAAGTTGGTGATAGCCGGCGGTGTGCTGATGTTTGCGGGCTTTTTCTTAGCATCGTTTGCGACGGCTGAAACTAACTATCTTGTGTGGTTGGGATATGGAGTGATAGGTGGCGTAGGCATGGGATTTGTGTACTCGCCTACGATATCAGCGACGCAGAGTCTGTACCCTGATCGCAGAGGTTTTGTAACGGGACTAATAGTGGCATGTCTTGGTGTGGGTGGTCTTATTTTCACGCCGGCTGTTGAGAGCTTGGTGGCGATGAACGGCGGAGTCGGAGTGGGTGAGTTACCTACAATAAGGGTTTTGTCATATGTGTTTTTGGTAATGTGTGTAGTTTGTTCTGCGTTTATGATAACGCCTGAGCGCAAGGTGGCGAGTGGAGATGCCGGTAAGGAATCGAGTTTAGCAGTGATTAAGAAGTTTGATTTTTATCTTGTAGCCGGCGCTATGATGCTTGCCTGTGTGGGCGGACTTATGATGATAGGTTTTGCAAAGCCCATAGCGGTAGGCAGGGGTATGGCAGATACAGCGACGATGGGAGTACTGATGATTTCGGTGTTTAATGCCTTTGGCAGACTTGTTTGGGGCGTAGTATCGGATAAAATAGGCAGATATAATACCTTAATGCTTCTGACAGTGGGCTCGGCAGTGTTAACCTTGCTTGTCGGTATGGCGGACGGACTGCTTATATATGCATTTATAGGCGGTATAGGCTTCTTCTATGGCGGATTTTTCTCAACATTCCCGACCTTGACTGCGGAGGTGTTGGGAGCGGAAAATATGGCAATAAACTATGGTTATGTTCTTATAGGTTTTGGTATAGGCGGTATAATATCCTCCAATGTGGGAGGTCACTATATAAACTTAGCGGCTAACAATATAGACTTAATGTTTCCGGCATTTGTAATAGCGGCGAGCTGTGCAATAGCAGCGTTTGTGATGATCCTTGTATTGAAAAAGAGGAGCATAAGACTGAAGTAAAATATGCGAGAGCAGAAAGAAAGAGGGGACGGAAATGAATTATAAAGGCGTTGAGTTTGAGTGTAAGCATGTACCGAGTCTGCAGAGTGATTTTATACCTCTTTACCCTTTTTTTGTGGCATATGCAAAGGGCGCGAGCAAGGCAATATCGGTGGCGTTGGAGCGTGACGGCGGACAAATAGCTGTGTATGATATGAAGATTTACGGCACGGCTGAGATGGCTGCTGCGGATGAATATTGTGTGGACAGGCTTGTGAAAACCTTGCTTTGGATGAAGGGCGGATACAGGGTGTATATCAGTGGAGATGAGGCGGCGTATGAGCGTGTAAAGCTTGCGTATTGTGAAGATGGTTCACGAGCCTTTGATGCGGATTTCTTCTCCAAGATATATGACAAGCCCTTTGAAGTGCTGTACTCTGAGACGAGGAAAAATGCGCAGGAGAGTACAGAATCTGTGGGAAGGCATATGAGCGGCTGTAGGATAGGGTTTGACGCAGGCGGCTCGGATAGGAAAGTTTCGGCAGTCATAGACGGTGAGGCTGTGTACAGTGAGGAAGTCGTATGGCACCCGAAGATTAAGTCGGATCCTGAGTACCACTATGAGGGCATAGTTAGCGCATTAAAGACAGCGGCGGAGCATTTACCGAGGGTAGATGCTGTGGGCATATCGTCGGCAGGCATATACATAAATAATGAGACACGTAGCGCCTCCTTGTTTTTACAGGTGGGTGCAGAGGATTTCGAGGCCAAGGTGCGAGATATATATCCTAGGGCAGTGCGTGAGCTTGGCGATGTCCCGATGCGAGTGTGCAACGATGGTGATGTAACAGCCTTGGCAGGCGCTATGAGTTTAGGCATAAATAATATATTGGGCATAGCGATGGGTACGAGTGAGGCAGGCGGTTACGTGAATGCCGAGGGCAACATTACAGGCTGGCTGAATGAGCTTGCGTTTATTCCTGTTGATGCGAGTTCAGAGGCGATGGTGGATGAGTGGTCCGGTGATATAGGTTGCGGTGTGAAGTATTTTTCACAGGATGCGGTCATAAAACTTGCGCCGAAAGCCGGTATAGACTTACCTGAGGACTTGTCGCCGGGAGAGAAGCTCAAGATAGTGCAGAACCTGATGGACGAAGGCGACAGTGCGGACGAGATTTTCCGTTCTATAGGTGTTTATTTGGGGCATAGTTTGGCACTCTATCACCATTTTTACGGTTTCACGCATATTATGTTATTGGGTCGAGTTATGTCGGGGCGTGGTGGTAGTCTGATAGTGGAAATGGCGGAGGTCGTGTTGTCAGAGGAATATCCGGAACTTAACGATAAGATAACAATAGTGTTACCTGATGAGAAATCGAGGAGGGTGGGACAGTCGGTAGCGGCTGCGACCTTAGCTGAAATGAAATAAATATTGCATGTAAAAAGAAAATGCGAAATATTTATTGACGATGCAATAAAATGGCAAGTAAGCGCGTTAACCTATCGAAGGCAGTGCTTTACAATAATGGAAAAGGGATGAGAGACATGAAAAAGGCAGTTGCGATAGTAATAACGCTCATAATGATGCTAACATGTGCCTGCGGAACGCCGGACGGCGACGTGGCGTCGGCAGAGCCGAGTATGAGCGTAAGCTCTACGCAAGATATAGACGAAGTTGAAGCGGAACTCATGTGGTTAGAGCGTACAGAAGGTAATGTGCTAATATATGATGATGGTACTCCCTTGACAGCGAGGGCTGATATGCGTTTGCTCAGCGGCTATTCGGTAGAAACGGAGCAGGACGCTGTGGCGTATATCAACTTGGATGAGACTAAGGCGGTTAAGCTAAATCCGGAGTCAGCCTGTGTACTTGAGAAAACGGGTGACAGTATAACCTTAAGTTTAGCGGAAGGAAGTATGCTGTTTAACGTATCTAAGCCTTTGGAGGAAAATGAATTGTTCGAGATAAGTACCTCGACAATGGTAACGGGTATAAGAGGCACGTCAGGCTATGTTGAGGTATTGAGCGAAGAGGAGTCGAGTGTGATCTTGCTAACGGGTAAGGTGGATATAAGCGCGAAAGACGAGTCGACTGGCGAAGTAACTTCAGAGGTTGTACGTCTTGAAGCGGGACAGAAAGCGAGCATAGTAACAGAGCCGACAACAGGAGAGCAGAGCATTAGCGTCGAGACTCTCACAGCGGAAGAGCTACCTGCGACGGTGCGTGACTATTTAGACGACAACGACGATATTGAAGAAGAGTATGAAGCGCAAACAGGTGTAGAATACGACTCGGACGACGATGATTTTGACGATAATCTCGACGACGACAATGATGACGATGACATGTACGATGACGACAACGATGGTATTGACGATGACGATATTGATGATAGTGTTGACGATGACGACATGTACGATGACGACGATGATAGTATAGGCGATGATGACATGGACGACGATAGTGATGATGATATACAGATGATGACAGCAGCGCCACAACAGACAGAGGAGCCCGAAGAGACAGAAGAACCGGAAGAGACGGAAGAACCTGAGGAGAGTGAGGAGCCGGAGCAGACAGAAGAACCGGAAGAATATGAACCGCCCGAGCGAATAGGCGAAGGTGGCAATAATGATGATTAAAAGCAATAGCAAGATAAGTTGGGTTGAATAGCATTTTTATAAATCGGGGTGTGCCGGCACAGAAGGCATGCCCCGAGAGTGCAATATTTGATATCATCGTGCATTAGCCAAGTGCATGCAACCAAATGGAAATGCAAAACAAGAAGATATATTTAGCGAGATGAAGTGATAGACATTTTATTATCAATATCATTGACTATATAGTAAAAAAACTGGACAACTACATAGGTGAAGTGGTTGAAATGACGAAAAACCGTTTCGCGCATGAAAATTAGAAAATAAATCGCTTTCAATGTTGACCTGCAGATGGTTGCTTTGGTATCATGTAGTTGGGCGATGTTAGGAAAATGTGCGTGATATATTAGTATAAAGAAGTTGCGGAGGGATGTAAGATGAGCTATGATAACTTGGCGAAAAGGGCGATGGATAGCCAACAGTATATATGTTATATGTGTGAAATTGATACATACTCTCTGATCTATTTGAATGAGACAGCAAAACTTGCGTTTGGATATACTGATGAGAACGAGTATGTAGGGAAAAAATGTTATGAGGCGCTGCAGGGCAAGGCAGAACCTTGTGACTTTTGCAATAATGATAAGCTAAAGTTTAATGAGCGAATAAATTGGGTGTATTATAATCAGGTGTTAGGCAAGCATTTTGCTTTGACTGATACTTTGCTTGATATTGATGGCGTGCCTGTCCGAATGGAGATAGCGTCGGATATCAGCGGGCATCATATGCAGGTAAATGATCTTGAGTTGCGTTTGAGTCGTGAGAAGGTGCTGGTAGATTGTGTACGTATGTTGTCGCGCAGTGAGGAATTGCATGAGGCGGCGGAAAATTTGCTTGCAATAATTGGTGAGCATTATGACTCCGAGACTGCGGCTATATTTGATTTCTCGGGCAGGGAGAGCGGCGCCAACAGCGTTTATTTTTGGAGTGCGGAATTTCAGGAAAAATATGTATCACGTCTTGAAAGTGTAAAGCATGATTTATTCCTCATATGGGAGGAACATGAAAAAAGCTTACTATCGGGAGCTATTGATGACGAGTGTATGTTCAAGTCAATAAATGACTATTTGTATAAGATAGGCATGATGAGTGTAATACTGACACCACTGAAAAAAGACGGCAAGATGGTGGGCATAATAGGTGTGGAGAATCCTACACGCAATACGGAGGATTATGAGTTACTTGATGCACTTTCGATATTTGTTATGGACAGCATATCGAAAAATGCACAGCGCAAGCATTTAGAGCGATTAGGCTATACGGATACATTGACTGGTGCGTTTAATAGGCATAAGTATGTGGAGACGGTGGGCAAGCTGGAGAAGAAGGCGCCTGAGTCTGTGGGCGTTGTGTATGTGGACATAAACGGTTTAAAGAATATAAATGATCTTTTCGGTCACGATTTCGGTGATGAGGTAGTGCGAAAGGCTGCTGAGGCATTACGGACAATAGTGTCTGAGAATGTGTATAGGGTGGGTGGCGACGAGTTTGTGGTCATTTGCGAGGAGATAGATGAGAATGATTTCAATGAGCGGGTGTTCAAGTTAAGGGAGCATGCGGCTAATTCGGAAGAAAGCTCTATGTCTATAGGTAGCATATGGAAGAAAGGGCAAATTGATATAGCGAGGGAGGTAAGTCAGTCTGACGAGCTGATGTATGCAGACAAGCAGAGTTACTATAAGGCTGCGATAGCGGGGGCAGCGACATATAAATCTTTGGCGGCAAAGGAGCTGCTAGAAGATTTGGAGAGTGGTTGCTTTGATGTGTATTTGCAGGGCAAGGTCGATTTAAGTACGGGCAAAATTTCAGGTGCAGAGGCTTTGGTGAGGAAATATGATGAGGATGGAAATGTAATTTCACCCATAAAGTTCATACCAGGTTATGAGTATGATAGGATAATAAGACATGTGGACTTCTTCGTTTTGGAGACGGTATGCAAGACGATACGTTCGTGGATTGATAAGGGTAGGGCGTTAAAGGTTGCTGTGAATTTCTCACGAGTAACTTTGATAGAAAATGATGTGGTTTCAAAGATGATTGCGATGTGTGAGAGGTATGCAGTGCCTACGAGCTATATAGATATAGAGATAACGGAGAGCATAGGTAAGATGGATCATGATATCTTGGCACGCAAGATAGAGGAGCTTGAAACCGGCGGATTTTCAACATCGCTTGACGATTTTGGGGCGGAATATTCCAACTTGTACATGCTTAGTGAGATGAATTTCTCAGAGGTAAAGTTAGATAAGAGCATGGTGGACGGCATTTGCACGAATGTGAGGAGTAGAATCTTGGTGGAATTTTCCATAAAGATGATAAAAGAGTTAGGTGGCATGCATTCTTTGGCGGAAGGCATAGAGACCGAGGAGCAGTGCAATATTCTCAAGGAGTGTGGTTGTGAGTACGGACAAGGCTACTATTTTTATAGGCCGATGAGTATAGAGGACTTTGAGCGAGCGATAGAGGCGGATTTTGCGATGCAGTAATATAGATTTAAAAAACTGTCCCCAACGATTTTGCGTCGGGGGACGTTTTTTTTGAGATTGCTTCTTTATTTTGTATGTGATAGAATGTAAGGATAAATAGGTAAGGGAGACTGGGATGAAGAGAGCTGGGGTAATACTTATTATTTTGATGTGCGCCGTTATACTCGGTGGATGTGCGTCAGAGGAAGTGGAAACGGAGCGGCAGGTGTTCGCAATGGACACAATAATGACCTTTACGGCGTATGGAGAAAACGGCGCGGAGGGTGTGTCGCAGGCGATAGCACTTGTAAATTCCTTTGAGAAGATGCTTGATCCGGAAAATGAGCTCAGTGAGGTGTATGAGTTAAATCACGCCGGTGGTGAGCCGACGGTTGTGCCTTGGCAACTTTCGGAGATGCTTGAAATGGGAAGTCAGATATATTCACGTTCAGACGGGAGATTTGACCTTAGTGTATATCCTCTGGTGAAGTTGTGGGGGTTTGTGGACGGTGAGTATTACGTACCTACAGAGGAGGAAGTTGATGAGGCTATACTGAAGGTAGGCATGTCCGATATAGAAATAAGTGCGTTTGAGGACAGTCAGAGCAGTATAGTGAAAATGCCTGCAGGTATGCAAGTGTCATTTGCGTCAATGGCAAAGGGTTTTGCATCGGATTACTGTATAGCGGCGATGAAACAGCAGGGTGTCCAGAGTGCGATCATCTCCTTAGGTGGCAATGTGCAGACTTTGGGCTTAAAACCGGATGGATCGAACTGGAATATAGCGATAAGAAATCCAGAAGATACAGGTGCATATATAGCTGTGGTCAGTGTGGGAGAAGCGGCGGTGGTAACTTCCGGTGGATATCAGCGTTTCTTTTACGGAGATGATGCTGAGAAATACCATCATATAATAAATCCGGTAACAGGTTATCCTGCGGTGACAGATCTTGAGTCGGTGACGGTAATAGCGGATAGTGGCATGGAGGCGGATGCACTTTCCACGGCACTTTTCGTGTTGGGCGAAGGAATAGCGACAGAGTATTGGCGTACTTACGGCGGCTTTGACATGATAATGATAACAGGCGACGGCAGGGTAGTAGCGACAAATACTCTCTATGAGCAGTTAGAGTTAGTAGATAGCGAATATGAATTGGAGTATGTGTCTTAAAACGAGATGAAGTTAGATGAGAGCGTACGAAAAATAGCGAAGATAGGTGCAAAGAGGGCGCAGGCTTTTGAGAAGCTTGGAGTCCGCACTTTTCATGACCTTATTTGCTTCTATCCGCGTGGTTACGAGGATAGGACGATTTATAAGCCCATAGGACTTTGTGAGGAGGGCGAGAAGGTTTGCATACGCGCTATGGTTTCGAGTGAGCCGAAGGTGAATAGGGTACGTAAGGGACTGGAAATCATGAAGATGCGGGTGGTAGATGAGAGTGACTCCATAGAGCTCGTGTTTTTCAATAAAGGGTATTTAAAGGATAAATTTGCTGTAGGTGAGAGCTATAGTTTTTTCGGTAGAGTTGAGCTACAGGGTCGCAAGAAACAGCTGCAAAATCCCGAGTACGAGAGTGCGGAGGACGAGGGCAGGGTTACGGGCACAGTCGTGCCTATTTATAGGCTGACAGCGGGTTTGAGTCAGGCACAGGTGTCGTCAGCAGTGTTGGAGGCACTGGCGGAGTGTGAGGGCGAAATACCTGAGGTAATACCGGCGGATATAGCGGAGCGTATGAAGCTTGCGACGGCGGCGTATGCACATGTGAATGTACATAGACCGCCCGACTATTATCGCTTGGAACTTGCAAGGCGCCGGCTTATATTTGAGGAACTTTTTGTGTTGTCTTGTGGCATGGCGATGCTGAGGAGTAATAGAAAAGAAGTACGAGGCCGTATGGTGGCACTGTCTGATTTTGAGAAATATTATGCGAGTCTACCTTTTGAGCCGACGGGCGCACAGCGCAGAGCAGTGTCGGAGGCGGCAAAGGATATGCAGACGGGGAAGTTAATGAACAGGCTACTGCAAGGCGATGTGGGAAGCGGAAAGACTATGGTAGCTGCTGCACTTGTGTGGACACTGTGCAATACAGGTTATCAGGCGGCATTTATGGCACCGACAGAGATATTGGCAGAGCAGCATCTTAGAACCATGCGTAGTTTCTTAGAGCCGCATGGCATAAGGGTGGAGCGCCTGACCGGCTCTATGGGGGCGGTAGAGCGCAGACAGGTGCTGGAGAAGTTAAGAAGCGGGGAGTGCGGCATGGTAGTGGGCACGCATGCACTGCTCACGGGCGATGTGGAGTTTAATAATTTGGCACTTGTTATTACGGACGAGCAACATAGGTTTGGAGTGGAGCAGAGGTCAACACTTACCAAAAAAGCCGAGAGTCCGCATGTGCTTATTATGTCAGCTACACCTATACCGCGCACCTTGTCACTCATCATTTACGGAGAGCTTGATATATCGGTGCTGGACGAGCGTCCTCCGGGACGACAGGAGGTTGACACCTTTGCGGTGGATGAACGTTACAGAGCACGTTTAAACGGATTTATAGAACGCTTGGTGAATGAGGGTCGACAGGCGTTTATAGTTTGTCCTATGATAGAGGAAAACGAGGAACTCGATATAAATTTAAAGCCTGTGGAGACCTATGCTGAGCAGTTGAAGGGACAGTTGCCGAATTTGCGTATAGCTTGTTTGCACGGTAGGATGAAGAGTGCGGAAAAGGAAAGCGTAATGGCGACTTTTGTGGCAGGTGAGATAGATGTGTTGGTCTCGACTACGGTCATAGAGGTGGGTGTGGATGTACCTAATGCGGCACTTATGATAGTGGAGAATGCGGAGCGTTTCGGATTAAGTCAACTTCATCAGCTCAGAGGACGAGTGGGACGCGGTGAGCATAAGAGCTATTGTGTGTTGGTGTCGGATTCTAAGGGTGAAGATGCTAAGGCGCGTTTGGAGGTAATGAAGCGCACGAATGACGGTTTTGTGATATCTGAGGAGGATCTCAAAATACGTGGGCCGGGCGATTTTTTCGGATCACGTCAGCACGGATTACCTGAGCTCAAGATTGCAAATTTGTGCACGGATACGAATTTATTGCAGAGTGCACAGGCGGAGGCAAATCGGGTGATAGCTGAGGATGCAGAGCTTGAAACTCCGAAGTACAGAGCCTTGCGTCACAGGGTGAGAGCGCTGTTGGAATCGGCACAGGGAAAACTAAATTGATAATGTGAGCCCCCTTTTGCATATAGTTGGACAAAGGGGGCTTTTGCATGAAGAAAAGTCTTGTGGTAAATACTGCCTTAATGACGGGGGCATCTTTGCTCATGCGTTGTATAGGCATGGCGTTTCAGGTATGGCTGGTAGCGAAGATAGGAGCGGCGGGAATAGGCTTATTTCAGCTTGTAATGAGCGTAGAGATGCTCTGCATAACATTAGCGGTGAGTGGCATACGATTTGCGGTGACACGGCTTGTGTCTGAGGAGGTGGGCTCGGGGAGACCGGGCGGAGTAACGGGTGCCATGCGCAGGTGTATAGTTTATGCGGCGTTTTTCGGCCTTGGAACAGCGGTGGTGTTGTTTTTTTCGGCAGAACCCATAGGTTTTTTGTGGATAGGCGATGCGAGGACGGTGGCGAGTTTACGCATGTTATCCTTGGGATTACCGTTTATAGCGCTATCGTCAGCCTTGTCCGGTTATTTCATAGCCTGTGGTAGGGTGTGGAAGACGGCTTTGGTGCATTTGTGTGAGCAGTTATGCTATATAAGCATGGTGGCGACATTTTTGAGCTTCGTATCCACGGGTGACATAGAAAAGAGCTGTCTGGCGGTTACCGCCGGTATCACATTTGCGGATATGATATCCTTTTGTATCCTTGCTACTGTCTACTACTTTGATAGGAGAGCGCATGGTAGTGAGCGGACGAGAGCACCTATGCTTACAAAGCGGATGTTGGGCGTGGCATTGCCGCTCGCTGCGTCGTCTTATGCAAGAAGTGCGCTCTCGACGCTACAGCATTTACTTGTGCCGAGAGGACTGAAGCGCTCGGGCATGAGTTCGGACGCCTCTTTGGCAGGCTATGGCGTAATTGTAGGCATGGTACTACCCATAATCAGTTTCCCAGCCTGTATTCTAATCGCCTTGTCGGAGCTAATCGTGCCTGAGCTCACGGAAATGCAGATGAAAAAAGACGACACGGGCATAGCACGTGTCGTCGGATCGCTCATTAATAAGAGCCTCATGTTTTCAGTTGTGGCGGCGTTAATACTTTATATCTTGTCCGATACACTCGGGCTCGCCATATATAAGTCCGCAGATGCAGGGCATTTCATACGTATGCTCGCACCGCTCATACCCATTATGTACACGGATATGGTCATAGACGGTTGCCTTAAAGGTCTGGGGCAACATATGTGGAGCATGGGCATAAACATCCTCGATGCCATAATAGGCGTGGTGCTCGTGTATACTCTCTTGCCGACCGGTGCACTTACAGCGTATATAGCCATTATCTATGCGGTGGAGATAATTAATTTTACACTTAGCATGACAAGGTTGAAAAAAGTTACGACGATAGGTTTCGGTTCACGGAAGCGGAGTCCCGATGCCCGTCCGAACGCCGTTTGAAAAATATTGATTCTACACGCTTATACAGTAAGAAGGTCAGTATACTGACTAGTATGCCTTTGAGTAGATTAAAGGGTATAACTGCAAAGAGTACGAGAGACCATATGCTTGTGATGGAGGGATTAATAGCAGTGCCCATGGCAATGAGACCGTCTATGGGTATTTGGTATAGTTCGGAGAATTTAGGCAGTAGATAGATGGCGTTGAAAGCACTGCCGAATATGGTCATAACGGCGGTACCGACCGCAAAGCCTATGAGTGCACCTTTTTTTGTGCGCTTAGCGTGGTATACCATAGAGGCGGGCAGTACAAAGGCGCAACCGACAACGAAGTTAGCGAAGTCACCGACAAAGGCGGTAGAAGTGCCTTTTAGAAAAAGTTTAATAATAATCTTAAGCAACTCGGCTGTGACACCTGCGACAGGTCCGAGATAGAAAGTGCAGATCATGATGGGTATTTCGCTAAAGTCGAGCTGATAGAAAGAGGGCGCAAAAAATAGTGGGATTTCAAAAAACATAAGAGCGGCGGCGAGAGCCGAGAACATGGAGATGTAAGATATTCGTCTCGCCGGTGAAATGTCACGCTTTACACCCACAACAAGGCGTTCGTAGAGCTTGGCGACGGCAAAGAGTCCGATAAAGACCCCTAAGCATACGGCTACAAAGCCGAGGTTGTCGAGTACAGATGTCCATAGTTCGTTCATGATGATATTCCTCCTCAAAAATGTTGAGTTAATACTGAGTCAAGGAAATAGAAAAAGCCCGAAAGAAAAAATCTTCCGGGCAAATGTAGCAAAATAGCGCAAAAACGCACAATAAAATCTTCTCACATCCAGACTATACTGTCGGTATCGGAATTACACCGATTCATGCCATAAGTGGCTCGCGGACTATACCGCCGGTCGGGAATCAAACCCTGCCCTGAAGACTAAATATTAACTTCGGCGTTATTATAGCACCAAGTCCGACAAAAATCAAGGGGAAATTGACAATTTGTTGAAAGTGTAATAAAATTAGAATGGTAAAATAAAAAATGTACGGAGGTTTAATATGTTTAAGCCTGAGATCACATGCTGTTTTACAGGTCATAGGATAGCGAAATTACCTTGGGGAGATTCCGAGGATGATTTGCGTTGCCTGGACTTAAAGCGTAGAATGGACGAAGTGTTAGATGCGGTGTATGACAGTGGCATACGCCATTATATCTGTGGCATGGCGAACGGCTGTGATATGTACTTTGGCGAAGCCGTGCTTAAGCTTAGAGAGCGCCGTGAGGATATCACTATAGAGGCGGCTATTCCTTTTGAGAAGCAGGCAGATCGTTGGAGCGCACATCTCAGACGAAGGTACTATAGAATACTGTCAGACTGCGACTATCAGACACTTGTCACACGAAACTACACGACAGACTGTATGCAGAGGCGTAATGAATACATGGTGGATAGTTCGTCCATATTGGTGGCGGCGTATGCAGGTGGTGCAGGTGGGACATTTAATACCATGCGCTATGCTCTAAGCCGAGGCATGGAGATAATAGAGATAGAGGTATAGGTCTTTTCGTCAAGATACTAAAATTGAGGTGAGTTAATACTCACCTCAATTTTTATGATTTTATGCTGCGTGTGGCGTAGAAGCAGGGGACATTCAGGTCATGGAGATGCCCTGAGCTGTTCGTGTCCTCAAAAATATCGCTGAGGGTGAAGCCGGCCTTTAGCTGACCGCCTATCTGCTCGTCTATGGTGTGTGAAAACTGTATGCCGGAATTTGATTTCATAGCCTCTTCGTACAGTTTTTCATCTTTGAGCGGGTTATAGGGGAGGGCATGCACCGCACGTTCGCCCTCGTCATCTAAAAAGTAGTTGACGCAGTTGGAGAAACCGGCGAGCAAGATGCCGCCCTTTTTCAAGACTCTGTAACACTCACGCCATACGTGCAGAACATCCTCGATGTAGCAATTTGATACAGGGTGAAATATAAGATCAAAGCTCCCGTCTTCAAAGGGCAGGGGCTTTGTCATGTCCGCTTTCACGATGTTGATGTCATAGCCCTCGCGCTCGGCGACTATTCTCTCTTGATTCAGTTGCAGTTCTGAGTAGTCCAAGACAGTACATTTAGCGCCACATGCGGCAAATATGGGCATCTGTTGACCACCACCCGAGGCAAGCCCCAGTACATTCGCATCTTTAAGGTCACAAAACCAGTCATGCGGCACAGGTTTTATGGGCGTTAGTACAACTGACCACTCACCGTTCTGAGCCTTCTTGAATTCCTCGGCGCTTATGGGTAAACTCCACTCCCAGCCGTCCTCTACCCAAGAGTCTATGACAGATGAGTTAATGTTAGTGTAATTATCCTTCATATTTTCTCACTTCCATGAAATTTGCGCAGGGTTTCTCGGCACGGTGCGCTTGTACTCAACATTCGGGTGTCCAAGAATAAGACATGCTTGTGGGAGGTAGCCCTCGGGAATACCATATGCTTTCATTGCCTCAGGCATCTCAGATAGACCATAGACGCCAAAGCCAAGGTAACAAGCTCCCAGTCCCATAGTAGCGGCGGTGAGTTCTATACTGCGAGCGGCAAGTGAGGCATTTACAGCCTCGGGTGAACATACAAATACAGCGACGGGCGCATGGAAAAATATGGGATCGTTTTTCTCCTTGTCTCGCATATAGCTCTTGTACAATCCTTTGTAAATGGCGAGATATCTTGACCTCTTGTCAGCGTCACTCTTTGCCTGAATTTTATCGGCATATCTAGAAATGCCCTCATATACGATATCCTTAAGCTCACTTAAATCCTTACGCACAACAAGGTAAAATATCTCCTGAGAGTTAGTGCCGGTTGGGGTATAGCGTCCTGCTTCGATGAGCTTTTCGATGAGCGCATCATCGAGTTTTTCGTCCTTGAAGCTTCTCACACTGCGAGTAAACTTAATTTTATTCATGAGTTTATCGGGGTCTATATAGAAGCTCTGCTCATCAAATGGCAAAACTTCGCCGGGCTGTGCAGTAGCACAGTCCACAGCATTTACAGGACATATGGCAAGACAGTGACCACACTCAAGACATCGCTTATTTTTGACCTCCGCCTTGCCACAATCGGATAAGAAGATATCCTTAGTAGGGCAATCGGGAACACATATTCCGCATCCTATGCAGATCTCTTGGTTGACATAATACATATACGCCTCCTATTTCTTGTGACGCTTTGCAAGTTCTTTAATGATATCCTCGGGACTAATGCCCATTTCACACATGAGCACGAGCGTGTGGTAGCAGAGATCGGAAATCTCGTAGACACTCTCCTCAACAGAGTTTTTCATTGCTGCGATAATGACTTCAGCAGATTCTTCACCGACTTTTTTGAGGATTTTTTCACGTCCCTTTTCAAATAGATAGTTCGTGTAGCTGCCCTCCACGGGGTTTGCCTGCCTACCCTTTATGAGAGCATAAAGGCTATTGAGTGAGAACTGAGTGCAGTCTTCACCGGAGAGATTCTCGTAGAAGCATGATATAGCGCCTGTGTGACAAGCGGGGCCGGCGGGCTCGACATTTATAAGTAGTGTGTCACCATCGCAATCAGTGGCTATGCTCACTATGCGTTGAGTGTTAGAGCTTGTTTCGCCCTTACGCCATAGCTCTTGTCTACTGCGACTGTAAAAGCAAGTACGACCCTCGTCAAGACTGATTTTAAGGCTCTCGGCGTTCATGTACGCCATCATGAGCACCTCTCTTGTAACGGAATCCTGTACGATAGTCGGGATAAGTCCCCTATCGTCAAATTTAAGCTTTGATATTATCTCATTGTAGTCCATGTGTTTCTCCTTTAAACGCAAATTCTCATGCAGTGGTCCTGCGATTTAAGATATACTTTAAGATCGTTGATGTTTACCTCACCGCTGTGGAATATACCTGCGGCAAGGCCGGCATCTACTTGAGGTAGCTCGGTAAAGAGCGTGTGGAAATCTTCTACACAGCCGGCACCGCCCGAGGCAATAACGGGTATGTTTACACGCTCGCAGACGGCAGAGAGCATTTCGAGGTCAAAGCCACGTCTTACACCGTCCGTGTCTATGCTATTTACGACAAGCTCGCCTGCACCGTTATCAGCGCCGAGCTTTGCCCACTCAAGGGCGTTTATGCCCGTGTCCGTGCGTCCACCGTGTGAGAAAAGGCGAAACTCACCGTTTACACGCTTTATGTCCATGCTGAGCACGACGCATTGACTGCCGTAACGCTTCGCCGCATCGTAAACGAGTGCAGGATTTTTTATAGCACCGCTATTCACGCTCACCTTGTCCGCACCGCATTTTAAGACACGATCGAAATCGTCAACAGAGTTAATGCCGCCACCCACGGTCAGCGGTATGAAAATCTGTGATGCAACCTGCTTTAAAATGTCCGTAAAGAGCGCACGACCCTCGTGACTTGCGGTGATGTCGTAGAATACAAGCTCGTCCGCACCGGTGCGGTTGTATATATCAGCCAAGCTGACGGGGTCTTGTATGTCTATGACATTTTCGAAGTTCACACCCTTGACGACCCTACCGTTACGTATATCCAAACAGGGGATAATTCTTTTAGTTATCATCTATACACCCCTTGCCGCACTGAGGGCATCTTTCAGCACTATATGACCCGTGTACAGAGCCTTGCCTATGATAGCACCTTTTACGCCGCAGTCTTTTAGTAGCGGAATTTCACTGACAGAGCTGACACCGCCTGAGGCGATGATATCAGTACCACCGATTTTGCATAGAGTGTTGTAGATATCGATATTAGAACCCTGCATGGCACCGTCGCGGGAGATATCCGTGTAAATAACGGTCTTAACACCCATGTCTGCTAGAGAGCGCACGAAGCTGACACTGTCCGTGTCGCTGACATCCAGCCAACCTTCGACGGCGACACGAGAATCACGAGCGTCCACGCCAACCGCAATACGCTCACCGTACTTTGCTGCCATTGAGGCGGTGAAGTCGGGGTCACGCAGAGCGACAGTGCCGAGTATGACACGAGAAACGCCAATGTCGAGGTAACGTTTAATGCGCTCTTCATCTCTGATGCCGCCACCCACCTGAGTGAAGAGCGGAGCGGCCTTTATTATAGCGCTTATCGTGTCGAGGTTACACAGTTCGCCTCGCTTAGCGCCGTCTAAGTCGACGATGTGTAGGCTGTCTGAACCATCGTTATAAAAGACCTTAGCCGTTTCGGACGGACTATCCGAATAGACACTGACATTATCGTAATCGCCCTGAGTAAGCCTGACGACACGACCGCCTATCAAATCGATAGCGGGGAAAATTTTCATATAGCTTATCCTCCAAAAAGAAAGTCCAGCACGTTTTCGCCCGTACTGCTTGTAGCTCTGTAGACTTCGGTGAAACCACAGCGAGAACAACTCACTGTGTGGAATTTCTCAGTCTGTATATCAAAGAGCTTGGATAAAGTACCTCCCGTGGCCTGGAATTGACCTGTGGTGTAATGCTTGTTAGCGCATTTATCGCAGACATATTGTTTCACAGTGTTACCTCACTTCGCAAAATGCTTTTAAAATATTAAGACCTACATCGCCGCTCTTTTCAGGGTGAAATTGGGTGCCTAATATATTACCCTTACCGACCATGCCGGTTACATCCACGCCGTACTCGGAGGTGGCTATAAGGCTATCAGCACAGTTTTTAGCATGGTAGGAGTGTACGTAGTAGACGAAGTCGCCTTCATTCGAGTATTTCAGTAGCGGCGACTCTTTCACGAAACTAAGAGAGTTCCAGCCTATGTGTGGGACTTTTAAGTTTAGTCCCAAACGTGCAAAATCCTCGGAGAAAGGCTCGACAGTACCGGAGAGAAGAGCGAGTCCCTCATGGGTGCCGAATTCATAGCTACGCTCAAACAGAAGCTGCATACCGAGACAGATGCCAAGAAGGGGCTTGTCGTTATACGCCTCTATGAGAAGTTGCTCTCGCATTCCGCTTTCCTTGAGTTTACGAGCTGCATCTTCAAAAGCACCGACACCGGGCAAAATGATATGACTTGCCTCGACAAGTGCTTCGGGTGTACGCACTATCTTTGCGTCCGCACCGATAGAATTTAATGAAGAAAGTAGGCTAAAGAGGTTGCCCACGCCATAGTCAATTACCGCTATCATAAAAGAAGTCCTTTCGTGGAGGGCACAGCACCGTCCAGGGATAAATCGAGGCTGACGGCGGTACGCAGAGCACGTGCCGCAGATTTAAATAGAGCCTCTAAGATGTGGTGGGCGTTCTCACCGCACTGCATGTGGCAGTGCAGGGAGATACCAAAGGCACGGGTGAAGCCGAGGAAAAACTCCTTGGCAAGTTCGCAATCAAAATCGCCTACACGTTCGGGCAATCCTTCAAGCTTGTAAACGAGCGTACTGCGTCCGCAGATATCCACAGCGCAGAGCATGAGTGTCTCGTCCATGGGAAGTAGGCACTGCCCATAACGAGTGATACCGGCGCCGTCTCCTAAGGCGTTACGAAAAGCTGTACCCAAGGCTATACCTAAATCCTCGGTAAGGTGATGGTAATCGACATAGGTGTCACCTTCTGCACAAATCTCCAAGTCAAAACGTCCGTGTGCCGTGAAAAGTTCAAGCATGTGCTTGAGAAAACCGCAGTTTATGTTTATATCTGCCTTACCCTTGCCGTCAAGGCAGAGTTTAAGCGAAATTTGAGTTTCCTTAGTGTTACGTTCAAGTTCGGCGCTTCTGCAAGACATAAAAATATTCCTCCTACTTTTTTGAGATCTCACGGCAAACGTCAATGAAACGTGCCATCTGCTCATCTGTACCGATACTGACACGCACGTAGTCTTTGCAGCGCGCAATGTCGAAATAACGCACAATAACACCCTGCTCACGCAGAGCGTTGGCAAAGTCCTTGCCACTCATACGAGGAGCGGCACAGTACAGAAAATTCGTCTTTGTGGGCATGAGAGTAAAGCCAAGGTCCGACAGGGCGACACTCGTGCGCTCACGTGTGCTTATTACAGCGTCACGACAAGAAACAAAATAATCCTTATCGAGCAGCGAGCCAAGCCCCAAAGCGGCGGCAACTCTGTTTACATTATAAGGGTTGAAGCAGAACTTTACAAGCTTGAGGTCGGCTATGAGTGCTTCGCAAGCTATAGCGTAGCCGAGTCTGGCACCTGCCATACTGCGACTTTTAGAGAAAGTGCCGCAGACGATGAGATTATCGTAACGATCGGTGAGCGAAACACAGCTCTCGCCACCGAAGTCAACGTAGGCCTCGTCGATTACAATAAGCCTGTCCGGCTTGGCAATAAGCAACTTCTCAATCTCCGTGCGTGGTAGCAAAAGACCCGTCGGCGCATTGGGGTTAGCTATGACGATAGTACCGTCGAAGTCGGAGTAATCGTCTATGTTAACAGAAAAATCCTCGTGTAGCGGCACTTTTGTAGCCTTAATCCCGTAGTGCTCAGCGTAGATAGAGTAAAAACCGTAGGTCACATCGGGAAAAGCCACGCCCTTAGGGCAGAGTGCCTCGAAAATAAAGGCTAAAATCTCATCAGAGCCGTTAGCGAAAAGCATCTGCGACTTGGCGACATTAAAGTAACGAGCCGCCTCGGCAACAAGTGCTGTGCAGGAGGGGTCCGGGTAGAGTTGCATACGAGAAAGCTCAGCCTGTGCAAGCTCTATAGCCATAGGTGATGGTGGATAAGGATTCTCGTTTGTGTTTAGTTTGATGAGAGTGCTGTCCTCCGTTTGCTCACCGGGTATGTACGGTGATATGCCACTTAAAGACGGCGATAAAAATCTACTCATTATTCACACTCCCCAAAACGAATTGAAACACTGCGCCCGTGAGCGGTAAAGCCCTCACTCTCGGCAAAAGTCACGACATCTGAGCGCACAGCACTAAGTGCTTCTTTCGTATAGTAGAGATAACTCGTCTTTTTGATGAAGTCGTCCACAGATAGCGGACTGGAGAAACGTGCAGTGCCGCTGGTGGGCAGGGTGTGGTTAGGCCCGGCGTAGTAGTCTCCGAGCGCTTCGGGAGTGTTTTTGCCGAGGAAGATACTACCAGCATTTTTAACAGACGGTAGTAGCCCAAAGGGGTCATCTACAAAGAGCACAAGGTGCTCGGGCGCAATAATATTAGAAGCCTCAACAGCCTGCTTGAGGCTCTCGGCTATGATAATCTTACCATTTGTGTCTATGCTCTCACGAGCGATATCCGAGCGTGTGAGTAGGGGGATTTGCCTCTCGAGCTCTTTTGATACGGCATCGGCAAGAGCCCTATCTGTGCATATGAGCACAGCTGTGGCGAGTTTATCGTGTTCAGCCTGACTTAAAAGGTCAGCAGCGACTACGGCAGGGTCAGAACTGTTATCAGCAATAACGAGTATCTCGCTAGGTCCTGCCATCATATCGATATCGACTACACCAAAGACCTGACGCTTAGCGGTGGCGACGAATATGTTGCCCGGCCCAACAATTTTATCGACACGCTTGACGGACTGAGTGCCGTAGGCGAGTGCGGCAACAGCCTGAGCACCGCCGAGTTTATAAATCTCCGTGACACCTGCAACGTGAGCGGCAGCGAGTATTTCGGGTTTAACAGAACCGTCGGCGGCAGGAGGGGTGACCATAACGATGTCCTCAACGCCTGCGATAGCGGCAGGTATGGCACTCATGAGCACGCTACTGGGATAGCTTGCCGTACCGCCGGGGATGTAGAGACCTGCACGCTCAAGTGCTGTTATGCGCTGACCGAGTACACAGCCCTCACGCTCCGTTACGGTGAAACCCTGACGCTTCTGGCGTGTGTGATAATCTCGTATGTTTGCGGCGGCACGCTCTAAAACGCCGACGAACTCAGCACCTGCGATTTCTACACCTGCCTTAATTTCATCTTCAGAGACTCTTAAACTAGTGAGCTTAGCCTTGTCGAACTTCTCACAGTACTCGAACAGAGCGGCGTCGCCTCTGCTGCGTACGTCTTCTATAATTCCCGAGACTATGGATTCAACTTCAGGCACAACTACCGTCGCGCGTGTCATGATGTCCTCCGGCTTATTTATATCGTAGTTTAGTATTTTTATCATGGTACTCATTCCTCCAATAGTGATTTAAGACCTGCGCATATAGAATCAATGCGTTCGCCCTTAAAGTTATATGCTGACTTATTTGCTATGAGTCTTGCGGAGATATCGTGTATCTTATCTGTAACTACAAGGTCATTTTCTCTGAGTGTTGTGCCGGTCTCGACTATATCGACTATAACATCGGACAGCCCTAATATGGGCGCAAGCTCTATACTACCGTTAAGTTTAATTATTTCGATACGTCTGTTAAGTGCGGTGTAATGCGAGTCAGCGGTGCGAGGGTACTTAGTGGCGACACGTAAGATTCTGTCCGGTCTCTCCGTGTACCCTGAAGGTACAGCAACGCACATGGTGCAAACACCTATTTTCAAGTCAAGCAGTTCATAGACATCGGGGTTATACTCCAAAAGCACATCACGTCCGGCGATGCCTATGTCGGCGGCACCGTGCTCTACATATATGGGTACGTCACTGGGCTTGACGAGCAGATAGCGTATACCTAATTCGGCGTTTTCCATAACGAGCTTACGGCTTTCAGTAAGCATTTCGGGGCATTCACAGCCTATTTGTGCAAAGAGCTTGTAAGCTTTTTTGCTAAGGCGACCTGTCGGTAAAGCTATGCTTAGCATATAGAGTTCGCCTCCTTTCCGTCCTTATCAAGACGTATAAGTTTTTTATATCTCAAATCCGTAGGCTCGGAAGGTCGCACAGAGAAGCGGAGATCTTGATTTTGCAAATCTTCGGTGCATTCACGTATAGCCTTTGTGGGGCAAGCTTTGTCGTAGATAAGTAAAACATCGACGTCCGGCTCATCAGCACCCTGAAGCGCCCTCGAATATTCATCCATGTACAAAGCGAAACCTATGGCATCTGTGTCACGTCCGAGTTTTCTCATAAGCCTGTCATATCTACCGCCGGAGAGCACAGAACGAGGTGCGCCTTCAATATAACCGTGGAAAATAAAGCTGTTGTAGTAGTCAACACTGTTGACTACGGACATATCAAGCTTAATTTTATCTGATAGACCTAAGGTGGAAAACTCATCGTATAAAACTAAAAGTTCCTTGCAAAAAACTTCAGTCTTCTCGGATAATAGCCCCAAATCCGAAAGCGAGGAAATGACGGCACGTACATCACCGCTGAGCTTTGCTATCTTAGATAAAGGTCTCGCAGTATCGATGTCGACACCGAGTGAGAGAAGTAGGTCAAATAGTGCTTTTGAGTTCTTGTGACTCATGGCGTCTAGTGCCATGGGTAAAAAATCGCGAGCAACACCACGTGATGAGAAAAGTTCCTCAACGAGTCCAAGATGGTTGAGTTCCAAGGTGAAGTTTCTCTCGGAGGCCTCCAAGGCACGAAGCGCCAATAATATGACCTCGAAATTTGTGTATTCGTCCGAGTGACCGATGTTCTCTATACCGAGCTGTGGTATCTCTCTGTACTCACCATTACGTTGGAGACGGAAAACGGACTCGGAATAGTAGTAGCGTTCACCGCCGGCATCTATGCGGGAGTTTTTGACTATGGACAAAGTAACATCCGGCTTAAGCGCCATAAGTCTACCGCGAGCATCATGAAAAGTGATGATGCCGTCGGCATTCAAGAAATTTCTTTGGTCAGCATAGAGCTCATATTCCTCAAGCGTTCCCATGCTGAATTTAGTGTAGCCGTAAGCGGAAAACAGCTTACGCAAATCTAAGAGCAGACCCTCTGCACGAGGTAAAAAAGAAATCATAATCAACCTCCGAAGTGTTTGTGTTATTATACTACCGTGCTAACGCATTAGTCAAGTAAAGAATGACGAAAAACCAATACAAATATTATACCATTAAAACACTGAACTTCAAGTGATTATATACAAAAACTAGCAGATAAAAATATGCACAAAGCTTTGCGTTTTTTGTGAGAATGATGTATAATGGGCGAATGAATATTTTAAGTGATAGAAAACAGAATATTTTTGCAACTGCACCCTTGCGCTTGACGCTTTTCGTTCTGTCTTTGATGGTCATTGGCGGAGTGTACTTGTTAAGGGACAATGTAGAGGTGATGCAATTTTTGTATGATAATGTGTCACGACCATGGCATGAGTACTTCGGAGCATTGACGACACAGTTTGAGTACTCGGTTACGGAGCTGCTTATTGCTGTTGTGGTGCTGTTTACCGTACTTTACATAATTAGGCGCATATTAACGCTCGTAATCGCTATTCGTTGGGTTAAACATGTTTACATAACAATATTATCTGTGTTATGCGTGCCCGCTGTTTTACTTGCGATTTTGAGTTTGACTTGGAGTCCGGCGTATAGGGTGGCGAACTTATCAGAGCTCGCGAATTTGGAGGCTGAGCCTGTCAGTGTTGAGGAGTTAGCGGCTGTTACGGCGCAGTTTGCACAGATGGCGAATACTTATGCCGATGGAGTGCCACGTAATGAATATGGCGTGTACAGTGCAGAGAGTGAGGATGTTCTAGCAAGGGCGAATGAGGCGTATGAGCCTGTTGTGGACATGTATGCGTTTTTGGAAGCTGAGGAAGTACAGCCGAAGGCTATGCTATCTTCTAAGCTATTCAGTATGATGGGATATACGGGTTTTTTCTCGCCTTTGACGGGTGAGGTGCATGTTAATGTGGATATACCACCTGTGTCCTTGCCTTCGACGGTGATGCATGAGATAACACACCAGAGGGGAATAGCGGAGGAACAGGACTGCAATTTTGTTGGCATATTTGCTTGTTTGGAGTCAGGGGATGCTGAATTTATGTATTCGGGTGCAGTGTTTGGGTATATATTGCTGAGTAATGCCTTGTATGGAGCGGACTATGATATGTGGGCTGAGGTGAGCTCGGACTTGTCTGAATCTGTGCGTAGGGATATTGCGTATATAAGTGAGTATTGGGCGCAGTTTGAAGACAGTGAGGTAGGGGAGATATCCGATGCAGTGTATGAGACATTTTTGTACAGTCAGGGTCAGGAATTAGGTTTGAGGAGCTACGGAGCGGCGGTGGACTTGTTGGTTGCGTACTATGACTAAAATAACAAAATAAAAATAGCAAAGAGCCCTCACTTTAGTGAGGGCTCTTTGCTATATACAGTCAGCTAGAAATGCTCACCGTTTTCATAGTAATCGGATTTTTCCAAATTAACGAATATAACATCCACTGTTTCAATTTTAGTGGATTTTATACGCTTAGTTTGAAGCACGGCATCTGTGATAATCTTGGCAACAGCGGTTTTAGTTTCGGCGCCTCTGTCGAACCATTCGACATGCACGTAAACGGTGTCCTTTACGAGTTCACCCATACAGAATATGTTACCGTCTCCGAGTGCTCCGACGGTAAAAGTGATCCAATCAGTGGGGCAGTCGATGGCTTTTGCCAAATCGTCCGTAATTTCTGCAGACAGTGTCTTTACTCTCGGTATGTCCAGACCACTTACTTTTATTATAGGCATATTGAATCCTCCGAATAGTAATATTTAAGCTCGCGTCGAAGTCGAGTCTGCCACCGCCATAGCACGCTTGGCATTGGAGAGCATGAGCTTAATGCGGTTCTCCTGATTTATGGCAGTAGCGCCGGGGTCGTAGTCTATGGCGACTATGTTAGCTTGGGGGTTATTGTCCTTAATTTTACGCATCATGCCCTTGCCGACTATGTGGTTAGGCAGACAACCGAAGGGTTGAGTGCAGACGATGTTCTCGACACCGCTGTGGATAAGTTCAAGCATTTCGCCCGTAAGCAGCCAACCTTCGCCCATTTTGTTGCCGTAACTGAGGTAGTCACGTACCATATCCTTAGTCTCGGAAAAGCGTGAGGGCGTACGGAAATCGGAAACGGAGGAGATGGCGGCTATCATGTCGTCCTGCCATGAGCAGAGGTATTTGATGATATACTTACAAAGTAGACGCTTCAAAACACCGCCACCGTAGATGGCAGGGTCCTCGTAGCGGTTATCGACCTTGAAAATGAGAAAGTCGAGCAGACCCGGCACGACCACCTCAGCGCCCTCACTGTGCAAGAATTTTTCGAGGTCATTGTTACCGAGCGAGGAGTACTTAACGTAAATCTCACCGACTATGCCGACCTTGACCTTAGGCACGGACTTATCCACGGGTACAGCGGCAAACTCACGAGCCATGACAGACCAGGTTCTCTTCATATGCTTGAGTTTAAGGTACTTAGGCACAGAAAACTCCTTGTCCAAACGTGCGACCCACTCATCTACGAGTGCATCGGCGTCGCCCTCATTAATCTCATAAGGGCGCACTTGATTGGCAAGTAACATGAGAAGATCACCGTAAAGTATAGCATAGATTAATTTTTTAATGAGCCTAAGCGAGAGCTTAAAGCCGGGGTTTTTCTCCATGCCCGAGAAATTGAGTGAAACAACGGGTACGTTTTCAAAGCCGTTGTTTTTAAGCGCCTTACGCAGTAGTGAAACATAGTTAGATGCACGGCAACCACCGCCTGTCTGCGTTAGCATGAGAGCGGTCTTGTTCGTGTCGTACTTGCCACTTTTCAGAGCGTTTATTAACTGACCTATGACTAAAAGGGCAGGGTAGCAGGTGTCGTTATGAACACAACGCAAACCCTCCTCGACTATCTCTCTGCCTGAGGTGTCTAATGGTATTAAATTGTAGCCTTCCTGTATAAAGCTGGCTTTTAAGAGCTTAAAATGTGTAGGGAGCATGTTGGGGGCAAGCAGGGTGTATCCCTCGTCTTTCATCTCCTTGGTAAACAGCAGTCTGCCGTCTTCGTTATATACCGCTTGTGCCATTATCCATACTCCTTTTGTGCTTTTCCTCCAAAGCGGAAAGCAAGCTTCTTATCCTAATCTTAATTGCACCTAAGTTGTTTATCTCATCTATCTTCAGTTGAGTGTACATTTTACCCTCAGCCTCCAAGATAGCACGCACCTCGTCGGCGACGATGGAATCTAAGCCACAACCGAAGGAGACTATTTGTATGAGTTCAATGTCATCATGCTTAGTAACAAACTCCGCCGCCTTGTAAAGACGTGCATGGTAAGTCCATTGATTAATAACGTCAAGCTTCTTCACAGCACCTAAATGTGCCACGGCATCTTCCGTGACTATGCTTAGGTTAAGTGAGCTGATAAGCTGGTCTAAACCGTGGTTTATTTCGGGGTCAACGTGGTAGGGGCGCCCGGCGAGCACCACAATTTTCTTGCCCCTCATGCGAGAACTTTCGATTACACGCAGAGCCTCAATCTTAAGCTCCTGCATCCAACGCTCATGCGCCTTGTAAGCGAGCTCTGTCGCACGTTTCATTTCACGCAGAGGGATGTTGAAATCAGCGGCAAAGTACTGCTGTGCCTTCTTAGCGAAGTCACCCTTTCTGTGTATGCCGAAATAGCCGTTATAATAGCGTATACGCTCCAAATCGGACATATTAGCCTCAATGAGCTCGGGATAATATGCTACGACAGGACAGTTATAATGGTTATCGCTGCCGTCTTCTTTGAAGTTATAAGGCATACAGGGGTAGAAAATACGCTCCACACCTTTTTCCATGAGGTTCACCATGTGCCCATGCATGAGCTTGGCGGGATAACAAGCGGTGTCTGAAGGTATGGTGTCCTGACCCAACCTGTAAATATCACGTGTGGAGATATCCGACACGACGACCTCAAAGTCCAAGGCGGTGAAAAATGCGTGCCAGAAGGGCAGATTTTCATATATATTGAGCCCTAAAGGTATACCCATCTTGCCACGTGCGCCCGCAACGCCTTTCAAAGACTTAATTTTATCAAGCTTAAATCGGAACATGTTGTCCGCCCCCGTGTCGCTCTTACCGCTTATGGGACGCTCACATCTGTTACCTGAAATAAACTTTCTGTTACCCTCAAAAAAGTTGACGGTGAGATTACAATTATTCGTGCAGAGCTTACATACTGCCGTATTGCTCCTATGAACGAACAAGGATAGTTCGGAGGAACTTTTTATGGAAGACTCCTCAAGCTCGAGCTCCTTAGCGTAGAGAGCTGCACCATAAGCGCCCATGAGACCCGAAACGGAGGGGCGCACGACTTCCCCACCTATCTCCTTTTCGAAACTGCGCAGTACAGCGTCATTTAAAAACGTGCCGCCCTGTACGACGATATTCTTACCCAATTCGTCCTTAGAGGTCACACGTATGACCTTGTAAAGAGCGTTCTTAACAACGCTTATGGAGAGCCCGGCGGAAATATCTCCCAAGCTCGCGCCCTCTTTTTGCGCCTGCTTCACGGAGGAGTTCATAAACACGGTGCAACGTGAGCCGAGGTCTGTCGGTGAAGCGGCAAAAAGGCCCTCCACGGCAAAATCGGCTATGTTCATACCCAAAGACTTAGCGAAAGTCTCCAAAAATGAACCACAACCCGAAGAACAAGCCTCATTTAAAATTATGTGGTCAATAACACCCTTGTGTATTTTGAAACATTTAATATCCTGACCGCCTATGTCCAATACGAAATCAACGTTTTTATTAAAATACTTAGCAGCCTTGAGGTGCGCCATGGTCTCAACAAGTCCGAGATCCACTCCAAAGGCGCTCTTAATAAGCTCTTCGCCGTAGCCCGTAACGGCACTGCCGGCAATAGTAATCCTGTCTGCACATAGTTCATAAATGTGTTCAAGCTGGTCTTTCACCACTATGAGCGGATTACCCTTGTTACTGTTATAGTAACTGTATAGAAGGCTGTTATCCTCTGAAATCAAACAGAGTTTAGTAGTGGTTGAACCACAGTCAATACCCAAATAGGCTTTGCCGGCGTAAGTGGATACGTCAATAGAGCGCACATCAGCTTTTGTGTGACGTGCCCTAAATTCATCGTAGTCAGCCTCGTTTTCAAAGAGTGGAGCGAGTCTTGCAGAGATGACGGTATCATCCGTAGCGGACTCTAAAAGATCTATAAGCTCGTTATATGAAAAATATTTATCATAAGCCTCGCCACAGAGCGCAGCGCCCATGCTGACGGCATATAGTGCCCAGTCGGGGAATATGGCACTGTGCTCGTTGAGATTTAAAGTCTCGGTAAATCTGTCACGCAATGCTTTAAAGAAGAATAGTGGACCGCCTAAGAAGACGACCTTGCCTTCAATTTTACGGCCCTGCGCAAGACCGCTTATTGTTTGATCGACAACCGCCTGAAAAATACTCGCCGCTATGTCTTCTTTTCTAGCGCCCTGATTTAGAAGAGGTTGAATGTCTGTCTTGGCAAATACACCGCAACGAGAAGCAATGGAGTAGATGCACTCATGCTTAAGAGCGAGCGCATCGAGAGCGTCGGGCGTAACGTTTAGTAGGGTAGCCATCTGATCGATAAAGGCTCCCGTACCGCCTGCGCAACTGCCGTTCATTCGCTCTTCGACCCTGTTAGCACCATCGAAAAACAAGATTTTAGCGTCCTCACCACCGAGTTCTACAACCGCGCTGGCGTCATTGAAGTTACGACGAATAAGCTCTCCGGTAGCATAGACCTCCTGCACGAAGGGAATACCCGTGCTTTTAGAGACACCCAAACCGGCGGAACCTGAGATTGCAACGGAAAATGATGAGTCAGCCAAATGTTCGGACGCGGACAGCATAAGTTCCAAAGTCTTTTGACGTACCTTCGAGAGGTGACGCTCGTAGCGTTGGAATACTATTTCCTCGCCCTTGATTATTACGATTTTAGCAGTAGTTGAACCAATGTCTATACCAACGCTTACTGCGCTTTTATTCACACTAAAGACCCCTTGCACAAAAATATCTTTTAATTTTATCAATTTATATAAATTAAAGTCAATCAATATCGAAAAAGATTAACAAATACAGTGAAATCTCATAATAAACATATAGAACTAAGAGTTGTACTAAGTTAATTTTACTATAGCTATATTAAATAATCCTTCACTATGGGGATACGCTTCAGTACCTGCCATGCAACAAAGGAGAGTGCGAAGACAATACAGGTAACGAGCGGTACTTGGTAGGCGGCGTGATAATTAGCGACGCTAAAACCGATTTGCCTAAAGACCATAACAAAGAAATGATGTACAAGGTAGATACAAAACGAGGCATCCACGAGTGTTTTGAGTGGCTTAGACTGTGTGTCACACTCAGAAAATCTACTCTTCATATAGCCGAAAATACCATAAGCCATAAGCGCCGGTCCCGGCGACATACCCTCCATGAAATCCGTGTTAACACTGCCTGTTTTAAGGCAGAGATAGGCGGTCATGGAAAATGTAAATACAAGACCGAAAATAAAAGTGAGGGCATAGTGCTTAGCGCTTTTCGTAGTGAGCTTGCCCGAATGTAAGCCATAGCCGAGCAGGGTGTAGCCTATGGCAGACCAAACAAAATTAATTTCGTAGTAAGATATAACGCCGTGCATTATATTGACTGGCGGATACTTTCTAAGCAGTGGCAGAGCGATGCCGAGCGCAAACCAAATGATGAGAGCGTATTGAAACTCACTCTCTGAAGCGGAGCGTACAAAGACACGCAGAGCGGGTAAGGCGATGTAAAACAGCAGTAGCATCTGTAGATAATATAAATGCAGATGATGATTAAAACGCAAAGTTTCCGTAAGAGCATTAATAAAGCCATTAGGCTCAAACCAACCGGTGAGAAAGTACTGACCTAAGATGGTGAACATATAATAAGCCCAAGACCAAAACAGTAGGGTGCGTAATATGCGCCAGAAGTAGTGAGTGTAAACTCGCTTAACGCTTAGCTCTCTGTCAGTACGCAACATGACAGCGCCCGTGCACATGAGGAATACAGGTACGGCAAATCGTGCGGTACTGTCCCAAAATACAGCAAAATACCAAGAGACAGAGCCGGACGGTATATCCCTCAGCCCATGACCGGATACGTGTATTATTATAACACCGAAGCAACTGATGAGCTTCAGAATATCGAGGCTAAGTGCGCGCTTTTTTACGTTTGACATTTTTTACATCACCACTGTCGAAATTATTCGCAGAGAGCAGTCCCAAAATGATAAACACTAAGGGCATAACGAGAGAAAGACCAAGTCCGAATAAGCTTTGTATGAAATAAGATACGAGTGCAATGCCCAAAGCCGCAGGCAGGATGCCCTTAGCTTTGACGGCTTTATAAAATGCGTATGCGAACAGAGCGAGATAAGAAAGAAGGCCGAAAATGCCTGTGTTCACGAGATAAGCGAGGGGTACGCAATGCGCATTATCTGTAAAGGAACGCAAAGTAATCCCTGACTCCTCAACGTATCGCTCGAAGTTGAGGTCGACACGCAGTACCAAAGTGTCGGGGCCTCCGCCAAATAAGGGGCTTTCCGGGACGAGTGCAAGACATTCACGCCATATCATGACACGTGAGGAACCAAAGCTGTCGTCAATGTTACCGTGTAGTATCTGTGAAAGCTCGTAGACTGTGCCCGACTCGGGAGGAAAGAAGTAGACGACAACAAATGCGAGCAGTGCGAATATGAGTAGTACTGCAATGCAAATGAGAAATACTTTCTTTCCGTAGCGCTTGCCCAAAGCGATAGGCGTGCATAAAACGGCTGCGCCCAAGAGCCCAACGATGCCTCCGGATACACCCGATAGTATGAGTGTGAGTAGCGCCAAAATAAGAGCCTTTAGGCATAGCAGTCGTAATTTTTTCTCCTTGCAAGTCAAGGAAAAGACAAAGAAAATGGGGATTAAAATCGAAAGGTAAGCGGATAAAATATTAGTGTTCCCCATGGTACCCAAAAAAGCACCGACATAGAGAATGCCCGAGTCATAGTAATCGAGACCCTCGGGGAAAAGTCCGAGGGGGTTAAAGTTAAGCAGTTGCAAGAGTGCTACAGCACAACATAAAATGCAAGCTACGGCGGCGTAAGCAATGTAGTTTAATTTAGCCTGACCGTAGGCACTCACGCCTGCAAAAATGAGAGCGTACAGTAAGAGCGTGATAAGCCCGTCATAGCGTGAAGCGCCGAGTAATACGGCATTGCCGTAATCGGAGAACAGGGCGGAAAGACACATAAACAGCGCGTAAACACCGACGATGATAAGAGCCGGCCTTATGCCACAGTTCGGCTTCTCACGGGTTCTGAGGTATGCGATAATGAGCAAAAAAAGCCATAGCAAAGTGACCGTGACGAAAAAGAGAAATTTCGAACGGGTGATGTCAGCATAGCCCTCAAATCCCGTCCATAGAGGAAAGATGAGTAGCATGATTTTTATGTAAGTGTCAGTTATTTTATAGCATGAATTAAACATTTCACCATTATATCATAAGCGCTACTTGTACGCAAGCACGCTCTGTGGTATGATGGCGAGATATAGGAGGGAATGCTATGTATTTTGACAGTCACGCACATTATGATTCCAAGGCGTTTAATAAGGATAGAGATGAGCTGTTACGCTCGATGCAAAGCAGGGGCGTGTCACATATATTAAATGCAGGTTGCGATGAGGGCAGCTCTTTGCGCTGTATAACGATAGCGGAGCGTTATGATTTTTGTTATGCCTCTGTGGGCTGGCATCCGTCTGACCATGCTAAGTGGGAAGGTGAGCGTAGTGTGGCGTTTTTGCGTGAGTACGCCGATCACCCTAAAGTGGTAGCTATAGGCGAGATAGGTCTAGACTATTACTGGGCTAAGGAGTATGCCAAAGAGCAAAAGGAGATGTTGCACGCACAAATAGCGGTGGCAATAGAGAAGGATTTACCGCTCATCATACATGATAGGGAAGCGCACGGCGATATATTGGAGGCTGTGCGTCGCTATGATAATATAAGGGGCGTTTTCCACTGTTTTTCGGGCTCTTGGGACATGGCGAAGGAGCTCATAGACAGGGGTTGGTATTTGGGCTTTGACGGGCCGGTCACGTATAAGAACGCAAAAAAGACGGTGGAGGTCTTGGAGCATTGCCCCATTTCACATGTACTCATAGAGACAGACTGCCCGTATTTAACGCCCGAACCGCATAGGGGTGAGCGCAATGACTCTACGCTCTTGAGCTATGTGGTGGAGAAAATAGCGGATATAAAGGGCTTGAGTGCAAAGCAGGTGGCGGATATAACGAGGGAAAATGCTTGCAAATTGTTTGGTATAGATGGAAAGTAAAAATATGCGTAAGAAGTCACTGTTGTTAGGTGCGATTATCGTGTTGGTTATAGTGGCAATAGGGTATACGGATCTGATATTAAGGCCGGGGTATCTGATAAAAACGATGGTTAAAGCACCGCTTTTTCTTTTTGTGCCCATAGTTTATAGCCTGTACGATAAGAAGTTCAGACCATTTGGTTTAGTAGCCTCGAATATGCGAGGCGTTAAATTTGCTTTGGCTTTGGGTGTGGGTATCTACGCTGTTATGCTTGCGTTTTATCTCATAATACGCAGGTATATAGACGTGGACACGATGATGGTAGCGTCTTTGGAAAATAACTTGGGTGTAAATGAGGACAATTTCTTTCAGATAGCTCTGTATGTGTGCATAGTGAACTCGTTTTTGGAGGAGTGGTTTTTCAGGGGCTTTGTGTTCACACAGTTTAGGGCGGTATCGAGAAGATGTGCGTATGTAGTCAGCTCTTTAAGTTTTGCTGTGTATCATTTAGCGATAATAGAGAGCATGTTCAGTGTGGGACTGGTGATGCTTTTGTTTGTGGGACTTTTTGTGGGCGGCACTATATTCAATTATCTAAATGAGAAGAATGATAATATATATGCCTCGTGGTTTTGCCATATGTTCGCCAACTTTGCGATGAATACGGTCGGGTATTTGGTGTTTTTCGTTTACTGACACAGGGGCGAAGCCAATTAAAAGTTTTACTCGATTTTTTCAAAAAATCGTGGGGTCTTGGGGCAAAGCCCCAAGTCGCTTTTCGCAAAAAACGAAATCCCCACGGGGTTCGGGGCAAAGCCCCGACCAAACAAAACAAAAATAAAAACCATTTTTCCACAGAAAAATGGTTTGGGCGAACACACAGGTTCGCCACCACAATGGAACATAAATAAATGGACATGATATGAGTCGTGTCCATTTATTTATGAAAACTCTCTTGACAATTCTGAAACACTATGCTACTATCGTGATATCAAATTGATATCACATACGATGTCGGAAAGTGAGACGGATATGAATAATACAGTGATAACGGAACGTGAGCTGAGACCGATGAACGGGATATTGGGACTACTCTTATGTATAGTGGGGGTGCTCTGCGGTGTGGGGCTTATTATCACGGCGGCGACCTCGGGCTTGTCGATTTTACTGACGGTAGCTCTCATATTGCTCAGTGTACTTATTATTTTGGTGGCGAGCATAGGCTTAGGCGGATTACGTGTGGTACAGCCCAATGAGGCACTGGTGCTTACCCTGTTCGGAAAATACCACGGGACGATAAAAACAGAGGGCTTTTTCATGGTGAACCCTTTCTCGGTGGGCGTTAATCCGAATTGTAAGAGCATAACGGAGCAACTCAGTGATGAATTGAATACTGTTAAGGGCAAAAAGGGTTCGGATAAGACGACGAGAAAGCAAATATCCTTAAAGACACGTACCTTGCTAAACGACAAGCAGAAGGTCAATGACCTTTTGGGTAACCCGATAATAATCGGAGCGGTGGTGCTGTGGAGAGTGGAGAACGCCACGGATGCGGTGTTCAAGGTGGAAAATTATATGGATTACTTGTCCACGCAGGCGGATTCGACTATAAGAAATGTGGCGAGGCTGTACCCCTATGACTTGATGGATGCAGAGGAGAGCGAGACGGAGGCGACCTTGAGGGGAAGCTCACAGCTTGTGGCGGAGCAGATGCGTACGGAGCTACAGGAGCGAGCAAAAGATGCCGGCATACTCATAGAGGAGGTGCGCATAACGCACTTATCCTACTCGGAGGAGATAGCGGCGGCTATGCTTCAACGTCAGCAGGCGACGGCGCTAATATCAGCGAGGCAGAAGATAGTGGACGGTGCTGTGGGCATGGTGAAAATTGCGCTTGAGAAGTTAGGTGAGGACGAGATAGTGGTCATGGACGACGAGCGCAAGGCGCAGATGGTCTCGAATTTACTTGTGGTACTGTGCGGTAATAAGGATGCACAGCCCATAGTAAACAGCGGTAGCATCTACTGATATGGCAGGCGAGTATAAGGACAAGACACCTCAGCGTGAGGCGGAGCTTCAGGAGCGATTAGAGAAGATAGAGCGCTTGGAGCAGGACATATTAAAGAGGGAAAAGGCACTCAAAGCGAAGGAGGGCGCAAGAAAGCAGATAGTCTTGCGCCT
The DNA here is from genome assembly GCA_964367935.1 of uncultured Oscillospiraceae bacterium. Classification (GTDB taxonomy): domain Bacteria; phylum Bacillota; class Clostridia; order Oscillospirales; family Oscillospiraceae; genus Scatomorpha. Next base: position 150,063 of record CAYIYZ010000002.1, read on the forward strand.
CGCTCCCTCGCTTTGGGACGATATAGCACGCTGGGCGGAGGAGGATTTCCGCTCCATTAACGGACAGATAGAATACCTCCTAACGGAGGCGGTCAAGAAGAAAAAATAGTAAAAAGGTACACTCAAAAACATCGAGTGTACCTTTCGTTTTTGCTGTAGGGAACGGTCTTGACCGTTCCCTACCATTTTTCTGAGGAAAAATGGTTTTTGTTTCTTATTGTTTATTAGTCGGGGCTGCGCCCCGAACCCCATTGGGGATTTCGCTTTTGAGAAAAGCGACTTGGGGCTTTGCCCCCAGACCCCACAATTTTTTGAAAAAAATCGAGTAAAACTTTCAATGTTTTCGGCGACGCCTCAGCACAAGAGCGTGTATGCGCTCCTGCATGAAATGCACAAACTGTAACACAGGTATGGCGAGACAAGAGAAAACGCCGAGCAGTAACAGACCCTGCATGTCCAAGCTGTCGAGTGAGAAAAACCAAGGGATATAAGCGGTGATGAGGAAAATGGAAGCGGACAGAGAAAGCATAAGCAAGAGCCTCAGCCTGTTGTACGGCACACACAGGCGATGGATAATGATAAGCCCCACAACCGCCATAACCAAAGCGCAAACCGCGCTGACGGTGGCGGAAGATACATTGAAGAAAAAGCCAAAGACCACAAGACCGATGACAAGCAGAATGTCCGTAATACCGCCGGGAATGGCAGAGTACATGACATTTTTGAGAAAACTACCCTGTACAAGTCTCTCATTTTTCTCCATGGCGAGCACAAAGCCGGGTATACCTATGGTCATGGTGCTGACAAGACTCATTTGCCCTGCTGTAATGGGGAAGGGTACAGAGAATAAAAGCGATAAGATGGCGACGACAAAGGAGAAGATGTTTTTAACGAGAAACAGTGAGGCGGTGCGTTGTATGTTGTTGATAACACGCCGACCCTCGGCAACCACGGACGGCAGACAAGAGAAGTCGGAGTCGAGTAAAACGAGGTTAGAGACCTGATAGGAAGCGTCACTGCCCGACGCCATGGCTATGCTGCAATCTGCCTCCTTGAGTGCTAAAATGTCGTTTACCCCGTCGCCTGTCATGGCCACAGTGTGTCCGTTTAACTTCAGAGCCTTGATGAGCTCACGCTTTTGCTCGGGACTTACACGTCCGAAGACGGTGTAGCGAGTGGCGGCGTCGTGTAAAAGATCGATGGTATTGAGCTTGCGTGCGTCGATGAAGTTATCCGCATCAGGTATGCCGGCAGAGTGAGCGACAGCGCAGACCGAAAGGGGACTGTCGCCCGAAATAACTTTAATTTTCACGCCCTGAGCCTCGAAGAAATCGAAGGTCTCACGGGCGTTTTCTCGCACGGCATTGGAGAGTAAAATGAAAGCGAGGGCCTCGGGGCTGCCGATTAGACTGCCGTCCTCGGTGACATTGGCGACACGTGCCATAATGAGAACACGTCGCCCTTGTGTGCTGTGTGCATTAATCTGCGCCTCGAAACCACTGTGCTCGCCTAAAATTATTTCCGGTGCACCGAGCACATAATGCGTATCCTTAAAACTCACAGCGGAATACTTGAGCTTGGAGCTAAATTCGAGCACCTGAGTAGCGGTACGAGTGGAGTCTAGGGTGAAGTGGTGACGCAAAGCGGACATAGTATCATTTTCCGTGCTTTGTGCTGCAAGGTAGTCTGCCATGAGAGCGTCAAACTGTTCCCAAGAACAACGCTCAGTAGCGAGTAAAACGACGTCCTCGACACTCATGTGATTTTCCGTAATCGTACCCGTTTTATCGAGACAGAGCACATCGACACGGGCTAAAGTCTCTATGCTTGACATGCTGTGAACGAGGGTATCTTTCCGGGCAAGCCGTACAACGCTTGCCATAAGCGCCATGCTTGTAAGAAGATACAGCCCCTGCGGTATCATGCCGATTAGGGCGGCGACCGTGCCGACAACGCCTTGCTCTATGCTCTGTTCCAGCCACAGGATCTCTTTAAGTGCCATGAGTATGCCGAGCGGAACAATAAGTATGCCTATGACTTTGACGAGTTTGTCGAGACTTTTCATCATGCCAGATTTTTCAGAGCGATTTTGCTCCTTTGCTTTAAGTGTAATTTTAGCGGCATAGCTCTCTGCGCCTACCTTAGTAAGTTGGGCACGGCATTCACCCGACACGATAAAACTGCCGGAGAGAAGGTAATCCCCGACATTCTTTTGTATTTCATCAGCCTCTCCCGTGATGAGCGCCTCGTTAACGGAGCAGCGCCCTCTGAGAATAAGGGCATCGGCGTAAATTTGGTTACCAGTTTTGAAAATAGCTACCTCGTCACGTACAACATTGTCTGTGGGCAGTGAAATCTCACAGCCGTCTCTAACGACGAGAGCGCGTGGGGCGTTGACGAGCGTGAGCTTGTCAAGGGTGCGCTTGGCTCGTATTTCCTGAAAGATTCCAATGCCGATGTTGGCGAAGACTACACCCAAAAAGAGCGCATCACGCCAAGAGCCGACGAGTATAACACAAGCGGCAAGAGCAAAAAAGAGAATGTTGAAGAAGGTAAGCACGTTATCCCGCACTATATCACCGACTGACTTTCCGGGTGACTCTACAGGCAAATTTAAAAGGCCGGCATCGGTACGGATTTTGACTTGCTGATCGTTGAGTCCGATAGCGGGGTCGACGGTAATTGCTACTATTTCTTCGACATTAATGTTAGGTTTAGAAGTATTATTGTCCATGGCATGATTTTATCACAAAATGTACTAATTTAGTATAGCTAAATTGTAAATTAGAGGTATAGCGTGTGAGATTACGCAGTCGAAAAATGTAGAAAATAATATATGATATAGAAATACATAGCATAAAATGGATATATATTTACAAAAAATACATAAATTTCGATTTAATTCGCTGAATTTTCATTTGTATTTAACGATTATTTTAAATACTGTTGACTTAAAACTGAAAAATGATTATAATTTCAATAATGAAAAATCGTATATGATATATAAGAAAGGGGAAGGAAAATGAACTACGTTTACAATGAGCAGAGAAATGAGGAGATGCGTCATATCCTGATGATGCAGCCGACGGTTGAAGAGTCGCGCAAGAAGATTGAGGAGGATGAGTCAGATCCGAGGGCGTGGTACGAGTATGCGACAGCCTTGGGACTGGAGGCGCGTTATGATGAGTGCATAGAGGCGTATTCGCACGGTATAGCGTGTAACCCCTTTTACGCACCAAACTATTTTGGTAGGGGACGTAAGCTAAACTACACAGGTCGTTACTGGGCAGCGGTTGCGGACTTCACTATGGCGATTTCATTGGATAGCATGAACTGGACATATTGGTACTATAGGGCAACTACTCAGAACTTGGCAGGTTACATAGAGGAGTCTATAGAAGATTTCCGTCAGTGCATTAAGTATACAGCACCGCATGAGCATTACCCCTTGGTACACTGGATATACACATCATATATAGAGATAGGTAAGTTTGAAGAAGCTAAGGCTGCTTTGGAGCTGACAGATTGTTCAGCTGTTGCACCTCAGATGGATTACGGATACTGCCGTTCGGTACAGCTTTATAAGGGCATAGTAAAGCCTGAGGAGTTTATAGATATACCGGCGATGGAGAAAGCGGTACTTCCCAGAGAGCGCAGGGTAGAGTTAGAGCTAAACGGCATGTACTACGGTCTTTATAATTTCTGGACCTTGCACGGTGATGCTGAAAAGGCGAAGGATGCTTTGATAGAGCTACAGAAGGTGCAATATGACGGTGCGTTTGGAAATACTAAGGGTATGGCGATAGCTAAGAAGCTCGGCATAGTGGAATAGGAGAGAATCATGATAGAGAGAATAGACCCGGGCTCGACATTTTCGAGGGCTGTGAAGCATAACGGTATTTTGTATTTTTGCGGGCATGTTGATGGCAAAAAGTCACCGACCATAGCAGAGCAGACAAAGAATCTTTGCGAGCGCTATGAAGAGTTACTGATAGAGCACGGAAGTGACAAAGACCACATGCTTTTTGTAAGCATACATATAGCGGATCTTTCGTTAAAAGATGAAATGAATGCGGTGTGGGATAAGTGGCTGACCCCTGGTAAGGCACCTGCACGAGTTTGTGTAGAGGCGAAGATCCCGGAGGGCTATTTGTTGGAGATGACTGTAACGGCGGCGGTGAAGTAAGTTACGGTCACAGTATAGTTGAGGAGAATTAACATGTTGAAGTATGGTATCAAGCGAATTCTTCAAATAATACCGACTCTCTTGATAGTCTCGATAATAGTGTTTTTAATGGTTCGAGTGTTTGTGCCGGGCGATCCGATAACTTTGTTGTACGGAGTGTCGGAAAGTGGTGGCGCAAGTGAGGAGTATTTAGATCAGATGCGAGATCATTATGGTCTGAATGATCCTTTGCCCGTGCAGTATTTTAATTGGATATCAAATTTTGTGCAGGGCGACATGGGAACTTCTTTATTTACACATAAGACCATAGCACAAGAGCTTACGAATCGTTATCCGTTGACTGTGACATTAGCGCTTTACGGTACGCTTGTAGGCTCTGTGATAGGCGTAATATTCGGGATGATAGCGGCGGTAAATCATAATAAGTTTGGCGACAATGTGGTAATGGTAATATCAATGTTAGCGGTGTCGGTTCCATCATTCTTTTTGGCGATGCTGTTGATGCTCTTGTTTACATTACACTGGGGCTTGTTACCGAGTCTAAGCTTGGGGATGACGAGTTGGGAGCAAGCGGTGCTACCTATCATGACATTGGGCTTGGGTGCAGTGGGAATGATAGCGAGGACGACACGTTCCTCGATGCTTGATGTAATAAATCAAGATTATATCAGGACGGCTAAGGCGTATGACATACCAAAGATAAAGATAGTGTGTAAATATGCCTTCAAGAATGCGCTAATACCGGTACTGACGGCAATAGGACTACGATTTGGCGCTTTATTGGCGGGCGCGGCATTGGTGGAGGCGATATTCTCGATAAACGGAGTGGGCAGCTTCCTTGTAGACAGCGTTTCAAAGCTTGACTACCCTGCGATAGAGAGTACAGTCTTAGTGCTAGCAGTATCATTTATACTGGTGAATACTGTAGTGGATATTTTATATGCATTTGTCGACCCGAGAGTCAAATTAAGCTGAGGGGGGTCTTTAACATGAATTCTTCGTTTATGAAAAGGTTTTGTAAGCGCAAAGCCTCTGTTTTGGGACTCATAATATTGATCATCTTCTTTTTGATGGCGGTGTTTGGCCCAGCGATCATTACTACAGACCCTTTAGAGCAAAACACGGATATAATCGGTTCTCCACCGAGCGCTGAGCACATTTTCGGAACAGACTATTTAGGCAGAGATACGTTTACAAGGATAGTGCACGGAGCACGACTTTCACTGTTTATCAGTTTGAGTGGCGTGTTTATGGGTTGCTTTGTGGGAATAGTGCTGGGTGTGTGTGCAGGATATTTCGGAGGGATAGTAGACTCTATTATCTCGAGGCTGTTAGATGCGATGCTGGCGTTTCCGGGCTTGCTGTTGGCGATAGTGATTGTTGCGATTTTGGGCAGTGGAATAACGAATACGATAATAGCGATAGCGGTTTTTGCAGTACCGTCAATAGCTCGAATGGTACGAGGCGTAGTAGTGTCGGGCAAAAGTGCACAGTTTATAGATGCAGCGCGAGTAATGGGCGCTTCTGACTTTAGGATAATAGTGACGCATATCCTCCCGAATGCGGTGTCACAAATAATAGTAAATGTTACACTGAATTTGGGTACGGCGATATTAACATCATCCTCTCTCTCTTTTTTGGGATTGGGCGTAAAACCGCCCAGTCCTGAGTGGGGTGCGATGCTCAATAAGGCTAAGGATGTGTTGCGCACAAATCCGTGGGAAGCGATTTTCCCCGGGCTTGCCATAACACTTGTGGTTATGAGCTTTAGCTTGGTGGGTGATGGCTTAAGAGATGCGCTAGATCCAAAGCTGAGAAATAGGAGCTAAGTGCTATGGAAAAGATATTAGAGGTAAAGAATCTCAAGACATACTTTAATAGCGATAGAGGAATGGTGCCGGCAGTAGACGGTCTTGATTTTTCATTGAGCAAGGGCGAGACTTTGGCGATAGTGGGAGAGTCAGGTTGCGGAAAGAGTGTGACATCTCTGTCGATATTGCGTATAGTCCCAGACCCGCCAGGAAAGATAATAGACGGTGAGATATTGTATGATGGCAGTGATCTACTTAAGCGTAGTGAGCGAGAGATGCGTTCGGTGCGTGGAAGTAAGATATCTATGATATTCCAAGAGCCACTGACATCGCTAAATCCCGTGTTTACTATAGGTCAGCAGATATGCGATATTATAAGGTTGCATAGGAAAGTGAAGCAGAAAGAGGCACGTGCGATAGCTTTAGATATGCTGGAGCAGGTAAAAATAGCGTCACCGGAGCAGGTGATAGACAATTATCCGCATCAGTTATCCGGCGGCATGAGACAGAGAGTCATGATAGCTATGGCCTTGGCTTGTGAGCCTGATATCCTCATAGCAGATGAGCCTACTACAGCTTTGGATGTTACGATACAGGCGCAGATAATGCAGTTGCTAATGGAATTAAAGAAGCAACGAAAGACTTCGATAATACTGATTACGCATGACTTGGGCGTGGTAGCGTCTGTTGCGGAAAACGTAATGGTAATGTATGCGGGTCAGGCGGTGGAGTACGGCGATGTAAAGAGCATATTCCAAGCACCCTTGCATCCATATACGGTCGGCCTACTGAAGTCCATTCCGATAATCGGAGACCATAGGGATGAGCTTTACAGTATAGACGGCAATATACCGAACCCTAAGGATTATCCTAAGGGCTGCAGATTTTCACCACGTTGTCCTGAGGCTATTGAGCGGTGTAAGAGCGAGTTGCCACCTATATTTGATATGGGTGAGGGAAGACGAGTGCGTTGTTTTAAGTATAGTGGAGGTGAGAGTGATGAGGGATAAGATTCTTGAACTTGTTGACCTCAAGGTACACTATGCGGTAAAGGACAAGAGTATAATACCAAAAAAGCAGTTTGTTAAGGCTGTGGACGGAATAAACTTGAGTGTGTATCGTGGCGAGGCGTTCGGCATAGTCGGAGAATCCGGCTGTGGCAAGTCGACTACGGGACATGCTATCGTGGGACTGCTAAAGCCTACAGAAGGAGATATACTGTTTAACGGTGAGTCTATAGCCGGACGCAGTCGCTTACGAGATAAGGAGCAGGCAAAGAAGATACAGATAATATTTCAGGACCCATATTCTTCACTTGATACACGATTTACAGTCGGCAGGAGCATAAGAGAGCCACTCGATGTACATAAGGTCGGCACTATGGCGGAGCGCAATAAGAAGGTCGAGCAGCTTATGGGCGAGGTAGGTCTTAACAAGGAGCAGGTGACGAGGTTTCCACATGAGTTTTCGGGCGGGCAGAGACAGAGAATAGGCATAGCACGAGCGCTTGCTCTAAGTCCGGAACTTATTGTTTGTGACGAGCCTGTATCTGCGCTCGATGTATCAATTCAGGCGCAAATATTAAATTTGATGAAAGAGTTGAAGAATAGTCATAATCTAACTTATATCTTTATCTCTCACAATTTAAGTGTGGTGCATCATCTGTGCGACAGGATAGCGGTAATGTACTTGGGTAACATAGTTGAGTTATCCGATAAGAAGGGTATATTTGAAAATCCTCAGCATCCGTATACGCGGGCGTTGTTGGAGGCTATACCTGTACCGGATCCGACAAAAGAGGCTATGAAAGCTGAACTTGAAGGAGATGTCCCCAGTCCGTTGAATCCACCTGTCGGTTGTTGTTTTTCGACGAGATGCAAATTTGCAACGGACATATGCAAAAAGGAACGTCCCGTGATAGAAGAAATTTATGATGGGCATAGCGTAGCCTGTCATCTCATGCCGTATAAGGGGCAGGGGAGTGAATAGTGTTTTCAATTAAATTGAAATAAAAAATAGGGAGGAAGAAAAATGAACAAGAAGAGAATCATCGCACTGCTAACAGCAATGGTCCTAATGGTAGGAATGCTTGCCGCTTGTGGCGGCGGCGGAGAAGAGCCGGCAACATCAGCAGATCCTGCGGCTTCGGGAGAGCCTGCAGAGACAGGTTACAAGGATACCATCACTATAGCGGTAGGAAGTGACCAGAACTACATGGACGGTCAGATGAACAATACAAACGACGTGCTTCTGCGTTCAACATACTCACAGCTCGTGAGAAGAGGCGCTGACAATGAAATCGAAGGTGACCTTGCAGAATCTTGGGAAGTATCGGAAGACGGCACTGTTTGGACTTTCAATCTTCGTCAGGACGTGTACTTCCATAGTGGCAAGCAGCTGACATCAGCAGATGTTAAGGCAAGTTACGACAGGTTGCTTGACGAAGAGAACTATGTAAGGTATACTGCTCTTGCGACTGGATATTTGAAAGAGTGTGTGGCGGTAGATGAGTTTACAGTGCAGTTAGTCACAGAGACTCCGATAGCAGCGATGCTTGCAAACCTTTGCCACCGTTCAAACCTCATACTGAACGCTGATTACATAGCAGAGTACGGCATAGATCTAGGCTTGTCAGCGGAGTCGGTAGACGGCACAGGTCCTTATAAGTTAGTATCTTGGGATTTGGGCGAGCAGATGACACTTGAGCGCAACGAAGAGTACTTCAGAGGCCCTGTAGCGACAGAGAATATCAATGTTTTGGTAGTATCCGATGCATCTGCAAGGCTTGTAGCTTTGGAGACCGAGCAGGTTGACATAACTACAGTTGCAACTTCAGACATTCCCGCTCTTTTGGGCAACGAGGCACTGAAGGTAGAGATGATTGACAGTATAGGCGCACATGGTTTACAGTTTAACTGTGCACATGAGTACTTGTCTGATACAAAGCTTCGTCAGGCTGTCAGCTATGCGATAGACAGACAGTCAATAATAGATGTTTTGTACTCTGACATAGGCGAGACTGCTGCACGTGCACCGCTGAATGAGAATGTGTGGGGATTCCACGACTTTGGTGTAATTGAGCAGGATCAGGAGCTTGCTAAGGAGCTTATGGCTGAGGCAGGATATCCTGACGGATTTGAGTTCTCCATCATGGTTTATACAGGCTACAATAAGTCACTCGAGACTTGTGAGATGATAGTTGCTGACTTGGCAGAGGTAGGCATTACTGCAACGATAGAGCCTGTTGACAATGCAACATTCAGCGCGTCCATGGGTGGACGTGCATTCCCCGGCGACAATTTCGAGTGGGGTATGTTCTTCATGGGCTATGGAGCAGGCACAGCTGACGCTGATGAAGGTTTGCGCAGAATATGGACAACATCACCTGACGGCAATAACAACAATAACTACGGTTGGTACTCAAACGAGCGTGTAGATGAGCTACTGCTTGCAGCTGCATCCGAGATGGATGAAGAAGTTCGCCTTGAGATGTACAAAGAAGCACAGCAGATATTGTATATAGATGACCCTGCAGCTGTGTTTACAAATGACAGAATGAGTGTTTGGTCTATGAACAGCAAGATCGAGGGCTTTGCAATGAACGTAAACAGCGTAATATTCTGGGATGATTTAAAGTGCGCAGAATAAGCAAATAGTAAAAGCAAGATATCGGTCCCTTTGCAAAATAGGTGTGAGGGGGCCGATGTTATGCCATAAATTAAAGTTAGACGTGAGGTAAGGACATGGAGTATTCTTCTAAGGTAGATATAGTGTTAGCTGCGATAAGGTCGGACATCGAGAAGGGTGTGTACATTCCCGGTGAGAAGATCACAATAAGTAGGGTGGCGAAGAAATTACAGTGTAGCGAGACACCTGTCCGAGAGGCTTTGCGTCGCTTAGAGAGCGAACGTGTGGTTAAAATAGTGCCGAATGTAGGTGCAATAGTGGAGTCATTCGGACGTGAATATTTGGAGCAATTGGTATCTGTAAAAACTGTGTTAGAGGAATATGCGTTGAGTCTTTGCATAGAGAGGATAACGGCATCTGATATTAAGAAATTACGTGCACTGAATGTAGATATGGAAAAGGAATATAATAGAGGCAATCTAAAGAAATGTTCGGATTTAAATCATAGGTTTCATATGCATTTATATAGGATCTCAGGCAACGAGGTGCTGAGTTCTTATATACACGAGATGTGGTTGAGGTGGCCTATAGGCAAGTATGCGGAATTTGTGTCAAAGGAGCGGTACGAGGAATCTTTTAGACAGCACAATGAGCTATTAGAGGCTATTGAGTGTAAAGACTCTGTGATGGCGCAGGAGATTTTGAAGGCTCATAAGACCGGTAGCTTGAATAATTTTGAAAGCAATTACAAATTTTTTATATAGCGGAAAATGCACAGCCCCTAAGTTGAAGTCTTCAACTTAGGGGCTGTGCATTTTAGTTGGGTTTATAGGGAAAGTTCACATATTTTGCTCCAAATAGCGTCATCAACACTTACACCCTCGCGAATACTGCGCTCCATGTTAGCGGATGCACGTGCTCCGGGAATGATGATTTTTGAATTTTCGTCGGCGAGATGCGCGTTTTTTGCAGCGGCAATACGATCTTCGACTTTAAAGTTGAGTTCGTCCTCGTCACCGAACATGTAGGGGTCATAGGCTATGAAGACTTGTGAGCACGACGTGCAGTAGGCGTTTTGCTCCCTGTCCATGTCTGAGCCGGTCTTTCCTCCTGACATCATAGCAGCAGCTAAATCGAGTACAAGAGCCATACTACTGCCTTTCCAATAGCCTGTGGGCAGTAAGCGCATACTTTCCATAATAGCACCCGGGTCTCTTGTGAGTACACCATCTTTTGTGAAGCCGCCGTCTATGGGTAATTGCTCATTAGCCAATTTATAGACACCGAGCTTGCCATAGGCAAACTGGCTCATAGCCATGTCTATCACAATGGGATACTCTTTATGGGGGATACCCAAGCAGAACGGGTTGTTACCAACACTGGCAACGTCGCTTCCCCAAAGAGGCATACAACTCTCGGTGTTAATCCAGTTCATGCCCACGAAACCCGCTTCAGCCATTTTCCTTGTATATGTACCGCCACGCATCCAGTGTGTTGTATTTTTGAGTGTAACACAGCCTATTCCATGATCTTTTGCTAAAGCGATAGCTCGTTTAGTACAGTAGAGAGCGTTTGTTATACCAATACCAAGCTTGCCGTCATAACGCTCAACGGCGCCCTTAGACTTCAGCAATGAAATTTGAGCCTTAGGATCTACTAGCCCTCTTTTCACATAATCTAAAAAGAGGGGCACGCGGTTAAGCCCGTGGCTTTCGACACCGTGAGCACTGGATTCTACATGAGTTAAAGCGCAAACATCGGCGTCATCATGACTGAGTCCCGTCTTGAGCATAGCGTTTCGAACGACTGTGACCGCATTATTGTATTCTACGCGAATTTTCATTATTACACCTCCAATATTAAAATACATGGTCTGTGACGTGTACACACGTCACAGACCATATTGATAAAGCTATAATGCTATAGTACAAACTTTTCGACAAGCGTGTGCAGTGCATTTGCCTGTGCCTCAAGTTCCTGACTTGCGGCAGCACTTTCTTCGCTCATGGCAGTGTTAGCTGAAATTACTGATGAGATTTCTTCGATACCACTTGAGATGTTACGAATACCGACATTCTGTTCGTCAGTAGCCTTTGCAATTTCATCTATAGTGATGACCATCTGTCGTACTTTATCTGCGAGATCTTCAAATGAATTGTTTGCATTCACAGCTATACCTTCGCCGAGCTGTACAGCGCTGATAGAATGTGCAATGAGTTCAGAGGTGTTTTTAGCAGCGTCTGAAGCTTTCTGTGCGAGATTACGTACTTCGTCCGCAACGACTGCAAAGCCCTTACCGGCAGAGCCGGCTCGTGCAGCCTCCACAGCTGCGTTAAGAGCGAGAATGTTAGTCTGGAATGCTATGTCGTCTATGACCTTAATGACCTTGCCGATGTCCTCGGAGGTGGTAGAGATTTCACGCATAGCGTCAAGCATACGCTTCATGTCTGAGAGAGTGCTCTCGGTGACTTTGCCTGAGACTAAGGCTATGTCATTAATCTTTCTTGTGTTTTTCGCGTTATCTTCTATTTGAGATGAAATGTCGGCTAAGCTACGTGAGAGGCTGTCAACACTGTTAGCTTGGTTTATAGAACCGTCAGCGAGTATTTGTGCACTGCCGGATACAGCAGCTACGTTCGAAGATATCTGTACAGCGGAGGAAGATACCTGAGACAGTGCACCACGAACGGAGTTTGTCATCGAATCCAATGAGTTATATAGTTGCTTCCACTCACCTACATACATCTCGCGATCGCCCAAGTCCACGTTCCAGTCACCCTTAGCGATCTTACTGAGCATAGTTACAAGTGTCTCATTAAGTGTAGATAGGGCAAATTTCATGTCGTTAAATCTGATTGCCAATTCACCTATCTCGTTATTGGCTTTGACATCTAAATCGAAGTTCAACTTACCTTCGGCTATGCTCTGGGCGGCATCCATGACAGTTGCTAAGGGCTTAGCAACTGCACGTGTTATCATTATTTTAGATATAATGCAGACGAGTAGGATGAGTGCTATACCGACTATCATAGATACAGTCAAGGCAGAGTCAATGGCTGCATCGTTAGAGGTAGAAGGAAGTCCGGAGAATAATACACCGATGGTGTTGCCACTATCGTCCTTGTAAGGGATATAGGACGTAATGTGCTTTTCGCCCAAGATACTTGTCTCACCCACATAGCTCTCGCCTCTTGTCAGTACAGCACTTGCTATAGTCGGATCCAGACTTGTACCAGTCGCTCTCTTGCCATCTATAATGATGGTAGTAAATTCACGTACATCACCGCTGAATATGGTGAACTCACAACCTGTTATATCCTTGAGCCTGTCCAAAACATGGGTCTTATCCTCCATTTCGGCTATCTCATGTAGGCTAAGTTCGTATGCGAGCAGTTTTGTACCGGTAATACATTGGTCAGTAATTTCGAGATTCACATTAGTCCTCGTGGTTGCACCGCTGATAAGTATCATAACAGTGACTATGATAGTCGTTGTTACAGCTATGAGAATATTAAATTGCGTTGATAAATTACCTACTTTTTTCTTTTTTGCTTTGTTCATAAACTTATCCCCCGATCGGTTTTATCTTCCTCCATTATATTACAAAACGGTTTCAAAGTAAATAGTATATTAAATAATGTTAGGGTTAATGGTTGCAGTTGTTGTATAGGTCGCTTAAGTATATGCAAGAATCTGAGCCTTGAAAAGAGTGCTCTTTCCAAGGCTCAGATACAAATCAGCTTAGTTTTTAGTTGACATATGTCATGAAGGAATCGGTATCGCCCAAGGGTATGTAGAGTAAGCCATCATTACCCATAGCGTGTACGCCCTCACCTTTGGAAATCCAAACGGAGATTTCTTGCGCAGAACCGTCTGCTGATTCTAATGAAAAAATTAGTTCTGGGTCACGCTCCAACAGCAAATCACTTTCAGCGGAAAACGCCAAGAGGGAGATGATGTGCACGAGATCGTCTGAGTTAGTAATCACAATTTCGCCGACATTAGAAAATATTCTGACGCTAATGGTGGAATCGGAGCTTTTGGAGTAGCTGAAAATGTCGTTAGAGCTGGCTGCGACTAAGCCGGCACCTGTGTCAAGAGTTGCGCTTACAGTGGGTGCGGTTGTAAAGCGGCTCACAGAGCCATCCGCAGGTGCGTCGTCCATAGACTCAGCATCCATCGGTGAGACATCCATTGGAGTAGCTTCCATAGCAGTAATCTCCGCAGATGAGCCCTCGACATCAGCGACTTTCGTTGTGACAGAACTTCCGGACCCTGAAACGGCGCTGTAGGGTGTGCCAGCACCGGTGCTGGCATCATTGATACCGCCCTGCGTAAAGTCTCGCCAAGTGCCGGAAGAAAATACTAAAGCGGCACAAGCGGCGACGGCAACTACAGTGCCGACAATTCGCTTGGGAAAACGTGTTACCTTAGCAGAGCGTGGTTGCTCGTTTTTTATAGCGTCCATGACCCTTTCGTTGAAACCAAGCGGGAGCGGCAGCTCCTCACGCATAATAGTGCTTAGGTTAGTAAAGTGCTCATATAGTGCTTTACAATCAGCACAAGTTTTTATATGTTCACTTAGAATATTTCTCTCATCTTGCGTCAGCTCGCCATCGAGCTCGGCGCTCATGAGTTCCCCCATGTATTCGCAATCGGACATCTTATTCACACCCCATAAACAAAACTTAAAAATGAAAGTTCGCCATTACACCTTCTCTACGAATTTTGACGTGAGCGTATCGGGAATGTTCCCATCATTCAGAAGAAATTCGCACAGTTTTTTTCTGGCTCTGAAAATACGTGATTTTACGGTACCCGTCTCAATGTTGAGTAGGGCTGAAATCTCATCGTATGACATACCTTGCACCTCACGCAAAGTGAGTATTTCTCTAAAGTCATCGGACAAACTCTCTAAGCCACGCGCAAGCGCATCTTGCATTTCACGTTTATCGAGTACTTCCTCGGGTGAGTAGCGAGTGTCTGAAATTTCGAGCTCACCGACTTCCTCGCTATCCGACGATTGCACAGTGAGGGAAGATGAGGGTCTACGTGTACGAGCCCTTAGAAAGTCTATGCATATATTTGAGGTCAGTCTATGTAGCCAGACAGAAAACTTACTGTCACCTCTAAAGTTATCCAAAGAGTTAAATGCACGTATGAATGCCTCTTGTGCCATGTCTTGAGCATCATCCTCGTTCCCAAGCATTCGATACGCCAACTTGTACACCATGTTGCTGTGCGCTGTTACGAGGGCTTCGAAGGCGTTTACATCTCCGCCTCTCACACGCTCAACAATCCGGCGTTCCTCTTCACGAGTCATTCGATATCACCTCTCAAATCACGCTTAATCGCACGAATGAGCGAATGTAGCTCATCCAAGGACGAAATAGCGGTGAGTTCTTTTTTGTATGGTGCAGAGTGCGCAACACCATGCAGAAACCAAGTCAGACGTCCACGTGACTCTATGCAAGCGCCACGCTCACCCTTTTGCTTAGCTGCGAGCTCTACCATTCGGTAAGCGGTGTCCATGCGTTCTTTAAACGGGGGGGTCGGAGGTATGGGTAGACCGCTAAGTGCCGCCTCCGCACGAGCAAACAGCCAAGGGTCACCAAAGCTACCACGGCCTATCATGCAAAAATCAGCGCCCGTGTGCTCGCAAATGCGCCGAGCGTCGTCGGCAGAAAGCACATCACCATTAGCGGAAACAGGTATGCTGACGGCACGCTTTACATCACGAATAATGTCCCAATCGGCGAGACCGGAGTACATTTGTACCCTTGTGCGGCCGTGAACGGCTATGGCAGAGGCGCCGGAGTCCTCACACATACGTGCAAAGTCAACGGCGTTTACACAGGAGGAGTCCCAACCTTTGCGAAACTTAACAGTAACGGGCACACTTACAGCATCAACGACAGCACGAATAATGGAAGCTGCCAATTCTGGTGTACGCATAAGGGCGGAGCCGTCACCGTTTTTGACGACCTTTCCGACGGGGCAACCCATGTTAATGTCAATTATATCGGCACCACTGATGTTGAGTGCACGCAAAGCGCCCTCAGCACATACAGAAGGCTCGTGTCCGAATATTTGAAGCGCAACAGGGTGCTCATCCTCTGGGATATATAGAAGTTCGGCGGTCTTCTTATCCTCGTAGCACAGAGCGGCAGCGCTCACCATCTCAGTGACAGTTAAAGCTGCGCCCTGCTCGCGGCAGATACGCCGAAACGCCGCATCGGTAACGCCGGCCATGGGCGCTAATACAGTGCGGCCTTTTATTTCAATTTCGCGAATGAAGGGCATGTCAGTTACACCTCAATATCAAGTCCGACTGGGCAGTGGTCACTACCCATTACTTCAGGGCAGATGAAAGCACTTTCGATAGCATCACGAATCCTGTCGGAAACGACGAAATAGTCAATGCGCCAACCGGAGTTATTTGCACGTGCGTTACCCCTGTAGCTCCACCATGTGTAAGCACCTGCGGTGTCGGGGTAGCGGTACCTGAAAGTGTCGGTAAAACCGCTTTTTAAAAGTTCGGTCATTTTAGAGCGTTCCTCATCGGAGAAACCGGGATTTTTTCTGTTAGTCTTTGGGTTCTTCAGATCTATTTCCTCGTGTGCTACATTTAAGTCACCGCAAATGATCACGGGCTTCACAGCGTCTAAGGCACATACATAGCTGCGGAACGCATCTTCCCAAGCCATGCGGTATTCAAGGCGCTTAAGCCCATCCTGAGCGTTTGGGGTATATACGCAGACGAGGTAGAAGGACTGGTACTCTAAAGTTACACAGCGACCTTCGCTATCGTGCTCAGCTAAACCCAAGCCACGGCTGACGCTGAGTGGCTTGTGTCGAGTGTAAATAGCGGTGCCGGAATAACCCTTCTTCACTGCATAGTCCCAGTAATGCGTGTATCCGTCGAATTCAAGGTCAATTTGACCATCCTGCAATTTTGTTTCCTGCAAGCAGAAGAAATCGGCATCGAGGTCACGGAAGATATCTTCAAATCCTTTTTTTTGGACAGCACGAAGGCCGTTGACGTTCCATGATATAAACTTCATTATTTATCTTCCTCCATAGCTCCCTCAAGTCGGCTACGCGCGTCGGAGAGTGAAGCATTTCTAAGTCTCTCTAAGGGTTCAGCTAGAGTTTTAGTTTGCTCCGTTTTACTTGCTACCAGCCTATTTATTTTCACACCCTCATTATGGAACTTCTCCTCGTAGTCGGTCATAATACCGCAGATGCCGTCGCTATGCAGGTCACGAGTAACCTCGGAGAGCGCCCAACCTTCAGCGATGAACTGCTCGAGGGACCACTCGAAGAGCGGTGCGTTATCGGTTTTAAAGTGTATTTCGCCGTGTTGTGATAGGAGCTGCTCGTATATACGCAGAAAAGACGGAGCAGTCAACCTATGCTTTGCGTCACGACTTTTAGGCCATGGGTCACAGAAGTTGATGTAAATTACATCGCATTCGCCCTGCTCAAACATTTCAGTGAGTGTTAGAGCGTCGGCGTCAATAAAACGAATGTTAGATAGCCCGATGTCCATAGTACGCTCCATAGCGATGACCATGGCGTCGGGGACTCGTTCAACTGCAACCAAGAGCGTATCGGGCAAGGAGGCAGCGGTTTCGGTGGTAAATCTACCCTTGCCACAACCGATTTCTAAGCGTAAAGTGGAGCAGTCGGGCTTCAAGCTTCGCCACTTGCCGCTGTATTCTGCGGGAATTTTTATGTTGACCGCCTCACATTTTTCCATACGTGGAACAAGGTTTGGCTTCTTTCTCATTCTCAAAACATATCACCTCAAAGTGCATGATAACACATAAAGTCGAAAACTTCAACAAATTAAGAGCATGTCAAAAAAACGCATAGCACCAAACCCTCGTCCTTTGCCGAGCAAAGATTTTTGAAAAATGTTAGATTTTATCTTCGGCGGGGCGTGTACCTGCTGAAGATACCTATCGAGGCTCGTAAGCAGAGAACTCCTTTTTGGTGAAAAAACCGTTTTTCGCCAGATTGAAATTAAGTCTTGCATAATTTTGTTTTCGGTTGTATAATGTTCGAGGTGCCGACCGGGTGTAGCGCAGTTGGTAGCGCGCCTGCTTTGGGAGCAGGATGCCGGGAGTTCGAGTCTCTCCACTCGGACCAGTCGAGAGCCTCGACACGCATTTTCGCGTGTTGGGGCTTTTATTATATTCTCAAATAGCCGCTCGCGACGTGGTGACAGCATAATCGATGGGCAGTACCGGTCGAGAGCCTCGACACGCATTTTCGCGTGTTGGGGCTTTTATTATATTCTCAAA
>CAYIYZ010000002.1:168095-288053 GCA_964367935.1 uncultured Oscillospiraceae bacterium
TCAAATAGCCGCTCGCGACGTGGTGACAGCATAATCGATGGGCAGTACCGGTCGAGAGCCTCGACACGCATTTTCGCGTGTTGGGGCTTTTATTATATTTTCAAGTAGCCGCTCGCGACGTGGTGACAGCTTAATCGATGGACAGTCACAGTCGAAAGCCACGGTACAGATTTTACGTAGAGAGAATCGTTCTTTGTCTAATTTTAACTATCCGTGAGGTGAGGACAAAAGCTGTCATTACACTTACAAAATGGCTCTGTGTTCGACATATTTAGCACAAATTGTACTTTTATTTAATATGTGGTCAAATCGTATTGACTTTTAAGGTATATTTTGATATAGTCGCCATAAAATATGTTGAAAAAAAGCAGGAAATACAAGGGATATTTAGAATTTTCAAGTAATTTAGTCGTTCGGCAATAGTAAGGTATTTAGGGAGCTAATTTCTGGTTTTTGCCGAACTTTATTATAAGTCGCAAGCAGTGACGTGGTGGGTGGAGCGTAACTACTGTCACTAGATTAATGGAGGCAGATTAATGAAAGTTATAAGTTCCATCTCAAAGCATGTGATCCCGGTGATAGTTACGATAACTATTTTCACAATGGGCATGCTATTTAATTGGGCACGTTTTACTTCGGATGAAGCTATCATTGATTCTGCCTTGGATGAAATGGAACAATTGGGGCACCAGTATAGGAATATTTTAGTAAATACTTTGGCAGAGACTGAAAATGAGCTGATGGATCTTGCGGAATTCATTGCAAATAATGATATAGACAGTGAAGGCGTTGTAGAGTACTTTGATAGCCAATTACTTGTAAGTGGATTTGACGTACTTTACTATGTCAACAAAGAGGGTAACGGCATTTCACTTACTGATGAGCACTATGATTTTTCTGGAAATTCGACGTTTTTGAGTGCAATTGAGGGAGAGTTTTCTAGAGTTCAATTAGGCGAGTCAATTCAATCGGACGAATATGTTTTTAGTTTAATGGCACCGGTTGAGAAAAACGGTGAAGTATCAGCTATGCTGTTTTGTGAGCTTTTGATTGACGAGAACTTCGAATTTTTGTTGCAGAGTGATACTTATGAGGGCAATGTGTACTTTGTTGATAAGGATTTGAATATTATTTATTCCACTTGCGGTAATCGCGTGGGAGATTCAGCTATCACTGAAAATGACTCTGCGGAAGTGGGCCTAGAGAACTTTGAGAAGGCACGCAGTGACATAGAAAGCAGACAAGGCGGCGGGTTTTATTACGACTATTTCGGTACGGATAAGGTGATGGTATACTATCCGATAGATATGACGGAAATAGCCTTGGCTATGAATGCGACTGTCGAATCTATTAGCAGTGAAGTAATGGTGGCGGCAGATTATTTTGATTTGATTGGTACCATTATTTTCTGGACTGCTATTGCGCTTGTGCTTCACATTACTTTTATGCAATTCAGATCGAATAAGAAGATGACGAAGGTGGCGTATTATGATCCGCTCACCGATTTGCCGAACGTGGCAAAGCTGAAATTGGACATGACAGAAGTCCTGAAGCGAAATAAGGGTGCAAGTCATACTATAATAGTCATAGATATGGAGAATTTCAAAGCAATAAACGAGATGTTTGGCTATGATGTGGGCGATCGAGTGCTGCAGGCTGTAAAAACATTGTCCGAAAGCTTTGAAGAAGCGAGCTTGTTAACGGCGAGGATAGGCGGGGATAAGTTTGCGATGTTTGCTCGTGCGCAGTTTTTTGAAGATATGAGTTTCTTTGCTACTGCGGTAATGGATCATTTTGATTTGGTAGTCCCTGAGCTTATAGATTACGGCGGAACTTTCAGGATAGGCAGGTACAGAATAGAAGAGGGCGAAACGAATTTTGATGATATAATGGCGAAGGTCAATCTTGCGCATGTTAAAGCGAAGGCGACAAAGGGTGAAACGCTCTGTGACTATGATGAGACCTTAAAGAATCAAGTGTTACTTGAGGCTGAGATAACAAAAAAGATGAATGCGGCACTTGTGAATAAAGAGTTCAGAGTTTACTTACAGCCTAAGTTTAGCGTAAGTGATGATACGCTTGTAGGAGCCGAGGCCTTAGTGCGTTGGATTGAGTCCGACGGTAATATGATATTTCCGAATGAATTTATTCCCTTGTTTGAGAGAAATGGATTTATAGTAGAGCTGGACAAGTATGTGTTAGAAAACGTGTGCATAATGCTAAGGCGATGGATAGACGATGGTGCGGGTGAGATGACAGTGTCGGTTAATTGCTCTCGCCTAAACTTGGAGAACCCATACTATGTAGATAGCATAGTAGAGACGGCTGATAAGTATAATGTGCCGCACTCTTGTATTGAAATAGAGCTGACAGAATCTGTCACAATTGAAAAAGAAGATACGATAGAACAGCTTTTTGTTGCGCTGCGACAAAATGGATTTAAGATATCGATAGATGATTTTGGTGCAGGCTATTCATCTTTGGGTATGCTCAAGAATTTACATGTAGACACATTAAAGATGGATAGAAGCTTTTTTGTGGGTGGAAAGAATGTAAGGCGTGACGATATGCTGATTGACAGTATAGTCAAGATGTCTCACAATTTAGGCATGTATGTAGTGGCGGAGGGCATAGAGACGGCGGATCAGATAGAATTGCTGAAATCGATGAACTGTGATGCGGTACAAGGCTTTTATTACGATAGGCCTATGCCTGTAGCGGAGTTTGAGAAAAAGTATAGTGAGCAGTTGGTAGAGAACTCGAAGGCGGGGGTAATGCGCACCTCCTTGATAGAGCGAGTTAATGATATAAAGCATGCGAGCTCATTTGTGCCGAGTGGTATTGTTGTTGCGGAGATAGATGAGAGTTTCACGATTGTTGAAGCGAATGACTATTACTTCGATATGATAGGTTATACGAGGGAGGAAATTAGGGATCATTTCGATAACAAGGGAATAAATATCTTGAGCAATGATAGCAAAACTAAGGTGCAGACGCATTTCAAGAAGCAGATGCAGAGGGATCCAAATGGGCATATAGAGTATATTTTTAAGTTTGTAATAAAGTCCGGTGAGGAACGCACTTTTAGGCTGAGCGGAAAAGTGTCAATAAGTGAAAAGAGCACACAAAGAATATACGTGTCGGTCATGGATATTACAGAGCATTTTAAGGCGGACAGTGATCTACAGAGTGAGCGAGATTTTATAGCACGTATTTCATCGCTTACAAATAGTGCTTTCTTTGATTTTGACAGTGAAACAAAGTTAATGCGTTTTTCAAAGAACTTTGCGGACAGGTTCAATACACTCGATACAATAGAGCGGTTTACGGAGACGGGTATGGCACGACAGATGTTCCCGAAGCACATGGAAGTGTTACGGGGCGATGCGGAAAATATACCTGCGGAGTGGGAAGGTGAGTTCTATTTAGAGTTGGAAGACGGAACACCGGTTTGGTACATATATAGTTGCAAGAAGATATATGATTCAATAGAGAAGAAGCATAGGGTAGTAGGTAAGATGTCCAAGGTACTGGGGCATAGGCTTGAGATGGATATTTTGAAGGTGAAATCAGAGACAGATCCATCAATAAGTGTATATGATAAGAGTGCTACAGATCGCTATATTCACAACTATTTGAGGGTGTCGGGTTCTCATTTTGATAAGGGTACGCTGTTTATTATAGAGATAGATAATTTTGATAAAATAGAAGGCGTGTTTGGCTACGATTTTGCAAAATCCTGCTTGAATGATGTGGGTACGATTTTGAGGAATATGTTCAGAAGTACCGATATAATAGGAAGGACGCAGAGCAAGGAGTTTTATGTTTTTATCAGCAATGATATAAGTATGGAGTTTGCAGAGCGAAAAATAGTTGATTTGCATCGTAGCTTAAGTACAACGATTGAAAGAGACGGTACTTCGTTAAAGTTGCGTGCAAATGTAGGAACATCATTTTATCCGGAGCATGGTGGAGAGTTTGATATGCTTTATCAAAAGGCGAAGTATGAAATTGAGTGTGCTAAGGGTGATGATAAAATCACTGTGTAGAGCATGCGAGTAAATAGTATGACAGACTGTCAACTCGAAGTTAGGGTTGCAGTCTGTTTATTATAGGTTAGAGAGCGGTGGGGACTTGACAAGAGTGGAAGGCGATTGTAAGATAGTATGCTCGAGTGGATTGAGCTTTTGCGATAACAAGGAGGAGCAGAGTTGATAGTAGTACTAAATAAAAGCGCAGACGAGCGTGAGATGTGTGAGTTACGAAAAAGGCTTGAGGGTATGGGCTTTGGCGTGCAGGCGTTGGAGGGAAGCGCCAATACGGTTCTGGCCCTGGTTGGCGATAGCTCTCAACTCGATCCGGGCATACTGGAGTCCTTGGACATAGTAGATTCGGTAAAGCGCATTCAGGAGCAGTATAGCAAGGTAAGTCGCAGAGCACAGGCAGAGGATACGATTATAGTTTTAGAGAATGGAACCAAAATAGGTGGCGGACATTTTGCGATGATGGCAGGACCTTGCTCGGTAGAATCATCGGAGCAGATATGTGTAGTAGCGCAGCGGGTGAAGGAAAGCGGAGCGACAGTGCTGAGAGGCGGAGCGTTTAAGCCGAGAAATTCGCCCTACTCATTTCAAGGAATGGGCAAAAGTGGCTTGGAGTTGTTGCTTGAAGCGAAGCGAGAAACCGGCTTGGCGGTAGTTACGGAATTAATGGATCTGTCACAGTTACATCTGTACGCTGAGGTTGACATAATACAGGTAGGAGCGCGCAATATGCAAAATACACCGCTCCTTAAAGAGTTGGGTAGATCGGATAAGCCTGTATTGTTAAAGAGGGGCGCTTCGAACACTATAGAGGAGCTACTATTAAGTGCCGAGTATATAATGACAAACGGAAATGCGAAAATAATTCTTTGCGAGAGGGGTATACGCACGTTTGAGACGGCTACACGCAATACCTTAGACCTCTCAGCGATACCAGTGTTGCGTGAGAAGACACACTTGCCCGTGGTTGTTGACCCAAGCCATGCTACAGGCAAGCGGCGCTATGTGTCACCTATGTCCATGGCGGCTGTGGCAGCGGGTTGTGACGGTCTATTAATAGAGGTGCATAATAATCCCGCTGAGGCCTTGTGTGATGGTGCACAATCAGTGGGGACCGATACATTTGCAAAACTTTCGGAGAATATAAGAAGCCTACGAGCTCTTATGAACAGTCTAAACGATTAAAAAAACAAATCAGATGCTATCAATGCAATGACAGGTATATGTATAAGAAAAGAGGAGACTACAATTAAGTAGTCTCCTTTTTGCAGTCTGTCAAAGAAGTTATGATTAAGAATCCTCGTCCTTTGCCGAGCAAAGATTTTTCTAAAATCACGGCGAGTTGCCTGGTCTGATTTTAGAAAAATGTTAGATTTCATCTGTGGCGGGGCGTGTACACGCCACAGATTCTTATCGAGGCTCGCAAGCCGAGAACTCCTTTTTGACGAAAAACCTGTTTTTCGTCAGTCTAAAAAGAGGAGACTACAATTAAGTAGTCTCCTCTTTGAATATTAACTATGGCGAAGAAATAAATTACTTATGATTATATCCTGTCCATATGCACATAATCATAGCGAAAACTGCGAGATAAGACCAAAACTTATGTTGTTTCATTTTCAGCAACCTCCAAAAAAATTAGTTTATCTTCCTTCTTCATCATGGGTTTAGCGGATGCAAGTGTAAGGGTGATTGTTGAAACATTGTGAAGCCATGCAGAAGTGCCGGCAGTGATGGTACCAAAGATACCGAGAATAATGAGCGCGGTATTGAAAGAAACTATCAGACCGTATTGTCTGTAGATTTTACGCATGAGTTTCTTTGAAAGTCTACGTACTTCGACAATTTTCGTAAGCTCGTGCGATAGTACAGAAATATCCGCAACCTCTCTGGCGATATCTGAGGAGCCGTTAAGCGTAAGTGAAACATCGGCAACACTGAGTGCGGGGGTGTCGTTGATGCCATCACCAACCATGAGTATGGTATGCCCATCTGCTTTAAGTTTTTCTACTATTTCAGCTTTACCGTCAGGGAGCACAGAGGAATAGTACTTATCGATTCCAAGCAAGTTACTTATATATTTTGCGTTACTTTCACCATCGCCTGTGATCATGATAATATTTTTTATGCCTTCACGCCGGAGCATGTCTAAAGTAAATTTTGCATCATCTCTCGGTGGATCGTTAATACATATAATACCGATCAGCTCACCGTCGACTGCGAGGTATACTGCGCTGTCGCTACCGATTTCTTCGTTTATCCACTCGGAACTTTCTTCAGGGTAAGGTACATTTTCATCTTCGAAAATGAAGTGTTTACTACCGATTACAGCGTGCTCACCTTTGTAGCGGCTCGCAATACCGTGTGCTACGATGTACTCGACCTTGCCGTGTTCTTCTGGGTGGTGTATGCCTCTCAACTTAGCTTCACTGACAATGGAGGCAGCAACACTGTGAGGGAAGTGCTCCTCAAGACATGCCGCAATTTTCAGTATGTCATCCTTCGAGTGCTTATCACTCACGGGAATAATCTTTGAAACTTTTGGTACAGCATTTGTAAGTGTACCGGTTTTGTCAAAGACGATGGTATCAACTTTTGATAATATTTCGAGGTACTTTCCACCTTTTACCAAGACCTCATGATTAACGCTCTCTTTGAGTGCGGAGATAATAGTAATGGGCGTAGTGAGCTTAATAGCACATGAGAAATCTACCATCAGAACAGAGAGTGCCCTTGTAATGCTTCCGGTCAAGGCCAGAGTTGCAAAGAACAGACCGAAACTAACAGGCACAATATCGTCGGCAAGCCTCTCGGCTCGTCCTTGTACTAAGGCTTTTTCTTTTTCGCCGGTGTCAATTAGATTAATAATCTTTGAAATTCGAGAGTCACTTTGAAGACTGAAGACCTGAATATCAATTTCACCGTCTTCGAGTACAGTTCCGGCAAACACAGTACTGTCAACAGACTTGTGCACAGAGATAGGCTCGCCTGTCATTGTGGACTCGTTTATAAGGGCGTCACCGCATATTACAGTGCCATCCATGGGTATAAGACTACCCTTGCGTATTCGAATAATATCACCCACAACAATGCTGCTGTGATGAACTTCGATTTCAGCGCCGTCTTTTATTAGCCAAACCTTATCAACGTTGAGAGCAAGGCTCTGCGCCAAAGCGTGCTTTGCTCTTAAATTAGAGTACTCTAAGAGTAGGTCGGAAAGACGTAGAAGGAACATGGTAGACGAAGCGGTCTTGTAGTTTTTAGAGAGCAGGGAAGCGCCTATGGCAGTGCCATCTAAAATGTCTACATTAATCTTCTTTTCAGATAATGCTTTTAGTCCGTTTATAATGTATGGGACTGAACGCACAGTAGTGTAAATTCTGTGCGGTAATGGGGGGAGGAAGTAGCGTCTTGCAAAGTGGTAAGCAACATGCTTCACGATTTTCCGCTTCATTTCTCTTTCCAATATTTCCGCACGCTCATCCTCAGATGGGACACCGTCTTTTATATCGCTTAATTTCAAAGTAGATAATTTCTCTAAGATTAGATCTCTTGTGACTTTGTTTTCATATTCGATAAGCACCGAGCCGTTTATCTCGTTGGCATTAACGCTTTTTACATCAGTAATAGAAAGGAGCAGTTCGGACAAACCGTAAGACTGCTCCTTAGTTATGATGTACTTGCCAAAACGAACTCGAAGTCTTGTGGGCTTATCACATACTATGTGATATTTCATAAATTCTCCTTTAGCAATCAGCTACAATCGCAATTATCACCACAAGCACAATCTTCCTGTGCTACAGTTTTTGCGTCGCAAACAATATCGTCTGCCTCTTCTTTTATGTTAGCGGCTGTTTCCAAGACCTTATCTTTCAACATCATTCCGCCGGCAAGGCCTTTGACTGAAAGCTCACGAGCCTTTTTTGTCTTTAGCAAACTTAAAACAGCTAGACCTGTTGCCGCACCCGCAGCAAAGATCACTTTATGTTGTTTGGTAATAAAACGTAACATACCATTCTCCTCCTAATTATATTTTTTTAATTATACAACATAACAGGCAAAAATTCTACATTAAAACCGCATTTTTTACAAAGTTTATATTTTTTCTGTATTTCAAAGCCGTTACGTAGTAAGTGTTCTTAAATGCCACGAAGGCAAGGTGCGTTTCGCCACCTTACCTCCATAACACAGTAAGTCTAAGATTACTTATCTCAAGCTTACTTTACTTTGTAAAAACTATGCGAGCTTCTCGCCGCAGGCTTTGCAAGCGGCTTCGGCATCTGCATCCGGCGCTTCGTTGCACATGTAGGTGCTCAGGACCTTAGCTGTGGTTTCCTCTTCCCAGTTTCTCATCCATTCGCCATCGCCCCAACCGTAGGAACCGAACAAAAGAACAGTCTTATCAGCCAAGCTGTTTTTGACATTGTCCCACATGGGCTGGAACTCTGTTTCCTCCAAAACTTCAGCGCCCATAGAGGGGCAACCGAAAGCGATACTGTCGTATCCTGCTACCATGTCTGTTGTGAAGTTGTCAGCTGTAAACATTTCAACTTCTGCACCCTTATCTTTTGCGCCGTCAGCTATAAAATTTGCCATAGCCTCTGTATTACCTGTGCCGCTCCAATAAACTACTGCTACCTTACTCATAATAAAATCTCCTTATAAATTAATTTTATATATTATCAAGCTACCGACATTTTTTTTACCGTTAGCTGCATAATATCACGTCCGTCTTGCCATAACCTCTTGTAAATCTCATTGCACTTATCGTACTTAGCGAATTTTTGTAAAGCCTCATCCTTATCACCGTAAACCTTCCAGTACCTGCAAAGTTGACAGTTTTTTCCCTCATTGCAAATAAAACCATCAACATCCTTTGGAGGATAGCCCAAGAATAAGCCGATCTCGTGTGGAAATTCCTCGTACAAATAGAGTCTCTTTGAAAGCCTGTTCAGTGCAGTTTCGATATCCAAATCAGAATATGAATATCTTGAAAGGATGCCCTGAGTACTTGGGTCACTAAAGTCTTTTTTTAGCATATCTTCTCTGTAAACGTAAATAAGCGCAGAACTACTTCCGGCTTTAAGCAGACGTAGTTTAATGCCTTTACTGAGAAATCTGTGATTCCAAAGGGTGATGTCATGCTTCAAGCTATGAAACTCGGAAAATTTCACAGTAAATAAGCTTGCAGATTTAAGCGAAGACAGTGTGAGTGAGCAGTGCTCGATTAATAATGCTTCAGTAATCATAATGTTACATCGCCTCCAATAAATTAGTTAAAACTAACCTGCGTGCTTAAATAAATTGCCTTTAGGATGACCTAAGACAAAATTAGTTAGAAAAAACTAACTAACGAATATAATATAGTAGTGAAGCTTAGATGTCAACCTTTTTTTGAAAGAGATGTGTGCTGCGAAGCTAAGGCTGTTGCGGAGGGGAAGGGAAAAGACGGACAGTCGAAACTGTCCGTCTATAGTTTGCAGGTTGATGAGCATTAGTTTAGATATGTTTGCAGTAGATCTGTGCCTGTTTTGTGATTTCTCTCAAGTTCAAATATCAGTTTTTCAAAGAAGTCATTCATTTCGCCTTGCTGTCTGCGAGCTATTTTACGGGCCTCTTTAGTGTAGAGTGCATCGCAGAGATTTATGAGCTTGCGTCTATACCAACGTATGAGTGAGGGCGACTCAGACTTCTTACCTTTAGTGAGTGGGAACGCATGTTCATCCAGTAAATATATGGGTTCATCTTCAAAGCTGCCGAATATAGCAGAGCGTAGGACACCCATGTTGCCTATTAAGTCGAGTTTGTCGGCATCGAAGATTATCATAGCCTCAACAGAGTCGGGTTTATCCTGTTTTCCGCCCTTACGGTGTGTGAGGACACAGCGAGAAACTCTGAGGCAAAAATCTTCGGGATATCCACAAGATTTAAGAAAAGTGTAAGCCATGTCCGCACCGACAACTGCATGACAAAGAGAGTGGTTCTCACTCTCAGCGGAGCGTCCGATGTCGTGTAAGAGGGCTGCGGCGATGATAATGTCCTTATCGACATTAAGATTGCCCTCGTCTATAATACGCAGAGCGTAGTTTAGAACCCTGTAGATGTGCAGTTTATCGTGTACGGCATCATCCATACACTGTAGCATATAGTTTTCAATATGTTTAAACTCATTGTGGGTCATAGTCTTTCCTTTCAAGTAGCGAGACGTACTTCGTTCGGACTTCGTTTACCAAGGTGCAGTAGTGGAATAATCAATCTTTCGGTCTCGTATGTCATGTAGTTCTCCCTACACTATAATTTTTTAAATTATAGCATAAAAGTTTTGAGTCGTAAACCTTTGTCCTTTGCCGAGAACCCCTTTTTGGCGAAAAACCTGTTTTCGCCAGCAAAAGTTTTACCCGACAAGCACGCACTTGTCGGGTAAAGGGTTTAGTCGCACAAATCTTCGTCGCAGGGATCGGGTGGGAAGAACTCCTCGACGGGGAAACGGATACGAGAGAAGATAGTGCAGGGATCGTCCTCGGTGGAGCCACGGCATTCTTTGTCGGGCACGCAGTAGTCGTAAGCGGGTATGAGGATCTGTGTGTCACGCCCGAGACGAATGATGGAGAACTGACCGAGGGTAACGTAGAGTTTTTTCTTAGCCTCGTGCATGATGAGCTCGTCAGTGAAAGCCGAGGATATGAGCTCGGGGATGACGTGGCATTCTTTGTCGTCGGGTATGGCGCATTCGTTATCGACGAGCTTCATATGTAGAGCGATGGGATCTACAGCCTCGACTTGAGCGATGGGCATAGAGTTGCCGAGTTTTTTGCAGAGGTTATCGCAGGGATCGGATGAGAAGGTTTTAACGCCTCCGTCACCGCCGCAGAGCATGACACGCTTATCGAATATGGATAAGCCTGTAACCGTGTGTCCTCCGGGGAAGGTCTCACCCGTTACTCTGTAGAAGTAGGTAACATCCACCGTGTAGTGTCCTTTGTTAAAAGTGATGGCCTCGACATTAACATCAACGTAAAGAAGCTCGGCACAACGTGCACGAACGCTAAAAGCGTTGTCGATGTAATATTGAGAGCCCTTGGTCGGGTACACACGTAGGTCTTCGATGCAGTCTTTATCTCGGCATGAGTCGAAGATTTTACGTGTGTGGATGCATACAGCTTCGCGAATGCAGGCTGTGCTTTCCACCGGACCGGGCAAAACCCTGTCTGCCATTTACTTTTCCTCCTTGACCATAAATTGAAGAAACTTCATTACAGTCTATGCACGAGGGAGCGGAATGTGAAAAAAAACTGTACTTAGCTTGAAATATATGATAAAGTAAACTTTAAAGCAGAGTTAAAATGTGTGCTGACAAATAGAATAAGGAGGCGAAGCAAATGGATGATAAAGGTTTCGTAAAGGGAGAATTGGACACAAAGATACTTATATTGTATGTATTACGTCCCCTGCCTGTGCCTGTGGACGCCTTGACTTTGGAGGGGTTGTGCATGTTAGATGAGGGCGTGCGTTATTTTGACTATGCTGAGTGCCTTGCAGACTTAGTTGCGACGGGTCATATAATCGAGAGTGTAGGACCATGTTATAAGATAAGCGAGAAGGGCGTGAAGAACTTAGAAATGATAGAGTCGAGTTTGGCGTATTCTGTTAGGGCGAGGGCGGATGAGCGTACTGAGCCTTTGGCGTACGAGATGCGTCGTCGTGAAATGATAGAGTCTGAGTATATACGTGAAGGTGATGCAGTTAAGGCGAGTCTTGTAA
This sequence comes from uncultured Oscillospiraceae bacterium, assembly GCA_964367935.1. Classification (GTDB taxonomy): domain Bacteria; phylum Bacillota; class Clostridia; order Oscillospirales; family Oscillospiraceae; genus Scatomorpha. Next base: position 179,897 of record CAYIYZ010000002.1, read on the forward strand.
TAAAAGATGAGCAGGGCGAGGTAATTAATATTAAACTGACGGCGCCTAACGAGACTATGGCAGAGCGTATATGCAAGAACTTTGCAGCGGATGCAGAGCGGATTTATGATAAGATACTGAAGATATTGTTGGAGGAAGAAAAATGAGCACATACATACCTGAGGGGTACAAGACGGAGTTATCCGTTTATGATACACAGCGAGCAATAGGACTGCTTAAGAGGTTGTTCGAGGATCGTTTATCTGCAGTGTTGAACATACGCAGAGTATCGGCTCCCTTGTTTGTAGAGGGGTATAGTGGGTTAAACGATAACTTAAGCGGACATGAGCGGCCGGTTGAGTTTGAGATAAGTGGAACGGGCAGTAAGGCGCAGGTGGTGCAGTCCTTGGCAAAGTGGAAGAGGCTTGCCTTGAAGCGCTATGATTTTTTTCCGGGCAAGGGTATATATACGGACATGAATGCGATAAGGCGTGACGAGGAGAAACTTGACAATCTCCATTCGGTATATGTAGATCAGTGGGACTGGGAGAAAGTGATAACGGAGTCTGACAGGACGGAGGAGTACTTGAAGGAGACCGTTAGAGCCATAGTGGGTGCTATATGTGATACACAGGATACTATGCAGGCGATATATCCACAGCTATCACAGTTGGGTAAGATAAGTAGGGAACCCAGCTTTGTAACGGCACAGGAGCTGGAGGATATGTATCCGACATTTACGCCCTCACAGCGTGAGGACTTATATTTAAGGGAGCATAAGACAGCGTTTATAATGGGCATAGGTGGCGCTTTGCGATCGGGTAAGCCGCATGATGGGCGTTCACCCGATTATGACGACTGGAGCTTAAACGGAGATATAATGGTGTATAACGATCTGTTGGGTAGGGCGTTTGAACTGAGCTCCATGGGCATAAGGGTAGATGCGGAGACTCTTGATAAGCAGCTAAGCGTGGCGGGTTGTGATGATAGGCGTGAACTAATGTATCATAAGATGCTATTAAACGGCGAATTACCTTTGACTATAGGTGGCGGCATAGGTCAGTCACGTTTGTCTATGTTACTTTTGGGTAAGGCGCATATAGGCGAGGTACAGTCGAGTGTGTGGGACGCTGATACGATAAGGATCTGTGAGGAAAACGGTGTAATGTTACTGTAAAAAAAAATAAGATGCAATTGCTACGCAATTGCATCTTATTTTTTATAGTTTTTAGGGACGACTTTTCGGCCTCGTAGGGAACAGTATTGACCGTTCCGAACCCTCCGCACCCTTGTAGGGGCGAACCTGTGTGTTCTACCGAAACCATTTTTCCGCGGAAAAATGGTTTTTCATTTTGGTATTTTTTAGTCGGGGCTTCGTCCCAAACCCCGTGGGGAGTTTCGCAGTCTGTGGACTGCGAGCAGGGACGCCGTACCTGCACCCTGCTATTTTTTGAAAAAAATCGAGTAAAACTATTAATTTTGGGGCTTATCCTCGTTTTTCGCCATTGCGATTTTCTTCGGCTTACCGAGCTGTAGCACGAGGCACAAAATAGCCAGACCGAGAGCGGCTATTAAAGCGAAAGCACCGAAATTCATGGTGAGCAGGTAACGCTGCATGAGGTAAGCGTGGTATCCCAAAAGAGAGGCAAACTGCACGAGGAAAGGCAGAATGAAATACTTTGGGAAGACGAAGGCAACGCAAACTGCCAAGATATCAGCTATGAAGAAGTAGCGTTCGTGCATATGCGGTAGGAGAAACGGTACGCCTACAGCTAAAATGAAAGCACCAACTACAAGAGCTTTGTCCATGCCCGTTGCAACGAAGACACGTTTTCTCTCACCGTCCTGTGGAATGACAGCCTCGGAGGCACGGTTTCTCATTAGGAAGAAATAGACTATAAGACCTAACACTAGTAAGGCCGCTGCAACGATACCGACCATAGCGGCAGCGTCATTTTCACCGCTGATGTTCAGTATGGCGAATATGGAGGAGGAGTTGTAATTAAGCAGCGAGCCAACAGTCTCCGCCTGGTTAAAGTAGAGCATAACTGTGTCCATAACAGGCCTGCCCATCAAAATAGCTGGTAAGCACATCACAAGATAGGCAATGGGCAGAGCTATGAAGTGATAGAGCTTCACTCTATTCGTCACAAGGAAAATGATGAGTATGGGCATAAGGAAAACAGCCTGTAGCTTAAATGAGAAAGCGATAGCCATAAAAGAAACAGCTTCCCATGGTTTCTTCACCAAGCCGTAATAGACAGACCAAACGGCAAATGCGGCGTAAATACTGTCACACTGCGCCCAAGCAGCACTGTTGAGAACGACTGTAGGCAAGAGGAAAACGGCAAAGAATGAGCAGAAACGAGCCGCCTGATTCTTTGTGAAAACACCTACAATACGAGCTGCACCGGCTGCGAGAATGATATCAAACAGCACAGAGAACATCTTTATGAGGTACATGTCCTCGAGCGGTACATAGGAAACCGCCGCCAAGAAGGTGAGGTAGGGTATGTTGTAGTTACCTACAGAGTTTGCAAGACCCTCGAAGCCTCCGTTATCACGGAAATACTGCACCCAAGGCGACAGAAAATCCTGATAGTCCAAGGTGACGTGTGGGAAAAGATACCATCTAATCCACATACCACCGGCGAGTAAAAGTATACCGATGAATAGATAATTGATTCCTTTGAGTAGCTTTTCGTAAAAAAGAATAAGGAAAGCTACAGCTGCGATAAGGATGTGAATGACTAAAATTGCAATATTCATAGTATTTCCCCCTTATTAATCTGATGATTTATTGCTGAGCTTAGATATGTCCACATAATCGTCATAGGAGCAGATACGGTCTATAATGGTGCCGTCCTCCTGAATGTCGATAATGCGGTTTGCTACAGTTTGTGTCATTTGGTGGTCATGCGTGGAGAAGATGATGTTGTGTCCGAAAGCGGAGAGCCCATTGTTTAGTGCGGCTATGCTTTCGAGATCAAGGTGGTTAGTAGGTTGATCGAGAACAAGGAAGTTAGCACCCGATAGCATGAGTTTGCTCAGCATACAACGCACTTTCTCGCCACCCGAGAGCACCTTGACGGACTTGTAGACATCATCGTTGGAAAAGAGCATACGTCCAAGGAAGGTACGCAAATAACTCTCACGCTTATCCTCGGAGAACTGACGCATCCAATCCATAATGTTAAGGTTAGAGTCTTCGAAATAATCGCCGTGATCTTTCGGGAAATATGCCTGTGTGGTGGATACACCCCATTTTACACTACCGCTATCAGGCTCTTCGATACCCATTAAGATGTTGTAGAGTAGGGAAACAGCTATTTCATTTCTGCCGAGTATGGCGATTTTATCCTCACGCCCTACAATGAAGTTAATGTCCTTCAGTAAGACTTTGCCATCTATACTCTTGCAGACATCGGTGACAAATAGTCTGTCCTTGCCGGGCTCACGGTCAGCTTTAAAGCCAACCCAAGGATAACGTCTTGAGGAGGCAGGCATCTCGTCGACAGAGAGCTTTTCGAGTAGCTTACGCCTACTCGTAGCCTGACGGCTCTTAGACTTGTTGGCTGAGAAGCGACTGATAAAGTTCTGGAGCTCCTCGCGCTTCTGTGCCGCTTTCTTGCTCTGATCTTTGAGTAGTCTCTGAACAAGTTGGCTGGACTCGTACCAGAAGTCGTAGTTACCGACATACATTCTGATTTTACCGAAGTCGATGTCAACTATGTGCGTACATACGTTGTTTAAGAAGTACCTGTCATGGCTGACAACGAGCACAGTGCCCTCGTAGTCGAGCAGAAAGTCCTCAAGCCAAACGACGGAGGCGAGGTCGAGGTTATTCGTAGGCTCGTCGAGCAGTATGATGTCAGGCACACCAAAAAGTGCCTGTGCCAAAAGTACCTTAACCTTCAAACGAGGGTCAATTTCGCTCATGAGGTTCTCGTGCAAATCAGCAGGTATGCCGAGACCTTGCAGAATGCGAGAAGCATCACTCTCCGCTTCCCAACCGCCGAGCTCGGCAAACTCTTCCTCTAATTCGGAAGCGCGCATGCCGTCTTCATCGGTCATTTCTTCTTTTTCGTAGATAGCATCTTTTTCGCGACCGCATTCGTACAGTCTGGAATTACCCATGATAACGGTGTCTATCACACGAAATTCGTCATACATATTCTGGTTCTGCTTCAAAACGGACATGCGTGCCTTAGGGTCAATGTGCACGTGGCCGGAAGTGCTCTCGATTTCACCGGAAAGGATTCTGAGAAAAGTGGACTTACCGGCACCGTTAGCACCGATAATACCGTAGCAATTTCCCGGGGTAAACTGCAAATCGACCTGAGAAAAGAGCTGTTGTCCGCCAAATTGCAGGCTGAGGTTGTTAACTGTAATCATCTGTAAATTCTCCCAAAAATTGATTTAGAAACATTATACCACAAGTGGCGTCAAATATGGTATAATGAATTTCGAAATTTCGCAAGTTTAATTTATTTTGTGCATGATGAGTAAAACAGAGCACAAAAGATGTTAGATTACAAAGCAAAGTGAGGAAAAAAACATGGCGAAAAAGCTGATAGCAATAGTGATAGTGTTGATGTTGTGCGTAGGCACAGCGGTAATGGCGGCGGGCGAGGGCACCGGCGCTGCGGTGTATAGGGATGAAACACTCTTAGCCGAGGGTTTTACATACATAAATGAGGTCAGTTATACGACAGTAGGCAGGCGAGTGGAGACACATACGTTAGTGGATAGTGGCGAAGGTGTGTATCCAATAGTGATGGCAAATGATACGATTTACGGCAGCTTGAATGCGGATGAGATGATAAGCTATGCTGAGAGTCAGGGCTATAGGGTCGTGGCGGCGATAAACGGCGACTTTGGCTATCCGGCTACGGGCGTGCCTACGGGCATGGTCGTGGAGGACGGCGTGTATAAGAGCTCGCCTGAGGGCAATAATGCACTGGGGTATATGGCAGACGGCAGTGCGTTTGTGAGCTTCATGCCAGAGGTTAACATAACATTTACAAATACAACAACAGGTGCAATGGTGACAACGACGCATCTGAATAAGACACGCACTGACTTCGGCTTGTTTGTGTATACGGAATATTTTTCGACGGTGTCGACGAGGACGACGGGGCAGGGGCGTTCAGTGCGCATGGAGTTAGTAGGCGTGACGGAAATTCCGGGCTCGCCAGAGGAAGTGGCGTTGGAGGAACCACCACAGCTCACAGTGTCGGGTGAATTGAAGCTCATAGTAACGGACGTGTACGAGGGCAGTGAGGCGCAAAGTATAGGCGATAACAATATAATATTGACAGCGACGGAGGGCAGTGGTCTTTATGATTTACTGTCATACTTTGAGGTGGGCGACGAGGTCACTTTGAACACGACGTGTACGGATGAGCGCATAGTAGAAGCGCAGTGGGTGTCGGGCGGCGGCAATATAATAGTAAATGAGGGCGAGGTGTTTCACCCTGAGTGGTGGGACAGTGCGATATCGGGCGTAAATCCGAGAACGATAGTGGGCATAAAGCCTGACGGCAGTATGGTGTATCAGGTGCTGGACGGGCGTTCGAGCTTGTCGGGCGGCGCTACGATGTGGGAGATATCGCAGGACTTTTTATCCATGGGTTGTGAGTATGCTATAAATATGGACGGTGGCGGCTCGTCAATCATGACGTACATAGATACGGGCGACACGGATAATAGTGTGATAAATGATCCGTCGGACGGCTCACCGCGCAGGGTTTGCGGCTATATATTGTTTGTGACGGATACGGAGCCGAGCGGCGAGGTATTTTCGATGAACGCTGAGCAGGACGGTTCGTATATAATGACGGGCTCGTCTGTGGATTTGGATTTAGTGGCGTCGGATACGGCGATGGGAGCGGCGACTGTACCGACTGACGTGGTGGTAGCGGCAACGCATGGCACGGTGGACGGCTTAACATATATAGCAGGAGCTGAGAGCGGCGTGGACGACTTGGTGCTGAGCTCGGCGGCGCAGGGCGTGAGCTCGGTGGCGCAGCTGCATGTGATAAGCTCACCCGACTATATGACGGTTTGGGACGAGGGTACGGGCAAAGTAGCGGCGGATACTGTGCTTGACAGTGGCGAAACGTTGGAGCTTGATGTAACGGCGTCCTTGTATGGCCGAGATGTAATACTGCAGGACGAGAGTTCTGTACGGTATACTGTTGAGGGCGAGATTGGCAGTGTAGATGCTGAGGGCGTGTTCACGGCAGAGGGTGAGCCATCTGCTGAGGGCAAGATAATTGTGGAGTTAGGCGACTTACGTCGTGAGATTTCGGTTAACATAACATTCGAATTTCCAGACATGAAGGATCACTGGGCGGCGGAGTACGTTAAGGAGTTGTATGAGTTGGGTGTGGTAAACGGCGTGTCGGAGACGGAGTACGGGCCGGAACTGGGCTTAAAGCGTGGCGATTTCATATTGATGTTGTATAGGGCGGCAGGCAGTCCTGAGGTAAGTGAAGACTTTTCAATGCCGTTTTCGGATGTAGAGGAAAGTGCGTACTATGCGATGTCGATAAAATGGGCGGCGGAGCAGGGCATAGCGCAGGGCACCGGCGAGGGCAGTTTTGCGCCCGAGGATGGCTTGACGAGAGAGCAGGGCATAACGTTTATGTATAGGTCCCTTGCGGCATTGGGCGTAAGTTTTGAGGGCGAGCCTGCAGATATAGAGAGCATGTACGAGGATGCGGATATGGTGTCGGACTGGGCGGTTGAGGCCTTGTCTGTGCTGAGTGCAATGGGCATAATAGAGGGTACTGATGGCAAAGTAAATCCGCAGTCGGCGTTGACGAGGTCGCAGATGGCAAAGATACTGACAGTGACATTATATAGGATTTAAAAAGTTGTTAGATTGTTTGACTTTAGATGAGTAGATGTGATAAAATGGTTAAAAGGGAAAAATGTGATAGTAAGAAATTTTGGATAATCGGGAGGTATAGATATGAGGTTGGTAACGCGCTCTGATTTCGATGGTTTGGCATGTGCGGCTTTGTTAAAGCAGGTGGGTGTCATAGATCACTGGAAGTTTGCGCATCCGAAGGATTTGCAGGACGGACTGTTGGAGATAGGGCCTGACGATTGTTTGGCGAATGTACCCTATGTTGAGGGTTGCGGATTATGGTTTGACCATCATTCGAGTGAGCATGAGCGTTTGGAGTTAGAGGGCAAGTATAAGGGCGAGAGCCGTTTAGCGCCTTCGTGTGCGAGGATCATATACGAGTACTATGGTGGAGCGGAGCAGTTTCCGGGCATGGAGCCTATGATGGAGGCTGTTGACAAGGTTGACTCGGCCAATTTGACAAAGGACGAGGTTTTAGCGCCACCACCTTGGGTGCTTTTGGGTTACTTGATGGACCCGAGGACGGGTTTGGGACGTTGGCGTGAGTTCACTATCCCGAACTATGCTTTGATGGAAAAGCTCATAGACTGCTGCATCACGATGACGATAGATGAGATCATGGCGATGCCCGATATTAGGGAGCGAGTTGAGGTCTATTGGGAGCAGAACGAGAAGTTCATCGAGATGGTGCACAAGTATACGAGGGTGGACGGTGACGTTATCATCAGCGACTTGAGGGGCGTAGACCCGATTTATACGGGCAATAGGTTCATGATCTATAGTTTGTATCCCGAGCAGAATATATCGATATGGATAGTAAGCGGCAGGGGCGGCGAGGGCTGCAGTTGTGCTGTTGGCTATTCGGTGATTAATAGGACGTCGAACGTGGACGTTGGCAAGCTGATGTTAAAGTACGGTGGCGGTGGTCATAAGGCTGTTGGCACCTGCCAGTTTGACAATGAGAGCATGGAAGAGAAGGTCAAGAGTTTAATAGCGGAGCTTGTAGCTGCGAAATAGGTCAAATAGTAAAAACACCCCGAGAGGGGTGTTTTTTTAGTGAATAGCGAGTAGTTAACATAACATTAAACATACATAAATAAAAACCTCCCTAAAGGGAGGTTTCTATTTTTAATGCGTAAGGTTACTGATAAACTCTTACAATTAAGCGGAACGCTTACTGCAGAAGCTGCAGAACGCCCTGCGGGATCTGGTTTGCCTGTGCGAGCATAGCCTGAGAAGCCTGTACGAGGATGTTGTTCTTCGTGTAAGCCATCATCTCTTCAGCCATGTCAACGTCACGGATACGGCTCTCAGCAGCAGTTAGGTTCTCTGTCGTTACGCCGAGGTTGTTGATGGTGTGATCCAAACGGTTCTGGATAGCACCGAGGTCACCTCTCTGAGTCGAAACAGTAGAGATAGCAGCCTTGATGTTTGTGATAGCTGCGTCAGCACCAGCTTCGGTGGTGATGTCTAATCCATCAAGACCAAGAGCTGCAGAACCCATGTCACCAATTGTAACAGTAACCTTCTGAGACGCCTCAGCTGTGTCACCGACCTGCAGTCTAAGAGCAGATGTTGTGGTTGTTTTTCCTGCAGGAGTGGCAAGCTCAATTATGCTCTGCGCCTTCTCTGCAGTATCAAAGACATGATCAGCAGTTGCACTTGTCATCTGCTGCAGTGTCAGTGTTGTACCTGCAAAACCGGCTGAGAAAGTTTCACCATTCACAGTTGCACCGTCAAGAGCCTGAGTGATTCTGTTTGCAATCTCAAGAGCCTCAGCGTCGCTGATATTATCGGGGTCAGCAACTATATCACTAAATCCAACTACGGAACCAGTTACAGTTGAGGCTGCCTTGTCAAATGTCACAGTTTTGTCGCCAACCTTTAGGGTCTGCTCTCCTGCTACGAGATCTCTTACTGTAGCAGCATCAAGAGTAACATTAACTTGAGCAAGTTTCGAAGCTGCGAACTTAGTACCAGGCTCTGTAACCTGTATTGAAGGGTTGAAAGTATTTGTTGTATCAGCAGTTACACTGGTACCTGCAGCAACAGATACGGTTATGTTTGAAGCATCAAAAGCTGTGAGGTCGTTATTAGCAACTGCTGCTGTGGTGCCATCGTCACCATCGGTGTTACCAGTCTGTGTGAAAGAGATAACGCCATCAGCATAAGTGGCCTCAAAGAAAGCGCCGCCAATTTCAAATACGTTAGCTGCAGCACCCTCAGAAGCACCTTGACCAACATCTAAAGCAAAATCTGTCCAATCAAGTGAACCAGCAGTAAGGGCACCATTTGCAGACAGAGTCAAAGCCTTACCACCAACAGTTACTGTCAAAGTAGTAGCATTGTCAGCAATGTCAGCACTAGCAGTTAAACCTTGCATAGAGGTTAGGTCAACTTCAAATGCAGCAGCTTTGTATGCAGCTCCTGCTTTTTCGGTTGTAACTACATTAACTGTTGCCATTGTTGTTGTATCGGTTACAGTCGTGCTGTCTACCAAGCTACCATCAAGTAGATCAATGCCATTAAAGTTCGTGGTCTCTGCGATTCTGTCGATTTCTTCGTTAAGAGCGTTAATCTCAGCCTGCAGATTTGCACGGTCTTCAGTTGCATATGTACCGTTAGCGGACTGTGTTGCAAGCTCTACCATACGGTTAAGCATGGAGTGAACTTCTGTCAGTGCGCCTTCAGCTGTCTGTACAAGAGAGATACCGTCGTTTGCGTTCTTCTGCGCTGTCTCAAGACCTGTGATCTGAGCACGCATCTTCTCGCTTATTGCAAGACCTGCAGCGTCGTCGCCCGCACGGTTGATCTTGTAACCGGAAGATAGCTTCTCAAGGTTCTTCGCAACTGCGGAGTTGTTGATTCCGAGGTTTCTGTAAGAGTTCATTGCTGTAATATTGTGTTGAATACGCATTTTAATTTCCTCCTTGAAATTATATGGGGGGCGTCCTTGCCCTCCCGCCATTTAAATTACCCCTAAGTAAGGGGTGCCGTGGTAATCGTCCGCGGCCAACGGACTCTTGACATGTCAAGCATTCTTTCTGAAATGCTCACTTACCATATCGTCCGCTTTTTCCCACACTTAAGGGTAATTTTCATATTTTTTTAAAAATATTTCAATTTTCTCTATTTTGCAACCGCTCTTTGCCTTGTGCCCACCTTCGCAAGCAACATGCCGCCTATATTCGCACAGGGTGCCTCTATAGTCACCGCACCTATCTTCTGCGCCGCCATGGGCATCCCATACACCACACAGCTACTCTTATTCTGACCTATGGTATATGCTCCGTTTCTACGCATAGACAGCAGACCCTCCGCACCGTCTGTGCCCATGCCGGTTAATATGACACCTATACTGTCACGGCACACGGCGGCGCTCGCAACAGAGTGAAACAGCACGTCAACTGACGGACTATGTCCGTTTACTTTCACATCGGGTCGACAGCTAACCGTCAAAGAGTTACCGATAGCGATAACCCTTGTCTGTAAATTCCCCGGCGCAATGAGGATAAGCCCCCTCTTTAAAGCGTCACCGTTTTTAGCCTCACGCACCTCCATTTTACAGATGCCATCCAAACGTTTAGCATACATGTTTGTGAATCCCGGCGGCATATGCTGAGCAACAACTATGGGCGGAAAGTCGGCAGGTAGCTGCTTGACAACCTCAAGCACTGCCTCCGTTCCGCCTGTTGATGCGCCTATCACAATTAAACGTATTTCCTTAACGTCACTTGTTGCAATTGCACTTATATTATTAGGAGTGCCCGTTACCACGTTTAGCATCGTCCTCCCTGTTGAGTTCACTTCAACATCCACCTCGTTAATTTAAATTTTGCCCACAGTACATTATATGTGTACAAACTATTTTCTGTAACCTGCCGGCATAACATAGGTGTAACCGCTTCCGGAGTCCGTTATACTCTCCGTATGCCCAACGAAGAAATGTCCACCCGGTTTTGTGACATTATAAAAACGCTTTGCCAATGCGTCCTTTGTTGTCTTGTCGAAGTATATCATCACGTTGCGACAAAAGATGATATCAAAATCCGTCTTAAACTTAAATGATTCCATCAAATTAGTATATCGAAACACGACGTTATTACGCACCTCGTCCGTGAAAGTGTAAAATCCATTGCGCTCAGACTTCTTAACATAGCGCTCACGCCAAATAGACGGCAAATCCGCTATCATGTTTTCGCTGTATGTAGCAGCTCGAGCTTCGCACAAGGCACGCTCCGAAATGTCCGTAGCAAGTACCCTCGTGTCCCATTTAGGTGACTTATTCCTAAAATGGTCGAGCAGAATCATAGATAGGGTATAGGGTTCCTGACCCGATGAGCAACCCGCACTCCACACTGATACACTGCGCTTGCCCTTCTCGCTTTGCTCCAACGCAGGTAATATCTGCTTTGCTACATAGTCGAAATGAGAGTGCTCACGCATGAAGTATGTGTAATTCGTCGTAAGCGTATTGACTATCTTCTCTATTTCGTCTGCCGGATTTTTGTTGAGAACATGGCCGATATAGTTTTCAAAGCTACCGTATCCACTTGTTTGCACATGCAGGGCAAGGCGACTTTGTATTAACTGCTTTTTAGCGCCCAACTCGATGCCATACTTGTTCTTCATGAAATTAACAAGTCGAATGAAATCACGTTCCTGCAAGTCTAACATAATATCACGTCCCTTATGCGCTTAGTATTGCTACAGTGTTGAGAAGCAATACTACAGAGCCGTCACCTATTCGTATCATAGCGTCAGCCAAATCACTTTGATTTTCGACGGGGATAGGGGAAGCCTTAGCAGCATTAATTTCCTGTACTTGCAGAACACTGTCTACAGCAAGACCGACGAAGGTGGAATCAACTTCTATAATGATTATGCAAGTCGTTGAATCATATTCGGCAAACTCACGTCCCATACGTAAGCGCAAATCAATGACAGGGATAACCTGACCTCTTAAATTTATGATACCTCTAACGTAATCGGGAACTACAGGCAAGGGTCTTATTGAGTAGTTAGCGATTATCTCTATGACGTACTCTGTGCTTATGCCCATTATTAGGCCATCTGTCACAAAAGTCAAATAACGCTGATTTTCGGGTACAGCGCTGTATTCGTAATCCATCATTTCTGTCATAATACTGTCCTCCCTAAAATCAAAGTGTTTGTTGTGCTGCGATGAATAGATCGCCGACGTCCAATATAATGCTGATATTACCGTCGCCCAGTATGGTGCAGCCGCTTATGCCGGAGCTCTTTATAGCAAAGCTGTTAAGATAGCTCGGTAGGGGCTTGACCACAACTTGACGCTCGCCCAGTAGTCTATCTACAAACAGACAATATGACCTGTCGCCTGCCTCTACCCAGATGAGTATACCGTCATCTACAACCTCGGACTCGGGCACTATACCAAACGCCCTATGCAAACGCACAACAGGGTAGAAGTGCCCCATGCAGGATATGATCTCGTGCCCGGAGGCATCGTGTACGATGTCCGAGGATTTCGCCTTGAACGACTGACGTATATTCGAGATGGGGATGGTGAAAGTCTGGTCGCCGACCGAAATTTCCATTCCACCGACTATAGCCAAAGTCAAGGGGATTTTCAAAGTAAAGCAGACGCCTTCGTCACTGTCGTTTGATATTGTAACAGTACCACCGACCGACTCGACGTTCTTTTTAACGACGTCGAGACCGACACCACGACCTGAATATTCAGTAACTTTCGCATTTGTCGAGAAGCCGGGGAGCATTAGCATGTTGAGTATCTCTTTTTTTGTGTACTCATCTTCAGGCCTTGATAAAAGCCCCTTCTTAGAAGCCTTTGCGAGCACGCTGACGGTATCAATATCAGCACCATCGTTTGCGACCTTAATGACAACCTCACTGCCGGTATGCTCAGCAGATAGAGTGATGTTACCTTGAGCGCTCTTACCGGCGGCAATACGCTCTGCGGCTGTTTTCTCTATACCGTGGTCCATGGCATTACGCACAAGGTGCATGATGGGGTCGCCTATGGTGTCGACTATCGTCTTATCGACCTCCGTATCCTCACCTATGATGGAGAGATGCACGTCTTTATTGAGCGTCTTCGACATATCACGCACGATACGGTTCATTTTCTGGAATACACCGGAGACAGAAACCATTCGCAAGGACATGGCGATATCCTGCAGGTCATCGGTCAGCTTACGAAGCTGACGAGTAGACTTAAGGAAACCGTCAAGCTTGACATTAGCAAGCTCAGGTGAAGAAGCGACCATAGACTCGGTGATGACAATCTCGCCGACAACAGCCATAAGCTTATCAAGCTTGCTGAGGCTGACGCTAATGAGACTCTGCTTAGATTGATTTATGGTTTTGAGCTGATTTGAAAGATCGGCGTTGTTCGCCGCGGGTTTGGCAGATTCAGGTGACTCAGCCGACTTTTCCTCAACTACGGGTGCCTGAACGACATCGCTAACAGAGGGGACGGGCACACTCTCAACAGGTGTTGGGTCGGGATTGCTGTTATAGGCAGGGTTAACTATGCCTTCGTAAGAACGAATATTAGTCAAACTCTGTAGTGCTGACATGCTGTCACTCATGTCCTGCTCGGAGCTAAGACCCAAGAAAAAGCCGTTATTTAGTATGTACTCTGAGGTAGCTGAGTTTGTTTCGACGTCCGGCGGATAGTGTGTAAACTCTATACCGGCTTCTGAGACGGTGTTGACTACGATAAATGCACGCAAACTCTCCATGCCACAGTCCTCGTCAAAGAGGATGTGGAGCAAGTAGGGAGTTTTAAGCTCAGGCAAATCATAGTCGCCGAAACTGCCCTTAGCCTCAGTGACTGTCTCGCCGGCCGGTGCCTCGGCGGATTTACTGAGGAAAGAGTCTATTTCGTGAATGAAGGCTTCGACGTCTTTTGTCAGAGCTTCACCACGCTCAACCTTTTCGACATCTTCTTTTAGCCTGTCATTGCACTTAAACAAAAGATTGAAAAGTTCATTCTTTTGCTCCGAAGTAAATCCACCCATGCCATGTTCGCGGATTTCAAAGAACAAATCCTCGACGTGATGGGCGATTTCCATTAGCGGCATAAAATCCATCATGGCAGATGAACCTTTTATCGTGTGCATACTACGAAAGATTTCGTTAATCGCATCGATAGTGAGTTCACCTGTGGACTCGGCCTCTAAGAGGATTTCGTCCAATTTTTCGAGCAGGGAGTTCGTCTCGAACAGATAAGTTTCCAATAAGCTGTCATTGTAGTTACTCATAGCTGTTATGCACCACCTAAAAAGAATATTTATATAATCGTAAAGAACGATTGCCAAAGCCCCTAAAGCTATGGTAATGTATATACATCAATACTATAACACACTTTTAGTGAAAAGTGAAATAAAAACTTGCAGAAGGTGGAAGAATGTCAAATATTTTGAAGGTAACAGCGCCTATAGCTGGGTATGAGAGCTCAAATCAGGCGAGAACACAGGCTAATAAGGTGCCGGATCCTGCGATTAAGGGCCCTGTGACACCGGATAAAGTGACAAAACCGGATGCGCGTAGTGACTCGGCGTCGCAAGATCAGGGTGTGGCACTTAAGTTTAGATATGACTCTAACTACCAAAATTTTATAAAGCAGGTGTCAACGCTTCCGACTATGACAGAAGAATTTTCAAAAATATTCTTTGAGCGTTTTGCAACTTTGGCGCAGTCGGGACTGGGCGACGGGTTCTCTGAGCAGATAGGTCGATTTTATGAAATGATAGGTATGGGAGCCGAGGATATACAGGGATTTTTGAAGCAGCAGGGAAATATGTCCATCAAGTTCAGCGGCACATTTTTTGACATGCTGAGTGAGGTAATGCGTGAGACGAGTTCGGTGGAGTTGAAGGCCGGTATTCTTGATTTTCTGAGGCGCTATGCTGATATGTCCGAGGGGCGCATGATGATGTCGAATGCGAATGGTTTGCTGTCGAAGCTACGTGAATATATGATGCCGGGTGCACGCGGAGGTTTAGATGCACTGATTGCGGACTTAGATTTCGGTGCGCAGACGGGCACAGATGCAATGAATAACAATGCTCAGCTATTACGTGAGAAGCTACTACCATTTTTGAATAAGTATATTTCGAGTACGCATGACAGAGGAATGTTGCGTGACCTTGCGGCAAATTTGGCAAGTGTTGCGGCACGCTTGGAAAACGGATCACCGGCGAGGGTGCAGGACGCTTTTGCTCAGCTACTTAAGTATCAAGGGATGCAAAGTGTGTTCAAAAATTTTGACCCGGATATATTGTTGAGGGTGCTAAAGAACACGGAGTACAGTAAGGCTGTGGGTGCACAGAAGTGGGCGGACGGACTTGTTGATCTTATAGAAAGCGGAGTCTCGGGTGAAGGTGGTGCGGAGACACGTGCGGCGTTTAATAATCTGATGCAGTCCATTTTGTTAAACGAGAGCGTGTATATGCCCGTTTTACATTTTACTTTGCCCTTGCAAGTAGATGGCAAGTTAATGTTTTCTGAAATGTGGATAGATCCGGATGCGCAGAAGGCTCAAGGTGATGCAAGTGGTAAACGGGCTATACATGGGCTTGTAAAGTTTGATATACAAGATGTTGGTTTCTTTGATCTGTTTTTCATATATTCGAACGATAAAATTAAGCTACAGCTCAGTTGTCCTCAGAGTATGGAGGAGGAGATAGCGCAGGTACGCGGAGATATAACAAGGATTTTGGCAGAACATAGCATAGCGATTGATGAGCTGTTTGTGGATTCTGACTCGTCGGTGGGCAGTGTACCTATATCTGCGGCGTTTCCAAAGATATTTGAAAGGAGAAATTCTGTAAATGTCTCAATTTAATGACGTGTTGAACAAGAAAGCGGTTGCTTTGTCTTATGATGATAGCGGTGCGGCAGCGCCTATAGTTGTGGCGTCCGGTATGGGCTATCTGGCAGAGAGGATAATTGAGGTAGCGCGAAAGAATGACGTGCCGGTCTACGAGGATAACTCTTTGGCGACTATGTTAACTCAGCTGGAGTTGGGGTCTGAGATACCGGAGGAACTTTACAATGCAATTGTAGAAATATATGTGTATTTTCTAAAGTACAAGCCTAAAAGCGAAGAGGAACAGAAAGAGTCTGATCCAAGTGGGATGAGTGTGCTCGGCAGTAAAAAAGAGGAGTCAACAGACTCCGTTGAGGAGAAAGTCGACTCTTCTGAAATATAATGTATGTAGCTAAATTGTGGCATAGCTTTCACGTCTGTTAACTTGTGCACGAAAAACATAGCTTCTGATTGCGGATTCATTGGAAGAAGAAATGTTGATAAAGCGACAGCCGTAACCGAAAACCTGATCCTTTGCGTCGGGGTCGGGTTTTTCTATGCGCAGAATATCGAGGTTAAGGTCTACCGTTTTTTCGTGCCCGAGTATAAGGAAAACCCGCATGGTTTCTGAGGCGGGGTAGGGGAAATTGGATTTAATAAAAATACCACCGGCACTGAGGTTGAATGCAGTAGCCTTGACAGAAGTTAGATCACCGCGCTTTTCGATACCAACAAAATTCTCGGGTATATCAACTTGTGAGGGTATAACAATTTTTACAGGCAAGTGAACATCGGCTTTGATGTCGGCTCTACGTTGTAAGACAGAAACTTCCTGTACAAGCTTACAGTCTAAGCTGTGAAAATACTTATCGCCTTCGAGGTATCTTTTGGGGTTTGACAAGCTACAGAAGATGGTCACGAGACCTTTTAATTCATCGAAAAAAGTAATGTCCATTTCTGAGCTGAGATTATCGAAATAATCACCTGAAACGATAAGGACGAGAGAGTCACCGTCTATGTTGCGCACGAGCGCTTCGCAGATGAGCTCTTTTTCGTCTTGCCCGAATATAGCAGCCTTTTTACAGCTTTTAAGAAACATGAACGCTGCCTCCCTCTGTTAAATATTAAATATAAATAAATGCAGTAAAAAACTAATCATCATTATATCTAATACAGCGAAAAAAAACAAGTGGTAAAGTGGATAATATTATATAAAGTTAGATAAAAAACTCTTATTGACAAGACATGACGAACTAAAGTATTACTAAAGGGAATATTTGTAGAAATGTATTGAAATTTATGCACAGATATAGTATAATACAGAGTATTCATAAGAAAAAAGTGCGAGATACAGAGATATGAACATTTTTGGAGGTGAATGTTAGATGAGCGGAATATTTGGCAATTCCATATCGATGATGGAAAAATCTTTGGATTACCTATGGTTGAGGCAGAGTGTAACATCGGACAATATAGCGAATGTGGACACGGTGGGATATAAGGCGAAATATGTTACATTTGAAGAGGCGTTTCAGGCGGAACTTGATAGGGCTATAGGCATGGGGGACACGGGAACGGTTGCAGAGACTATAGCGGCGGCTGAGGCTATTGTGTCTGAGGCGGATACAGAGAGTTTGCGCTTAGACGGCAACAATGTCAACTTGGAAGTTGAGTTGATAGAGTTGACGAGAACATCATTTCAGTATAGGTATTTATTAGACTCGGTAAGTAGTGATATAACAAGATTGAGGACAGCGATAACAGGATAAGGTGGTGTGAGATATGAGTAGTGGATTTATACCTGCGATAGAGCGTTTAACGACGTTTGAGCAGATGCGTCAGATGTCTGGGACGGAATCTCGGGAGCTTGAGGGCAGTGCGTTTATTGACATATTTCAAAACGCCATTAATGATGTTACGCAGACTCAGCTTGAGTTGGATGAGAAACAGTATTTATTGGCAACGGGGCAACTTGACGATGTACATACGGTAACGATAGCTGCGGCGGAAGCGCAGATGTCGGTCGATCTTTTGGTTCAACTACGGAACACGGCGCTTGAGGCGTATAATGAGTTGATGAGGATGAGTTTCTAATAAACGGAAGATCAAAATAAAACGCAAAAGAACGGCGGAGTTGTATGGATAGGGTGAAGGCTTGGTTTGACAAAGTAAAAGAGAGCTTCGGCAAGATGGGTAAGCGGACACGAACAATGCTGATAGGTGGTGGAGCGGGTTTAATCGTGTTTGCGGTAGTGTTGGCGCTGATACTTAATAATGCAGGTTACGAGGTATTATTTTCGGGCGTATCTGCGGATGAGGCTGCACAGATTGTAGCGAAGCTTCAAGACAGTGGGATAGATTACCAATATAGGGAAAATGGGGATATACTTGTTGACAGCAGTGTGGTGGATCAGACACGAGCCACATTGGTCTATGAGGGATATCCTATTAGTGGTTTTGCGTATGATACTTATATAAATAATGCGGGTGGCATGTCGACGGATGCGCAGAATAGCCAGTATGCTCTGTATGAGTTGCAGGATAGGATAGGGGCAACTATACGTTTTTTTGATGGCGTTGAAGATGCGAAGGTGACTATAGCTTTGGCGGACGAGGAGCGTTTTGTTCTACAGAGTACTGAGGATGGGGATAAGCCGACGGCGTCCGTGGTTGTTATGATGCAAAACGGTGGAAGTCCTTCAGTGGAACAGGCTGCAGCGATACAGCATTTGGTGTCTAAGAGTGTAGCGGGCATGACGGCGGATGATGTTGCGGTGTTCGATGGTAATGGCATAGAGGTGTCGACGATAAGTTTGTCTTCGGCTGGTACGGCGCAGAGTATGGAAGAGACGCTGAGGCAGATGGAAACAGAGTTGGAGAACAAGGTAATAAATGTACTTAGCCCGTTTTACGGTGGTGGCAATGTACGAGTATCTGTGTGGGGTGAGCTTAATCCTGAGTCAACTTTGACGGAGACGACAGTGTATACGACACCTGAAAAGATAGATGATGAGGACAAAGAGGGCATAGTATCCAACGAAGTATTAAACTCTGAGTTATTATTTAACGGTGACGCAGAGGGTGGAGTGCCGGGTGCTGAGACGAATTCGGAAGTGACACAGTATAATGGCGTGGGCACGACTGATGAAGGCACGATAATAAGCAATGCTATACAGCGTGAATATCTTGTAAATGAGATGATACAGCAGACGCAGACGGATACCGGTGCAATTATGGATGACATTACGGTAGCGGTCTCCATAAACAGCTATGGAACGGAGCAAATAGATTTACAGCAGATAACGAATTTGGTCGGCAATGCGACAGGAATACCGACAGAGTTGCGTGCGGAGAAGATAACTGTGATAAGTGCACCGTTTTACGGAGCCGGTGACGAGACTTCAACGGGACCTGTGGACGACTCTGTAATAAACTTTGTGATACAAAACCCCTTATTGCTTGCGATAGGAGCGGCAATAATTTTGCTGATAATCATCATAATAGTAGTTATGGTGACCAGAAGTAAAAAGAAGAAGGCGCGCAAGGCGGAGGAAGAGCGAGTCAAGGCGTTTGAAGCTGCGCAGGCAGCGGATATAGCGGCAGCCCTGGATGCGTTGAATGAGGCTGATTATGAGATGAGGGACGACAAGAGCGTACAGCTACGAGATATGCTCAGAGAGTTTACGAGCGATAACCCGGAAATTTCCGCGTCCATGCTTAAGATGTGGATAAACGGAGGTGAGCCAGCAGATGGATAGTAAGGGGAAAAAGGGTAGCAAGGGGAATAAGAATGACAGTGAAGACGTAGAAAGTGTAGAAAACGTCAATGAAGTTGTCGATGTTCTGAAGACCTTAGATATACCGGCAGAGCGCAAGGCTGCGGTAGTGGTTGCGTCGTTGGGCGTAGAGAATGCGTCTGCGGTGTATAAGTATCTCAACGAGGAGGATGTTGAGCGTCTGACGCTTGAGCTTGCGAAGTTGGGGCACATGTCGCATGAGGACACATCTATGGTGTTGGATGAGTTTTATAAATCTTGTCTGACTCGAAAGGTGGTAACGGAGGGCGGAATAGAGTACGCACGCTCTGTTTTGGAGAAGACCTATGGTGAGGCGGCGGCGGGTGAGCTGTTAAATAGGATGAATAGGTTCCTAAAGACACGCTCGTTTGACTTTATTCACCAGATGGATACAAAGAGCTTGTTCTCGGTGTTGCAGGGGGAACGACCACAAGCGATAGCGCTAATATTATCGTATGCGGAACCGGGGCAAGCTGCAGGTCTGATAGCTGAGTTACCGGAGCATACGCGTTTGAAGGTTGTTGAGAATATAGCAACAATGGAGAGCGCGTCACCTGAGGTTATTAAGGCGATAGAGAGCCAGCTACAGAAGAAGTTTGAGAGCGTCCTGACGACAGACTTTACGGAAGTCGGCGGCATAGATTATATAGCCGGTGTCATGAACCATATGGACAGGGCGAACGAGAAGTACATATTCGACGAGATGAGCAAGGAAAATCCGTCGCTTGCGGAAGAGATCAGGAAACGCATGTTCGTGTTCGAGGATATTTTGGATATGGACAAGCATTCGATACAGCGTTTCATAAGAGACTGCAATACGAAGGACATTGTGTTCTCCTTGAAGAATGCAGGGCCGGATATGTTACAGGCGTTTTTCTCGAATATGTCTTCGAGAATGGCGGAAGCAATACAGTCCGATTTGGAGATTACATTCAATGTGCGTCTGCGTGACGTAGAAGAGGCACAGCAGCGCATAGTTGGAATCATCAGGAAGCTTGACGAGGCGGGTGAAATAGTACTCGGCAAGGGCGGCGGAAAGGATGAGATAATTGCCTAATGTACTTAAAGACGGAGACAATAAGGGCCGTGAGGTGGCACCATATCGATTGAGTCGTGAGTTTATACTGACGGGCGATTTGAGCGTAGAGGAAAAGAAGTCGAGTGATGATTTCGTTGACAACTACGCAGAAGACGAGGGGCTAGACGGTTCTGATGAGCAAGACGTCGATGTAAGTGCGATGAAGGCAGAGGCGTTGGAGATACTTGAAAATGCTAAAGCTGAGGCGGAGCGGATTTTGGCTGAGGCACGCGAACAGGCCGAGCAAGTCAGGGACATAGCCTATAAAGAGGGGCTGAACGAGGGCAAGAAAGAGGGGCGGCGTGCCGGGACCTTGGAGGCGACAGAAGAGGTCAATGCGGAGTTCGAAGCGCGTCTGGGCGCACATTCTTTGAGGGTAGCAGAGGAGTTACGTATGATATCCGAGGAGAAAGAGCGGATACTTGAGCTCTATATAGACGATCTAAGGAATATAGCTTTGGCGATAGGCGAGAAGATAGTGCATGCTAGTTTGAGGTCAAGCAGTGAGGTAACTGGTCGTATGATACTTGCTGCGACGGAGAAGATGAAGCGTGTAGCTTGGGCGAAGATATATATAGGTCGCACGGATGAGAATGTGGACATTCAGAGTGATGCTGGCTTTATTAAGAGTGTATCGAAGATAGCGGAGAGTGTAAAACTTGTAATGATCGACGAGACGGAGCCGGGCACATGTATAATCGAGACACCTGACGCAATTATGGATATCAGTGTTAAGACACAGATAGAGAATATCAAGGAAATTCTGAATAACGCAAGACAGTAAGGTGCTAATTTGGCGAGGCAGTAAGGAGCTAATTTAAATATGTTTAAAGAACTACCGGCTGTAATAAAGAGTGCGGATACCGTGAGCAGGATAGGCAAGATAGAGAATGTGACGGGTATATCCATGACAGCATCGGGTGGTACGGCGAACATAGGCGATATAGTACTCATATATAATGAGGAGCAGAGACGGCAGATTCCGGCCGAGGTAGTTGGTTTTCAGGGAGATAAGATACAGCTAATGGCGTATGACGATGTGCCGGGCATAGGAACGGATAGCTTCGTCAGAAATACCGGTAAGCGTCTCAAGATACCGGTGGGTCAGTTTTTAAAGGGTCGCATAGTAGATGCTTTGGGCAGGCCGATGGACGGCAAGGGCGATTTTCCGAGCGAGCGATTTTACTACGTAGAAAATCCGAAGATAAACCCTTTGGACAGACCGCCGATCAGGGAACGCATGCATTTTGGTATAAAGGCGATAGACTCCCTAAATACCATAGGTAGGGGACAGAGAATAGGCATATTTGCCGGCAGTGGAGTCGGAAAGAGTACATTGCTCGGCATGATAGCACGCAATGTAGAGGCGGACATAAATGTAATAGCGCTTGTAGGTGAGCGTGGTAGGGAAGTACGTGAGTTTGTTGAACGTGACTTGGGTCCTGAGGGCATGAAGCGTTCGATATTGGTGGTGGCTACATCAGATCAGCCTGCGATGCTTAGGATGAAATGCCCATTGGTGGCGACGACAATAGCGGAATACTTCAAAGATCAAGGTAAGAATGTGTTATTAATGATGGACTCATTGACGCGTTTTGCGATGGCGCAGAGGGAAATAGGCTTAGCGACGGGCGAGCCGCCGGTGGCGAGAGGCTATACGCCATCTATATATGCAGAGTTTCCGAAGTTATTGGAGCGTAGTGGAATGTTTAACGAGGGTTCAATAACGGGCGTGTATACGGTTTTGGTCGAGGGTGATGATACGAATGAGCCGGTGGCGGATACTGTAAGAGGTATATTAGACGGCCATATTATATTGAGTAGAAAGTTAGCGAATGCAAATAGGTTCCCGGCGATAGACGTCAGTGCGAGCATATCACGTTTGATGGTAACTATAGCGGAGGATGAGCATTATAAGTTAGCTTCTACGGTACGAGAGATATTGAGTGAGTATGAGAAGAATGAGGACTTGATATCTATAGGAGCGTATAAGGAAGGCTCTAACCCGCGTTTGGATGCGGCGATGAGCAAGATAGAAGGTGTACGACGGTTTTTGAGTCAGAAGATAGAGGAAAGTTTCGATTATGAAGAGACCTTGGCGATGATGCGAGAGATAGTGTAGGCATAGAGCGTGGATCAATAATCGGAGGAATACAGTGAAGAAATTTGAATTTTCCTTAGATCGTGTGTTGAGTTATAGAGAACAGGTGGTCAATAATCTGTTGATACAACATGCACAGATATTAGAATTAATCAGAGCTCAAGAGGAGCTACTCAGAGTGTTAGAGCATGAGGAGCGGGAGTGTGGAGCTAAGCTTGAGGATGAGAAGCGCAACGGTTGTACCATATGTGTGGTACAGGTGTATGAGGGCTACATAAAGAGTCAGAATATGAAGATGCGCATAGTACGACGCAAGATAAGTGAGCTGGAGCGTGAAGCTGAAGCGAAAATGAGTGAGATAGTAGAGGCGAATAAAGATAAGAAATCCATAGACATACTCAAGGACAAGCGTAGGGAGGAGTATGACAAGGATGTCCGTCGAGCAGAGGAGAAGTTCATAGAGGAATTTGTGTCTAATACGAGCTCGGGCGGAACGAGGTAGTTGCCGTGTGAGAAGCGGTTCACTATATAGAAATAGAGGAAGGAGGTGAATATATGCAAACAACAATGGCACAGATCCCGATGGCTAATGCGGGCACGTCAAAGGCAGAGAGTACTTCGACTAACAGCACAAGAGACAGTACAAGTGATAAGGGCGTGGAACGTGAGTTTTCGGATGTAATGAAGAGCAGGACGCAGGCCGATAAGGCAGAGACGAAGCAGAGTGGGATGCAGTCTGAATCGAGCGATGTCGATGAGAGTGGAGAGACGGTATTGTTTACACCTGCACTAATGGCACAGTTTCAGGCACTTCTATCGAGTGAAGAAGGCAGGGTGAAACCGGCTGATGTGCTGAGTGCACTAATAGATCGGAGCGGTGAAAATCCGTTGAGCGACATTTTAGGGGCGTTCATGCAGGGTGAAGCAGAGCAGTTATCGGTAGCTGATACATCAGGTGAGTTACCGGGATTTGCGGCAGAGACATTAATGACAGATGGCAATACGAAGCAGTTAGGCATGGCAGACGTGGGAATGGGCAAGAAGGCGGAGAAAGTTACGACCGTTGAGGAGACAGTGGTCGTGGCTGCTGGAAATACAGGAACGTCAGCATTGGACATGATTACGAAGCCACAGAGTGCAACGGAAGTGCTAAACAGTAGTTATCTCAATGAGCTAGGCACACAGATAGCAGAGAAGCTTGATCAGGGCAACAATATGTTCGAGATAGAGCTACAACCTCAGTATCTGGGTAAGTTGACGATCAAGGCGACGTATGAGTCGGGGCGAGCGATAATATCTATCGTTTGTACAGATTCGGATACGATGAATGCACTGACAAAGAGTGCGGGAGAGTTAGCGGCGATAATTGAGAGCAGGTCGGGCAGTGAGACGCAGGTGGTTGTGGATAAGCCGGCGGCGGACTATCTACAGCAAAACGAACAGCAGGGACAAAACCAAAGGCAGAGCAGAGAGCGAGAGCGTAAGGGCGACGAAGATAAAATAGGCGCTTACGGAGATAGTGCAAGCTTTGCACAGCAGCTCAGGTTAGGTTTAGTTTCATCGTTGTGAAAGGAGCAGAAATGAGTAGTGTAGGTGGAGTAACACAACCGAATTACAGTGTGTTGTCTCAGACGTCGATGGCGAATGCTACGGGCGACGGGTCGCTTGACATCAATGATTTTTACACACTGTTAGCGACACAGATCAAGTACCAGGATGCAGATAATCCGATGGACACGGCGGAGATGATGAATCAGATGGTGCAGATGCAGATGATAGAAGCGATAACGCAGATGTCACAGATTAATGCAACGAGTTACTCGATGTCAATGGTAGGTCAGTCGATTACGGTAGCGGAGCTCGACGAGAGTGGAGCATATACGGGTTCAACATCAACGGGCGTGGTAACGGGCGTGTTGTTGGGAGAAGACCCTTTGATATTTATAGGCGAGAATGCTTATACCTTGTCGCAGATAATGTCGGTGGGAGCTATTCCTGATCTAACGCCGCCTGAAGAGGGCACTGAGGAAGTACCGCCTGTGGACGAGGGCGACGGCACGACAGAGGAAATACCTCCGACGGACGGAACTGGAGGCACAGAAGGTACGGGCGATACGACTGATACGGCTGCCGGAACAGACGGAGCAACGGGTTGAGCATTGACTTTGTGACTCGGATAGGAGAAAGAGATGTCAATACAAAACTTAAGTGAGATTGGCAAACTGCGGCTAAATCATGATATAGCTTTAAAGTCGGGAGTAAAGCCGAGTGGTACGACGAGTTTTTCGGATGTACTGACAAAGGAGCTAAACGGTAGTGGCGTACAGTTTTCCAAACATGCGATACAGCGAATGAATGAGCGAGGCCTTGACTTCACGGAGGAGCTTAAGAGCGGACTTGAGGGTGCTATAGAGAAGGCACGTGAAAAGGGTGCAAAGGACGTGGTGGTTATAGGCACAGAGAGTGCTTTTGTGGTGAATGTACCGAACAATTTGGTGATTACGACAATGAATGCGCTCGAGATGCGGGAGAAGATCTTTACAAATATAGACGGAGCCGTAATAATGTAAGCTGGACCATTTATGGGGGTTTAGAGTATTGTGCGACATGCAATACTGCTTACGGCAAACGTAAAGTCAGAGAAAGGACTGCATAAAATGGTTAAATCAATGTTTGCGGCCATATCGGGCCTACAAGCGCACCAATCGAAGATGGACGTAATAAGTAACAACATAGCGAACGTAAATACATGGGGTTTTAAGACGAGGACGGCTAACTTTCAGGATGCGGTGTATCAGAATGTGACTAACGGCGCTGGGGGAAATCCGGTAGAAGGCGGCACGGGCGGTGTAAACAGCTCGCAGCTCGGCTACGGTGTAAATATGGGTTCGATATCGACGAACTTTGCAACGGGTAGCTGGGGCTATACGGGCCACGGCATGAATGCGATGATAGACGGCACTGGCTTCTTTATCGTCGGCGGTTGGCCTGAGGGTGATCCGACGGACCCAACGACATTCGGAGTCGAAAGCGCTAATTTAGCAGCTGGCGGCGTGAATTTATCGAGGGTCGGTATATTCAGGATAGACAATCAGGGCTGCTTGGTTGACGACAGCGGTAGTTATGTGTATGGTTTCAGTCTTGATCCAGCGGCACCTAACGGTGACGGCACTGGTACACAGACACCTGCGGATAATACGGGCGTGTTTTCGACGGATCTTATAAGCCCAATACAGATACCTATAGAGGACGACACGACGACACCTCCGACACGTTATGATATACAGTCGGTGGAGATAGGCGTGGATGGCACGGTAACGGGCATAGACGCTGACAATAATAAGGTGACTATAGGTAAGATAGCGGTGGCATCCGTGGAGAACATAAATGGTTTGGATCAGTCTGCGGGTTACTACTATACGATAGGCGCAAATGCAGGTACGGCGACGGCAATACAGACGACGCAGGCGACGGGTATGATACGCAGTAACTACCTTGAGATGTCGAACGTTGACTTGGCGACGGACATAGCGAATATGATCACGACACAGAGAGGTTATCAGGCAAATACGAAGATAATCACGGTGACGGATCAGATGTTGGAAGAGCTTGTCAATATGAAACGCTAAAGGGTACTTGACCAAAGGCGATAAACAGTTTATCATAGTGGTGAGGGAAAGTCTCACCACTATGATACGGTGAAAGGATAAGAGATGATAGAACTAAAGAAGTTAAATGACGAGCCGATACTGATAAATCCCTTGCAGATAGAGTACATAGAGATAATACCTGAGTCAAAGATAATAATGATGAATGGGCGCTATCATATAGTAAAAGATGAGAGAAGCGAGATAGTGCGACAGATAACACAGTTTTACAATGAATGCATAAACAGGAAGTTTAACTGGGAGGACTAGGGCATGGATATTACAACCATTCTGGGCATAGCTATAGGGTTTGTGGTAGTTGTAATCGGAATATTACAAGATGGACAAATAGCAACATTTATAGATCCCGCAAGTATAGCCATAGTTATAGGCGGTACTTTTTCTGCGGTAATAGCGAGCTTTCCTCTTAGTATGTTGAAGAATGTGGGAAAGCACTTTTCAAAGTTGATAAAGGGCAAGGCGTTTTTACCTGAGCCTGTAATAGAGACTTTGGTGGAGTTTGCTCAGATAGCGCGAAAGAATGGACTGCTTGCGTTGGAAGAGCAGGCAAATACCTTAGAGGATCCGTTTTTTAAGCAGGGCGTAATGTTGGTGGTAGATGCTGTTGAAGCGGACAAGGTGCGAGAGATGTTGGAGACGGAGGTCGCCAATATGGACAAGCGTCATGGTGATGAGATAGCTATATATGATAAGCTTGCGGCTTTTGCACCGGCGTTTGGAATGATAGGAACCTTGATAGGTCTTATAAACATGCTTGAAGCGATGGGCGATTTGAGTTCGGACGCTTCGAGTTCATTGGGAGCGAGTATGTCGGTAGCGCTCGTAACGACTTTGTACGGATGTTTACTAGCTAACTTGATATTTGCACCGATAGCAAAGAAGCTTAAGATTAGAAATGAAGAAGAGATTTTGTATAAATCTATAATAATAGAGGGTGTAATAGGCATACAGGCGGGCGAGAATCCAAAGAACTTGAAGGAGAAGCTTGCATTGCAGTTACATCAGAAGAAGAAGGATAAGATAATGGGTGAAGAAGGTGGCGGCGAAGGCGGCGACAAGCCCAAGAAGGAAAAGAAATCGAAGAAATAGGGGTAATACTACATAAAAGCGTAAGCTTGATGTATTAAGGATACAAGGAGAACGAGAATGAAGCGAGCGAAAAGGGAAGAGGAGAGCGGCCCAAGCTGGATGGATACATATGGCGATATGGTTACACTGCTGCTGTGCTTTTTTGTGTTGCTGTATTCAATATCATCGGTGGATCAGGTAAAGTGGGACAATTTGGTACGAAGCTTTGATCCGGATGCTGAGGTAATTTCGATAGTAGAGGCGGAGCATGTGGACAATGCGCCGAATCCTGCTACGGGTCAGACGACGGAGATAGATGCACAGTTTGAGGAGATGTATGCGGATCTGCAGGAATTGCAGAATGAGAGTATAGAGATGGTAGATATAGAGATAGCGCAGGGCGACAACTATCAATTTATACGCTTTAACGATACGGTGTTTTTCGATGGAGACAGTGCGGTGTTGAAAGAAGAGGGCAAAGTAGTGTTAGACTCCTTTGCAGAGATAGTGGTAAGCGGCTCTGAATCTATAGCGGAGTTACACGTTTTGGGACATACGACACAGGCGCACCCTGACATACCGAGTGAGGTAATGAATGACAGGGTACTATCGGCGACACGTTCGGCGGTAGTTGTGGCGTATTTACAGGAGAAAGTTTCGCTTAATCCTGAGCAGATGGTGAGCTTGGGCTATGGTCAATATCGGCCTATAGCGTCATTTGAGACTGAAGAGGAGCGAGCAAAGAACCGGAGAGTTGAGATACTGATAACAAAGACCGGCTCTATAGATATGACCTTCGATCAGTATTACGAGGAGGTATATGACAATATAGACAGCTAAGGGTAAGGTACTCAATTAGGGGCAGGAAAGCGAAGTGATGAAATGGCAGATGTATTATCTCAAAGTCAGATAGATGCGTTATTTAACTCAATGATGAGTGGCTCGGACAGTGGCGGGGAAGTGGCGGCTGAGAGCAACGAACAGGTAGCGACTCCGGCGGTTGCACAGGCGGCACCGTCAGTGGCAATGCCGGTGGCAGAAGAGCAGAGTAATTGGCGTAACTATGACTTTAGCAGTCCCAAGAAGTTCACAAAGGACAAGTTAAAACAGCTCAAGAGCATATATGACAACTATGCTCGGCTTGTGTCGCTACGGCTGAACGGGATATTGCGTATGGTGTGCGAGGCAGAGATAATATCGCTTGAGGAGCAGCGATTCTTTGAGTTTTACAATATGATCAATGATACAGACGTAATGATGATAATGAATGCGATGGTACCCGGAGATGAGAACAAGGAGCATCCGGTACTGTTTCATGTAAGTCAGAAACTTATGGTAGGTATGATGGACAGGATGCTGGGCGGCTCAGGGGAAGAAGAGATTGATATTGACCTTCAGTATGAGTATACGGAGTTAGAGCTTGTGCTGTATAAGAAGGCGATGGAGAGCATACTGGGTGCTACTAACAGTGCGTGGGTAAACTATGCGGAGTTTGAGATAGGCGAGTCGTACGTAGACGAAAATCCGGCATTATTTCAGGACATTAGTATGGATGAGTCGGTAGTAATCGTGTTGATGAATGTAAAGATAAACAATGCGGATGGAATAATAACCGTGTGCATACCCGGCACATTATTGATGGACGTGTTCACTTTGATGGAGAAGAAGAAGTACACGGATGGACTGGGTGACAAGAACATGCAGACGCGTGATAATATCATGCAGAGCATAAATAAGAGCACAATGGAGATACGTGCGGAGTTAGGCGGAGCATCGGTTAATTTAGAGGACATATTCAGGCTGAACGTGGGCGACGTAATAGATTTAAATAAGCCTAAGGATGCGGAAATAACTTTATTTGTAGAGGGACAGCCGTGGTTTGCAGGACAGCTTGGAGTGTATAATAAGAACACAGCGATCCAAATAAGCAAGAGACTGGACGAGGAAGCGGAGACAAAACAGTCAGAGTAGAAAAAAGTTAAAGGAGAGAAAAGGGAAATGGCAAAAATAATGGTTGTCGATGATGCAGCATTCATGAGAATGATGATAAAGGACACGCTTACGAAGGCGGGTTATACGGAGTTATGTGAGGCACCGGATGGCGCGGTAGCGGTAGAGATGTATAAGTCGGAGAGTCCGAACTTAGTGTTACTAGATATAACGATGCCAAATATGAACGGCTTGGATGCGTTGAAGGCTATAAAGGCGCATGATCCGGGAGCGACAGTGATAATGTGCTCTGCGATGGGTCAAGAGGCAATAGTTATAGATGCTATTAAGGCCGGAGCGAAAGACTTTATAGTAAAGCCCTTTAAGCCGAATAGGATATTGGAAGCGGTCGGTAAAGTATTGGGATAAGCAGTTACTGATGTGACAAAAAGAAGGGGGGTATAGGCAAAATGTTTTTGAGTTCATTAAATATAAGTGCGTCCGGAATGACAGCACAGCGGATAAGGCTCGACATAGCGGCAGAGAACATAAGCAATATAGAGACGACACGGACGGCAGATGGAACGCCGTATCGTAAGAAGATGGTTGTGTTTGAGGCAGAGCAGAGTGACTTTAAGACAATATTGGATACAGAGATGAGCACAGATAGTCCGGGTGGCGTATTTGTGTCTGAGATAATAGAGGATGACAGTGACTTGCCTGCAGTATACGACCCCGAGCACCCCGATGCAGACGAGGATGGGTATGTGTATTTACCTAATGTTGATTTGATAAAAGAGACGGCGGATGCGATGGCGGCGACACGTTCGTACGAGGCGAACATAACGGCGTATAATGCATTAAAGCAGATGATAGAGAAGGCATTAGAGATAGGAAAATAAAAGGGCGCTGCTGAAGCCGGAAAGAGAAGATGCGTATGGAACAAAAAGTTTTATCAGAGATGGAAGTAGATGCTATAGGTGAAGTACTTAATATCAGCTTAGGCTCGGCGGCAACGGCGATATCGACGATGCTGGATGCACGAGTGGATATAACTACACCTATTGTAACTGTACAGTCTCGTGAGGGTTTTGAGTTTGAGGATTTAGAACCTGCGATCGGAGTAGAAATAGAGAATGTGTCGGGTTTACCCGGCAGTAATGTGATGATACTGAAGCGTCATGATATACGTATGATCATAGGTATGCTTATGGGCTACGAGATGTCGGACGAGGAGTTTCAGCTTGATGAGATAACGACGAGTGCCGTGGGCGAGGTCATGAATCAGATGATGGGCGCATCAGCGACAGCATTGTCGGATCTTCTTGATAGGGTAGTAGATATATCTACACCTGTAGTGTTTCCCATATCGGATAATGAGGTATTTAAGCAGAAGTACTTTGGTGATAGGGACACTATGATAGAGGTCAGTTTTGACCTTAAGATAAGTGACAAGGTAGAGAGTGAGTTTATATATCTCATACCTGTTGAGTTAGCAAAGGAGATAGTGGGGGGCTTTTTCCAAGACGGAATGCCTGATTTTGGAGAGCCGGCACCTGCACCTGCACCTGTATTGGAGGTACCAGTACCTGCAGCAGCACCGGTAGCGGCACCGATACAGTTATCTTCGCAAGAGCCTGTAGCGGCACCGGCACCTGTAGCGGCACCGGCACCTGTAGCAGTACCGGCACCTGTTTATGTGGAGCCGGCAGCATATGCTGCACCCCAGCCTATGATGCAGGCTGCAGCTATGCCGAATCAGTTGACGGATGCGTTGTCGCAGATGGCGGAGCTAATGAAGCAGCAGCTTGAGCTTACACAGATGCAGATGTCACGTCCACGAGATGCATCAGCGAAGAAGATAAAGGTTGATTCAGCACCGCGTCCGAATTTCGGTCAGAGTGGTGCGGCAGCGATGCCGGATTCGAATTTGGATTTGGTCATGGGTGTACCGGTTGAGGTATCTGTAGAGATAGGTCGCACTAAGAAACTGGTCAAGGACGTTTTAGAGCTCAACAAGGGGTCGTTGGTTGTGCTTGATAGGTTAGCTGGCGAGCAGGTAGACTTACTTGTAAATGGGCAGTGTATAGCTCAGGGCGACGTAGTAGTTGTAGATGACAGCTTCGGTATAAGAATAACAGAGATATTAGATAACGACTTGTCATTATTTTAAGGGCGAGGGATAAGGAGAAACGACAAGGATGTTAGATGCCATAGTCACGGGCGTACAAGCTGTAATAATGGTGGCGCTTGTTCTTTATCTTGCGTATGTGGTAACACGTTATGTGGGCAAATCGAGTCGGCTGAGGGTAGGTTCGAGGCACATAAAGGTAATAGATAGGGCGGTCTTGTCACAAGATAGCTCAGTGGCGATAGTAAAGGTGGGCAATGAATGTTTGCTATTGGGCGTAAGTTCTGAGCGCGTAAGTGTGCTTAGGGAACTCAAGGAGGAGGACTTAGGCGACCTTGGTGCAGTAGAGGACTTTAACCCACCCGGCTTTAAGTCTATAATGGACAAGGTGAGAAAGAAGGGCGGTGGAGAATGAATACAGACGCTCTTATAAGCATAAACGCTGAGCAGGTGCCAACGCTGGAAATATTGGCAATGCTCACGGTGTTAATGCTCTTGCCATCGATAGTAGTGATGATGACGTCATTTGTGCGGATAATCATCATACTTTCGTTTACAAGAAACGCCATGGGTCTACAGCAGACACCACCGAATATGGTACTTATAGGCATAGCCTTGTTTTTGACATTATTCATAATGAGTCCGGTTTTGGAGCGTATAAATGAGGAGGCGTATCAACCGTATGTAAATGGGGAGATCAGTCAGACGGAAGCGGTGGATAGTGCTATAGCGCCGATGAAGGACTTCATGCTACTTAATACGGATATCAGTGCATTGAATTTGTTTGTGGGTTTTGCCGATATAACGGAGGAGATGGATCCGGAGGAGTTACCCTTAACTGTTATAGTGCCGGCGTTTATGACGAGTGAGTTGGGGCGAGGGTTTACGTCGGGTTTACTGTTGTTTTTACCTTTTTTATTGATAGACTTGATAGTGTCGAGCACACTGATGTCAATGGGAATGATAATGTTACCGCCTGCGACTATATCCTTACCGTTTAAGCTGTTGTTGTTTGTGACGGTGAACGGGTGGGAGCTGTTATTTACGAGCATGGTACGGAGTTTCAATTTATAGGGAGTGTATGAGGTGCCGAGATGACAAGCGGAGAGATAGGCGATATATTCTATGAGATGTTTGTGATGGCGATAACGTTCGGTGGACCGATATTATTGGGAGCGATGGTTGTTGGCGTGCTAATATCGATACTACAAGCGGCAACACAGATACAGGAGCAGACTTTATCGTTTGTGCCGAAGTTATTAGTTATAGCGGTGTTACTTGTGGTGATGGGCAGCACGATATTGAGTGGATTACAGGATTTTTTCAAGAGCATACTATTTTACATAGCCGAAGGGTAGGGCATAGCGTATGTTACTGGCAGGAACGCCGGACTTTCTGTTATTTTTGTTGGTATTGATGCGGATGTTCGGAGCAATACTGTTAAACCCGGTGTTTGGGCGACGGAATATACCCGGCACGTTCAGGGTAGCCTTGTCATTTACATTAGCGCTGATAATATATCCGAGTTTGATGTTTGAGGGTATAGAGGTAAATTCAGCGATAGTGTTTGGAGTGCTACTGATAAAGGAATTTGCTTTAGGCTTTGTATTAGGTTTCACTATGCAACTGTTCGATATGATAGCGGTGTATGCGGGTGCGGTAATGGACTCGTCTATGGGCTTAGCGATGGCGAACGTGTATGATGCGCAAAGCGGAGTACAGATGCCCTTGAGTGGTAGCATACTGCAGATATACTTTCTACTGTTGTTTTTTGCGGTAGACGGACATTTAGCAGTAATACAGATATTTTTAAGTTCACAGCATGTTGTACCGTTTGGAGAGGTGAGCATAGGTGACGATGCGGTGGATGCGATACTTTACATATTCACCGAATGTATAGGCTTAGCAGTCAAAATGGCATTACCTGTGATAGCGTTTGAGTTTTTGATGGAGGTGGCAATAGGCCTCTTGATGAGGATAATACCTCAGATAAACTTGTTTGTACTCAGCATACAGTTGAGAGTGCTAATGGGAATAGTGATATTGATGTTCATGATAACGCCTATAGGCGAATATCTAAATGACGTAGTGACGGACATGGTGTCAGCGATGAGAGAGATGTTAAGGTTGAGCGGTTAAAGAAGGTGGTGAGCGAATTTGCCCGCAGATTCAAAAACCGAAAAAGCTACCCCTAAAAAACGAAGAGACGAACGAAAAGAAGGTAACATTTTCCAGAGCAAGGACGTAGTAAATGTAGTGTTTGTTCTTGTGGCGTTTATGTCTTTGGAGTTTCTTTTCCCATTGGTGTATGAGCACGCAGGTGGGATGATGACGAAGTTTTTGGGCTTAGTAGGTACGGTTGATAGTGTTACGGCACAGAATGCGGCGAGCTATTCGGTAGAATTTTTGGAGGCTGCGGCGTACTCGATATTACCTTTGGCGTTTATATGTGTGTTGGTCTCAATAGTAGCGCACGGAGTTCAGACACGTTTTTTATTTACGGCTAAGAGCTTTTACCCTAAGTTAAATAGACTAAGTCCCTTGCAGGGGATAAAGAAGATAGTATCACTCAAGAATTTTGTTGAGTTGATAAAGAATATGTTAAAGATAGTTCTTTTGGTTTTTATTGTGTATACATTGATGAGAGATTATCTTGTGGATGTAATAAAGACAATGGATATGAATATAGCGTCATCTGTGGCGTTTATATTTGATTTATGCATGAAGATGATATTCACGGTTACTATAGTGTTTGCTTTTGTTGCGTTTTTCGATTATATGTTTCAGCGTTGGGAGTATGAGCGCAAGATACGTATGTCGAAGCAGGAGATAAAGGAGGAATATAAGCAGACAGAGGGTAATCCTGAGATAAAGGGCAAGATAAAGGAATTACAGCGTCAGCGGGCACGTAGTAGGATGATACAAGCGGTGCCGAATGCGGATGTAATAATAAGGAACCCGACGCACTATGCGGTGGCGTTGGCGTATGATACGGAGCGAAACAGAGCGCCTGTGGTAATAGCAAAGGGTGTGGATGAGCTTGCACTTAGGATAGTGCGAGTGGGCGAGGAGCACGGGGTAGTGGTTATTGAAGATAAGCCCTTGGCACGAGCCATATATTCGGAGACGGACGTTGACCGGGAGATACCGGAAGGATTTTATACGGCCGTAGCCGAGATTCTGGTCTATGTATACAGACTAAAGAACAAGATGAGGTAGAAGATGAGACGAATACTTAACAATTCGGTAGCACTGTTTGTAATTGTTATAGTACTGCTTTTGATAATTCCCATGAGTCCTTTTTTCTTGGACGTCATGATAATAATAAATATTTCATTGTCACTGGTGATATTGCTGATAAGCATGAATATCAGGGAGCCGTTGGAGTTTTCAATATTTCCGTCCTTGCTTCTGATAACGACATTGTTTAGACTTGGCATAAATGTTTCGTCGACACGAAATATTTTGATAAATCAGGGTGAAGCGGGACAGGTAATCAAATCGTTCGGCGACTTTGTGTTGCAGGGCAATGTGTTTGTGGGACTTGTAATATTCATCATAATTGTATTGGTACAATTTATAGTAATCACAAAGGGCGCAGAGCGCGTAGCGGAAGTAGCTGCGAGGTTCACACTTGATGCGATGCCCGGCAAGCAGATGGCGATAGATGCGGACTTAAGTTCGGGACTGACGACAGAGGCGGAGGCAAAGGCGAGGCGCTCAAAGATACAGCGTGAGGCTGATTTTTACGGTGCGATGGATGGTGCGACGAAGATAGTAAAAGGCGACGCAATAATGTCCATAATCATAACGGTAGTCAATCTGATAGGCGGTTCGGCAGTTGGAATAATATCGCATCAGATGAGTTTGGAACAGGTAATATCGGTTTATTCAATAGCTACGGTGGGCGATGGACTGGTTTCACAGATTCCGGCACTACTCATATCGACTTCGACGGGCATGATAGTAACGCGTGCTGTGTCTGAAGGCAGTTTGAACGAGGACGTATCGAAGCAATTTTTGGCGCAGCCTCGTGCCATCATGATGACAGGTGGAATTCTGGTGGTACTGGCATTTTTACCGGGAATGCCGATGATACCGATGCTATTGTTTGCAGCGGCATTTATGGCGTTGGGATTGAGGGTTACGGCGAATATCAAACAGCAGTCGGAGCAGGCAGCCTTAGTACGAGAGGAGCCGGAGGAGGTCGTTGCGACAGAGGAGGAGTACTACAGGGACATAAACAATGTGTACTCTTTAGTGGGTGTAGAGCCTATAGAGATGGAGTTTGGGTATAGCTTGATTCCATTGGTGGACGAGTCGTCAGGCGGCAAGATGATAAATAGGATAGTAATATTCAGGCGCCAATATGCACAGAGTATGGGCTTTGTAATACCATCGGTACGTTTGAGGGATAGGTCGAGTTTACATACGAATCAGTATGTCGTAAAGGTAAAGGGCGAGGAAGTGGCGCGTGGAGAGATACTTGTAGACCACTTTTTGGCATTGGAGCCTTCATCACCAGCTGGAGCGGTGGACGGCATAGA
Source organism: uncultured Oscillospiraceae bacterium (assembly GCA_964367935.1). Classification (GTDB taxonomy): domain Bacteria; phylum Bacillota; class Clostridia; order Oscillospirales; family Oscillospiraceae; genus Scatomorpha. The sequence goes on from CAYIYZ010000002.1 coordinate 215,890, forward strand.
TACGATAGAGCCTGCGTACGGCATACCGAGTAAATGGATATTGCCGGAGAATAAAGAGATAGCCGAAATATATGGATATACGGTTATAGATCCTTTGTCGGTAATGCTGACACATTTATCTGAGACTATCAAGAAGCATGCGTATGAGCTACTGAGCAGGCAGGAATTAGCTTTGTTGCTTGAGAATACGAGGAAGACTTCTGAGGATCTGGTAAACGAGGTTGTACCTGCCATAATATCGCAGAGCAACTTGCAGAAGGTGTTGGTAGCACTGTTAAAAGAGGGTATACCGATAAAAGACATGGATACGATATTGGAGACGATAGCGGACAGTGCGGGATCGGGCATGGATTTGACGAGTACGACGGAGAATGTGCGAGCGGCGTTAAAGCGTACAATTACACGCAGGTTCTGCGAGGCGGGACAGATGCGAGTACTGACGATAGATTCGGATTTGGAGAAAGCGCTTGTAGCGAGCAAGGCGAAGAGCGAGCAGGGCGTGTATCTTGCGATAAGTCCGGAGATAATGCAGCTCATGCTGACGCAGATAGCGGAGGGTATGAAGAAATTCCAAGAGTTGTCACAGGATGCGATAATTTTGACAAGTCAGGTTATACGCCCGCATTTGTACAATTTACTGGAGCAGTTTTATCCGAATGTTTATGTGTTGGCGTTTAACGAGATTGCGAACAATGTACAGATACAGGCGATAGGCAGTATAAAGAAGGATTAGGTGTTTGGGTGTGGCAAAGGGCGTCTATGACAATGAGCTAACGGATTACTGTGATGAGGAGCTATTTGCTTTGTACCGCAGTACGGGCAGGCCTGAAATAAAGCAAGAGATAGCAATGCGACATTTGCACATAGTCAAGAAGCAAGCGATGCAGATGCGTAATGTGTATATGGGTTTTGAGCAGGTTGATGACGTAATAAACGAGGGCGTCGTCATGTTAATGCGAGCGATAGATAGGTTTGATATCGGGCGCAATGTAAAGTTTGAGACCTATGTAACCAAGCGAATAAGAGGCATGATAATAGACATGGCACGAGATAAGGACTGGGTGCCGAGGGCGGTACGCAGGAGTTATAAGGACATGGTAGCGGCGACGGACAAGTATTATGCGATTAATGGACGTGAGCCTACGTATGCGGAGCTGTCTGAGCTTGTGGGTGTTGAGGAAGACAAGTGTCGAGAGATAATGGGCAAGGGCAGTTTGCAGTCTATGCTGTCCTTGGATATAGCGATAGACGAGACTGAGGACAGTCGCAAGGCGCTGGTGTTGGTGTCTGATAATAGTGAGGAGCAGCCTGAAGAGCAGGCTATGGACAGGGAGCTAAAGAGTATATTAGCGCAGGGCATAGGAACGCTAAATGAAAAGGAACAGATGGTTTTGGCGCTTTATTATACTGAGGAGCTCAATATGCGGGAGATATCTAAGGTGATGGAAGTGAGCGAGCCGAGGATATCGCAGATACATTCAAATGCGATACGGAAGTTGAGGACATACATGGGCGAAAGCGTGAAATAGCGCTAATGAAAGGGAGAGAAATATGTTTCAAGGTTACTACAATCTTACATCGAGTGTTTTGACGCAGACGAGGAACTTGAACGTAATCAGCAATAATATGTCTAATGTCTCGACACCGGGCTATAAGTCTGATGAGTTTATAACGGCGAGTTTTGAAGAGGTGTTAGCGTATAGGAGTAACAATAAGCCTATGGTTGGAGCGGCAGAGGTCGGTTCAATGGGCACGATAGTTACAGCAGACAGAAACTATACTGACTATGCTCAGGCGGGTCTTGAGTTGACAGGACGCAGTTTAGACTTTGCACTTGAGGACGACGGATTTTTTACAATAGCGTCGGAAGACGGTAATGTGTATACGAGAAACGGTTCATTTTCTTTGGACGACGAGGGCTATTTGGTGTTACAGGGCGTCGGCAGGGTACAGGGGCTAAATGGTGACATACAGCTCGGCATAGATGACATAGTAGCTGATAGCTTAGGAAACATATATGACGGTGAGACGGACGAGCTCTTGGGCAGTTTGGCGATAGTAAACTTTGAAGATTATGATTTGCAGTTAGAGAAGGCGACGAGTGGAGTGTTTAGTGCGACGGCTGCGGCGCAGGCGATAAACGGCACAGTGATGCAGGGGGCGTTGGAGTCATCCAATGTGGATATAGTGCAGCAAATGACGGATATGATGGCAAGCTCACGTGCATTACAGAGTAGCGCACAGATAATGACAATGTATGATACGTTAATAGGCAAGATGGTAAGTCAATTAGGACCGGTATAATATAAGGTAGTGCAGTGAGAGTAGATTGTGGCAAGGCGCAATAGGGGGCGTCGGATGGGAGAAAAGTATGAATACATCATTTTACACAGCATCACTGGGAGCACGCACACAGCAGAATAAGATGAATGTTGTGGCAAATAATATAGCGAATGTGAATACGAATGCGTATAAGACAAAGACCTGGTCGTTTCAGGACTTGCTGTACTATGATATGCGTGGTTTAGACTCAGACGGAGTGAATCTATCAGCCGGAACGGGTACACGCATGTCGCATACAAATACTGACTTTAGTGAGGCTGGGTATGTACCGGGCGGTGAGTATAGTTATGCTATATCGGGCGAAGGATTTTTCATGTTGGAGGATCCTATAAGCGGTGAGTTGAGTTATACGAGAAACGGCAATTTTTATATGTCCTTGCGTGACGAGGAGTATTACTTAGCTACGGATGGCGGCAAGTTAGTGTTAAATCAGATAGGTGATCCTATAGTGATGGACGAGGAAGGCGAGGCAGAGGATCCGGGTCTGTATATGTTTGTAAATACGGATGGAATGCTTAGCGTGGGTACGAATGAGTTTGTACCTGTCGAGAAGAACGGTCAACCGATGTACAATCAGGAGGCACAGGTAGTACGTGGCTTTTTGGAGCAGTCGAATGTAAATTTGGCACGAGAGATGGCAGCAACGATAGAGGCATCGAGGGCATATTCGTTTGTGCTTAGTATGATGCAGACAGCGGACGAAGTTGAGCAGACAATAAATAATCTGCGTTGATAGGGATACTAACAAGAGAACGGGGGCGAGTAATGAGTAACTATGAGGATATAGGTGAATTTGGGCGTGATGTTGTGCGAGAAATAGGCAGCATCGGCACGGGAAATGCGGCAACAGCGATATCAGGAATATTGAGTACTGAAGTGAAGATAGAGTTACCTGAGATAAAGGTCATGGGCTTTAGCGAGGCTGTGAAAGAATTAGGTGACCCTGAGGATACGGTGATAGCGGTGTTTTCCGAGATGAGCGGTGATATAGATGGTGCGATGATGTTGATAACTCGTCTGGATTTTGCACGTGATACTTTGAAGATAATGATGGGTAAGGAAATAAGTGATTATGATGATATAGACGAGATATCATTTTCCGCAATATCTGAGTTAGGGAATATGGTGATTTCGTCGTATGTAAGTGCGTTAGCGGGTCTAACGGGCATGGATGTAAGCTTATCGGTACCTGCGGCCGGTCTCAATATGTTGGGAGCGGTGCTGAATATACCTATGGCGGTAGCCGGATACGATACTAACAAGCTGTTAATGACTACAGGAAAATTTATGATAGGCTCCCAGCAACATGAATCTTGTCTATTAATGGTACCCAGTGTAAAATCGTTAGTCAATTTATTACGGAAGCTGGGCGCGCCTATATGAGCAGTTCGGTAGTAGTGCAAATAGCGGACATGAAAATGGCACGGCAAAGTGGGACACTGATAACATATGCACTGGGTTCATGTGTGGGAATAACTTTGTATGATCCGAAGATAAAATTGGGAGCGATGTTGCATGTAATATTACCTTTGTCACAAAAGCCTGTGGAGGAACATCCGCATAAGTTTGCGGATACCGGCATAAAGTCGATGTTACGTAAGATGGCGATAATGGGTGGCAATAAAAGAAATTACGTGTGTAAGATAGCGGGTGGAGCAAAAATGTTCCAGACATTTGATACAAGTACTTTGGGCAACATAGGGCAGAGGAATATTGATGCGGTAAAGCAGGTATTGAGAGCAGAGGGGATAAGTGTATCTGGCACGGACGTTGGAGGTTCGATGGCAAGAACTATGAGTTTGGACTTGGACAGCGGCGTAGTGAACATAAGGTGCATGGGCAATAAAACGTATAACATATAAAAGAAAACACGAGGTGGTGCAGGAATGTCAAGAACAGAGATACTGTTGGAGAGCGGAACAAACGAGATAGAGATAATGAAGTTTACTATACATGATGAGATGTATGGTATAAATGTAGCAAAGGTAAGGGAAATAATGATGGCGGACAGGGCTAGTCCCATTCCGCATTCACATCCTGCGGTGGAAGGCATATTCAAGCCGCGTGATACGATTTTTACTGTAGTCGACTTACCGTACTATTTAACGGGTGCGCACAGTGAGAGTCAGCCTCGCGACTTATTTATGATAACTAACTTCAATAAGATAAATATAGCGTTTAGGGTGCATTCCGTTGTGGGCATAGAGCGCATGTCATGGAAGAATATAGATAAGCCTGACCGTACACTTAATAGGAGCGAGGAGACAATAGCGACGGGCATAACGCAGGTGGACGGCAAGTTGATAATAATATTAGACTTTGAGAAGATCATATCAGAGATAGCGCCACAGACAGGATTTGATCTCAGCAAGTTTGGTCAGTTGGAGAACAATGAAGATCATTCGAAGCACCATATCCTTGTAGCAGAAGATTCAATGATGCTTATGAGTGTCATAAAGGATGCTTTGTCGAGGGCGGGCTATGAGAATGTGTATACGTTCAATAATGGCCAGGAGCTTTGGGAGTACATATGTTCAATACGCCATGATTCGGACTTTTACGAGAAGGTTAGCTTAATAATAACGGATATAGAGATGCCGCAGATGGACGGTCATAAGCTAACGGACTTGATAAAGAGTGATATAGATTTAAGGCGTATACCGCTCATCATATTCTCATCGCTCATAAATGAGGAGATGGAGATAAAGGGAAGAGAGCTGGGAGCGGATGCGCAGTTATCGAAACCTGAGGTAATAGAGCTTGCGAGTGTAATGAGCAGGTTATTAAAGGAGTACGAGAAGAAGTAGAGGGGTGAGTGCAAATGGCGATAACGATAGTATTGACGAACCAAAAGGGTGGTGTTGGTAAAACGACAACAACGGGTGTACTATCGGCGGGCTTAGCGAAGCTCGGCAAGCGAGTTCTTTCGGTGGACTTAGATCCACAGGGCAACTTGGGATTTAGTCTGGGCATGGATATAGAGAGTGGCGGCTCGATATATGATGTGATAAAGGGCACGATGCGAGTAGAGGAAGCGGTACGCAAGACGGAGGAGTACGGAGATGTATTGACTTCAAATATATTGCTCAGTGAAGCGGAGCTGATATTTACGGGTGAGGAGCGTCAACTTGTACTAAAGCGTGTGTTGGAACAGGCGGGCAACAGGTATGACTACATAGTGATAGATACGCCTCCGGCCCTGAATATATTGACAATAAATGGTTATGCGGCGGCAGACTACTTAATAATTCCGATGGCTGCAGAGATATTGAGCCTTGTGGGCTTGGTGCAGTTAAAGGAGACGGTAGAAGCGGTACGCAGTACGGTCAATCCGGATCTACAAGTTCTGGGCATATTGCTGACACGTTTTAATCGCCACACAAATCTTTCAAAGGACGTATTGGAGATGTCGGGAGCGGTAGCACGGCAGATAGGTACGAGCATATTTGATACAAAGATAAGGACGGGCGTAGCGGTAGGAGAAGCACCGGCGCACGGCATATGTGTAACGGACTATTCACCGAGGTCTAATGTGTCTAAGGATTACAAGGAATTTGTGGATGAGACAATAAGAAGAATGAAGGAAAACGGACGAGGGGGATAGAGCATGGCAAAGAGAAGCAATAAGACGGCGCATGTGCTGAACTTACTATCCGGTAGTGGTGATGCTGTCAGTGAAGCTCCGGAGCAGAAGAAGGCAGAGGCTGCGAGTGCACCAGAAACGGTGTCGGTGGTGTCGCCCTCGGACGAGTCAACAAAGTTAGCGGACGGGATAAAAGCGGTGTTGGAGCAGGAGTTGCTTCAAGATGAGGCGGTGAAGCCATCAGCGCCGACTGTACAGGAGAGCGTTGTGAAGGCGCCTGTCGAACAGGTACAGGAGAGTCCGGCTGTAGCACCTGTAGTACAGGTGCAGGCGAGCCCGGCAGCAGCGCCGGTGCAGAAGGAGGAAGAATTGAAATATGATGCGGTAACGACCCCTGAAGTTAGAGAGGCGATAGAATCTGAGCATGAGTTTAAGTTCGTATCTGTGATGGAGGAGCTTGTAACAGAGGCTGTGGGCGAGTATCTGACTCGTTTTGGCTGTTGCACATGCTCTCGTTGTGTTGCTGACGTAGTGGCGCTTGCACTCACGAATTTGCCGGCGAAGTATGTAGTATCCGGTAATAAGGATGTATCGCCGCTATTAAATTACTACTCAAAGAAGTATGAGGGTCAGGTGACGGTAGAGATAACGAAGGCCTGCATGAAAGTAGCGAGTTATCCGCATCATCCATGATACTTACTTCAAAATGATTGATTTAGTTAGATTAGGGTAGTGCGTGTTTGAGCTGATATAAAATGCAACTTTTCCGGAAAGGTTTAGATAATCTTTCCGGAAAATTTTATTTTGTGATTAAGTTTTTAAAAATGCGGACGATAAGAGAGATGTATAGCATATAGAAGGATGTAAGGGCGTGGTTTGCTGTGCTCTTTGTATAGTGGAGGTAATAATATGGATTCTGTAAGTTCTTTAAGTAGCTCATATGTAAATGATTTAAGAGGCTACGGTGGATTGGCGAGTGGTCTTGATAGGGACACCTTGATAGAGAGCATGACCTATGGCACGGAGCTGAAGATACAAGCACAGGAGCAGAAAAAGCAGTTGTTGGAGTGGGAGCAAGAGGCGATACAGGGCATAACGAGTAGTATGTATGAATTTGGCCTAAAGTATACTTCGTTCTCGTCTTCGTCGAATTTGCTGAGCTCTACTTTGTTTTCGAGGACGGATGTAACTGCGGTAGGAGAGAACAGTAAGTATTTGAGTGTAAGTGGCACAGCTGCGTCTTCGCAGACACTTAGCGTCTTGGCGGTAAAGAGCTTGGCGCAGGATGCTCAGATGTCTTCGACTAAGAATGTATCAGATAGGCAGATACTGACGAATGCTTTTTCCACTGATATGGGTACGGAGATAGAGCTGAGTAATTTGGTCAATAAGTCCTTTCAGATACAGTATGGAGAGACGAATTATAGGGTGAGTCTGCCTGATGGTGAGGACTATGACTATACGACAGCAGAGAGTGCGGCGGCATCTATCAATAAGGCGATGAGTGAGGTAGAAGTAGCCGGTGGAAAGACATTGGATGAAGTAGTTAAGTTTGAAGTCAATTCAAGCGGCGAGATGGTTCTCAAGAATTTAGATACAGCGGGCAACAAGGTAATGATAGGTTCAGGATCTGAAGATGTACTTACAACCTTAGGCATATTGGAGAGTGGCGATAAAATAAGTGACATGGAGGATTCGGAGAAGCGCATATCGAGTTCGGGCATGGTAGGAACAGGCGGGCCTGATTTAATGCGTACGGCGGATCTTGCTGAGCAGTTTAGCGGTGCTGTGTTTAAGTTTGACTATAACGGTCAGGCGGGTACGATAACTTTAGGTGAGTACGATGCGGACACAGCATTCACTGAGATAATGGCTGACATGCAAAAGGGCTTGGACGATGCATTCGGGTACGGCAGGGTGCAGGCAGAGGCGGTGAGTGGAGCGGATTCGACGGTATCGCTTTCGTTTAAGACAACGTCACCTGTGTATGATGACTCGACAGGAACCTTTGAGTTAGTGGCTGATGAGAGTTCAGTATTAACTTTAACGGGTGCGACAAGTGGCTTCTTGGGTGATTCGGGTGTGTTCGGTGTAGTAGCCGGTGATTCTAATAGGTTGAATTTGCATGAAAGCATGGCAGATTCGGGTCTTGCTCGTGTAGGCGGCAGTGGCAGTGATCCTATGACGATAAAAAATGCGGCAGGCGACGAGATTGACTTAACCGAGTTGGGTTTAACTTGGGACAGTTCGGTACAGGATATAATAGACAAGATAAATGAGACAGACGAGATAGGCATAAAGATAGCGTATCAAGCAAACTCTGACTCATTTGTGGTAACATCGGATGAGAAGGGTGCAAGTGGTGCTATAGTCTTGTCGGGCACAGTAGCGGATGCACTGTTCGGAACGGCAGGCACGGACTATCAGGTGGAGCAGGGCAAGGATGCGGTTATCCTTGTGGAGTATGCCGGTTCCACAAGTCCTATGGAGATAACACGTTCGACAAATACGATAAGCGTGGACGGTCTAAATATAACGGTGAAGGATACGTTTGGCGTGGATGAGAGCGGAACTTACATAGCGGACACAGAGGCAGTGACTTTCACGGCTGAGGTTGATGTAGATGCAACTACTGAGATCGTGAAGGAAATGATAGACGAGTATAACAAGATGTTAGAAGAAATCGGCGATCTTTCATCTGAGATGCCGGACAATGATTTCCAACCTTTAACGGACGATGAGCGAGACGGCCTGAGCGAGAGCGAGATAGAGAAGTGGGAAACAGAGGCAAAGAAGGGCCTGTTGTTTAACGATACCGATATGCGTTCGTTGATGGATTCGTTGCGATTTGTGTTGCCGAGCAGCATGTACGATGAGTTTAAAGAAATAGGAATAACAGTTTCGACTGACTATGAGGATAATGGTAAGTTGGTGTTTGATGAGTCGGCGTTTAAGGCAGCGCTATCAGAGGATCCGGATAATGTGAAGGATTTAATAAACGGTGACGGTGCGGTACAGGCGGACGGTACGGTAGAGCCGACAGGGCTGCTCACAAATATAAACAATACGATAGAGCGTTATGCGGGTATGACGGGCGCTACTAAGGGCATATTGGTAGAGAGAGCAGGGTCAAAGTATTCGCCGGCAACTTTGATAAGCGATGCGAATGCGCTCTCGAGAGATATCGACGATATAGATGATGTCATCGAGCGGCTACAAGACACTTTGCAAACTGAGACTGACAGGTATATAGCACAGTTTACAACGCTTGAGACCTTGATATCGCAGATGAACTCGCAGAGCTCATATCTGGCATCTATGTTTTCATATTAGAAAGTGAGATGGAAAAGTAATGAATACAAACGCCTATAAGCAGTATAAAGAGCAGTCGATAATGACAATGACGAAAGGCGAACTGTTGATAGTTTTGTTCGATGAACTTACTAAGCGGCTTATGCGTGCGGAACTTTCGATGAAACACGGCAACTTTGAGATTTTTGAAGAGTCGACACAGCGCTGTGTTGAAATAGTGAAGTATCTTAAGGACACGCTAAACTATGACTATGAGATAAGTCGCGAGCTAGGCAATATGTATGACTTTTTTCTGTATGAGTTAGCACGTTTGCAGGCGGGCAGACGTCCTGAAATAGTGGCGGAGATTCTACCTTTGGTGAAGGAGCTGCGAGAAGCCTTTGATACAGCGTCAAAGACGGCGTAGGAGTTTAAGAGATGGAAATGGTTGAATGCTTGTTAAACGAGCTTGGCATAAAGTATAGGCATATGTTAAGAGTGTATTCATGCACTAAGTCGTTACAGGAAGCGCTTGACGGTGACGATAGGGCTAGTGTGCGAGTTGCACTGAAGGAGCGGGCTTTAGAGATAGATAAGCTCATGGAGTGTGACAAGCGGATGGAGCGGTTGGTGAGAGGGCAGACTGTGATCTCGTCGCAGGTCTTAATGCGATATCTGCGTGAGAACCCGAAAGAGAGCGGATTGGCGGAGGATATGCGTTTTGCCGAGCTGACGCCTGAGTTGGAGCGCTTACATACTGTGTGGGCGAAGTGTATTGAGTATGACAAGAAGCTGAGTGTAAGGCTGGTTGGCAAGAAGTCACATTACGAGGCGTAGAGATGGCATAAAAATATTTGGAGTGATATACTCGTATATCACTCCAAATCTGTGTTAATTGAATAGTTAAGATGAAATAATCCAAACGGGTCCGGCGTTTTGTGCGTTTAGGTTAAGCTGAGATACGAGGTCCTCAACATCCCAAAGTGTGTTGGTGTTATCTTCACTGACGGGATCTGCGATGATGACGGAACCGTCTGGCGCATAGCCGTGTGCAACGATGAAGTGCCCACCGTTTGTAAAATCACCGGGGCCCATGAGCATAACGATGAGTTTATCTTGAGAGAAGATATATTTGATGGATTCCTCTGTGAGTTGGCCGGTTAATTCTACATCAAGACCGAAACTCATTGCACCTTCAGGGATGAGCGAGTGCGCTGAACCGCTACCTTCGTAGAAATAGCCCATATCCGTGGCCCAGTCTGCGGCCTCGGTGGGGAGTAGCTCTGTGTCAGTAAGAGAGCTGACGAGTATGGCTAAAACTGTGGGTCCACAGCCGTGAGTTTCCATGGGGTCGGAGTCACCGTAGAGGTAGTCAGCCCATTCGGGGTCAGTTTGGTAGAACATTTGGATGGGCACGACGTATCCCTCAGCTTCAGGAGTAGGTGTAGGGGTTGGCGTGCTGTCACTGTCATCCGGTACTAATCCTGTCGCAAAGTTCGATACAGGTTGCGGACTGTCAGTGATAGTGTGACTTTCACTTGCGGGCTGCTCCAAGCTTGGAGCAATAAGACTAAACGAAAAGCATAAGAGCGCGAGAATAGCGCCTTTAAAGAAACCTCTCATTGAGAACCTCCTTTCAAAAAACAAATAACTATACTTATAATATCGTCCGATTTTATGATATAATAAGTGTGAAGCCATAAACAGTATTCCCAAAAAAACGTAGTTCAAAAGGGAGCGAACACAAATAAATGAATGAAATCAAGATAAGCACACATGAAGCGAAGTATTTAATAGAGCTTATTTCATCGGTGTTGGGCAAGCGCAGTATGCATAAGACGGGCTCATCACCGAGATGGGAACAGATGTATAGGATAGCTGATATACACAATGTGGCAAATATTGCGTACTATGCGACCTTGGGAGTTGGTGGTAAGCATACGGGCAATTGGAAGCCGAAGTTTGAGCAGCGTTATCATAGTGCCGTTCATGCTGAGCGTATATACTCGCAGGTGCTACCGGCGCTATTGGCACAGTTTGAGATCAGGAAGATACATGCTATGCCGATAAGAGACTATGCAATGCGCACTTATTATCCACAGCGAGAGATGAGCGGAATGCACGGCGTGCGCATATTGGTAGAGTCGGGCAAGGAGTCAGCGGTGCATGATATTATGCGCCGAATGGACTTTGAGCAGAAGACAACAAACGATTGGGGCGACAAGATATATTATAAGATACCCGGAGCGACCGTGACTATACAGACGGGTCTGCATTTCTCAAATAAGAGGATAGATAAGTATTATCAGAAGGAAATAAAAAGTTACGCTAGAATGGGAGACTACTATCATATACATGAGATGAATGCAGAGGAGTTGTATACTTATATAGTTGCGAGTGCGGCGGACAGTTGTACGAGGGACGAGTATACTATCAGGGATGTGGTGGATTTCTATTGCTTTAGAAGTAAGGTAGGAGAGAAACTAAACGAGGCGAAGGTAGCGGAGTATATGAAGTTCATGGAGCTTGAAAAGTTTCGTACGATGCTGTGCAAGTTATCTGACGCATGGTTTACTGATTTTGTACCGGGCAAGACGGATGACATTTTCTATGCATTCGAGAAATATGTAATAACTTGCGGAGCAGACGGCCGTGAGGGTTGTGTTGGGATACTACCACCGATGCGTGAGATAACGAAGTTGTATGAGAAGGAGTTGCGCAAGAAACGCAGGCGTGAGCGAATAAATTGGCTGTTTCCTCAGCATTACTATATGGTTGGTATGTTTAAGGTGTTGGAGGATGTGCCGCAACTACTACCATTTTTGTGGATAGTACGTCTTATGCGTATGTGGATACGATCGGTGCGCATAAGGTTAGTGCGCTTATTTTCTCCGATAAAGTCACGTATAATAAAATTAATAAAAGGTCCGGATGAGAGTGACTTTGTAGATGAGGAATAGTAAAAGAAAATTATAAAAAAGTTAGTAAACGACTTAATATTTTCAAAAGATAAACGATAATAATAGTATGGACTATGTAGCGGACTATGTAACGGAGGTGACATTTGTATGTCAATAAGTATAGATAAGATAGGCGGCGGCGGACTTGGCAAGGTAACGCAGCGAGTGACTACGGAGAAGGTAGGAACTCAGGAGCGCAAGGTCAAGCAGTTCGATGAGCTATTAATAAGTGGAGAGCGTGGTGTGTCTGAGGACAAGAAGGCGAGTGACCAGCTATCAAATAAGATAAAGTTAGCAGTGCGTCAATCCACTGATACTGAAAGGGTAGAGAGTTTGCGTGCACGTGTGTCGAGTGGCTCATATGAGGTGAATATAGAGCAGTTGGCAGATAGTATCATGCGACTTTCGGGAAGTAGATAGATATGGAAGAGTTTAAGCAAGTAATCAGAGAACTAACAGATTTGTTTAGGGAGCTGTCTGCATTAGGCGGAGTGAAGCTTGATGCTGCACGCATGAATAATACTGCGACCTTGGAGACGTGTATGACAAGGGAACAAGCTCTCAGTATGAAGCTAAAAGGCTTGGAGCAAAAGCGTGAACGTGTACAGGCGAGTTTGGGCTATGGCGGCAAGCGATTTCGTGAGATACTTGAGACAGACGGGGCGAAGGACGATTTAGAGATGGCTGCTTTGTTTGAGTCTTTGAGTAGGGAAGTACAGATGTTCCGAGAGGTAAATGATGATGTAAATCGTATTGTGGGAGTGAATTTACGAGAGATACGTAAGGAGCTTGATCGCAGGGACATAAAAACTTATGGAGCGAGTGGCACGAAGAACGAGAGAGAATACGAGTCCAGTCAGAAAAACTTCATAGTATAGGAAAGGGTGAAAACATATGTTACGCTCAACATTCGCGGGTTTTACAATGGCACAACATGCACTACTTGCAAATCAGAGGGCATTGGATGTTGCTGGTCAGAACCTATCTAATATAAATACAGAGGGCTATACACGTCAGCGCTTGGACTTGGCGAGTATATCTCCGACTGGCGCAAGCTATACGACTTCGGAGCAGGACAATAAGGTCGGTCAGGGCGTCATGATGACGGGCATAACGCAGATACGTGATCCGTTTTTGGATATACAGTATAGAAATCAGGTAGCGAAGGTCGGCACGGTGGATGCGACGGACGTGGTGCTTGAGCGCTTGGGCAATATGTTTGATGAGACGGATTCGACAGCGATTAGGGCTGCGTTTAATGATGTTATAACGCAGTTGAACAATCTTGCGTCGTCGGCAACAGCGGGTGAGGAGAGTATGGATGCTATAGTACGTTCATCTTTTGAGTCGCTGTTAAATCTGTTTAATCAGAATGCTTTAGAGCTAAAGGGTTTGGAAGAAGAGATAGTGTACAAGATGGAGGAGAGTTTGATTCCGAACTTGAATACGGCAATGGAGCAGATAGCGCAGCTCAATGTGACGATAAAGAATACGCAGGTGCTTGGAAATCCAGCGCATGAGTTGACGGATCAGCGCAATATGTTGTTGGACGAGATAGCTTCGTATTTGCCTATAGATGTGTCGTATAGGGACATATCGGGCGAACCTAAGATAGATGAGCTTGTGGTTACATTTACTGCGACGGATGGAAATACATATACTCTGTTAGATGATATAGACTATGCGAGTTTTGCGTTTAATGAGGCGGGAGCAACGGAGCATCCGTATTTGTTGACACTGACACCTGCGCATGTGGATAAGACACAGCCTGCGCCGACGGCGGTGGATATAACCAATACTATGGAAAACGGTGTACTCAAGGGATATACTGATATGCTAAATAGCGGTGAGGTCTTTGACGGCACAGATACGAGGGGCATACCATACTACGAGCAGTTTTTCGATTCGTTTGTGAATGAGCTCGCTACAATGATGAATGAGATGAACCAGACGGTGGATCCCGCCGGCAATGTAATTGACAATATATTGTTTGAGACAAATGACGGGTCGCCGGAGATAACGGCACTCAATATACAGGTGTCGGATGCGTGGAAGCAGGGGCTTGTAGAGCTGTCAAAATCAAAGGACGTGGACGCTACGGGTGAGCCTTTGCTATCAACGGACTATGAAAATATACTTGACATGGTGCGAGCGCTTACGACGGAGCAGAGCATATATACAACGACGGATACAATGGGTAATACGGTAACTATTTTCAGTGGCACGATGCAGTCGATGTATGATAATTTGCAAAATGTACAGGCGATAGACAGGAAAGCTTCGTCTACATTATTACAGAATCATGTAACGGTGTTAAATCAGATATCTGATACGAAGGATTCGGTATCATCTGTAAATCAGGACGAGGAAGTAGCGGACTTGATGCGTTATCAGCAGTCGTATAGTGCGGCATCGAGGTTGATGACGACGATGGATGAGATATTGGATGTGTTGATAAATAATACGGGCATAGTAGGACGATAGAAAGGCGAATGGGGGGTTAAGTCATGAGAATAACGACGAATATGATAAGACGCAACTATATGGACAGCTTGAATTCGTCTATGGGAGCGTTAGAGGCAGTGCGTAGGCAGGCGGAGACGGGACGCAAGTTTTCAAACTCCTATGAGGATCCGGCATCGGCGGCAGAGGCTATCATATTGGAGAGTCGCTATGCACGCAATAATGACTATATCAATACTGTAGAGAATACTATGAAGTGGCAGGATACACAGGAGAGTGTTTTGATGCAGATAGAGGATATAGCGATGGAAATTGAGCAGAAGTACTCAATGGAGGCGTTAAACGGCACGAACTGGGATGACAGGGATGTGTATGCAACTTTGTTTGATGAGCTACAGCGTTCGATGGTGAATACATTGAATACGAAGTATTCTAACTCCTATGTAATGGCAGGCGCTGATGGGTTGAATGCACCTTTTCAGATCTTGGACGACGGCACAGTTACATATAGGGGGCTGAACGTAGACGATGTGCTAAATACAGCGGCGTTTGACGAGATGGCAGCGGAGAAGGCGTATGTTGACATGGGTTTTGGCCTAACATTTGATGCGACGGGCGAGATAGATCCGGCGAGTGCGTTTAATGCGGCAATCCCCGGCATAGAGATATTGGGATATGGCGAGGATGCTGACGGCGTGAGTAATAATATGTTAGTACTCATAGGTGAGATGTCGGAACTGTTGAGGGAAGAGAACTTCAATTCAGAGGAATTTGAGATATTGTGGGAGAAGTTTGGAGACGGCGCTCAGCATGTTCGGGAGAGTGTGGCTGAAATCGGTGCGAAGTCACAGCTGATGGATGCTACGCTTACGAGGCTTGAAGATGAGAATTTAGCAATAATAGAGCAGTTTGACAGCAAGGTAAATATAGATGCGGCAGAGGCTATTACTGATATGACGTATAAGGACTTTGTGTATAACCTGGTGTTGAAGGTGGGTTCTAATTTATTGACTCCTTCATTACTGGATTTCATACAATAAGAGTATTATTAGATGGAGGTAGTATAGATGGAACAGTTAATCAAGATAACTACGGTACCGATAGAGTATGAGTTTAAGATAAACGATGCGAAGTTGGAACGTAAGAGTGGAACGGCGGAGCTTGAGATATCACGCAATGAGGGTGGGATGCAAATAAGGAGCCGTCCTGTGAAGTTGCGTATTGATAGCTTTGAGGCGAGCAATTCCGTGGTACCGACGACAATGCGGTCTGTGGAGCAGGCTGCACAGCGTGGCAAGCAGAGTGCATATGAGGCAACGGCACAGTTTGCGAGTGAGGGCAAGATGATGTTGAGGGGCATAATGAATCCCGGATCGGAGGTATTGAGTCAGGTGATAGCACAGAGAAACGATACTACACCGGCACAGATAGGTCTCAATTTTATTCCGTCGACGCCTCCTGAGATAAGCTGGGAAGCGCCGGAATTTTCGATTGAGTATCAGATGGACAAGCTAAACTTTGATGCGAAGATAAATACGGGCAATATAGAGTTCATACCTGGCTCTATAGAGCTGTCCATAACACAACATCCGTCGGTTAGCATAGAGTACGTAGGCGACCCGATATATGTACCACCGAGTGCAGCGGAGTTGTTTGGAGGCGAGGTACTGGATACACAGGCATAATCCCGGATGGGAAATAAGGTGGAAATGCGTACAAGCACGGTGCTGATGCGGCGTTGGATGTGTGCGCCCACTGAGGACGGAGGAAGATCAATGAGCAAGTTACCTGAAGAGCGTGGGATGTACGAGGAGAATGAGTTGATAATATTCGATGAAGGTCTCTTTGGGTTTGAGGAATGTAGGAAGTATCTTCCCTTACCTATAGATCAGGACAATTCGGATTTCATATTATTATTGAGTGTAGAAGATGAGAATTTGAGTTTTGTAATAGTGAATCCGTTTGCGTTGATGGAGGAGTATCGCCCGAGTTTAAGTGCTGATGACTATAAGAAGGTGGGCACAGATAACGAGGATGACTTGGCGTATTATGCTGTGTGTGTAATAGGGGATGTGCCTGAGAAGAGCACAATAAATTTAAAATGTCCGATAGTGGTAAATGTACGAACTCGGCGTGCGGTACAGGTAATACTTCAGGGCAGCGGCTATGGCTTTCGGCACAGTTTCAGGGAGCTGAAGAAAGGTACGGTATAGTTCGATGTTGGTGTTACAGCGCAAAAAGGGCGAGGCCGTATTGTTGGGTGACGAGATACGTATATCGGTAGTGGAGTGTGGAACGGACGTGGTGAAGTTAGCTATAGAGGCACCGCGTTCGGTAACGATACTGCGCGAGGAGTTACGTGAAGCAATGCTTGCTAATAAGCAGGCGGTGGCGGATAAGTCACAAATAGAAAAGGCTAAGAATATATTAATGGATAGTACGAAGAGAGAGTAATATAAATAGGTATACCTCAAGTACCTTTAAGCAGGGTATTTGCGGTATACCTATTGTTGTAAAATTGCACATAGCTGATAGTACTATAGTTGCCCTGAGAACAAAACGGTGACAAAAACGATGCTAATAAAAATTATTTTACAAAATTTGAAATTTTATGTTCCAATTTTGCAAAAAATAGTGTAGAATAAGATGAACGACGATTTATATTCTCTTAAGAGTAAAAAGGAGAGGGAGACGGTATGAAGAATCTAAAAATTAAGTACAAAATGGGAATTTGTTTGGGGACAATAATAGCATTGTTATTAATGTTGAGCTATTTTTCGTATTCAAATACAAAGACGCTCATGGAGAGGTTTAATGCGTTTAATAGTGGTCCGTATGAGATGTCGAGGGTAGTGGCAGACGCTAGAGAAGATCTTGTGACGTCTATCACAGAGCTGGGCTCGGCAACAACGAGTGAAAATATGGCAGCTATTGAGGCGGCATTTGTTATTGCAGATCAGAACCTTGCTGAGTTTGATGCCAATATGGTGTACATAAGCGAGCAGGTATCGACAGGCGATATTGTAACGCACAGTAATGCAGTTCATGCGGCAGTACCGGGATTAATGGCGGCGTTAGAGAGTGTGAGAGACGCCTCGGTTAGTGAAGCGGGCACAGTTTTCATTGAGGAATTTTATCCTGTGGCGAACGAAATACTCGTTAGTGTTGATCAGGTTGTGTTAGAGATAGACGAGAAGGCGACTTCTGACTTTAATTCTACCATAGCATATTCGACAACTGCTATGTATGTTATGCTTGTGATAGGTGGAGTAGCGACATTAATAGCACTGCTATCGAGCGTGTACTTGACGAGGGTGGTAACGAGGCCGATACTAACGATAAAGAATGCCATGAATAAGGTGGCAGAGGGCGGTCTTGGCGCACGTACGGGACTGAAGTCTAAGGACGAGTTGGGTGAGCTTGC
Source organism: uncultured Oscillospiraceae bacterium (assembly GCA_964367935.1). Taxonomy (GTDB): domain Bacteria; phylum Bacillota; class Clostridia; order Oscillospirales; family Oscillospiraceae; genus Scatomorpha. Next base: position 233,954 of record CAYIYZ010000002.1, read on the forward strand.
GGCTGACATAGACGGTACTTTGGATAAAATCGGCGAGATAATGCAGGATCAGATGCGTAAGATGGACGACTTGGCAAACGGCAACTTCAAGTACGACAATAGCACGAAGAGCCTGTACATAGGCGACTTTGAGCAATTGAATGAAGCGATGAGCGGATTTGCGACAAAGATGAATGATACTTTGGTGCAGGTGCGCAGTGTAGCGGAGCAGGTAACGACGGGCGCAGAGCAGGTGTCATCTGGAGCACAGGCTTTGGCGCAGGGTGCTACAGAGCAGGCGAGCTCAGTGCATGAGCTTGCGACTACTATCGCAGATGTGTCGGAGCAGATAGGTAAGAATGCCGAGAACTCACAGAAGGCGAGTGAGATGGCAACTACAGCTACAGATATGATGGAGAACGGCAATAGGCAGATGCAATTGCTTATGGGCTCTATGGACGAGATAGATTCGAAGTCTAAGGAGATAAGCAAGATCATAAAGACTATAGAGGACATAGCGTTCCAGACGAATATATTGGCATTGAATGCGGCGGTAGAGGCGGCGAGAGCGGGCTCTGCGGGTAAGGGCTTTGCTGTTGTAGCTGATGAGGTACGTAACCTTGCCGGTAAGTCGGCGGAGGCAGCGAAGAATACCACACTTCTCATAGAGGCATCTATAGGTGCAATTGATAAGGGTGTATCCTTGGCACAGGTAACGGCTACGGAGCTATCGAATATGGTTGAAAACGCAAGTCAGACAACTGAATTGATGAAGGAGATATCAGCGGCGACGACAGAGCAGGCAGCGGCAGTGGATCAGATAACTGTTGGACTTGACCAGATATCCTCAGTGGTACAGACGAATTCTGCTACGAGTGAGGAAAGTGCAGCTGCGAGCGAGGAGCTTTCGAGTCAGGCGATGATGTTAAACGATTTGATTTCATCGTTTAACCTATCAACTGAGGCGCGTATGGCGAGCAGGGATATGAGCAATGAATATGCAATGAATACAGGTGGCGGAACGGGCTACTTTTTCAATGGCGGGATGGATAAGTACTAAGAATTAGATAGTGCATATAATAGAAAAGCCTTACCCTAAAGGGTAAGGCTTTTTTTAGAAAATGTTACTTACCGCTCTCGTAAGCTTCGACCATCTTCTTAACCATCTGGCCACCTATAGAGCCTGCCTGACGGCTGGTGAGGTCACCGTTGTAACCCTGCTTAAGGTTAACACCGACTTCGTTAGCGGTCTCCATCTTGAACTTGTTCATTGCTTCACGAGCATTGGGATTTACTAGCTTCTTAGCCATTATTGTGCACTCCTTTTTCTGATTCGGGTATTCCCGATATTATTTTGACCGCAGTCATAAAGATTATTCAACTGCGGCCACAGAAATTTTCCGTAATCACAGTATGGCTTAATGTCTACAGTCACGAAGACACTCATCCTCGCGAATATATGTTCTGCGAAAAACACGAAATTATTTTAGCATGTATTGGAAATTTAGGTAAGTGGGTAAAATGTGTTAACGATAGTCGAGAAATCCCGAGTGCAAAAGCACTCGGGATTTCGGTCTGTTAGAGTGAAAAATATGACGGAAATTGACTAAAAAAGCTTGTCGTCTTGAATAAGGCTGATAATGTCCTCTTGTTTCATGACAAGAAGCATTTGGTTTTTAACTACATCACGTACCATGGAGCGTGCACTTTTGTTAGCTTTAAGAACGGAGTCTAAGGTAATTTTATCTTTATCTATAACAGCGGCGCTGATTCTGAGTGCAGAAGGGGCGCTTGTCAAGTCAATGATAGGGCTCATACCGGTTTTTGTGTTAGCTTTACTTCCGTTTTCTGAATCTAAGCGCCTTGTACTGTATTTGAATTTGGTGTTATCAATAAAGAATTTGATATAATATCGTGCACGCGGCAAATTAGAGAAGAGATATTTGCCTTCGTTTCCTTCTGCGTCAGGCGCAGTAAAGACTGCATCGAGAATTTCACCGCTTTCACTTAGCAGTGCAACGCCGGTATCATTCATAAGTGGTTCACCTTCAGTATAGTATCCGTCACTTTGTGTGTCGTACCAGACGAAACCACCGATTTGCACCTTGTCAGGCTCGGTGACGGTAACCTCAATACCGACTTTTTCTGGTTCAACTGCGAGCATTTTTTGTTTATTTCCGCTTAGGTCTATATATGAGACATCTGCTGCAAAGGAATTCCAAGCAATCATATCGGGCTTTGCACCGACAGGGATGATTGCATTTACGCTAAGTTCAAGCGTCTCTGCGGGCTTGAGTACGGCATCACTTGCGAGTACCTTGAATGAACGCAGAGTGCTCAGATCTTCAGGTGGTTCCGTCTGCCAGTCATCGTCAGTGCCGATGATATCGAAGTTTGGGCCGAAGCGGACGGGGTCATTGGAGCTAGAGTAATAAATGTCTATGCCTGTTTTTCTGTTTTCGGGCAAAATGCGTGCATTTATTTCACTAAGTGAATATACGGAGAAATCACTATTGCGAGGGCTTTGTGTCTCAATTACGCCTGTGTCGCCTATATGCGGCAGTATATCCACTATCTCAGCGTCGAGTAAATCAGAGTTACCTATATTTTTAAGGCTAATGAGGTACTGCACTTTACCGCCTTCATAGGTTTTACCTGTGAGTGGCTCCTCAACATAGGTGTTATCCAAAGCGCCTTTTACCTTTTTGTTAGAGGAGGTGCTGACAAAGAAGAGCACATTTTTCTTGCGAGTACCGCTTTTGGCATAGGTTTTGGAGACAGAACGTGAGTCTGAAATACCATCTTGGTCGATGTAGACATCCACATTAGTAGGGATAATACCTGTGCTACCATCGGTGTTAAGAACACAGAAAGTGGACATCTCACCGTATGCTCCTATGGCCACCTCCACATCAAAGCTGAGATTAATGCTAGTAAGTTGGCGGAAAGAGAACTCAAATTCATTGCTGAACTCAAACTTAACAAGAGTCTGCATGCTTTCTGTGAAGTTCTCAATGACGACGGCGTCCGGTAAAGTGGGGGTTATGCTTCCGAATACATCATTGTAGTCAGCAGTGATATTACCTTTGTAAAGGAGATCTTTTGGAAGTAGTACCGCTACAACAGGGTTTTTGAGCCGTGAACGAATACAATTTACGTTTACATTGACCTCAAAACTGTCACCAGGTCTAACATGCGTAGCTCCGCCACCCAAGGATAGGGTAGGGGACAAAGAGCAAATATCGTCAACTATGGTTGAGAAGTTTTGAATGCGCTCGGATTGCTCAGCTTCCTCATCGTAGACGAGATGGATATGGTTTAACAGAGAGGAGTTTATAGTGGTGTCTGGCTTAACTATACCGAATAAAGACGGAGCTGTACGACTTTTAACACCAATATTAAGGGCGGTCAAATTCCATTTAAGCTCTGAGAGCGAGTCGTCATCAGCCAAGATCTCAGATAGCTCGACGCTTGAGTTTATATCTGTGTTGTAGGGGCCTAAAATACCCTCAAGTCCGTTTGTGGTTTTATAGCCGATGTTGTATTCTGCTGACAAGTTCTCGTCTATAGCGGCAATGCTGAACGTCCCTGTAGTGAATCGATAATAATCTACCTCTTGCGGTAATTCATCGGTAAAGACTGCCGCTGTGAGAATTTGGTTACCGGTGTTTTCGATACTCATCGTGTAACAGATATACTCAGACGGCAGGGTGTAGTCCGGACCGTAGATAGATATTGCTGCGTCATAAACTTTGTCACCGAGAGTTAGGTCGTGAAATTCTGTTTGCTGTATGGTTTCGTCAAGGCTCCACGTAGCCTCGGTGACGAGTTCAGCGCCTAAGGTAGCCTCAGCAGACACCAAGGTTTTATAAATAAACTCATAGCGCTCACCACTGTATTTGGGGATAGAGAAAGTGAGTGTGTTGTTACTAATGCTACCTACGATTTCGTCAGCACTCTTGTCATTGAAGTTTGAGGAGCGGTCATAGCCTTTTACAGTGAAACTGTCATCGAGCAGTACTTTGTCACTGCCATTACAAACTATGGTCACGCTTTGCAAACTTGCACCTAAGTCCCCAAAATTTTGCAAAATTGCTTTGTAGTATACTTCACTGCCTGGTGAAGGGTCAACGGCAGGAAGTACTACCTGCCGCCTGAGCTCGAAGTCGCCTACTACAAGTAAGCTGATTTCGTCTCCGGAACTTACGAGAAATTCATCACCGTTAATAAAGAGTTTAGCCTCACATAAAAACTTGGTAAGGTTTGGGGTATCACGCTTAAACTGAACGCCTATCCCCAGTCTGACAGCAAGGCCTAAATCGGTGATACTACCAAACTCATAAATTAGCTCCGTGCCGTCCTCGGTAATGTTTTCAATGACGTTTTTAACGGGGTCTCTGTAGTCTCCCAAAAAAACGTCTAGTGTTGAAGGGAAGAAAATGCGGATTTCGGCCTTATTGATATCACCTTCTACTCCGTTAAAACTTGCGTTTAAGGTATAGATAAATACTTGTTCGTAGTTACCTACTGTGCTGTCCACCAGCACATTCAAAGTTGCCATATATTCGCCTGCCTTTTATTCATTTGCGTATCAAATATTACGCTCTCTCTATTTTATGCTCACACTGTTCACGCTGCTCACATCTGGATTTAGGGTCACGGCAGTCACAGCGTCTGCAGTCGCAACCGGATTCTTTACAGTCGTCGTCAGTCATTGTTTCGTAAATGTCTAAAGCGGCGTGCACCTTGTTGAGAAGGACCCATTCCTTGATAATAATACTGTTTATCATGGTTTGAGTGCTCTTGCAGATTTTTTCAAGCTGTGATGAGCAGATGTCGAAGTACGCGTATTTCTTTACAAGCTCCTGTAGCTTTTCACCCTCGGCATTTAAAATGTGTGCGAGAGCTAATTCCTCTACAGCAACTGATTCGAGTAGTTCGAGTACGACGTCGCAGACTTGCGGACGATTCTTTCGTTCAGGAAATTGTGGCATACCCATGGTAATCCTCCTAAAAATAAGCTCTCTTATAATATGTTGTAGCTGGAAAAAGTAGCACAGTTTAATTAACTCACATAGATTGAAGTGATAAAATCTATGGGAGTGAGAATGAGATGAGCCTGTTTAGTAGGCTGTTCGGAACGAAAGAGATAGGTGAACCATCACAGTACGCAGAGGAGAAGCGCAAAGTGTATGAAGAGTTAGAGATAGTACTTAGCTGTGAGTACACGCAGTTACAAGATGTGCAAGAAGACCTAAAGAAATTACAGGCTGTAACAACAGCATGCGAAAGTATACTTAAGTCGTCGCATACAGGCGAGAAACTTAGTGCTCTGTATGACGAACTAAGGGCGCATTGTGAGCTGTGTGAAGTTCATGGAGCTGAAGTTGACTTGCTATTAAAGCGAGGTACGGAACTTTCAGCTGAGATACTAAAGTATGCGGAGTTAGCGAAGCAGTTGGGGGACAGGTATAAGCTTTCACCGGACTGGGAGGGTAAGAAACCAAAGATGATAGCTTTGGGGCAGGCTTTAAATGAGAAGCGTGCTCAGTACTTGTCAGATGAGCAAGATATGGAGGTACGCACAATGAAACTATATAGTGAACGTGAGAAATTGAGTGAGCTTTTAGTGGAAGTGAGGGCTAAATCGTAACAAGTCAAGTCACTCAGGCATAGCATGTAATGCGTAGAGCAATAAAATTAAAGGAGAACAAAAACTTATGTCAATGCCGACAATTCCCAGTTTAGACCCTTCAATAAACTTAACACGTGATGACGCAGTAAACATCATACTGTCATCGATAGGAATGGAGGAGCTGAGTTTAGCTCATATACTCAATGCTGAGGCAGAGAAGATTCAGTTTGCCTTGGGCACTTTGGAGACTGCTACGGAGGCAGCGAGCTTAGAAGATATAATGAAGGTCAATAGCTCGGCGAAGAAAATGCTACGTGATGTAATAAAGAATCAGATGCTGATAGGCATGAAGATGGAGGATGCTTGTGGTGAATAAAGACTAAAAATATAATTAGCGATGTGCGGCTGATTGACAAGGGATGAAGGCTGTGGTAACATCAAAATAACAAATGAGGGGGAGGAAAAATATGAAGAACATACTCTGCTTTGGCGATTCAAATACATGGGGATATGATCACAGCAATTACGACATAGCTACAGGCACGGCGAAGCGTATGCCCTTTGATCAGCGTTGGACGGGCTTGGTTCAGAGCGCTTTGGGCGAGGATTACAGGATAATAGAAGATGCTCTTAATAGTCGTACGCATATGGTAAATGACCAATTTTTTCCGCACCGACGAGGAGTAGACGCACTTGAAATGGCGCTGGATGCCCATGCACCTTTAGATCTTGTGATAATACAGATTGGGGTAAACGATTTAAAGCATATGTTTAATTTGACAGCAGGAATGATAGCTTTCGGTACAGAGCAGCTTGTGAGTAGAGCACAAACGTCATATTATGGATATGCTGTACCTAAAGTGCTTTTAATAGCGCCTGCGCCTGTTATGCCTGATATAGATAAATATATCTTTGGCTTTAGTTATGGACCGCTTGCTTATGAAAAGAGCTTGGCTTTGGGCGCATTGTATAAGGACGTGGCGGAGCGTTATGGCTGTGGCTTTATTGACTGTGCTGACCTCGACTTTAAGCTAAATACGCTTGATGGCTTGCACTATGATGTAGAAGATCACGCAAAGCTTGCAGTGGCGGTCACGAAAGCGATAAAAAACATGCTGTAGAATGGGTGTGCCCATAATAAAAACTGCGTTACCCATTTGGGTAACGCAGTTTTGTGTATATAATTTATACTTAACTTATCTGATGCTGTTAACCTTGTCCATAAACATACGAACTCTGTCGAGCTCGACATGGTTATCGAACTTACCGTCTTTCTTGAAGGTTGTTCCGACAACTGCGCCATCAGCAATTTTGAAAATATCTTCAATAGTTTCAGCCTTGCATCCGGTGTTAGCGAAAACAGCAGTCTCGGGGATGGCATCCTTAACTTTTTTAAGTACATTCATGTCGGTAGCAGCGCCGGCGTTCGTGCCTGAAACACAGATGACATCGGGCCTGTTATTAAAGACCGTAGTCCTAGCAATTTCGGCAATATCACGATCGGCGAGGTATTTAGCTGCCTCGGGCACGATGTTAAAAAGCATCTTCAGATCTTTAAGCCCTAAGCGCATTTTGTGCCTTGCTATAGAACCGGTATCCGTGTCCCACAGACCGTAGTCACTAGCATAAACACCACTCATTATTTCGCGAATGAACAGTGCGTCAACGGCAGCCGCTAAGTCGAGCGAAGCATAGGGATCCCAAAGGATGTTAACACCGTAAGGAATCTTAATTTCGCTTTTGAGTTCACCGATTACACGAGCCATAGCGGCAGTGGTTTCGGGATTAACTTTTCTTAAGTAAGGCAGGCTGAACTCATTAGAGAACATTACAGCGTCGACGCCGCCTTCTTGTAGGGCGAGAAACTCCTCACGAGCTTTTTCAACTACTTTAGCCATGCCACCGTCTGCATCGTAATAAGGATCACCCGGCAAGGCGCGAACATGGCACATGGCAATTATCGGTTTTCTTGTCTTAAAAGTATCTACTATCCAATTCATAATAATCCCCCTCATTACATCTAATGTAAAAATTTGTCAACGATACACCAGTGTGAAGCGGTGAAAAATAAGCAAAACCACTAATCTGGGCACCATACAAGTACAACTTATCACGGTTTTTGAAGCTTTGTCAAGACAATATGAACTATTTTGATTGTATTTTTTTGTTTTTGAGCATTTGTTCAAAAACAAAGAGGTTTTTTTGTATAGAGTGCTGATTTCGCCTGAAAACGCTCAAAATCAATCAAACTTTTCGTTTCCGCTTGACAAGTGGTCAAAAAAAATCTTATAATGATGTATAGTTATTGTGTATAAAAAAAGAGGGATGTGGAAATGGAATTTGTGTTCATTGCGGCAAGACCGCATTGACATATAAAATTAGAGGAGGAGAAAACATGAAAAAGCTAATAGCACTGGTTCTTGCGACGTTGATGATGGTGAGCATGTTGGCAGCGTGCTCGTCGGGGGATGACGCACCTGCGGAGAGCGCTGCACCTGCGGAGAGTATGCCTGCGGAGAGCGCGACACCTGAGGAGAGCACACCTGCATCGGGTGAATTGACAGAGGTCGTGTATGTACTGCCACGTACGGCAGAGGTTTTGGAGGATACACCTTTCTGGGTAGCTCAGAATTTGGGCTTCTTGGAAGAAGAGGGTCTAACTCTGAAGATGGAGCAGGCGTTCGGCACAACTGATATGCGAATGGTTGCAACGGGCAACGCAGACTTTGCGGCACCCGGTCCCTCTTTCACACTATCCGGAATAGCTGAAGGACTACCCATAAAGGTTGTTTCCAGCTACGACGCAATCAATATTTGGGGTATGTGTGTACTTACAGGTAGTGAAGTTCAGACATGGGAAGATATGATAGGCGCACAGGAGAAGTACGGCAGGAAGCTTACTGTAGCTTTGGGCGACGCATCATGGGAAGCACTTGTAGTGCCGACACTTGTAGCGGCAGGTGTAAGTATAGAGGATGACATTGAGTTCGTGGTAGCGGGCGAGAACCGTTATGTACAGGTAGCGGAAGGCAACCTTGACATGCTATTCTCATGGCCGGGCGAAGCATGGCAGCTCATAGGTCAGAACTATGACTTTAAGTACATAGACGGCAATGAAGTGCTGCAGACTAACTCAAACTCCATAATCACAAATCTTGACAACATAGAGAACCGCCCCGAGGTAGTACAGGGCTTTGTAACGGCGCTTGCAAAGAGCATATACTTCGTAAAGTATAATCCCGAGGCAGCGGCAGCGGTCTCTTGCGACCAGTGGCCGAACATAGATGTAACATGGAAGGCAGCGGTATACGTACAGGAAGGCAGAGCTTATCAGATGTTCGGCGCACCGGGTAGTGCAGATGAGCAGATGATACTGGACGGCAACATAGGCACGAGCTGGGAAGATAAGTGGCAGCTTAACGTTGATACGGCTGTTGAGACAGGCGTTATCTCCGAGCCTATAGCAATGGAAGACATCTTCACGAATGAATTTGTTGACAATTCTTGGGACAAGGCAGAGGTAGAGGCAATAGCAGATGCGTATGACGTTGAGGCTACTAAGGCACGCTACGAAGCTGAGTAAGCAATAATTAGTCACGGCACTTCAGTCTCGGGGGCTAAGCGCTCCCGAGACTGTTTAAATAGGTAAAAAACTGCAAATGTAACCATAGGAGTGAACATGAAGAGAGCTATACTGATATTACTTGTGATAATGAGCATTGGCGTACTGTTATCAGCCTGTGGAGCGTCGGGTGATGAGACTGATGATCCTGTAGTGGCGGTAGTGGACGGCGCTGAGATAAGGCGCTCAGAAGTTGAGGCACTTGCTGTACACGGGGATGAGATGTATAACAGTGTAAGTGAATTAAGTGAGGCCGAGATTGCTGAGAAAAAGCTGAATGCGAGGCTGGAGATTTTGGATATGCTCGTAAGAGAGCAAGTGATAGCGGCAAAGGTAGCGGAGTACGGTATAAGTGAAACGGAGTCAATGCTGACTGCGGCGGAGGAGCGATGGTCATCTACAATTTCTCTTATGGAGGACTATGTGTTAGCTTCGTACCCGACGCTGGAGGGCGATGAGCTTGAAGATACGGTGGCATCTATGCTCACTGTGCAGAATGTTTCGGAGGAGGCGCTCAAGGCGAGTGTCATAAAAGATGAGTTAGAGAAAGCTTTGCAAGCGGAGGTGGTGGCTATGGCACCTATGCCCGAGGAAGCGGAGCTTAGGGCGTATTACGACGACTTATTGGAGGAGCAGACAGCGCTGTTTTCTGATGATATATCGGCGTTTGAGAGGGAATTAATGTCAGATGAGCTTGTGCTCTATAGGCCTGTGGAGGTAAGAGCGGTTCAGCAGCTGTATCTGAAGTTCGATGAAGATGTGATAGATTTAATGAAGCAGCTTGAGTCAGTGGGTGACAATGCAACTAAAGATGAGATGCGACAAGATCAATTAATTATTATAAATGAGACTTTGGAGTCCGTGCTCACTCGCTTAGAGAGTGGTGAGGATTTTAGAATATTGTTAAGTGAATACGACGCTGATTCGGCAGAGGATATAAACTATATAACGGCAGAGTCGAGTCGTTTCAGTGAGGAGTATATGGCAGCGCTTTTTGCTATAGATGAGCAGGGCGGGCACTCGGTAGCACTAGAGCAGGAGTACGGCTATATCATTTTGAAGTGGGATCACAGTTTAGAGCCGGCGACAGTGAGTTATGAAGAGGTAGCGGAGAGTATAGTAAGTGTGGTGATGGACGCAACTGCTGAGGCTTACTATGAGGAGCAGGTTAATGTATGGCTCAGTGAGGCTGAGGTCGAGCTTTATACTGATAATTTATCAGTGCCGATACAGAGTGAGTAGTAGAGAATAATAGGCAAAAAATGAAATACAGATAGCGGAGGATTATGATGACAACGAAGGAAATATTAAAAGAGTTCATGTTGACACCTGCGCCGAGTGGGTATGAAAAGGAAATGGCAGAGCGTATGAAGGCGCATTTTGAGCCTTACTGCGATGAGGTGTATATAGATAGGCCTGGTAACTGCATAGGCAAGATAAAGGGTACGAAGTCGGGTCTGCCGAGGGTGATGGTTTTTGGGCATATGGATCAGCTTGGATTTATAGTGCGCAAGGTGGAGGCTGACGGTTTTATACAGGTGGATAGGTTAGGCGGCATACCGGAGAAGGTATTACCGGGTTTGGAACTCTTAATTCGTGACGAGAACGGTGGTTGGCATCCCGGAGTGTTTGGGCCGAAGGCGCATCATGCTACACCTGCGGAGGAGAAGTATAAGGTAGACTTGGTGACATCGCTTTATATAGATATGGGAGCGAAGAGTGCCGAGGAGGTACATGCACTCGGCATATATACGGGCTGCCCTGTTATATATAGGCCGGCATTTAGGGAACTGATAGGTGAGCGAGTTACCGGCACGGCTGTAGATAATAGAGGCGCTTGTGCTTGCCTTGTGCAGATGGCAAAAAGGCTCTCGGAGGAGCGTCCCTTATGCGACGTGTATCTTGTAGGCACAGTTTGGGAGGAATTTAATCTGCGTGGAGCTATGCTGGCGGCACGCACGGTGAAGCCCGACTTGGCTATATCTTTGGATGTAACCTTGGCAGGCGATACTAAGGATCTGTCCTCAAAGTTTGACGATGTGATGGGTGAGGGCGCCTGTGTTCAGCTTTATAGTTTCCATGGACGTGGCACGCTTAATGGGACATTGCCGCACGAGGGGATGTTCAAGTTAGCAAAGCGTACGGCGACAGAGCTCAACATGCCGTTACAGCGATTTGCGGCCTTGGGTATACTGACAGACAGTTCATACATTCAGCTCGAGGGCGAGGGTGTAGGTTGCCTTGAGATGGGATTTCCCGCACGATATACGCATACACCTGTTGAGGTGTGCGACGTGCGTGATATAGATAGTTTAGCGATAATATGCTCGGAGATGTTAAAGCGCATAGACACTGATTTTCCCATAGGACGTTTCGACTAATAGTAGGAGGGACTTGAGATGAAGAAGTATTTCATGGGTATAGATATAGGCACGTATGAGAGCAAGGGTGCTTTAGTGGATGAGGACGCAAATATTGTGGCTTATCATGCTTGTCCTCATGAGATGGAGGTAATACATGCAGGCTATGCCGAACATGATGCGGAGGCGACGTGGTGGTCGGATTTTTGCACTATAAGTCGTAAGCTTATAGAAAAATCCGGCGTTGATCCTAAGGATATACTCAGTGTGGGCTGCTCGACTATAGCGCCTTGCTGCCTGCCTGTTGATAAGGAACTTAGTCCTTTACGTAAGGCGATATTGTACGGCATAGATGTGCGTGCGGTCGATGAGATTGAGTACTTAGAGAAAAAGTACGGCAAGGACGCAATTTTCGAAAAATGTGGCACACCACTGACATCTCAGTCAGCAGGGGCAAAGGTGCTATGGATAAAAAATAAGGAACCTGAGGTGTATGCTAAGGCTGATAAGTTTGTTACGGGCAGTACTTACCTTGTGGCTAAGCTAACAGGCAAGTATGTAATAGATCACTATACGGCGGCTACGTGGGTACCCATGTATAATATGGATAAGCTCGATTGGGAGGACGACGTATCGGAGTTTTGTGAGCGTGATCAGTTACCCGAGTGTAGGTGGAGCCATGAGGTAGTGGGTGAAGTGCATGAGAAAGCGGCTGCGGAGACTGGACTTTGTGTGGGTACGAAAGTCACATGTGGCACAGCTGACGCTTCGGCTGAGGCGTTTTCCGTTGGAGTGCTAGATCCGGGCGATATGATGCTGATGTACGGCTCATCCATATTTATAATACATGTGGTGGAGCAATTTACAAAAGACGAGCGTTTGTGGGCGGGCCCGTATCTTTTCCCGGGTACATATTCAGTGGCGGCAGGTATGAGTTGTGCAGGTACGCTCACACGTTGGTTTAGGGATAACTTTGCGGGTGATGTAGTGGAGGCTGCCGAGCTTAAGGGCGAAAACGCCTATGCGGAGCTATCAAAATTAGCAGAGGGCATACCGGCAGGCAGTGATGGTCTTATAGTACTTCCATATTTTTCCGGTGAGCGGACGCCTATTAATGACCCTAAGGCAAAGGGCGTGGTGTTCGGTTTAAATCTCCAGCATACGAGAGGCCATATGTATAAGGCGTGCTTAGAAGGTGTGGGCTATGGCATAGCTCAGCACTTTAAGATATTTGATGAGCGTGAGATGGGCACGAAGAAAGTAATGGCGGTCGGTGGTGGCACGAAGAATGCAGCATGGATACAGGCGGTGTCTGATATCAGTGGGAAGACACAGCATACGGCTGTGGAAGAGACGGGCGCGGCGTACGGCGATGCACTCATAGCGGCACTTGCGGTGGGACATTACAAAAATTCTGAGGAAGTCTCGCAGGTGATAAAGAGAAAGCAGACTGTAGAGGCAGATAGTAAGACGCATGAGGTCTACGGACCTTATTTAGAGCGCTATACAGAACTGTATAATGTTACGAAGGAATTAATGCATAAGTTCTGAGTGGTGTATGAGGGGGTGAGTGACGGTGTTAAAGCCCGAACGCTTTGATAAGATAGTACGAGCGGTAGAGGAAAAGGGCACGGTAACGGTTGACGAGCTATGTGATATTCTGAAAGTCTCGAAAGCGACGGTAAGGCGAGACTTGCTTGAATTAGATAGGGAGAAGATGTTAGCGCGCACGCACGGTGGTGCAACACTGCTCAGCAAGGCAATAACGGAGGAGGTACCGATAGCGGTACGAACACATATATGCAAGGAAGAGAAAGAACGGATAGCGGAGGCAGCTGTCAGTTTGATAAGTGAGGGCGAGACTATATATGTTGGAGCGGGCACGACGGCGGCGGCACTGGCGAGGCGATTAGGAGTGTTTAGCGGCCTGACGGTAGTGACAAACGATATACAAGTAGCGACTATAGTTGCAGGCACCAAAAACTCACTTATAGTTTCCGGAGGGGCTCTGAAGGCATCGAGTTATACATTACTGGGCATTTTTACAGAATCGGTGTTAGCAGAATTGCATGTTGATACCACGTTCATGGCGGTTGATGCTGTGGACTTGGAAAATGGCTTCATGGACTTTGGTGTTGATGAGGTAAGCGTAAAGCGAATGTTGCTGAATAACTCAAAGAAGCGAGTAATGCTTTGTGATAGCAGTAAGTTTAATATATCGGCTTTCATAGGCATTTCACAGCTATCATCTGCAGATATAGTAATAACGAATACGGATCTGGATGAGGCTATAGTAGGGCGTATGGAAGATGAGGGTGTACGAGTAATAACTGTATAAAAGTGAGGAGGACATTAATATGAGATCTGCAATAAAGAAGGGTATTAATATCTGGTCATTTGACTCTGCTCTTTCGATAGAGGAATGTATGAAAATGGCGAAATCCGCGGGCTTTGAGGGTATAGAGCTTGCACTTGCTAAGACGGGCGCACTGAGTCTAAACAGCAGTGAGGAGGAAATACTGGCGATAAGGACTAAGGCTGAGGAGATTGGGATAGAAATATGCAGTCTCGCAACGGGCCTTTATTGGGAGTATTCGCTTACAGCAAACAGTGCAGAGATTAGGGAATCGGCAAAACAGGTAGTACGTAAGCAGATAGATGTAGCGGCACTTTTGGGAGTGGACTGCATCCTTGTGTGTCCTGGAACGGTAGGCGTTGATTTCAGGCCGGAGGACGTTGTGCCTGACACAGATGGTGTATCATTTTTTGCAGGCAGTGAAGTCATAGACTATGATGTAGCCTATGAGCGTAGCCAGCAGGCGCTCAAGGAACTTGCGCCATATGCGAAGGAGAAGGGCGTAATAGTAGGTATAGAGAATATTTGGAATAAGTTTTTGCTGAGCCCGCTTGAGATGCGCACGTTTTTGGATGAGATAGGCTCAGAGTATGTTGGAGCATTTTTGGACGTAGGCAATATGATGCTGTTCGGCTACCCACAGCATTGGATAAAGATACTGGGTAAGCGCATAAAGAAAGTACATTTTAAAGACTACAGGCGTGATGCGAAGGGCCTTGCTGGTTTTGTGGATTTACTTGCCGGTGATGTGGACTGGGACCTTGTCGTAGATGCATTTGATGCCATAGGCTATGATGGTTGGGCGAGTGCGGAGATGTGTCCGACATACAGGCTTTATACAGAGCAGATGATAATAAATGCTTCAGGGTCTATGGATAGGATACTTAGAAGATAAGTAACAGTAAACTCGTTTTAAGTGAGGGATATGAATGGGAAAAGTAGTATTTAGCATAAAGGAGCTTTCAAAGAGCTTTGGCAGTGCGAAAGACGGCAATCTGACCGAGGTAATAAAAGACATCAGCATGGACATACATGAGAAGGAATTTATCGTAATATTGGGCAACTCCGGTTGCGGAAAATCCACATTTTTAAAGATGCTGGGTGGCATAGAGAGTGCTACAAGCGGCAGTCTACATTTAAATGGAGCGGACTGTGGGTTACAGATACCGTCAGAACAGTTACAGAGGTTTGGATTTGTGTTCCAGAGCAATAATCTGTTACCGTGGCGCACAGTTGAGGGCAACTTGAAGTTCATGTTACAGACAATGAAGCTAAAGGACGCGAAGTGGCATGCACGTATAGATGAGATGCTTGATATAGTGGGATTACTCAAGTATAAGGGCGTGTATCCGCATGAATTGTCGGGCGGTATGAAGCAGAGGGTAGGCATAGCGAGGGCGCTGGTGCACGACCCTGAGGTGCTCATATTAGATCAGCCTTTGGGTGCGTTGGATGCGATAACGAGGAAGATGCTGTCATACGAGGTGCTAAACATATGGAAGAAGACTCAGAAGACGGTAATAATGGTCACAAACAATGTGGAAGAGGCGATATTACTGGCAGGACGAATATTTGTGCTATCGAATAAGCCGGCCGTCATTACGCATGAGATAGTGGTAGATATACCTATAGAAGAGCGCAATCCGGATATATATTCTAATGCACGCTTTAACAGCTTACGAGATCAGATAAATGAGATCGTACGTGAAACTATGTAGGGGAGCATGTGGTTATGAAGAAAAGGACGAAAAGCGGTAACGGCATACAGGGCTTTTTATATCCCTTGCTGGTGTTAGTGGTACTTGTAATCGGGCTTGAGGTAGGACTCAGGGTGTTCAATGTACCTACCTATGTTTTACCAACGCCGATAGGCATATTGACAAAGACGGTAGAGAGTTTTCCGGAGATACTACCACATTTTCTGTTCACATTGCGGATAGTGGTAATGGGCTTTACGGTAGCAATACCATTGGGAATATTACTTGCAGCGCTGTTCTCGCAGTTTGATATACTTGTAAAGGCAGTGACGCCTGTTATTATCTGGGTTGTAATAACCCCGATGATAACGTTGATACCTCTACTTATGCTGTGGTTGGGCACGGACCCGAACTTGCGTGTGATAGTGGTTATAGCGCAAGCGACACCGATAATAACGTTAAATACACTAAACGGCTTCATTAATGTTGAGAGTGAGAAGTTAGAGCTAGCACGAGCGGTGGGAGCCTCGAAGTTCCAGACATTTACGAGCATAGTTTTCATGAATGCTCTACCGCAGGTCTTTACAGGCATAAAACTCGGCTGCATTTTTTCGACTATAGGTGCGGTGAGTGCTGACTTCGTAGCGGGAAGTATAGGGCTTGGTGATCGTATCATTCAGTTTACGAGGTACAATTTAACGGAGCAGAGCTACGGCTGTATCATTCTGATTGCGTTAATTGGTATATCAATTTATACGATAGTACAAACAATAGAGAACAGAATTATTCTGTGGAAGAACTAAGGAGGTGTGGAGATGCAGGAACCGCGTATAAAATTTGAACATGTTTCCAAGGTTTTTGAGACACGCAGTCAGACCATAGTGGCAGTGAAGGACTATTCCATGGAGATACAGAAGGGTGAATTTGTTTCCATACTTGGCCCTTCGGGTTGCGGAAAATCTACTTTGATACGCATGTTAGACGGTATTATTCCAACGACTGAAGGTAAGATATTTATCGATGGCGAGCAGGTGAATGGTAAGAAGAAAATAGCGAATAAGTTTTTACGTAAGATGGGCTTTATATTTCAACAACCTAATCTGTTGCCGTGGTATACGGTACGCGAGAATGTTGCTTTACCATTACGTGTGTTTAAGTTGAGTGGTGCGGAGTGGGAGAAGAAGGTTGACGACCTACTCGCTATGGTGGGGCTATCTGAGTATGCAAATGCGTATCCGTATGAGATATCAGGAGGAATGTTACAACGTGCCGGCGTTATACGAGCGATGGTGCATGATCCTGAGATACTGCTGATGGACGAGCCTTTTGGAGCCTTGGATGAGCTGACACGTGAGCAGTTAAATATGGAGTTGTTGGAGATATGGAAGAGCACTGGAAAAACGATTATCTTCATAACTCACAATATAGAAGAAGCTGTGTTACTCTCCTCGAGAGTGTATGTAATGGGTACTCAACCGGGACGTTTGGTAGAAACCATAACTTTGGACTTACCCAGACCACGCAATTTATCAATGATTACACAGCCTAAGTTCATCGAGTATAAGCATACGCTTGAGGGATTAATCGGTGAGCTGGACTTGAGCAAAATCAAGTAGGGGAGGGGAAAAAATGACTAAGAGTAAAAAAATAGTCAACATTATAGCACCAATGGTAACGTTCTTTTTGATTTTCGCTATATGGGAAGCTGTAGTAGTTGTGCGTGAGATACCGGCATGGCTCTTGCCGAAGCCGTCAGATATTTTTGTGTCAATGATTGTTAATTTCGGAGATTTCTGGCCGCATATATTCGCCACAATACAGACAGTTTTTATAGGATTCATTATAGCTATACCGGTTGGCATACTGCTGGCGTCGTTTATCACGAGTTTCCCGAAGCTCAATATGGCGCTCTCACCGTATATTACTTTCTTGGTGACTACGCCACTAATTTCACTTGTGCCACTACTCATGCTTATTATGGGCTACGGCATGAATATGAGAGTTTTCGCGGTGGTAATACAGTCATTTGCTGTAATCAACATGAACTCTTGTACGGGCTTTAATAATGTACCCGTGATACGTCATGAGCTGATGAATTCCATAGGAGCTTCACGTTTGCAGACATATTTGAAGGTAAATTTACCAACGGCGGCAATGGATATATTTACTGGCGTACGCCTCGCCGGTATATTTGCTACTACAGCATGTATAAGTGTTGAGTATGTTGGCGGAAATACGGGATTGGGGAGCCAAATCATTAAGTATTCACAGTTTTTGAAGACGACAGAATCGTTTGCATGTATTTTTTATGTAACGGTTATAGGTCTGATGATATATGGGCTGGTGTCTTTTGCGCAGAAGAAGATAGTGTTCTGGCGCATATAGTATAGTAGATGAAAGCAGGGGACATGACGGATAATAAGAGAGCCGGCGGAGCGGTAGCGAAGATGCTGTCGGTGGTAATGGGACTTATAGGCATAGCGGCGATAATGATAACGGCAAATATGCAAAGAGAAAGTGAACCATTCGGACTCGGAGACTATTCGGACGTCGATGTAGTAGCAATGGAACAGAGTTTTGCGGAGAGTGGCACGGATTCTGACCTTACGGAGCTGTTAAAGGCGCTGTGTTATAGGGTAGAGGTGCTTGACGATGAGACTGTGATTGCAGACATTGAGTTTTACGGTACAGAGCTCTTGGATAGAGCGAAGCAAGGTAGTACGGATTTATCGCTTTTGGACGATGAGGCTGTGATGCTCGAGTTATTGGAGACTATTCGGCGCTACGGTGCAAGCTAATGTGAAAAAGGCAGAGGAGATTGTGTTTGTCAAACACGATCTCCTCTGCCTTTTGAGCAGTCATATTTTTTTAGGTCGAGAATAAGAATTTTAAAAAGGAGGGTTATTATGAATTTTGAAATAATGAAAAATCTCGACATTAAGAAAATAGACCGCAGTGAACTTGTCGATATAGCGAATGTACAAATAAAAAATGGAGCAAGTGGTTCAGAACGTTTCCAAGACTATGTAAGTCAAATAAAAAATCCATACTTCTATAAAGACGGCAAAATAGTGGTGAAGCTAAGCTTTGCTGACACAGGTCGGACGATAGAAGACTGCTTTGCACAGTATCTTCAAGAAATGTAGTGTAAGAGGAGGTATGGTCAGTGTCGTGTAGGATGTATAGAGCGCTCGCCTATTGTAGACTTTCTAAAGAGGACGGGGACAAAATTGAGAGTAACAGTATTAGCGGTCAAAGAGCATGTTGTGAGGAGTATATATTGAGACAGAGCGACATGGAAATAGCGGGCGAAGCGATCGTGGATGATGGTTTCTCGGGTGTGAGTTTTGAGCGCCCTGGCTTTAGAGCCTTAGAGAAGAAGATGCGTGACGGCGACATAGATTGTGTAGTTGTGCGTGATTTATCGAGGTTTTCGCGCGACTATATAGGTGCCGGACTATATCTTGAAAGGACATTTCCGGAGCTTGGTGTACGCTTTGTGGCAATAAATGATAACTATGACAGTGCGTATGGCGATGCGGCAACTAATAGCTTTCTATTGCCATTTAAAAATCTAATAAATGATATGTATTCGAGAGACATATCAGTTAAGGTGCGGACGAGTTTGAATGCAAGACGAAAAAACGGTGAATTTGTTGGAGCGTTTTGCCCCTACGGATATAGGCGCTCAGAGACAGAGCGTCAAAGGCTGGAAGTGGATGAGGCGGCGGCAGAAACAGTGAAGTTGATATTTTCCTTGTATGGGAGTGGCTGTAGTATTAGAGAAATAGTTACAAGACTAAATATGCTTGCAGTACCCTCGCCCTTGGAATATAAGAATGCTATAGGCGTAAATATGGAAACAGCTTTCAGAGGGGGAGAGAGGTCGAAGTGGACATATACGGCGGTCAGGCGCATATTAGAAAATGAGGTGTATGTAGGGGTGCTCGTACAAGGGAAAAGAAGCAGGGTGAATCATAAGGTGCCGTTTGTGAGAAATGTTGAAACGACAGAGTGGGTGCGTGTTGAAAATACACATGAAGCTATAGTGTCTACATCCGATTTTATTCTCGTGTCTGAGCTTCTCAGGCGCAATATACGTAGTAGTGCAAGTAAGCGTAATGTGTTTTCGGGTTATGTGTACTGCGGCGACTGCGGGGCTGCTATGGTTTGTAAGTCCGTCAGTGCGAGCGGTCGAAAATATTTGTACTATGTTTGCTCTGCGCATAAGCGTGACAGGACTTGCGCATGGCATAGCATAAGTGAAAATGAGCTACTAAAAGTTGTGCAGACAGCGATAAAGACGCAAATCAGTCTTTCAAAGAGAGCGGATGTTGCGGGTTTGCTGTTACAGAACGGTGAGCTTGAGCGTCGTGTGCTGACCGTGCTAATCGACCGAGTACTGGTACATGAGTTTAAGATAGTAGAGATTGTGTTTAGATACGGAGAAGCTGTCAGAATGGGTAAATGTGAGGATAGAGGTGTATAGGACGGCGATTTATGCAAGGTTGTCGTCAGAAAACAGTGGCAAGGGCGATGGCAAGGATGTGATAAGCGGCCAGATTGAGCAGTGCAAAAAATATATAGCAGACAATCCGGCACTTAGACTTGAGGACATTTATGTAGATAACGGAACAACAGGCACAGTGTTTGAACGCAGGGAGTTTAGTCGTCTAATGACTGATATAGTGAGTGGTAAGATTAATTGCCTTGTAGTCCGAGATCTCAGTCGTTTCGGAAGAAACTATGTGGAGGTGGGTGAGTATCTTGAACAGGTGTTCCCGAGTTTGGGATTACGTTTCATTTCCGTAAACGAGGGCTACGATAGCTTTGACAGTGAGGGAGCGGAGGACAAAATACTAGCAATAGCTCTGCAAAATGTGATAAATACGCTGTACTCAAAGGACATTTCCCTAAAAGTAAAGTCTGCTCATAGAGCGAGGATGGAAGCTGGCGATTTTAAGAGGAGTACCTTAGCCTATGGCTATATACTAGATGAAACACGTAGGAGAGTAATGGTGGATGAGACAGTGGCAAGTTATGTTAGGCAAATGTTTCTGTGGAAGGCTGAGGGTGTGAGCGTCAATGAAATAGTGAAACGACTAAAATTAATGAGAGCGCCAAATCCACGATTTAGAAAGGTGGCAACGGCTGTGATTAAGTGCGAATCGGAGGGGGAGTACGATTGGCATAGACAAACGGTTAACAACATTTTAAAAAACAGAGCGTATCTGGGACACACAGTATTGGGTCGCACCGAGCGAGCTTTGTGTAGAGGTGTGAGGTATAGGGTATGTGAAGAGGAATCAAATCTGCTTATACTTGAAAATACACATGCGGCAATCGTAGATGTACAGACTTTTAATAGAGTGCAAGAAATATTTCACAAGGCCTCGGAAAGCAATAGAGAGAAAATGAAAAGTTCTGAGCCTTACCGATTGGAGCTTTTAGATTTGTTCGATGGCAAAATATGGTGTGCCGATTGTGGCAGTAGAATGTATTTTAAGCGAGAGAAGAAGTCTGAGCAATGGCGAGCAAGTTATAGGTGCAGTAAGTATGTGAGAAAGGGCGGCGAGTTCTGCACGTCGCACTATATTAAGGCACAAGATTTAAATAGCAAGGTGCTGGCGGCAATTAAATTGCAGGTCAAGTGTGTGCTTGATTGTGAACGCTTGCTTCAACTTCTTTGCAAAGATGATTTTACAAAGAAGGTAAAGAGTTTGCGATTGAGGGTGAATGCTGCAAGGAGAAGGTCGGGCGCGGATGAGGAGTGCGCATATTTGAGCGCTGAGCTTGAGAAGGCACTGTCGTGGCGTACAGCGATATGTGAGGCGAAGTGCGGTAGAGATATGGAGGGTTTACTTAATCCCATATACGCAGCTACTGAGCTTAGTAAGGGCATGGTTGATAGCTCAATAGAAAGTGTGAAAATACATGATAGTGGGACAATAGAAATTACAATGCTTTATTCCGATGTTAATAAGGGAGGTGTGTGATGGAGTGCGGTAAAGTAGCGGTGTACCTTAGGCTGTCTTCGTCGGACGAAGAAACGGGAGCGGTAAAGAAGGAGAGTGATAGTATAGCAAGTCAACGCCTACTTATTAATGAGTACTTAAATGCACACGGTGAGCTACGTACATACGAGCGTGTGGAGTTTTTAGACGATGGATATTCAGGTGTGAATTCGGACAGACCTCAATTAAGTGCAATGATGTCACATGTCCTAAGCGGAGAAGTCGGGGTAATCTGTGTGAAGGATTTTTCACGATTTTTCAGAAATTATGTAGAGGCGGGGAGATATATAGAGCGTGAGTTTCCGCTACTGGGCATACGCTTTATCTCCATAAATGACGGCTATGACAGCAAAGATTATAGGGGGGTAACGGGCGGCAGTGAAATGGTGCTACGTAACATAGTGCATACCGCTTATATTAGGGACGTATCAGAGAAAACTAAGGCGGCAAAGAGACAGATGGTGAATCAGGGAAAATTTGTCGGAAGTCATGCGCCCTACGGCTATAAAAAGCATGGCACCATCGGCAATAAGCTTATTATAGATGAAAAGTCTTCAGCTATAGTGCGTCGAATATTTGAGGGGGCTTTGGAGGGCAAAAGCACATCGCAAATAGCGGATATTTTAAACAGTGATGGCGTTCTTACACCCGGGCAGTATTATAGGCAACATAATGAGGGAGACAATAAGTTCTCGTTTATGTCGGAACAAATCTCCTGGGATAGGGGAATGGTGTATAGGATACTCACGAACAGACGGTATACGGGAGCTCTCGTGAGCGGAGCTAAGCGGAAGGTGAGTTTGGGGTCAAAAAAGTATGTAAGACAAGTGCCTGTAATTGTAGAGGGAGCGTTTGGCGCAGTAGTAACACAAGCAGAATTTTATAGGGCACAGAGTGTGATAAGAACGTCAAAAAAATTTAGTGTTTGTTTAGCACAAGGCGATACAGTGGAGCTGGCACAGATGGCAGTGGAAGTACAGCCTGATGTACAGCCTGATGTAGAGCCGGACGTAGAGCCCTAAATTTAGAGTCAGAGTAAGAGTTTGAGCCGAGAGGCATGATTAAGCAGGGGAGTTATACAAACTCCCCTGCATTTTAAAAGGAGTAGAAATGAAATTAGAAAAGTTAATATTAACTGAGAACAGCTGTTATAAGAGTGGTAAAAGTCATATAGTTAAGGGTTTGATGCTCCATTCGACAGGTGCGAACAACCCGAATTTGAGTAGGTATGTGGGTCCGGACGACGGCATATTGGGAGCGAACAGGTATAACAATCATTGGAATACAGCACGGCCGGGTGGCACGACAGTGTGTGTGCATGGCTTTATAGGCAAGGACAAGTACGGAGAGGTACGCACTTATCAAACCTTGCCCTGGGAAATGGTTGGCTGGCATAGCGGAACAGGCAGTAAGGGGGCAGTGGCGAATGCTAACAATAATGGATATTTAGGATTTGAGATTTGTGAGGACGACCTTACGGACGGCGCATACTTCAACGCAGTGTATAGGGAAGCGGTGGAGCTGTTTGCCTACCTTAGCAAAATGTTTTCACTCAATCCATTGACTAGCATTATATGCCATAGTGAGGGCTATGCAATGGGGATAGCGTCAAATCATGCGGATGTAATGCACTGGTTCCCAAGGTACGGCAAGAGTATGGATACTTTTAGACAGGACGTGGCTGAAGAGATGGCTAAAGTTGAGGATAAAGTTCAAACTGATGACATTTACAGGGTTCAAGTAGGTGCGTTTAAGTCAAAGGAGAATGCGGAGAAGTTTTTAGAGACGGTAAAGGACGCAGGGTTAGGCGATGCGTTTATAAAGAACGACTAAAGATCTGCGAGGGAGTAGTATGCGAAGACGAAATCTCTTGGCAAAATTTAAAATAAGGAATGTGGCGTTTCTGAGCTTAGCGATAATATTTTCGGTGTTACTGATTCAGACCTCGCTACTATTGTTTATAGATGCACATTCAAGTGAGGGATTAGAGCAGATGGATGTTGTTTTCCGCACAACTCTCAGCTCTCTGTTTGGTTTTTTTATAAGCTCTGCGTATACGGGCAAGAAGTCAGAGGGTAAAGGGGGAGATGACCTTAAGACTCCTAAGCAAATAGGTTTTATAGCGGAGGACGCAAATTCGAAGATACCGCAAATGAGTTGGGCGTCAGAAAATGAAAAAACGTCAAATTCTGTAAAGTTAGAAAATGCGACAGAGAAGGTTAAAAAAATAAAAACGGAGCAGAAGAGGGTGCAGGGCAACGGCGTAATTATTGTGTTGTCTGCAGTGTGCCTATTTTGCATAACGATGATGATAGCAGTTCGAAATTTCAGTCATCTTAGTGCAGATGCCACTTATACTTTGGTAACACTGTCACTGTATAGAGATTTTATATCAAGCAGTATAGGAGCAATAATAGGAATGGCACGCGGTGCGGATGAAAAAGCGTGAAAATGCTTGACAAAAGCGGTCGACGGCACTATGCTCAAGGTATAAAGATAAGTTAGGAGAATAGACATGAAACCGAAAGTTGCTTTTGTATGTGTACACAATTCTTGCCGCAGTCAGATGGCTGAAGCTATGGGTAAGATGTTTGCATCGGATGTGTTTGAGTCATATTCAGCGGGTACGGAGTTGCGTCCGAATATCAATGCGGATGCGGTGCGATTGATGCGCGAGCGTCACGGCGTGGACATGGAGGAGACACAACGAAGTAAGCTCATAGGAGATATACCGCCAGTGGATATAGTTGTGACTATGGGATGTAACGTGAATTGTCCGTTTTTACCCTGTAAGCATAGGGAAGATTGGGGCTTGGATGATCCCTCGGGCAAAGAAGATGAGGCGTTTTACTTTACCATGGACACTATAGAGACGAAGATAAAAGAATTAGCGGAGCGAATAAAGAGCGGAGAACTTCTTAAATAGCAATAATAAAAGACAGGGCGTTGAAATATTTCAACGCCCTGTCTTTTATTATTAGATTAAGGTAGGGGAGGTGCCTTAGGCATAAGCACCTTACCGAAGCAGAGTAATGCTTCAGTGGAACCGGAGGAGATGTGTAGGTCGGCATCGCTACGTGCTCTGTTAAGTGAGAAAAGGTAAACATTGCCGGCATAATCTTGGCAATATTGCTTACAGACCATGCCGCCTGCGGCATAAAATAGGCCGATATCTCCGTCGTGAATGGTCTCGCCTCGCTTGACAAGAGCGATAGAACCGTCTTTTATAAAAGGTTCCATGCTGTCGCCACTAATTCTGACAGCGAAATCAGCGGGAACATGTCTCTCGACTTTATGCTCCTCATAATCTTCGCCGATAACGGGTGAGGCATAACCTGCTGCTGCAGGTGTAGAGTAAAGGGGAATAACTTTCTGTGTGTCTTCAAGTTCGTCAGGTGAGGAGCTCGAAGCTTCGGAGGAATTTATACGTAAGGCTTCCGCGTCCATAACCAAATCTATGAGGTTTTTACCGTGTACATCTAAGCGTCTGTAGCGCCCGATAAGTTCCATCTCGGCAACACTGGGCATTTCAGGCCCATTTCTGTTGTAAAAATAGTCAACAGGAACATCTAATTCGGTGCATAGTCTCAAAAGCAGGTCAAAATCAATCTTCATGCTATCTCTACGAATAATACTATACAGAGTCTGCGGTGAGACCTCAGCACGTCGTGCCATCTCGTTAACACTAACATTGCGCTCCTCAAAGAGTTTTTTAAGCGCAGTACCTATCATCTTCTCTCCCCCCCTAAAAACACAATAATCCGGAACAGGGTCTGTTCCCCGTCCCGGATCTCAGTTTACCCCACTATTGCTTTCATGTATCTTATTCGGCAGCCAAACGCTTAAGCTGGAAGCCGACATCAACTATAACTGAATCATTGGGCATAACGAAACTGTATGCACCTTCGGAGTAGTCTAAGCGCAACTGCTCACCCGAGGCACTAATAACAAAAATGGAAGCCGCCTCATAACCCGGATCCGACTCAACATTTAATGTTACCACTTTGCCTGCTGCAGATACATTGCTACTCACAATAGCGCCGCCACCGATTTTGTCGGCGATGAGTACTTCGTAAGTGTCGCGATCTCCGAAAATTTCACCCGAAGAAAGTTGTACACCGTCGAAGCCTGACACAGCGTCGGGTGTCTTAGTGTCCTCGCGTGCCACACGAGACATGGAGACCGCAGCAGTACACATTACCGCTATAATCATTACCATACACACCGTTATCACATTTCTACGCATTTTTATAACACCCCATAACTAATAAGATTACATAACGTGACTGTTAAAAGATTATAGCACAATCTTATGTAAAGCAACTACGTTTCAGTCACAAGATATTACAGGATGTTACAAGCTTCGCATCCAATTTGTAAAATAATGTTATTATTGGAAAAAAATTAATATAATCAGCAAAGCCAATACATCATTTAGTGCAATAGCTGTCGATCAAACGCTATATATGGCGTTTGTATCGACAGCTATCTTTTTTCACAAATATTTAATAAAATTTTATAAAATTATGACAATTTTGCTATGTTAACTACGACTAAGTTGAAAACAATGCCAATCTTCAGAGGAAAGATGTGCTTGTAAAACGAGCCCTTGTCGTTCCAAAGCAAGCAAAACTTCGTCCTGCCTGCCCTCTATTATGCCGGAACATATAAAGATTCCGTCCTCTGACATAAATTGTTTTACATAACTTGACAGTGGAATAATAACGTCGGCAACAATGTTAGCGAGTACAATATCGTAGTTATCACCTATTTTGGAACGCAGACTTAAGTCAGTAATTATGTTACCCCCGTACACGGTGAACTTGTCAGTGTTAACTGAATTGAGTGCAGCGTTCTCGTGTGCGATTTTCGGTGATAGGGGATCTATGTCACAAGCTACTGCACTTTCACAGCCCAAGATAAGTGAACCTATGAACAGAATGCCGCTACCACAACCGAGGTCAAGTACACGAGCCCCCTTACGAGCGTAGCGTTCTATTGCCTCAAGACACATACGTGTCGTGGCATGGGAGCCTGTACCGAAAGTGAGACCGGGGTCTAAGCGTAAAACAGAGCGTGCCCCTGCGTTTATATTCTCTTCCCAACTTGGAACGACCAGTAATTTCTCACCTATCTCCATGGGCTTATAGTACTTTCGCCAACCGTTCTCCCAATCTGAGTCACGAACAGCCGAGCACAGCGGTTCTTTACCCAGTGCCTCTGACATACGTGCGAGTTTAGCCCTGCCCTCCTCGTCATCACTCACGTAGAGTTTTACTCGCGAGATGCCGCTAAAGCGGGCGTCCAGCTCCTCGTCAACGTAATCCCAGTACTGCTTATTTTGCTCCAAAAAGTTTCTGAAATCGGCCTCGTCCTCTATGACGACACCATCGGCGCCTAGCTCACATAGTCGGTCTGCTAAGATCTCGACATCTTCGCCTGTCGAGGTAAAAACTGCCTCTATCCAATCCATAGTCACCTCTAATGCATAAACAGGCGCATACCCGTAAAGCAGAGAACCATACCGTACTTATCTGCTGTCGCAATAACATCATCATCCCTGATGCTTCCGCCGGGTTCCGCTATGTATGTAACACCGCTTTTCTTTGCACGCTCTACATTGTCACCGAAGGGGAAAAAGGCATCGGAGCCGACGGTAAGCCCGGTTTGTGTAGAAAGGTATTCTGCACGACGCTCACGTGTCATGGGTGCAGGACAGTGTGCGAATACTCTCTGCCAAGCACCATCACATAAGATGTCTTCGTACTCATCGGAAATGTATAAGTCTATGGCGTTATCCCTGTCTGCTCTTCTAAGTCCATCCAAAAACGGCAGTGCGAGTACTTCGGGTGCACGACGTAAAGCCCAGTTATCAGCTTTAGAGCCTGCCAGCCTTGTGCAATGTATTCTGCTCTGTTGACCTGCGCCTACGCCCACGGTCTGCCCATCCTTGACGTAGCATACAGAGTTAGACTGCGTGTACTTGAGGCTCACAAGTGCGAGCATCATATCTCTGAGGGCGCTTTCGGGGATATCCTTTTTCTTCGATACGATGTTATTGAAAAGACCCGGCTCAATTTTGAAGTTATTACGACCTTGCTCGAAACTTATGCCAAAAATATCTCTGCGCTCAGCCTCTGGCGGCACATAGTTTGCATCTATCTGAATAACATTGTATTTGCCGCCTTTTTTGCCCTTCAGTATTTCAAGGGCACGCTCGGTAAAAGAAGGAGCAATGATACCGTCTGAAACCTCGTCCTTAATGTAAAGTGCGGTGTCCTCATCACATTCATCGCTGAGTGCTGCCCAGTCACCGTAGGAACATAGCCTGTCTGCTCCGCGTGCACGAATGTATGCACAGGCTATAGGCGAGTAATCTTTCGACTTATCAGCGAAGAATACTTGCCTGTCTGTATCACTGAGCGGTAGTCCGAGTGCGGCACCTGCAGGCGATACATGCTTAAATGATGCAGCTGACGGCAAGCCCGTCGCCTCCTTTAGCTCGCGTACAAGCTGCCAAGAGTGCAGGGCGTCCATTAAGTTAATGTAGCCGGGCGCACCGTTAAGCACACTTATGGGCAAGCCGCCCTCTTTGCAAATAAACGCAGGTTTCTGACTGGGGTTTAGCCCGTATTTTAGCTCCATTTTATCCATTGTTTTACCTCTTATATATATTTTTCAATTAATGCGCCTATGCTTTGTTCCGTTGCGTCAGCACCTATAATCTCCTCTATCCTAACACCATCTTTGTATATGGAGATAAAGGGTATACTCATCACCTTTTGTGAGCGAGCGAGACCACGCACCTCACCTGTATTGACTTCGCCGAATTTGAGTTTGTCACCGTATTTTGCCGCACTCTCACGAATAAAGGGCAGAACAGCCATACAGTAGGGGCATGTCTCAGAGAAAAAATCGACAAAGACCGGACCTTCGTGCTGTAGTACCTCAAGCTCAAAATTTTCCTTAGTTAGATTAATCATGTTAGTTACCCTCCTCAATGTAGTGGTTTGCGTGAACGGCAGCAATAGCGCCGTCAGCTGTAGCGGTCACAACCTGTCTCAAAGTTTTTTTCCTACAATCGCCGACAGCATATACACCGGTAATATTAGTACGCATATGTTCGTCGGTTAATAGATAGCCCTTTTCCATATCGACATGGCCTTCCAAAAATTTAGTCATGGGATCGAAACCCACAAAAACGAAAGCGCCCATGGTGCCATATTCCTCGTCTGCTATAATCTCCTCGACTTCGCCGGTGACGGTGTCTTGAAATACAATGCTCTCCAAGATACCATCGCCTTTAAATTCAATGACGGAGCTGTTAAAGCGAAACTCAATACGCTCATGCGCTTTTGCTCTTTCTTGTAGAGAGCGTGCAGCACGCAGAGAGTCCCTACGATGAACAATGACGACCTTACGAGCAAATTTAGCAAGTTGCAAAGCTTCGTCAACGGCACTGTCGCCGCCACCGATGACATAGACGTCCAAGTCTTCGAAAAAAGCGGCATCACAGGTAGCGCAGTAGCTAACACCCTTGCCCATAAGCTCTTTTTCACCAGGGCAACCTATGAAGCGCGGTGAAGCACCCGGCGCAAGTATGACGGTCTTTGCTTGGTATTCACCCGACTCACCCTTAAGGGTTTTTAAATTCCCGGAAAAATCGACGGAGCTTATGGTGTCTATGACACGCTCGACTCCGAAGTTGTCGCACTGCTTAACCATACGGTTTATGAGTGATGCACCCGACTCGTTTTCAACAGCGCCCGGATAGTTCTCTACTTCGCCGGTATTTACAATTTGACCACCTACTTTTATTTTTTCGATAACAAGGGTCTTGAGTTTAGCTCTCCCGGCGTAAAGACCGGCTGCGAGCCCAGCGGGGCCAGCTCCCACCACGACGGTGTCATATACATTAGTCATAATGCACCTCTCTTTCTTACAATGAGTAAAATCTGTGGACTTATCGCGTTTATTTCAACACAATACCAACTTAATTTTAGTATAAACCCCACCTCTTGTCAAGTGAAGCGCCTGCCGCAAAAGCTAATAATGACACGAGAGAAATATAAAAAATCCCGACACACCAATGACGGGATTTATAGTAATAGTAAAACATTAGATTATAAAATGAAGCCACCGCCCATGAGTCTGTCACCTTGGTATAAGACTGCGGACTGTCCACGCACCGGTGCACGTACAGGTTCGTCGAAATACAGGCATAGCTCGGAGCGCGTATCTCCGAATTTAATGTGTACACTGTATTGTGCTTTTGAGTGTCGCACCTTACAGCTATATGCTTCGTTTTCTGATAAGTTTTCACAGAGATAGTTGAAATCTCTAACATATACACGATCGGAGTACAGTACGTCTGAATCGGAGAGTATAACTTCGTTCGTTTCGGGGCGCAACTCGGATACATAGACACGTCTGCCGGCGGCAAAGCCCAAACCTCGGCGCTGTCCCACGGTGTAACGGTGTATGCCCTCGTGACGAGCTATACGCTCACCGTTAAGAATGACGTCACCTGCGGGGGCGGCGTCTCCACGTCTTTCCATCCATGCGGCGTGATCACCGTCGGGGATGAAGCAGATGTCCATGCTGTCTGGCTTATTGGCGACACCTAGCTTGTGTTGCCTTGCGATTGTACGTACCTCATCTTTGTTATATGTGCCGAGTGGCAGAATGAGCCTGTTAACTTGCTCTTGCGAAAGTCGGCAGAGCATGTAACTCTGATCGTTTTGAGGCATACCCTTAAATAGGGCACCGCCATCAGTTTTAGCGTAATGGCCTGTGGCAATGTATTTTGCGCCGAGGTTATCGGCATATTCGCAGAGATATCGAAACTTAACTGCTCTGTTGCAAATGATGCAGGGGTTAGGTGTCTCGCCACGCAGATAAGAATCAGAAAAAGGCTTACAGACAAGATTTTCCATGGCGTCCTTTGTGTCCACAAGGTGAAAGGGGATGTCCATGGAGGCGGCGCCTGAGATAGCATCGGTGGGATCGGTTTCACCATCGTGTAAGTAGACTGCAATTACTTCGTAATGCTCACGTAATAACAGTGCTGCAAGAGTGGAATCTACGCCACCCGAGAAACCTAAGACTACTTTTTCCATATCATTCACCTCGCTTTTTGTTTTCACAATAAACCATAAGGGCGGCAATATCCGCAGGAGATACACCCGAGATGCGTGAAGCACGCCCGAAGCTTTCGGGGCGCACAGCGGCAAGCTTTTGCCTAGCTTCCGTGCGCACACCCGGAATGCCTTCGTATGAAATATCTGTAGGTAGTCTCTTATTTTCGAGTTTTGAAAACTCTTCGACTTGCTTTAGCTGTCTTTTAATATAACCTTCATATTTGATTTCCAAGGCAACCTGCTCAATCTCTGAACGACTTAAAATAGGACGTTCAGGATCGAAGTCCGCTAAATCTCCGTAGCTGATCTCGGGACGTCGCAAGAGTGCGGCAAGGGAAACTCCCGAAATGCATGGCGAGGACGCACGAGTGCTTAGCAGTACGTTTAATGCTTCTGAGGGCGCGATAAATGCTTTTTCAAGCCTCTTAATCTCAAGTTCAACACGGGCATACTTTTCATTCACTGCGCTTAGGCGCTCAAACGGCACGAGCCCCAAACTGTGCCCTATGTGCGTCAGACGCTTGTCTGCATTATCTTGTCTGAGCAGTAAGCGGTACTCCGAACGTGAAGTCATCATGCGGTAAGGCTCATCTGTGCCCTTGGTAATGAGCTCATCTATGAGTGTACCGATGTACGACTCGGAACGACGCAAAATGAGCGGCTCACGCCCCAAGAGGTTTAGAGAAGCATTGACGCCTGCGACGAAGCCTTGTACAGCAGCCTCCTCATAGCCCGATGAACCGCAAAACTGGCCTGCGGCGTACAGCCCTGAAACGAGCTTTGTTTCCAAGGAGAGATTAAGCTGAGTAGGGTCAACGCAGTCGTACTCTATGGCGTAGGCAGGACGTGTGATTTCGGCGTTTTCAAGGCCTGCAATGGTGCGTAGCATGCGCAGTTGTATTTCTTCGGGTAAAGCGGAAGAAAAACCTTGAACATAAAGTTCCTCTGTGCCGAGTCCCATGGGTTCAATAAATAACTGGTGTCGTGTTTTGTCGGGGAAGGTAGTCACCTTCGTTTCAATAGACGGACAGTAGCGAGGCCCCGTGCCCGAGATCACACCTGCGTGCATGGGAGAGCGATCAAGGCTATGCCTGATGATGTCGTGAGTGCCCTCGTTCGTGTATGTTAGGTGACAGGGCACAAGGTTAGGTGGCACCTGTTCTGTGGAAAAAGAGAATGCTTCGGCGTCCTCATCACCTTCATGCAGAACCATTTTGGAAAAGTCTACACTTTTTGCACTGATACGAGGTGGTGTGCCTGTTTTAAAACGCCTTAGAGTAAATCCAAGGTTTTGAAGAGCGTCCGATAAAGGTCCGGAGGCACAGAGCCCGTCGGGACCCTCGTCACGTATGAGTTCGCCCACTATGGTGCGCCCCTTTAGAAAAGTGCCGCTCGCTATAATGATAGCACGGCAAGAAAACACTGCACCCGTGTGAGTGGTCACAGAACACACGCTACCGTCCTTAATACCTATGTCTACAATTTCTGCTTGACGCAAACGCAGCTTGTCTTGCTGTTCGAGTGTTTGACGCATAATGTCCTGATAGAGGCGTCTGTCCGCCTGTGCACGCAGAGAATGTACGGCAGGGCCTTTTCCTCTGTTTAACATACGGTACTGAATACATGCTTTGTCGGCGGCACGTGCCATTTCACCGCCGAGAGCGTCAAGCTCACGCACAAGCTGTGCCTTACCCGTGCCGCCAACGGCAGGGTTACATGGCATGTTACCTACACTATCGAGGTTAACACTGAAACAAATTGTGTCCATGCCAAGTCGAGCTGCACTGAGCGCCGCCTCTATACCGGCGTGGCCGGCACCTATTACTGCTATATCGCATTTTCCTGCGTTAAATTCAAATCTTTCCATAACCTGTACATTATAACCTCGTCAAAGCCCCTTTGCAAGTACATAAAGTAGACAAAAAGGGCTTTTACCATAGATAATTTATAAAATGCACTTGAATATTTTGTTAAATTGAATTATTATGAGGTGTCACCATCAAACGAGCATGTTTCGACTTCGGTGGCGAAGCTAATTGAAAGTTTTAATCAACTTTTTTCAAAAAGTTGTGGGGTCTTGGGGCAAAGCCCCAAGTCGCTTTTCGCAAAAAGCGAAATCTCCCCACAAGACAAGTCTCGTGGGGACCCCTGTTTGATTTAATCTGCTCGTCGGAAATGAATTCCGACGGCATCAAGGTTTTGCTATGCAAAACGCTTGTGACGCCGCACTTGCGGCGGAGGGGTTCGGGGCACAGCCCCGACCAAACAAAAACAAAAAACAAAAAACAAAAAATAAAAAACCATTTTTCGGAGAAAAATGGTTTCGGAACGGTCTTGACCGTTGCCTACATGGGATATATAAAGAGGTAGATAGATATGAGGATAAGAAGGCTGATAGCCTTGCTAATGTGTGTTATAATGACAGTAACCGCTAGTGCTTGCGGTGAGACTACGGGCTCGGGTGGGCAGCTCAGGATAGTAAAAGAATACGAAGTGTACGATATAAGCATAGCTTTCAGGCAGGATGATTATGTAATTAACTATGTGGATGCTGCGATAAAGGAGCTAACGGCGGACGGAACTACAGACAGTATAGCTGTGAGGTGGGGACTTCAAGATAGTGTTGACTTTCCTTCGGATGAGGATGCGCTCGATGTTTTTGAGTATATACCGTGGAGGCGGTTACTTGTAGGCGTGGAGGCGGATGCGATGCCGCTGAGTTATGTGGAAAACGGTGAGTATGTGGGCTTTGACGTGGAGATGGTCAAGGCAGTGTGCGAAAAACTCGGATGGGAGTATGTGTTTATACCCATAGATGCGGTGGATACGTATGTTGAGTTGTCGTCGGGGAATATAGATTGCGCTTGGGGCGGTCTTGCGATAGATAGGACGGATACACGAGTGGCACTGTTGGACTCGTATACACAAAATGCTTTGGTGGTTGTTGTACGTTCGGACTCGGGTATAAGGACGGAGGGCGGATTGGACGATATGACCTTGGCTGTGGATGCAGATCAGAGTTTTATGGAGTTACTGGATGCAGATGCAGGTTTGAGAGACTCCTTGGGTAAAGTATCACGTTTGACGGGCGGCACGGCGGCATGTTTTGAGGCTTTGTGGTCGGGGGAAGCGGATGCGATAATAGTGCATAGGCTTGCGGCTCAGTATTATGGGCGTTAGAGCACACATGTACACCACAGACTGTAGGTTTTCGGGGCGAAGCCGATTAAAAGTTTTACTCGATTTTTTGTTAAAAAATCGCAGGGTGCAGGGACGGCGTCCTTGCCCGTGCGTCGTAACGCACGGAACACTTGGGGGTTTGGGGCACAGCCCCAACTAAAAAACAAAAAAATACAATTGCGTAGCAATTGCAAAGCGTCCTCGGAACGAGGACGCTTGCCGTCCGCAGACGGCGAAATTCCCCACGTGGTTTGGGGCAAAGCCCCAATCCAAAAATAAATAAAAAAATAAAACCTTTTTTCGCAGAAAAATGGTTTCGGGCGAACACAAAGGTTCGCCCCTACGGACGTTAAGGAAAGGCAGAATAGATAAATGTGGGTATCGGATAGATGGGAAGACTATGAGCTTATAGATTGCTCAAAGGGCGAGAAGCTTGAACGTTGGGGTGAGTATTATTTAGTGCGTCCCGACCCTCAGGTAATATGGGATACACCGAGGCGTGACGAGCGTTGGAATGAGCGGCACGGTCGCTACTCACGTAGTGAGACAGGTGGCGGTGCGTGGACGAAATCGGGTTTACCCGAGGCGTGGAAGATAAGCTACGGTGATTTGAAGTTCAATGTAAAGCCCATGAATTTTAAGCATACGGGCATATTTCCCGAGCAAGCTGTTAACTGGGATTATATACAGCGCACGATAAAGGGAGCGAACAGGGAAACCTCGGTACTCAACTTGTTTGCGTATACGGGCGGTGCTACAGTGGCGGCCTTGAGTGCCGGTGCGTCTGTTTGTCATGTGGATGCAGCGAAGGGCATGGTAAATTGGGCAAAGGACAATGCGAGTTTGTCGGGTGTGGCAGATGGCAATGTACGTTGGATAGTGGACGACTGTGCAAAGTTTGTTGAGCGTGAGATAAGGCGCGGTAGGCGCTATGATGCAATAATAATGGACCCTCCGAGCTACGGACGTGGACCGGGCGGTGAACTTTGGAAACTTGAAGAAAGTTTATGGCCGTTTTTGACTTTAGTGGCAGGAGTTTTGTCGGACGACCCTTTGTTTGTGCTCATTAATTCATATACAACGGGTCTGTCACCTACAGTGCTGAGCTATATGACACAGAGCATATTCGGACGCAAGTTCGGCGGTAAAAGTGAGAGTAGGGAGCTTGGCTTACCGGTCAGCTCAAATGGTCTTTACCTACCTTGCGGAGCGACTTGTCGTTGGGAAAGATAAAGCTCTGTCTGGCGAAAAACAGGTTTTTCGCCAATTATGAGGTTCTCGGCTTGCGAGCCTCGAGAAGTATCTTCGGCGTGTACACGCCCCACCGAAGATGAGATTAAACATTTCTCAAAAATCAGACCTGGCAACTCGCCGTGATTTTTGAAAAATCTTTGCACGGCAAAGGACGAGGGTTTATTGTTATTTGAAACGGAGAAGAGATGTCGAGTATAATAAAAGCGGAAAACGTAAAATTCAGGTACCCGGGTGACGAGAGTGATACGCTAAAGGGCGTGAGTTTTGAGATAACCGAGGGTAGCTTTGTTGCAGTTTTGGGGCATAATGGATCGGGCAAATCTACGATGGCGAAGCTGTTTAACGGCATATTTTTGCCTACTGACGGTAAGGTATATGTAGATGGCATGGACAGTGCGGATGAAACTAAGATAATAGAGATACGTAGGCGAGTGGGTTTGGTTTTTCAGAATCCTGATAATCAGATCGTTGCGAATGTCGTAGAGGACGATGTGGCATTTGCGCCTGAAAATTTAGGTGTCCCGTCGGCGGAGATACGTGAGCGGGTAGATGAGGCATTACGCGACGTTGGTATGTATGAGTACCGTTTACATGCACCGCATTTACTGTCGGGAGGTCAGAAGCAGAGGATAGCTATAGCAGGGGTGCTTGCTATGCGTCCTAAATGTATAGTGCTCGATGAACCAACGGCGATGCTTGACCCTGTGGGTAGGCGTGAGGTGTTAAAGACAGTTACGAGACTGTGTAGAGAGCAGGGCATAACTGTGGTACTGATAACGCATCATATGAGTGAATGTACAGCTGTGGACAGGCTTATGGTGATGTCGAAAGGTGAGTTGGTAGCTGACGGCAGTCCGAAGGACGTGTTTTCACAGGTGGAGCTTTTAAGGGGCGAGGGTCTTGCTGTACCGCCAACGACGGAGCTAATGTATGATTTGAGGTCAGAGGGCATCGAGTTATCCTTGGAGCATTTGGATATAGACAGCTGTGCGGACGAGATAGTGCGAAAGCTGAAAAGTGTTGGAATTGGTGGTTAGAGATATGCCTTTAATAATAGAAGCGGAGTCTTTAAGTCATGTGTACAGTAAGAAGACACCGTTTGAGAAAGTGGCTATAGAGAATATAAATATAGGTATAGAGCGAGGTTCGTTTGTCGGTATAATAGGACATACGGGCTCGGGTAAGTCTACGTTCATACAGCATTTGAACGGACTGTTGGAGCCAACATCGGGAAAGATACTGTACGAGGGTGTGGATGTAAATCAGGATGCTAAGACGCGACGTGACGTGCGCTTTAAGGTCGGCTTGGTGTTTCAGTACCCTGAATATCAGCTTTTTGAGGAGACGGTGTATAAGGATATAGCTTTTGGCCCTAAGAATATGAAGCTGAGTGAGGCAGAGGTAGATGAGCGTGTGCGTGAGGCTGCGGAGCTTGTTGGAGTAACGGAGGACTTGTTTGAGCGCTCACCTTTAGAACTTTCTGGTGGCCAGAAGCGTAGGGTGGCTATAGCCGGGGTGATGGCTATGCGTCCCGGTGTTTTGGTGCTTGACGAGCCGACGGCGGGTCTTGACCCTGCAGGTTGTGCGGAGATACTCGATAATATAAAGCAGTATAGAGAGAAGACAGGGTGCACAGTACTGCTTGTGACGCATAATATGGACGATGCGGCTAATATAGCGGAGCGACTTATAGTGTTCAGTGGCGGCGCTGTTATTATGGACGGCAGCCCAAGTGAGGTGTTTTGCGAGGTAGAGCGTCTTATGGAAATAGGGCTCGATATACCTGCGCCTGCGGCTATAGCCACGGCTCTGCGTGAGCGTGGCGTGGACCTTGCACGAGGCATATATACAATGGAGGCCTTGAAGGCATCACTTCTTGAAATTGGGAGGGGACGTGTCGGTGATTAAGGATATAACACTGGGACAGTACTTCCCGGGAAATACTATAGTACATCGCTTAGACCCGAGGACGAAGCTCATTTGTGTATTGCTTTTTATAATAGCGCTGTTTACGGCGGAGAGCTATATAGCGTATGGTGTGATGTTTTTGGTGACGGTACTGTGCGTTGGACTGTCACGCATAAGTGTAGTGACTATACTAAGGAGCTTGAAGCCGCTAATATTTATAATAATTTTGACGGGACTCTTGAACGTGCTATACTCCGAGGGCGAGGTATACTTTGAGTTTTGGGTGTTTAGAGTCGGGCCTGAGGGAATAATTAGAGCTTCTAAGATGGTGCTCCGCATAATATTACTGATAACCGGCTCGTTTTTACTCACATATACGACCTCACCTATAGCATTGACAGACGGTTTGGAGACCTTGTTTGGACCACTGAAGAAGATAAAAGTGCCCATACATGAACTCTCAATGATGATGAGTATGGCACTTAGATTTATACCTACCTTAATAGAGGAAATGCAGAAGATAATGTCAGCTCAAAAAGCTAGAGGTGCAGATTTTGAGACCGGTAATTTAGCACAAAGGGCGAGGGCGTTACTACCTTTGTTGGTACCTCTTTTTGTGTCGGCGTTTAGGCGGGCGGACGAGCTTGCTGTTGCGATGGAGAGCAGGTGCTATCACGGTGGTACGGGCAGAACACGCATGAAGCAACTCCGCTACAAGGGTTCAGATGCAGTGACGATGCTATTGTTTTTGCTTATATTGGCGGGGCTCATAGCAATGAGGGTGTTTGGCTTATGAGGAATATAGCATTGGCACTACGGTATGACGGTTCGGCGTATCACGGTTGGCAGGTACAGAAGACAGAAGAGAGTGTGGCGGAGACTATAGAGCAAGCTTTAACTGCGACATGTGGTCATGTTGTGAAGCTCGTGGGTTGTGGACGCACAGATGCTGGAGTGCATGCTCTTAAGTACTGTGCGAACTTCAAGACGACATCGAGTATACCGATAGATAGGATACCTTATGCTTTGAATACACGATTGCCGCCGGATATAGCGGTTTTGGATGCAGTGGAGGCAGAATCGGAATTTAATGCCATTGCAAATTGTGTAAAAAAGGAGTATATTTATAAAATAGCAAATACACGTATAAGAGATCCGTTTTTACAAAAGAGGGTGTGCTTTTACCCGACGCCCTTAGATTTTGAGCGCATGAGGAGCGCCGGACATGCTTTTGTGGGTACACATGACTTTGCAGCGGTGCGTAGTGTGGGTACTCAGACAAAGACTACGGTGCGTACCGTGCATTGGTGTGAAGCTGAAAAAGAGGGTAGCGGCAAGCAAGAGCTCATAACTATACGTGTATGTGCGGATGGATTTTTATATAATATGGTACGTGCGATAGTTGGCACTATGGTGTATGCTTCACATGGCAAGTTAGAGCCGGAGGAGATACCGAGATTATTAGAGATAGGCGACAGGCGACTGACGGGGCCGACGATGCCGCCTCAAGGACTGTATATGCGAGATTTGTGGTATGAGGGATCGGTCGGGGAGATGCTGGACAAAATAAATCGGGAGTAGTGTTATGCCCCATATTGAGACGAAGACGGCGAGAGGAAAAAAACAGGCGATATTTATTGTAAGTCTTGTGATTTTGATTATACTTGTAGCGATGGCATTTTATTTTCGAACAGAGCTTTTCGGTTTGCTTGGTGCAGGAACAGTAGCGTCGGAAGGAAGCTTTGACTTTGAGTATGATGCGGGCGCTGTGCATGTTGCTCAGGGCGAAAATTTGGTATTGAGTGACGGACGGAATGTAAGTGTGCTTGACAAAAACGGTAATATCGTGATACAAATTATCTTTGAGGCAGAAGACGCAAGATCGGACATAGGCGGAGATTATGCACTCTTATACGATTATGGTGGTCAAGGTTTGTGTCTAATAGACGGAGATAAGGTAAGTGTGAAAGAGACTGAGGCTGCGATAAGTTTTGCAGCGGTGTCAGAGAGCGGCCATGTGGCAGTACTTACGGAGCAGGCGGGCTACAAGGGCGTGGTAACGGTGTACGATACGCAGATGGAAGCGATGTATAGGGTGTATACGACGACAGCGCAGGTACTGAAAGCGGAGGTGTGTCCAAAGGGCGATTTGCTTGCTTTGCTCGAGGTTAATGAGAGCGGCAGTCGTTTACGTACCTATGACATGCAAATGGAAACGGTGTTGGGTGAGCATATATCGGAGGATAGACTGTATTACGATATGGCTTGGACGAAAGATGATAGAATAAGCTTGGTGTCGGAGAGTGGCGTTTTGAGTGTGAATGAGCAGGGAGAGGAAGAAGGGCGCTACGAATACGAATACTTAACACTGTATGACTACTGTTTTGTAGACGGTGAGTTGTATATAGCACAGAGTGCACATTCAGGCGCCATGGCAACTGAACTTTTGAGGTTAAGTGAGGATAGTGAAGTGGAGTCAAGAGCAGCGTTGGAGCAAGGTATGAGAGCGCTTGTGGGCGGCGTCGAGAATGCGGTTGTAATGTATGATAGTCAGGCGTATATATATAATAGAGCTCTTGGTTCGCAGTACGAGGTGTGTGACTTGAGCGGAGTCAAAGAGTTTTTGATGGGTACGGATCCTATCACTCTAAGATGACGGGAGGATAAGGGAAAATGAGTGTAGCAATAGATGTGAGTTTATTACTCATACTGATAGTGTGTGTGTGGACGGGCTATAAAAAAGGCTTAATAATGGGTGTCGGAGGCATGATAGCGATAGTGCTATCGTTGTATGCGGCGATGCTGATGTCATCGGCGTACTCGTATGAGGTGGTACCGGTGTTACGCCCCTTTGTGAGTGGATACATAGACGGACAGATCAATACAACAGTACGAGATACTATGGGTCTGCAAAATACAGAGTTATCGGTAGAGAATATATTGGAAAATGATCCATCTTTAGCCAATGAGTTGGCGTATGAGGTGTACTTAAGCATAGGTATGTACACGGACGTAGCGGAGCAGATGGCGTCTGAGGCTGAGGCGTATGCTACAGTAAATATGACGGATATACAGGATGCTATAGTTGAGGTAGCTTGTGCAAGGCTGACATATGTTGGCGTGATAA
Source organism: uncultured Oscillospiraceae bacterium (assembly GCA_964367935.1). Classification (GTDB taxonomy): domain Bacteria; phylum Bacillota; class Clostridia; order Oscillospirales; family Oscillospiraceae; genus Scatomorpha. Next base: position 274,226 of record CAYIYZ010000002.1, read on the forward strand.
TATTGGCGTTTATGTTAATACTTATACTGTTGACAGCTATAGGTAATATACCAAATTTAACGTTTAAGATACCTAATATGGATAAGCTTAATGATGCCGGAGGCGCGGTAATGGGACTTGTACAGGGTGTAACATTCTGTGTGCTTATATGTTGGGCGTTACAGTTTTTCGGCTTGGTGATAGGTGCGACGACCTTAGCGGACACGCTGTTGGGACGCTTTTTCGTAGCGTTTGACTTTATAACAGTGGGCATAGGCATATAGTAGGCTGATTATGAACAAAGTGTCAATTTGGAGATATGAGAGTTGACAAAATTGCGATATAATGATAAATTAGCACTCGAAGATAAAGAGTGCTAATTTATGTATATGGCTCGAAAGGGCAGGAGATATAAGGAGAGGTGGATATGCAACCAACAATTTGTTCACGCTGCAACAAGAATATAGCGGTTATATTTTTAACAAAAATAGAAAATGGGCAATCGAAGAATGAGGGGCTGTGCCTTAAGTGTGCACGGGAACTCAAAATTAAGCCTGTAGACGATGTAATAGAAAAGATGGGTCTTACGGACGAGGAGCTAGATGGCTTAACGGACGAGATGACGAATGCTCTCAGGGACAATGAGGGTTTTGGCGGCATGGACGTAGGTATGGACTCTGATTTTGATGAGGGCAAGACAGCAACATTTCCGTTTTTAAATAGGTTGTTCGGCGCAAACGGCAAGGACAATATCCCGGAGGTGGTGGGAGAGCCGTCAGATGATAGTGTAGAGAAGTATGAGCGTCGTGATGAGCGTGACGGGCACGGTGTGGGTGCGCAGCAGGGCGCACAGCGTGGTGGCAAGAAGAAGTTTTTGGATAATTACTGCATTAATCTCACTGAGAGAGCACGCATGGGTAAGTTAGATGCGATGATAGGTCGTGAGTCTGAGCTTGAGCGAGTGGTACAGATACTAAATAGGCGTCAGAAGAACAATCCTTGCCTTATAGGTGAGCCGGGCGTGGGCAAGACAGCTATCGCCGAGGGTTTGGCGCAGAACATAGTAACAGGCAAGGTGCCGAGTAAGCTTAGGGATAAGGAAGTTTATCTTTTGGACTTAACAAGTCTTGTAGCGGGCACGCAGTTTAGAGGTCAGTTTGAGTCACGAATGAAGGGACTCATAGAGGAAGTTAGAAAGGCCGGCAATATAATACTTGTAATAGATGAGGTGCACAACATAGTCGGTGCGGGTGATGCTGAGGGCAGCATGAATGCAGCGAATATATTGAAGCCGTCTTTGTCTAGGGGTGAGATACAGGTCATAGGAGCGACGACCTTTAAGGAGTATAGAAAGCATATAGAGAAGGATTCTGCCTTAGAGCGCAGGTTCCAGCCGGTAACGGTGGCAGAGCCGTCCATAGAAGACAGTGTAAAGATAATTGAGGGCATAGCACATTATTATGAGGAATGCCACAAAATTAAGATACCAAAGGCTGTTTGTCGTTTGGCTGTGGTTATGAGTGAGCGATATATAACGGATAGGTTTTTACCGGATAAGGCAATTGACCTCATAGATGAGGCTTGTTCAGATGTAAATTTGCGTGATGAGAAGCTTTTGCGTGCAGAGGAACTCGAGAAGGAAATAGGCGACTTAGAGCGTGAGCGTGAGCTACTTCTTGCAGATACTCGCAATGAGCATTATGAGCGTTTGGCTGTAATACGTAGCTCTGTAATGAAGCTTGCTGATGAGCTGAGCGTGTTGAAAATGCATCCTCCTGAGCTGACACGTGAGAGTTTAGCAAGGGTGATAGAGCTCTGGACAAAGATTCCGGCGAGTTCTATAAATGAGGATGAATTTGGGCGTCTTGCGATGCTCAGCACACGTTTGAGAGAGCATATCGTGGGGCAAGATGAGGCTATAGATACGGTTTGTGCGGCAATAAAGCGAAGCAGAGCAGGTTTACAGGCAAAGAGAAAGCCGGTGTCGTTCATATTTGTAGGTGGCACCGGAGTTGGCAAGACAGAGCTTGTAAAAAGACTTGCTGAGGATCTGTTTAACTCACCTGAAAGTTTAATAAGACTTGATATGTCTGAGTTTATGGAGAAGTTTTCCGTGTCGAGGCTGATAGGATCACCTCCGGGCTATGTGGGTTATGATGAGGCAGGACAATTAACGGAGAAGATAAGAAGAAAGCCTTATTCTGTAGTGTTGTTTGATGAGATAGAGAAGGCACACCCCGATGTACTGAATATACTGCTGCAGATACTCGATGACGGTAGGATAACCGATGCACAGGGTAGGGTAGTCAACTTTGAAAATACGGTAATTATCATGACGACGAACGCCGGCAGTAATTCTAAGGGTGGCTCTGTTGGTTTTGGAAGTACACTGACCGAGATGGATAAGGACAAGGCGATGAAGGCTCTAAACGAGTTTTTACGACCTGAGTTTATCAACAGGGTAGATGAGATAATAAGCTTTAATAAGCTCAGTCAGGAGAATTTCAAGAGTATAGCGTTAATCATGCTAGGCGAGTTGAAGGAACTTTTGGACGAGAAGGCTATATATATGGCATGGGACGAGAGTGTCATAGATTTTCTTGTCAAGAAGGGCTACAGCATAAATTATGGAGCACGTAATTTGAGGAGAACTATACAGAAGGAGATAGAGGACAAAATAGCGAGCGTGATAGTGGATGAGCGCCGCGGAAATCTCAGTGGAGTTGAGTTAAGCTCTGATGATGAGACAGTCCTTGTGAGTGCACACTGATGATAAGATTTGATAGCGACTATTTAAATGGGGCTATACCCGAGATAATGCAGAGGCTGGGCGAGACCAATATGGAGTCGACACCTGGCTATGGCATGGACGAATATTGTGAAAAAGCCGCAACGCTCATAAAAGAGCGTTGCGGCGAAGCACAGCTTGGCGTACACTTCATGGTTGGCGGTACACAGACGAATTTAACATTGATAGCAGCGGCATTGCGTCCGCATCAGGCGGTAATAGCGTCGGATGCAGGGCATATCAGCGTGCATGAGACAGGCGCCATAGAGGCTACAGGGCACAAGGTCATTTGTGTGAAGTCAGAGTATGGAAAGATAAGTGCTGAGCAGGTGGAGCAGGTTGTTAAGGGACACTGGGATGACGAGACTCACGAGCATATAGCGCAGCCTGCTATGGTGTACATATCACAATCTACAGAGAGTGGCACATGTTATAGTTTGGCGGAACTTGAGTCAATTAGCGCAGTGTGCAAGGCGCATAATTTAATATTCTATGTAGATGGAGCGAGATTGGGCGCAGCCTTGGTAGCTGAAGGTAACGATGTGTATTTACCGGATTTAGCACGACTGTGTGATGCGTTTTATATAGGCGGCACAAAGCTCGGCGCTCTGTTTGGAGAGGCGCTTGTGATAAGAAATGAGTCTTTAAACAAGGATTTTAGGTACATAATGAAACAGCGTGGGGGAATGCTTGCCAAGGGCAGACTTTTGGGCGTGCAGTTTGAAACTTTGTTTACAGACGGCTTGTATGAGCGTGTGGCGAGTCATGAGGTCGGCGAGGCGCTTAGGATAAGGCGAGCATTTGAGGCACGTGGTATAGAGCTTGCATATCCGTCTTATACGAATCAGCAGTTTCCTTTGTTGACATTGGATCAGATAGCAAAGCTGAGGGAGAAGTACAGCTTTTCGCCGTGGGAAAAGGGCAGTGACGGTAAAGAGGTAGTGCGTTTTTGTACAAGCTGGGCTACAAAGACAGAGGATGTTGACGCATTGATACGTGACATAGAGGGCTTGTAAAATAAATTGATGTATAATAAAAAGCGGGGCAGTAGATTTTGGATTCTACTGCCCCGCTTTTAAATTATGATATTGACTCCCTGTTGTTCGGAAGGTCTGAGGCTTCGTTTAGGCTGTACTTATCTACATCAGTGCCATTGTCTTCATCGGTGAATTGTGCATCTGCCTTCCAAGCAGGGACCTCCACCACGGATATGACTATTTTCGTTTTATCCGAAAACAAGAAAGAAGATACCACAATCACAACTATGAGTATCAGTGTTAAAGATAGAATAGTTGTATTTTTCTTAGTCATAAAATGTCCTTTTCTACATTCAATCTCGACTGCCTCTTGTGAGCAGTACAAGTCTGATAAGCTGCAAAAGTGAAGCTGCAACAGCGGCGACATAGGTTAAAGCGGCGGCATTGAGTACAGACTTTGAGGCAGGAACTTCACTTTGATCAATTAAGCCACTCCCGGCGAGAAGGTTCACAGCACGCTTTGAGGCGTTAAACTCTACAGGCAAAGTTATTATTTGAAAAATAACAGAGGCTAAGAATGCGATAATTCCGATATTTATTAGCAAATCAGAAGTGTTACCTGTAAAAAGCATACCAATGATAATTAAAGGGAAAGCTGCCATGCTACCTATTCTCGCTATCGGGAAAATAGCGGTTCTAAACTGTAGGGGCACGTAGTCCTTAGCATGCTGCAATGCATGACCACACTCGTGTGCGGCAACACTTACAGCTGCAATTGAAGTTTGATTATACGTTGCGTCTGACAGGTTTACAGTCTTATTACGAGGATCGTAGTGATCAGATAGATTTCCGCTGACGTGCTGAACGCTAACATCATATAGTCCCTGTGACCTGAGTATTTGCTCAGCAGCCTCTTTTCCGGTGATACCGCGCATGCTCCTAACAGAGGAATACTTGGAGAAAGTTGACTTTAGTTTAAACTGCGCGCCTAAGGTGATTACTATACCGATAATGATTAAAATATAGGTGGGGTCATAGAACATACCATACATTCCGAACATAAATTTTATCTCCTTTTCGATTATATATTAATAGCTCCGACGCCATAGCATTGGCAAAGTTCCCATTTTAGTTCACATTGTAGATTTGTGTGTTAGTATTATAAGGGAAGGCAATAAGTTTCTCACTGTTTAGGTTCTCCTTATGCATATTCACAGCAGAAACAGCACTGCTATCGTATGTTTTGTAGTAGTATATTCCTTTGTGGGCGTTGATACAGCAAGAGTAGACAGTCATATCATAGCTCTCACCTTCCATAACGCTACCACGAACCATGGAAACTGCACTCAACATATGAAACATTTGTGCGATAGAGGCAGCCTCACTTTTTGGAGCGACAGCGTTAGCCTTCAGAAAATATGCTTTAACAAATCTCGATTGCGATGAAAAATCACCCGGCAGACCCAAGGCGCCCAAACCCATACAATAGTGGTTTAGCTCTACCTCCGCAGTCATTGTATTTACGGGATTTCTGTTTGACAGATGCATATAATTGTTTAGGTTATGCATTTGCATATCAAAGCTCGGATTGTTAGTCATCACTCCAACTTTGTTTTCATAAATGTGCATACCGGATTTTGTGCATTCCACCACTATGGACGAGTTTTTGTCGGAGACGATAAAATGCAAGGTTGGAATAGGCAAGTTAGGTGAGTAAGGCGTGTCTGTGATATTGGTTTGATTTAAAAGTGCTGTAGCTTCTATGACACTTTCCGCCTTGCAAAGTACATATGGGATAATTTCAATCACAGAAACATTGTCCATATCTTGTACATTCTTGTTATACATAGCCATTGACGGGAAATTGAGGCCTGCCATGTACAACCCCTTCTCGTTCACAGCCTCTGCAAACAGTGGGTAATTGTTAGTGATCATTGCAGCACCCATCATAGCGTAGTGATTATTCAGTGTTGGCATGTCCTTAAAGGTGAAGGCATAGTTTCTCGGCACGATTACAATATTTCTATCGAAATCAAAGCTGATATCCATATTTCTACCAATATAAAAGTCGCCATTATTCCAAGATATTGATGTGCACATGATAAGATCTCACTTTCTAAATAATTTGATCTTTACTCTTTTATCGCGATTGAAAGCTTGACAACATAATTTTCGATGCCGCTTACTGCCAATTCATCTAAGACCATATACTCGAAGAAATAATCACCTAAGCAAAGTTCGTTTTTGGCAGCGTATTCTAATATTTTCTCGTAGCCATCATCAATGGTGAAATATCCATGAGTGTGATAATAGCTTAAATAGTTGCCTGCGGGCTTTATTAGTGTGGATGTACCCTCTGCTTTGGTTTTGCTAAAATAGTAATCGAAATATGTTTTATTTTCAAAGTTTTCATTTTTGATAATATGTCCAACAGCGCAAGGAAGGTTGAGTGTTGAATCTCCCACATTTTTTATGTGTGCTGAAAAGGGGGTATAATAGTCTTCTTCATTACTTTCGGTTATATACAGTACTTCTTTTTCCTCATAGGAAATAAAGGCACCATGCGATTCACGTTCAAAATATGCCGAAATAGTTTCTTGTTTTTCTCGTATTAATTCTCTGGTTTTGGTAAGTCTATTTATTTTTTGCTCTAAAAATATTTCATGTTCCTGTAAGAGAGACATGCAACTTTCAGCGGAACGTGTTTTCAAATACTCCTTAATCTTAGATAGAGTAACGCCCATTTCGGTTAAAGACTTAATAACAAAGAATGTTTCAATCTGAAAAACGGAGTAGCCTCTAAACCCTTTATCATCTTTTTTTTCAGGTGAAAAAACACCTTCTTTGTCGTAGTAAAACAAGGTGTGCTTAGAGGCTCCGACGACCTTAGCAAACTCGTTAGTTGTAAGAAAAATCTCAAACATTAAAATTTCTCCTTGCGTATAGAGTAACTCTATAGTGTACTATAAAATTATAACATTAATTCCAAAAAATTTCAAGAGGAGAACGGTAAACAATGACAAATGTTGATTACGGCACTATGCCGATTGGAAGACTAATAAGAAAGCTTGCTATCCCGAGCATAGTGACGATGATAGTAGCCTCAATAAATATGGTTATTGATGGGGTGTTCATGGGAAACTACATAGGAAGCTCAGCCTTAGCAGCTGTGAATCTTGTTATGCCTATAATGATGATGGTGTTTGGGCTTATAGGAATGGTAGCAAGTGGATCCGGTATTAGAATAGGTGTGTTGTTTGGTGAGGGGAAGCAGGCTGAAGCTTCAAGAGTGTTTTCGGCAAGTACGCTAATGATTTTCGTCATAGGTGTTATTATTGCGATTATGGCGTATATATTTACAGAGGGTGTAATATTTGCAATTATTAAGGATAAAAACTTAGCATCCTTAGCGTATGACTATGTGAAAGTAATGATTCCTGCCATACCCTTATTAGGTCCGCTTTTTGCTTTTGATAATTTTCTGATAATATGCGGTAAAATCAACAGGAGTACCTGGATAAATATATGGACAGCTCTTATTAATATTGCGCTGAACTGGTATTTTGTAGCATATTTAGGCTTGGGCATATCTTTTGCAGCACTTGCAACTACGGTAAGTATGGCAATAGGGTCAATATTATCAATTTTACCTTTTGCACGCAATAAATTAGAGCTCAAGTTCTGCTCGCCGATAATCCCGATAAGAGACCTTAGGATGATAATATATAATGGTAGTTCTGACTTTTTTCAAAGCATAGCGGGTTCTGTTATGGCAATGATAACAAATGGAATAATGCTTGCAGTTGCGGGTGCGACAGGAGTGGCGGCTATGTCTGTTATATCGTACATAGAAATGCTCTTGTTGCCGGTGCTGATGGGTGTCGCGGGTTGTGTCCAACCGGTCGTAAGCTATAATTTAGGTGCGAAGAATCATGATAGAATAAAGGAAACGTTCAAAAAAGTGTGCATAATTTCCGTGATAATTTCAGCGCTGTCACTTTGTATAATGTTGATATTCCCGAACTTTTTAGTGTCACTGTTTGCAAGTGAAGAGGATAGTGAGATGATAAAAATCGCAACGATGGGATTGTTGTTGTATGCGCCATCGTTTTTGTTCAACTGGTTTAATATTATAGTCGGCACATTTCTGAGTGCTCTTGAAAAGCCGAAGGAGTCAATGATATTGATGTTACTTGACTCCATGGTACTTCCGCTTGTATTCATCATTGTGCTTGCAGTGCTTTTAGGGATAAACGGAATATTTTTAGCGCCGTCTGCTGCTGCTTTAGTAGCTTTCGCTGTGGCATTGTCGATGTGGAAAAAAATAAGCTCAAATTTCAAAGCCTACTAAAAAGTATAGTCAATAATAGGCTTGTAATCGCTTTAGAAAAGAACAGGTTGACAGTTTTCGTTTTGAAAATTGTCAACCTGTTATTAAATGACTGCCCAACTCAAGTTTAAGTCAGCTGCATCAAAAGCTTCATCAAGCTATAGTAAATTACCTACATCGCCCTGTATGAATTTTATGTGTTTGCATTTCATTCTTTCTTTTGCAAGACTCAACATACAAGTTTTGTGGGTAATTACTACATCGCAGATATTTTTTGTTGACTTATACGAGCTTTTAATTTTGTCTGCCATTATTTTACCACCGTTAATTTAAAATCACAGACAGCATCGCCGTCACCTATGGTCTTTGTCCGTCCCCAAACGAGTTTTGGATGCATATTGCCATATACTATGTCATCACCTCGACAAAATGCCTTTGTGATTTCAGGATAACCGTACTTTGCACAGATCTCGGAATAGGGGCATTTTGTCATGTCAAAACGCATTTCTCTTGGGGATATTTCGTGGAACACCGCATCGAAATTTTGCTTTACCCCAAACTTTTTCTTTGTCATATTCCCGAATAGTACGGGCATTTTTTTATAAATGCCCGGTATCTTCATAAGTTTGGCTACAAGCTTTGCCCCTCTGTAACTTCTCCACTCAATAAACTTGAAGTTAAAAGCGAGGGCATCGTCTCTTGATATTCCATGCTTAATTTGTGCATCAAGAACTGAAATGCAAGGATAGATTTTTACATGGGTGTGACTGTGCATAGCTCTTGGTTCATCCGCATTTTCTATGCAAAGCTCTTCGAATCTTGCAAATGCAGAATTTGCAATTAAGTTACCTATTTTGCCACCGTATGTGTCACACAATACCTTTTTGGCTTGTGATAAAAATTGATTTTTAGCCATTTCACATCTCCTTTAGGATAGCACCCAGTTCATACTCTCTGTTTGCAGCCTTATCATATTCTCATAGTCTGTAGATTTTTTAAGCAGTTCGCCGTGTGTGCCCTCAGCAGAAACCTTACCGTCTTTTAGCAACACTATTTTATTTGCGCCTGCAATTGTCCTCATTCTGTGGGCAATTACGATAACTGTTTTATCTTTTGTAAGCCTTGAAACTGCCTCTTGTACAGCACTTTCATTTTGAATATCAAGTGAGGAAGTCGCCTCATCAAGTAGTACAATAGGTGCATCTTTTAAGAGCGCCCTTGCGATAGATAATCGCTGACGCTCACCACCAGAAAGCATAGAGCCGTTTTCGCCTATGAGCGTGTTGTAGCAGTCAGGCATAGACATTATAAATTCATGGCACTGCGCATTTTTCGCAGCTTCGATTACTTCTTCATCGGTAGCGCCTTTTCTGCCTATGCGAATATTTTCCATTACTGTATTATTGAAGAGAGTAACGTCTTGGAAAACTATAGAAATTTCTTTTAGGAGTGTTTCGGGCTCTACATTGTTTACATCTTCACCGCCTATGGTGATTTTACCACTACCTATATCCCAAAATCTTGCCGCAAGCTTCATGGCTGTACTTTTACCACCGCCTGACGGGCCTACGAGTGCTGTGACTTCGCCTTGCTTTGCTGTAAACGAAACACCGTCAAGCACAGTCTCGCTTGTATCATAAGAAAACTTAACATTCTCGAAATTGATATCATAGCCAATCGGAGATATGATATCTTTGCCGTTTTGCACTTTTGTATTTTCAAATTCCTTCATCCGCTCGACACTCTTTAAGGATATAAATATACCTGCAAGGTTTACGAGCGCTCCTGCAAGTGGATCGTAAATTCTTGAAGCAATCATTAAAAATACAAGGAACGTAAGTAGTGTCACTTCACCTGTTGCAAGCAGAGCTACACCTGTGATCATAGTAGTTGCAATGCCGACTTTCAGTATCATCTGCGCTGTACTGACAAAAATTCCTGTTACAAATTCCGACTTCATGCTCATGCTTTCGTGGCTGTCGAAGTGAACATCCATAATGTTAAGGTGTGCTTTTTCTCTGTTATTAGCCTTAATGTCTTTCACATTTTCGAGGCATTCTTGAATTTTATCAAGATAAGTGAGTTGTAGCACCTTAGTTTTTACAACAAAGTGAGATTGCAGCTTTTTACTAGCAACACAAAGTATAAATGAAACAGGGATAACCCAAGTGAGCGATAATGCAAGTCGCGGGTCGAAAACGAACATACCAAGGCCCATGATAACAGTCGAGATAATAGAGCCGATAAATCCGGGAATAAAATGTGAAAAGGCGTTTTCCATCATAGTAACATCACCCATAATGGTTGTGGTCAGGTCTGGCAAATCCTTTTTACCAAAGAAGGAGAGGGGGAGTTTGCGAAGTGTTTCCGCAAGGGAAATTCGCATATTCGCACTTTCTTCATAAGCGGAAATGTAGCAAAAATTGTACTGGAAGTAGTAAAGCACAGCCAGTAAAAATAATATAAAAACCGCATATCCGACATATAGTAATACAGAGTAAACCGGTGCGACACCTTCTAAGATCGGCAAAAGTGAGTCTCGTATAAAATAGTAGGAGATACCGCTCACAGCCATAATTACGACATTTATGAATATTGTGACAACACTCGCCTTTAGTAGCTCGCTTGCTCCAAGCTCTGTCAGTGCAAAAGTTTTTTGTAGATATTTTTTCATTACGCAGTCTCCTCATTCCAAATAAATGCCTTATTGTATTCCGTCCACATTTGACTATACAGTCCGTTGGTTGCTACAAGCTCATTATGTGTGCCTTGCTCAGCCACTTTTCCGTCAGCAATTACATAGATAAGGTCGGCATTTTTAATGGTAGAAAGCCTGTGTGCTATCATTAACACCGTCTTGCCCTTGGTTAACTCGTTAAAAGCAAGCTGGATTTGATGTTCGTTTTCGGGATCTGCAAAAGCTGTTGCTTCATCAAGCAAAATTATTGGAGCATCACGAAGAATTGCACGTGCAAGAGCTATCCGCTGTGCCTCACCACCCGAAAGGTACACACCCTTAGTTCCGTAAACGGTTTCGAGTCCGTTTGGAAGTTTTGCGAGTATATCCTCGCACCTAGCGGCTTTGAGCGCTCTGTTCACTTCGTCAATAGTTGCATCTGGTTTACCTTCACGAAGATTATCAAGAATACTTGCTTTGTATAGATTTGTGTTTTGAAAAACAAAGGAGATATTATTCATAAGTTCTGCATTTTCAATGTCTTTTACATCAATACCACCTATAGAAACGGTTCCGCTTTCTACATCCCAAAAGCGAGGGATAAGTGTCGCAAGTGTGGTCTTGCCTCCGCCTGATGGTCCAACAAAAGCGACGGTCTGTCCTTGTTTAATACTAATACTTACATTATCAACGGCTTTTTTGTCGGTATTCGGATATGTAAAAGAGATGTCTTTCATCTCAATATCGGCAGTTTTAGGAGACTTAGGAGTGCTAGACTTTATAAGCGGTTTTTCATTTAGTAGACTTTCTATTCTGTCTGCTGCATCACTTGCAAGCATGGAATGTTGCATTACCCACATAATTTTCATCATCATAAGCGAGGCTATGGGCGTGAAAATGAGATAGAAGAAAAAGCTCAGAAAGAAATCTGTCATATCACCTTGTCCACTAATCATAAAAATGGACGACAGTACTAAAAATATCGGTGTACTTGCAAGGAAAACCTGAAACATTGTCATCGGCATCCTCATGCGATACGCATACTCAGACACATACCCCTTGTATTCGGTAATAACATTGTGAAAACGTTCGAAGGAGAAAACCGATTGGTTAAAAGTCTTTACAACGGGGACACCACGCACATATTCCGTTGCCTCGTTGTTCATGTTTTCAAGTGCAGTTTGATATTGTTTCAACCTCTCCGGTTGGTCTTTGCCCATTCCTGACATCATAGAAATCATAGCCAGAACAAGAGGGATAAGGCTGATAAGGCCAAGTCGCCAGTCAAAAACAAATAGTACGACAAGCACAGCGAAGGGAGTTGTGTAAGCTCCGACCAAATCGGGCAGTTGGTGAGCCAGGTATGTTTCGGTGGCTCCTGCACTATCGTTTATAATTCTTCTAAGTTTACCGCTACCCATATTCGAAAAAAAACCGAGAGGTAATGTCATAACATGGTTAAGCGCTGTTTTCCGAATATTAGTAGCTATGCGGTATGCTGCAAGGTGAGTGCACATAAGCGCCAGCGTATAGACCATCATTGCGCCTATTGCAGAGCTAACGGCAAGCCATGCATTCGTAATGATACTGTCAGTGAGTGTGATGTTTGGATAAATCGAAATGATTTCACTTACACCTCTGTAAATGAAAATGATCGGCAGAAGTGTCATAATAGCGCTGACACCCGATAAAATCATGCCCAAATTTGTGAAGTGCTTGTAGCCTCCGGCAAAGGCATACAACCTTTTGAGTAGTGGTTTTTGCTTTTCCATAATATTCTCCTTTTACTTATATGAATAAGTTAGTTTTTACTAACTTTATATTGAAAAATATCGAGGGATTACCCTCAATATTTTAAAAATGATATTTAAAATCCTAATATTTCCTTTGTGCCCGCATAGTAAAATTTTTGAATTTTGCCTATATACTCAAAGGCCTCTTCTTTACTTAAATCGTGGTGGATGGCCTCAAGCATATTATTAAGTCCCGAAGTTGAAATGACATGAACAAAAAATTTGTTTATCTTTGTGGGTCTAAAGGTATCGTTCTCCATAAATTCAAGAGAAGACTTTTCCTCTACTTCGATAAGCTCGTCGACAAATTTATCAAATTTTGTTCCGTTGGATCGGCAAAACAGCAGTTTTGATAGTTCAAAATCAGAATAGAGATACTCCAGAATTAGATTTGTGCCTTTGCCCATGCCATCAGTAATGTCAGCACTTTCAAAGTCATATTGTCCTTCAACTTCTTCGTGCGCTTTTATATACAGTTCAAGCAGCTTGCTTGCAAATTCTCCTACGATTGCTTCAAATAAGCCATCCTTACCCTGAAAATGATTGTAGATAGCGCCTGTTGTGGCTTTTGCATTTTTTGCAATCTCTCGCAAATTTGCATTAATAAAGCCTTTTTCTAGAAATTCTTCTTTGGCACAGGCGATAATTCGTTCTTTTGTAAGCATGGATGAGTAGCTCAATTTCATCACCTCACATAACACAGCTATTTTTAATAACAAAGTTATCACATAGTTTCTACTTTGTCAAGTGTAGTAAAATAATAATGGCGTGATGACTGTCCAAAATATCTGCACTTAAAATGCTGCAAAAAAATCCGTCATAGTATAAACTACAACGGAATTGCGCGTCGAGGCTCTCGACTGCCTATGTTGGTTAAAATAGCTGTAATAAATTTGCGACATAAAAATACCGACCTAGTGTAAACTAAATCGGTAAGTGTCCAGCTTCAAGCTGATGGCATGACTGTCCAATATAGATGCAAGACACAATTCGAACTTGAGTTGAACTTGCACTTGATTAGTAGTGATGTATTAATTTTGAGATAGTTTTTTTAATTCTTTTTTATTTTATCATATCCAACTTTTGTGAAAGGGCATACAGCTATACAAATTCCACAGCCATAATTTGCAAATCCACTGCCACATTTAGAATTTGATATGCACTCTACATGGCCATTTTCATCTATTTTACTTTCTTCATAAATAGCATCGTAAGGGCAAGATTTTACACACTTATTGCACTTGCTACAAAAATCTTTCCCAAAAGAAAAATCTTCATTATTTT
>CAYIYZ010000003.1:0-219119 GCA_964367935.1 uncultured Oscillospiraceae bacterium
AGCCCTCCCCACAGCTTACCTACCATAAACCATAAGCAGAAGCCTTGCTCCCTTTCGGGTGCAAGGCTTCTTTGTCTTTCAACACACATTCTACGTCAGAGATGGCGCAACGCTCAGTAGCGCAGGTTCCGTTCTGGTGCACTTCAAGACAAATAGTTTCAGTCTGTACATGGCGACAGTACTCATGCGATTTCTTACCATGGAATAAAGTAAGCAACTCAAAAGGCGGTCACCATTACGGTGACCGCCTTTTTTTAACAGCATCTTATGACATTTGCTTGTATTTCCTAAAACGATACTCACCTTAACACAAAACTGGCACCTCAATTCATGAGATGCCAGTTTGTACCTTGATTTTCTTTCCCTTAATTGGGGAAATCCCTAAATAGTTTAGCTTAACGCATACTCAACAAAACGCTCTATTATTGTGGCGACTTCGGCTCTCGTTGCAAGTTCCTTAGCCTCAAATCTGTTCTCGCCCACGCCGGTAATGATTCCCGTCGTCTGCGTGAAGAGTGCCGCATCCGTGGCCCAATCCGAGATTTCCGTCTTGTCCGTGTACATGAGAGTAGTGTCAGATGTTTCGGGCAACTCCTTAAGGAAACTTGCATAACGGTACAGTATTACCGCCATTTCCTCTCTCGTAATGGAGTTATCCGGTGCAAACATATTGTCGCCTATACCCTTTATTATTCCACTTTCTGCTGCCCAGTCTACGTACTTTCCATAGTACAGCGTGTAGTCACAGTCTGTAAATACATTTGTACCCGTACTCTGGATCTCGCCGTAGCTTCTCTCGTGTAAGCGTCCTATCACCGTAGCGAACATCGCACGTGTCATCTCCATGTCCGGCGAGAACATGCTCTCGCTCGTTCCCAAGAACAGCTCACGCTCCGTCACGAAGTCAATGTACTCTTCACCCCAGTGACCGCTTATATCCGTGAAGTTCTTTCCGTTCTCAGCATACATGATATCCTTGCCCTTAGGTGCTACATATTCGCTTTCCTCTATGTATCCGTCGGCATCTACGTCAGCTGCAAAGCCCAAGAACACTTTCGTATCGCCCGACATGTAGTACGGCAGACCGACTTCCACCATGTCTGTAGCTAATATCTCAGTGTTGGCGTAGACTTCGTAGGTATTGCCGCTTACAAACGGATGTCCGTTCACTACTATGCGTGCATCTCTGTCGGCATTGCTCGTTGTCGCCGCAATAGTCAACACGTCACCGCCCTGCACCATATCACCGTCTTCTACAGGCTCGCCGTCTTTCGTAACCGTGAGTGTTGCGTCGCCCTCTGTGCGGAGCTTGATGCTGTACTCGCCCTCAATGATGACTCCACCGGCACCGCCGCCACCACCTACAGCGTTCGATGCAAAAGTCACCACTACCGTGATGGCTGTATCGCCCTGCTGAACAGTATATGTTTCACCATTTGCTATCTCTATCCCCTTTACCTTGATAGAGCTTAGCGTATATCCGCTGTCAGCTGTTGCCGTGAAGGTGAGCACATCTCCGACATTCAAGCTTGCACTCTCCGGTACTGTTGCACCCGTAGCATCACTGACTTCTACCGTACCACCAGCACTCAAAATCACAAGGTGTGGCTTTTGGGTCTCAACGTCGGAGTCAACGGTAAACGATATAACCGTTTCACCCTGTACCGTGTAAGTAGCGGAGCCACCCTGTACTATCTGCGTTCCGTTTACACTAGTGCCCGTCACCCTGTAAAGTGCATTTGACGGTGAAGCGCTTATGCTGATAGTGTCACCTATTCTTACATCGGATCCGTTTGCTATAGCAGCTCCCGAAGCGTTCGTTACCGTTACGGCAACGCCCGTTGGGCTCGACCATGTTACCCTTGCCATGCTCTGCGTGAAGTTTGCAACTATGGAGTTCTGCTTGCTAGCATCAACCTCATAAATGCCCGAACCGCCACTTGCAGCTATGCCTATTGCCGATCCGCCTGCCGTTATGCTCTCCAAAGCACTATTGGCTTCGGGTGTCGCGATGAGAAGTAGCTTTGTGCCTACAGCTACCGATTCACTTGTAACAATTTCATTGTTGTTACCGATATCTATAACCCTAAGTGCACCCTCACCGCTCTTCGATACCGTAACTTCCTTCTCCAGTGCATTGAACACCACCGTAACCACAAGATCGCCACCGAGGTTATCTACGGTCGCTGCTCCGTTTGCTACGGGAATATCACTGCCCGCATGTGTTACGATTATTGTGTCAAGCTCGGAAATGCCCGCATTCGCTGTCGCTGTTATCGTGACATTGCTTCCTACAGGCAGAGTGCCCGTAGTGTCGCCTGTCGCAACATTTCTGAGTTCCACCGTCTGTGTGCCGTTCGTTGCGCTTACAGAGCCCATGCCTGTGCCGATTACGTTTATCGTTACATTATATCCCGATACCCTAAACGTCGGATCTATCACCATAGCAGCATTCGCCGTCACCGTCGCCGTGTAGGTTTTGGCTCCCGAATTTGCTATGCTCATAACAGAACCGCTTATGTTCGGGTTTACGGGATTGTTTTCGAGCAGTTGGAAAGGAATATTATTTCCATTTCCGTCTACCAGGGTCGTAAGCTCATAGCCCGAGTCTGCTACTAAGGTTATCATGATTTCCGTGCCCTCAGGCACTTCCGACATATTGTTTACAACAACGCCGCCGGCCATCACTCGCATTACACCGCCTATGCCGCTACCGGTTCCTACGGAAACAAAGTTCGCAGTGCTTTCGACAAAGGGATTTGCCATGCCGCTGAAGTCTAGAGCCGCCTGAACATTGCTTATTACAGCTATCAAGTTTTTGCTATTCGCCTCAAGTTCCAGCGAAACATCTGCGTCATTGCCTGCTATATTCATCAAGACCGCCAGCAATGCCTGTGCATCAACTGCATTACCCGTTTCAGGGTTAAAGGTTATAAGTGCCGTGCCGCCCATTACAATGGAAGCTACCTTGCCGTTTACCGTGCTCAAGGTATCCTCGGGACGTATTGCTATCGTCACTGTACCCTTGCCCTCACCGTCTGTTGCAAAGTCATCAGGTGCCGTTACGGCATACTTGTCATTAGACATGTACACAGCCACCGCCGTCACTTCGTTGTCTATTGCGTCTATCACATAATTTCCGCCAATGACATCCGCTGTTACATCCACCTCATTTACAACAAGCGAGTGTAGGTGATAATCAGCGCTTGCCGCTGTCGTGAAGGTGACCTTCAGACCTGCTCTGACCCCGTCACCGTTACTCAGTGCAGTCGGCACACTACCATAGGTGTACGCCGCAGTCAAGCTACCGTTTGCCGAGGATGAGAAATTCACCGCATACTCTATAGGCGTGAAACGTGCCGTTACGTATACATTCTGCGTAATGCCCGTTATCGTAACTGCATTTCCGTCCTCACTCTCAGAGTAAGTCACAGTTTCCGAACCCTCTCCTCTTACTATCCACCTGTCGACCATCATGCCCACATCTGGTGAAGCAAGCAAGGTGACAGACTCACCGTCGTATACCGATATCATTCCGTTTTGCACCCTAGTGTAGGTATCGTTCTTATACTTTACCACACCTGCATTTACCGAACTCGAGTCAGACTCTATACTTACGGTGACATCAAATTTGTCAACATCCCCAAATGTTACAGTATAGTCGAGAGCGGTAACTCCAACAGAAAAGGACATCGCTTCCTGCTCTTCACTTCCCTGTACGAGCACAGAGTTCTGAAGCCAGCTTTCAACTTTCTTGTGCACATCCGGTATAGCATATATCACGACCTCATCACCGGTCATTACATTTAGAGAGTATACGGGGTCTACTCCTGTCCTATCAACCGTCGCTGTGGCGAGCGCATTATTTACCATGAACTGAACATCGCCTTCGCCTATCGCAATAACGCTTACGGTCTTATCCGCTGCCTTCAGCGTTACTGACACTGCATACTCTTTATCGACTGTCAGCGTTATGCTATCATTGCTGCCGCCTGCCGTGTACCTTGAGCCGTTTACTGTCCAATAGTCCACACCGTAGCCTGCGTCCGGAGTCGCCGTCAGCGTTACTGAGGTGCCCTTTACATGCTGTTCGCCCGATATCACAGCTACAGGAGGTGTTCCGACAGTAGCTGTCACTGCGCCATTAGCCGGTGACGTAAAGTTTACCGCATAGGCAAATTTGTTTACATAGTCTGCCGTAACCACGTACTTTCCTCTAGATGCCACGTTAAACTTGAGCGTATTATTCGTCTCATCTACCGTGTATGCCGAGTTAGTCATTACACTCAAACCGTTTACAAACCATGTCTCTACCTTATTATCGCCCTCCGGTGTCGCCTGAACCGTCACCGTGTTGCCCTCGGGCACAAGCTTTATCGTATCGGCAGATGTTATGGACTCATTGTTCGAATAGGTCACGCCCGTTATCAAGCCACCTGTCGCACCTGTGTTGCTGTATGACACCTGAGCGTCGGTCGAGAGGTACACGTAGAACTCATCTGACACCGACTGTCCTGACGGGACGTGTCTATACGTGACTTTTACACTTATCCTGTCGTCAACGCCCGTTTCGGCAGTGTCCACCGTCAAGGTCGCAGCACCGGTAATGGGATCTACAGTAACGCTAGTTTGCAAGCGTGTTGCATTATTTACTTCCCATACAATTTCATCTGCGCCGTTGAACTCGGTCATATCCGAACCCGTCGCCATGGTCACAACAGTACTTAAACTTAGTTCCGTGTTTGTATCCGTCAAATGCTGTACTATGCTGTAGTCTCCATAGCTATTAGGTGTCCAGCCCACTATGGAGGCTTCTATGCTCTCCATCTCGGGATAAATTGTGAAGTTGTGATATGCCTCGTCTAGATAGGTACCACCGTCACTCTCATATGCTGTGACCTTTACTATCACTTCACCTAAATCGCTACCTGTTATGCTTGCAGTGCTTCCACCGTTTGCAGCTAACACAGGCAAGGTGCCCATGTTATTTGTATCTACCCATGAGAACTCCCAATCGTAGTGCCCGGGTTCTTTCGAAAGCGAGTTCCAAGCTGTACTTAGCTCAAGGCTGTCGCCTCGGAGCACCACATCGTCGCCGCTTATGCTCAGAGCGCCCTCGCCCTGCGGTATCTTCTTTACCGTCAGCGGTATGACTACCGTATCACCGGATGCAAACAGAATCGTTACGGAGTACTCACCGTGCTCTAAACCGTGGAGTGCCGTCCCCTCTGCTGAGAATAGACTGAATCTGGCAGCTACATTATACACGTCCATCGTACCTGTCGGCTTTCCGTCAGTTATGTATGACAGGCTGTAGTCAGTCGCTTCCAATTGAGTCTTGTCTATGCTCACTTTAGAAACCTCGGGGACAGTGTATTCACTGCTCAGTATATCAAACTCCACAGGATACAGAATATCTAAGTCGAGCACCGTGCTCACAGAGTCAGCTACATTGCCCACGCCGTCCATATCGTATACCAATCCGGCATCGGCATCTGCCGTCTGCGCCTCTACAACGGTCGGCGTGAAGCTCACAAATGCATTGTTTGCCATCACCTCACTTGCCGCTGCTGTTGCAATGCTCCGCCTTTCACCTGCAAGCTGAGTATAAGAGTGCCCGTAAACGCCCAAAGCGTAGTCCTCGCTACTCTCGTACTTATGCAGATATTGCACTGTCATATCACCGCTCGTGAGTACTGTTCCGATATATGACTGCCTCTGCTCGGTGACAGCCACACCATCTGTCAGAAGGGTGAATTCTTCGACGTCTTGCAAGAATACCCTACCATCCCAGCTCTCAGGATCTGTGACAGTTTTACCCACTATCAGAAGTGCCACACCATCTGTTCCGCTCGCCTCCAAGGTGAGCGTATCGGAAATGTCGTTTTCGAAGACGCCCTTCACGATAAGCTCCGCTATATCGTCGGTATCGTCGCCATCGACCACAGTTAGCGTAGCCGCGCCTGCTTCACTCTCGATTAAGTTGTCTCCCTCTATTGTGACTTCGTGCAGAGTGTCTAAGTCGAGTGATTTGAGGTGTGCATTGTTAAGTGTAAGCGAATTGACTAAGTTTCTAGACACCTCCACGCCTATTAGCTTAGGCGTCACGCCACCTATCTCATAGTCGTAAATGTCTACAGTCGTTTCCTCAAGATTGGGAATACTCGCCGAATATATCCACTTACCGAGCGTCACTTCTGTCCCCAACTGCTGTGCGACAACTACGTCACCCGGTTGGATTTCCAATTCGGTTCTGGCGATTACGTACGGATTTGAGGTGTCAGAATTGTCAAACACATAGTAGGTTTGAGTCGTGCCCGTATCCACACCCATATTAAACCCTACAAAGTAACGCTCAATGTCGTCGCCCGAGATTCTTACGTTTAAGCCCTTCACGTCGGGAATCTCCGATATGGGTTCTATTTTAATGTACTTGTACTCGTCGGGGTGATCTCTATATGTGCTGTTGTCGACATACTCCTTGACGCTCTCCTCGTAGGTGTTGAGGTCATAGAGGACATCTTTGTTCGTTATATTTTCGCCCGTACCAATGGCTTGCCCCTCTATATACTCTGTAACCGCTTCGTATTGGGGATCTTTCGGATGGGTAGCCTCATAGGGGTCTACGCCCTCTTTCCTCTCATAGCTCAGTTTTGCATATTCATTGTCGCTGCCCGACATTGCATCCAAGCTGAAGGTCAGGTTAATATCAAAAGGCGGTAGCACCATGTAGTTTCCGAACAAATTCATTGATTGCCATTGCTCATCGGACAAGAAGCTGTATGGTGTTATATAGGTGTTGGAGCTTATGTCCACCGTGCCCTCACCACCGTATATTATCGGAGCAATAATAAGCCTTGTCTGCGTGGCATGATCATCATTCGCAAGGAACTCATCAGCTATATGGTGCGTCATGATGAATTCGCCGCCGTCTACATAGAGATTGTTATCGGCACCATCGCCGGTGTCAAGCCAAGCATCTCCACTCACCAAGCCATACGAGTTGCCTTCAAGCACCCAGTTCGTGAGTAGCGTATTTATATGCGCCTCAAAAGTACCGCCGTACAGTGCAATCGTATGTCCGCCCTGTACATGATCGTAGTTGCCGGTGACCTTAATGACACTGGTATTGGTATCGCTGTCTGCGGCGGCACCTGCGGCAATGTTCTGCGCCACAATAAGGCTCGGGTTCTGGTTAACGTCGCCGCTCTCGCCTATTGTAAGTCCGTCCACCTCGATAAAGTAGCGCTCAGGTCCTGTGCCGACTTGAATCAGGGCTGTTATCCTTACATTCTCCTTGAGCTCCAGCATGGAATTTATGGCCTCAATAAGTTTCACGTCCTTGAGGTCAAGCGTTCCCTCAC
The DNA here is from genome assembly GCA_964367935.1 of uncultured Oscillospiraceae bacterium. Classification (GTDB taxonomy): domain Bacteria; phylum Bacillota; class Clostridia; order Oscillospirales; family Oscillospiraceae; genus Scatomorpha. Next base: position 7,365 of record CAYIYZ010000003.1, read on the forward strand.
CGTCTATCGTGACTCTTCTGTCCAGAAGGAAGGCTGAAGTCACACCGAAAACTGTTTGCTCGGGACTGGTGCGGGTGATATCACTTGTCGGTTCGAACATGACGCTGTTGTCACCCTCTACCGTTATAGTCAAATCTCCGCCAATTGCCGTGAAGTCAAACACATTTACGGCATCTGTATTCCATGCCACAGGAATTACGTTTGTAATGTTAAGGTCTTCAATGGCTATGCGTGACACAGAGGATGTCGTTACAATTCTGAAGTTCTTTGTCGCATCAGCCCATGTGCCACCTATGACCTTGTCGTTATCACTTATTGTGAGCACGGCTGTAAGGTTGTCATAAGACCAACCATCGCCCTTGAGATTTGAAATATCCACGCCATTTACCGTTATGCCTGCCGTGCTTCTCGAAACGGTGATGACCTGCGAAGATGTGATGTCCGAAATAGTATATGTCTCATCCGTTTTCGTTAACTTCGAGCTGCCCGTATCTACTTCACTTGCGCCAAATTCATACCCGTTTACATATACGGACTCAAGATACTCCACACCATTGCCCGAGAGCTTAAATGAGAAGCTGCCTCCGTTTTGCACCAATGATACAGAGCCGCTCGCTTCGCTTAGCAATATTCCTACTGAATCATTCGATATTCCCGGCCATGTAACGCTGTGGTGTATCGTGCTTGCAAACTCCGGTATAAGGATATAGTTGCTCCTGAGATTATCCATGACGAACTGGCGTGAATCTGCCGGCAGCTTGCGCTGCGCTCCGCCTACTTCAGTGATATCCCAATATGTGTTCGTGTAGTTTCTGTCGGGCACAACTGCAACCAATATGTCATCTCCCTCGTGGAAAGTGACCATATGATCGTCGCCTACTACATCAACATACGCACCGTCAGGGTAGTAGCTATCGCTATTATAGCCTGCGGCGTAACTGCCTCCTGCATTCGGAGCCAGGCTCTCCAATGTCAGTGTATACTGCGGCAGCTCTTTAAATGTCGCTGTCACAGTATGGTTTCCGCTTATCTCCGTCAACAAATAACTGTCAGAGTCTATCTTTATCGTGACTTCACCTAAATTCGGAGATGTAGTCTGTACATCGAACGTAGCTATGCCCGTTGTGCTCGCTATGAAATAGTACTCCTCTTGACCGACGTAGTACTTGTAGCTTGCGTTTTTCGTAACACTTGCGCCGGACTGGATTATGCTCGGCCTATCTATCTCCACCGTTGTGGCGGTGTCCGTCACCGTAAATCCGAGGAATTCATAATAATGTGGATACAAAATATCTACAGCTACATCCTCGCCGCCCGGCACATCCGTATATCCGATTGCTCCGGATTGACTTGCGGGCTGTAGAATCGTTATTTTGTCCTCGCCTGCATAGTTTGTCGTAACAGTGATTTCACCGTCGGAGCGTGTGTCTATTTGTGAGCCTACGTTATTAACGACAATGGTTTCTGTGCTGAACATATACGTGCCGTGCTCCGTAGTACCTGTAACAGTCGTGTCTTTCGTCAAGGTAAGCGTGTATGTACCCTTTGCGGCATCCTCAACGCCGACACTGCCAGTGGACGTAAATCTCGTGTCGGTGTCCATCATATATCCAGCCGCCGCCTCGACTACCACCTGCGTATCGCCCTTTATCAATGCTCCGTCTGTTACATATATTTTCTCGCCACCTGCCGTACTGTCACTGCTTGTAGAGCCTATGTACCAAGCGACAAGCCCATCGTTACCGGCTCTGTCAACCAAGTTTAGCGTATAGTAGTCACGCTCAAATACAGCCACGACAGACGTACTCGTATCAGGCATAACAAAATCATATGTACTCTGCATCACAGCGCCCGTAACATCAGTCGTGTATGTGTAGGCATCTTCCGCCGTGTCTGCTTCCATATCATGGTATATGGTGCCATTTCCATTCTCCGTATGACGCCACTCTTTAAAGTGATAGCCCTCGTTAGCCGCTGCAGAGAAGGTATAACCTGCATTTTTCAATATGGTGCTGCCGCTTTCGAAGTCGGGCTCTGCGCTTATAGTTCCGCCGCCTTCTTCTCCGCCGACTTCATAGTGGAGAGTATTGCGTGCTACAACAAAGCGCACCTCAACCTCCACGCCTGCCTTAGCCGGCGGCATGGTGATGGCAAAGAATGAGTTTGTGGTTTCTTGGTTCACTCCGTCTACAAACCAGCCGTAAATCTCATAGCCGTCATCGGGCACAGCTTGGAAAGTAGCCTTAGCACCTGCCGCAACAGATGTATTTATGCCGCTTCCGAGCACATTACGTGTTTCGTGATACTCAGGTGACATCATATAGAGCGTGCCGACATCCGTGCCACCGTATTGTGCGGCACCCGCCTGCAACCCAAAGGTCGCACCCAAGACGGTCAACGAGCTATTGACAAAGGTCATCTGGTGGTTTTCATACTGCTGACTATCACGAGTTATGATGTAAGCTCCCGAGGTTTTCACCGCATCTATGAACGTATCTGACTTATTGCCCGCCGCATCGTAGAAATTCAAGCTGCCGGCTATATTAATGTCTTGGAATACCGTTTCGTCCTCCATCCAATGAGGCGCCCAAGATCCCGAAACCACCGACATTTCACTGAGAAACAGCTCGGGGATATCCCCGGTATCCTCAGAGAGTGTATAGTTCGGAATCTGCAAGGTTACAGGGCGGGGTAAGACCTCAAACTCGACCGTTTGCACGTCCTCACCTGTGGTCATTTCTATCGTATACTCACCTGCCGGAGTTTCGGGTGAGAGGATATACTCACCCAAGCTTGCACCTACAGTGATGTATTCGGGTGCACGATCTGTGCCTGTATCATCTTCCATAGTCCAGCTACCGGCAGACACACCCTCAGCCTTCGTTTCTCCGCCTGCCGTTTCCACTTTCGAGTAGTTTATAACCGCACCATCACCGTAAATCGGATTTGCCGGCAAGGCAAGGTTATATGCACTCGAATCGCCCGTAAGGTAAATTGCATAGCTCTCCGAAGGCTTGAATATATAAGAGCCTGCATAGGACGCTCTTATATCGTACAAGCCCGGATCCATCACGGTCTTAATTTTCTCGTCTACCATGCCTCTCGAATCAAGTTCAACGGGATGGAAAAGCTGCTGCCCCGTTTCCCTATGCTCGAAGAAGAAGGTAACTATGCCCTGCGGTATTGCAGCAGAGTCGCTGTGTGCGTTCTGAACCGTCGCCTTAAGGACGATACCATCTGCCACATCCGTTACGCTCACATCTTCCATTATGGTCGTACGCTTAGACTGCGTCAAGCTTATCGTGTCCGTATATGTAGTTATGGCAATATTATCTGCCTTTGTGATTACGTTTATTCGGCAACGATACTCTCCTATAACGCTATTGCCGGCACTTATAAATTCAAGGGTACTGCCGTTTTTATTGACAATATCCACCCATGCGCCGTTTTCCATCTTCTGCCACTGATACTGTATGGTCGCATAGTAATTCGCCGCACTGTTTCCCTGCGGATCTGTCAGTTGTACAGTTAAATATGAATTTTTGTCAGGATAAACAAGCAAGTTTCCGTCATTTACATTATCCGACTCCGCCACAACGACGTTCGGGTAGCCGCTCGACGAGCGTGACACGACAGACACAAGCTCCGACGGTGACGACAACGGCGGTACTTGAGGATATGGCTCCTCCACCTGTATGGCGTACTTGTACTCAGAGTACGGCGATATTTCCGTATCCTCAAAGTAATATTCTTTGTATCTGTTGCCTTCTCTATCCGTCTGCCATGTGTACTTAACGGTTTCCGGACTGAGCTCTGCTATTTCTTGTAAGCCGCCACCTACTATAAACTCATAGTAGCGGTAAATTTTGAATGTAGCGCTGTTGCTGTTCGGATATGTCCATGTGAGGACATTCTTCTCAGACGTGCTACTGTCATAGTCCATCTGGAAGTCGTCCGGCAGCTCAGGCGGAGCCTGTACATCGTTTACGATGTAGCTGACAATTGGGATGCTCTGACCGTCGTCCGTTTCATAGGCGTAGGAGAAGAGCTTCCAGTTGTAGTAGTAGTTATAGTCCTGGAACTCAAGAGGCATGTTGTTGACGGTACCCGATATCTCGGTTCCCTCCACTTTGATGTCGACGTAGCCACCTGCGGGGTTAAGCGACATTTGGAAGCCTCCCGTCAAGCTCACCTCAGAGCTTGCTACGGCGTTGATGACGTGCGTACCGCCACCTATCTCAAACCCTATGCTGGTACCGAAGACATGGCTCTTTTCCTCCGATTCCGTCAGAGTTATCGTCTGAGTCTGAGAGCCGTTGCCGAAGGACACACCCGAGGGGTCATCATTCCACTCCGCTATGACGTCTAGGCCCGACGAAGAACTCGGGTACGATGCAGGGTCTCCGGGTGTGGAAGTTATAGCCTCTCCCCTTATGGGTGGCAATTCCGCATAGTCGCCCTGTATGGACTCATAGTAGTCCAAGTTAAGGATCTGGTAGTTCGGCTGGAAGGGTATTGATATTATATCCCTCTCTACACTGCCGTCAGCAGATATTATATTGTATACATAGTTTTGAGTTGGTATGGAGAAGAATGCAACGGCATCCTCATTCGCACTCGTTTGGAACTCGAGTGTATACTCCTCCGTCTGTGACATTATCTGCTCATACTCATATGTAAAGCCCAAGGAGCCGCCTGTTCTGAATGCGGCACCCAGTACAGTGGAGCTGTAGTCGATAAATCCACCAGCGTCCAATTCAATTGTGAAGATGTCGCCTTCGCTCTCACTGCTTATTTGCGCCCAAGAGGTCGTGTTCTGCCATGCGTAGTCATTGCCCGTCACCCTCTCGACATCCTCAAAGTAAGGTGCAGCTGCAACAACCGCAAGCACTTCGGGGTCAGAGTAGGTCAAGTAGCTTATGCCCGTATACTCTATGAGTGTTGTGTCATTGTCCATATCGATTGCTATCGGGTAGGTGTAGTCGGAGTCTGCCCAGTCATATCTCAAGTGTATACTGGTATCGTAATTCTCTTCGCCAGTATTCCACGTATATCCCTTTTTGTCATAGCTCTGCCTGGCAATAACGAGTGGATCTCCGCTGCTCTTGCCCTCAACAGTGACCATCTCCGTCGAGTTATCGGGTTCGCCGTTGTGGCTACCCACTCCCTGTAAGGATACTCTAAGGGAGTCATAGCCCGACTTATCTACATTTTCATGAATATTCGCAGACACTACGCCCGTTTCTACATATCCGAAATTATTTATTGGGTACCCCGTGAAAGAGCCGGGGTTAGTTTTAAACTGCGGCCACTCTTCTCCGTGTCCGTTTGTGTTATCGTCGTCAAGGGCGTACAGCATGGAAATATTGCCCTCGGTATATTTATACAAGACGCTGTCTACATAGAGCATAGTTTCACCCGTGCCCGCATCTGAGTTTGCCGTGGGTCTAAATGCTGCAACGTTTGCTACCATATAGGGCTTACTCAGGTACTCGCCGTCAAGCCCGTTCACGCTCTCCCACGATATTACGGTGATGGTAGCATCAGGGTCACCCTCAGGCGGATCGGGGTCGGGAACAACTTCCTCTTTGTAGTTACCGTCAACTACCTTGTATTCAAAGCTTGCATTCATCACAAGTGTTCTACCGTCAAATAAGTAAGTGGCCATGGCACGAGTGGTATTTGACTCAATATCTCCTATCGGAGAGCCCGCCATCAAAAGCTCACCCACGCCGTCACTATCAATATCGTCAAACGCCAGACCCACACGGGTGAGCGTAGACTTGATATTGCCGCCCGATAAGGCAATACCTTGAGATGTTGACAGAGCATTCTCCCTGCTGCCCCAGAGCACTAAGGCCTCTGAAGCGGTATGTATACTGTTATAGTTTTCAGGGTTATAGGTGGACATACTGTAGGATATGGCTATGTCCTCCACACCGTCACGGTTCATATCGCCCACGGCCATGGAAACCGCACTCGGCACTTTTCCGCCTATCTTCGTAAGAGGTCTTGTCCAAAAGACAGACCAATTCGACAAGTTCATCCAATCGTCGCCATCTTCGCCGACGTAGCGGTAAAAATCTATGCGCGGCATTGAGGAGTCAGGCACATAGACGGCCATTTCATCTCTGCCGTCGCCATCAAAGTCACCCGCCTCAATCTGCAAGAGATTGAGCCACGGATAATCACTCGTTGCGAGTGCGTAGTCGGTTTCCACAGACCAACCGCCCAAAATACCATCTTTACTGTACCAAGCGGCGCGTGCATCGTAGCTGAAGTCGTAGCCGCTGTTATTTAGCGTTGTACTTGCCAGCGTTATACTGCTCGTCGGGAAATTATCCGTCTTGGGGTCGGCTATTTTCATAAGGACGCTTTCCGACGCATTTACGTCCGAAAAATCTCCGAGCTCGCGGTCATGTGCCGCCGCTGAAATAATCGGCTTTTCCTCTATGCCGACATATATAAGCTCACCGGGTAGGCCATCACCGTCAAAGTCACCGGCGACGCCCTGAAATAGCTCCAAGCCCACATCCTCACCCTTGTAAGCACCCGTGCTCATTGCATCGGGATCTGTCTGGTTGTAGCCGTAGAGATTATACTGATCGTGTTGGAGATCTATGTACTCCCACACTTGTTCTCTGGGTTTCAGATCGGTACCGAAAGGGTTTTCAGTATGATTCTCATTATAGCCCTCAGGCTCTACCTCCGTGTCAAAGCCCAGGACGGAGAACGCATCAGAGTCCGCACCTTGGAACCCTCCGCCTGATGCTTCCGCCACCACGGGCGCCGGCACAAGCACAGCAAGCATTGCCATCATATTGACAAGCATAGCCGTAACCAACAAAATCGATAATTTCTTCTTCATATCTAAGTACACACCTTCCCTTTGTTCACTCGCCTCATTTAAATACAACTATACAAAATTATATAGTAGTGCAAAAAGTATGTCAATTGAACTAGGCTGTGCAAGTATTTCGTTTTTGTAATGTTGCTGTAGATACGAGACAAGTGTATATTAAAAGGTGATTGGACTCGTTACACTCACCCTCTGCCTAATGGTTGCAGTACTGCTGCCCATGACGGCACTACCTGCACGGCTATAGGGGCACAAATGGCAACCATGCTGCAGCGATACCTCACGATGGAGTAATACAATTTAAGAATCAAGGCGGTCACCAATAACGGTGACCGCCTTTTTGTATCTCCCTCCCCCACTGCATCTATTTTGACCGCTCTTACCAACGTGACCTTGCACGCAAAAAGCGCTCCACATCTGCGGGGTACTTTAGGTTTGTGCTCGTGTTGAAGATGTTGCTTTTTTGGCCGATTTGTACAGTGAATTTAAATATCTATCCCTGCGCTTGCTCTATTAGAGAGAAAGTTTGCGCATAAATTGACAAAGTCGACTATCTTCTGTACAATTAATAATAAAGATTGGCACTAAACTTTTTACGTAATGCAAATTTAGGAGGTAGTTTTGATGAAAACCGCAGTTAATTACGAAAAAATTGATCAAATATTAGAGCCGCACAAGGATACTAAGCCTTCGGTAATCGCAATATTGCAAGAGGTACAAGATGAATACAAGTACCTTCCCAGAGAAGTTTTCCCATATATTGCGCAAAGAATAAATGTGAGTGAAGCTAAAATATATAGTGTAGCCACATTTTATGAGAATTTTTCCTTAGAACCTAAGGGGAAATTTGTAATAAAGATTTGTGACGGCACCGCCTGTCATGTCAGAAAATCTATACCCATATTAAACACCCTTCAAAGGGAACTAAAACTTTCAGGTGATAAAAAAACGACAGATGACTTAGGTTTTACAGTAGAAACAGTTTCATGTCTGGGTGCTTGTGGACTGGCTCCTGTTATAACCGTAAACGAAAAAGTCTATCCGGCAATGACACCCGAAAAAGCCACGCAGCTTCTAGAGGAACTTAGAAAGGAAATTTGAAATGAGTAAGATAAAAAACAAAGTAGACCTTGATAAAAGAAGAAACGGCTTTACTTCTAAGCTTGATAATCAAGTGAAAAAGATTTATGTCTGTGCCGGTACAGGATGTGTGGCCGGCGGTTCAATGGAAATCTTTTACAAAATGCAAGAAATAATAAAAGAAAGAGGCTTGCTCTGTGAAGTGCATCTGAAGGACCATGTTGAGCACAAGTCTATAGGTCTAAAGCAAAGTGGTTGCCACGGTTTTTGTGAAATGGGACCCTTAGTCAGAATTGAGCCTTCGGAGCTTCTATACCTAAAAGTAACCCTGTCCGATTGTGACGAAATAATTGAGAAATCAATAATTGAAGATGAAATTGTCGAAAGACTTGTCTATGAAAAAAACGGCATAAAATACCCCAAAGAAGAGGAAATCCCATTTTACAAGCACCAACACCGCCTTGTTATAGCCGACTGCGGGCAGATAGATGCGGAGTCGATAGAGGAGTATATAGCTTATGGTGGATATTTAGCCTTGGAGAAGGCGATATTCGAGATGGGCAGTGAGGGCATATTAAAAACTATATCGGATTCAAACCTGAGAGGCCGCGGCGGCGGCGGTTTCCCGGCAGGTAGAAAGTGGCAGCAGGTAAAGTCTCAAAAAGAGTTCCCGAAATATGTTGTCTGCAATGGCGACGAAGGCGATCCCGGAGCATTTATGGATAGAAGCATCATGGAGGGTGATCCTCACAGGATGTTAGAGGGAATGATGATCGCCGGTTATGCAGCCGGGGCGGAGGAAGCTTTTATATATGTGAGAGCCGAATATCCTCTTGCTGTAAATAGGCTTAATACGGCTATAGAAGATGCACGTCGTCTCGGTCTTTTGGGCGAAAACATCCTCGGGAGCGAGTTTAATTTTGATATAAAAATAGTAAAAGGTGCCGGAGCCTTTGTATGTGGCGAGGGCAGTGCTCTAACGGTTTCGATTGAAGGCGACAGAGGAATGCCCCGTGTAAAGCCGCCGAGAACAGTGGAACAAGGCTTGTACGGAAAGCCTACACTTCTCAATAATGTTGAGACATTTACAAATGTTCCTGCCATCATAATAAACGGTGCTGATTGGTATAAGAGTTTTGGTTCGGAGAATAGTCCGGGTACGAAAGCTTTCGCACTTACCGGAAACATCGAAAATACCGGCCTCATCGAAGTTCCGATGGGCACAGAGCTTAGGAAGATAATCTTCGATATCGGCGGCGGCGTTCGTGACGGGAAAAAGTTCAAAGCCGTGCAGATCGGCGGCCCTTCCGGCGGCTGTTTGACTGCCGAGCACTTAGATTTACCCTTGGATTTCGACAGCCTCAAAAAAGTTGGTGCCATGATAGGTTCGGGCGGTCTTGTTGTAATGGACGAAGATACTTGCATGGTGGAAGTTGCAAGGTTCTTCATGAACTTCACACAAAACGAATCTTGCGGCAAGTGTGTTCCATGTAGAGAGGGAACTCGAAGGATGCTCGAAATTCTTGAGAATATTACGCATGGAAAGGGCACTTTGGGAGACTTAGAGCTTTTGCAGGAAATTGCTGACACAGTTTCTGTAGCAGCGCTATGTGGTCTTGGGAAGACAGCTGCCTCACCTGTGGTGTCGACACTAAAGTACTTTAGAGACGAGTATATAGCTCATATAGTGGACAAGAAATGTCCTGCAAAAGTATGTACTGCTCTTAAAACGATATATATAGAGCCCGAGCTATGTAAGGGCTGTACTAAATGTGCGAAGATTTGCCCGGTAGATGCCATTAAGGGCAAAGTAAAAGAGCCTTTTATTATAGACCAAGAAAAGTGCATAAAGTGCGGTGCCTGTGTTGAAAGCTGTAATTTTAAGGCCATAAAAGAGATATAGATTAATGAGAGCATGATTATAATATCAAGTTCTAAAAGCGTAGAAAGGAACGCATGTTAATATGAATAAAGATTTCATGATGATAGATGGTATGCCCGTTACCATAGACGGTGAAAAGAACATACTTTCTCTAATACGAAAAGCAGGCATAGATGTCCCCACTTTCTGTTACTATTCGGAGTTATCGGTATACGGAGCTTGTAGGATGTGTGTTGTGGAAGATGAAAGAGGCGAAGTGATGGCTTCATGTTCTTCCGCGCCAAGAGCGGGAATGGATATAAAAACAAATACACTTAAACTTCAGAAACACAGAAAGATGATTTTGGAGCTTCTTCTTTCAAATCACTGCAGAGATTGCACAACTTGTGAGAAGTTGTATAAATGTAAGCTTCAGGATATAGCTCAAAGATTAGGCCTTAGGGACATAAGGTTTCCGAACAGAAAAGAGTTTCCTATGGTCGATGACTCATCGAAATCAATTACACGAGATAAAAGTAAGTGTATCTTGTGCGGTGACTGCGTGAGAATGTGTTCGGAAATTCAAAATGTAGGTGCAATAGATTTTGCGCACAGAGGTGCGGATATGGAAGTAACCACCGCTTTTGATATGCCTGTGGCGGAGACTAACTGTGTTAACTGTGGGCAATGTTCGTCAGTGTGCCCGACGGGCGCCATAGTGGTTAAAAATGATACGGAAAAAGTGTGGAAAGATTTATATGACGAGAACACTCTTGTGGTAGCGCAGATAGCGCCTGCTGTGCGAGTGGCTCTCGGTGATGAGTTTCATCTTCCGGCGGGAGAGAATACCATGGGCAAAATAGTTGCCGCATTAAAGCGAATTGGCTTTGATGAGGTGTATGATACCGCTACCGCTGCTGACCTTACCGTGGTGGAGGAGGCTTCAGAGTTTATCGAGCGTTACAATAATGGCGGCAAACTACCGCTTTTCACGTCTTGCTGTCCTGCATGGATTAAGTATGTAGAGCTAAATCACAAAGATCTTATGCCCAATATATCTACATGTAAATCGCCCATGCAGATGTACGGTGCAGTGCTTAAAGAGCATTGTAAAAGAAATTTGCAAAATGGGAAAGCTCAAAAAGTGAAGACGGTAGCTGTCATGCCCTGTACTGCTAAAAAATACGAAGCTACCAGAGACGAATTTAAGATAGACGGTGAAGATACGACAGATTATGTAATTACAACACAGGAGCTTGCGCAGATGATACGCCAGTCAGGCATAGTTTTCTCGGAAGTAGAGCCCGAGGCTGTAGATATGCCTTTCGGCATAGCCAGTGGCGCTGGGGTGTTATTTGGAGTTACAGGCGGAGTTACAGAGGCGGTTGTACGACATATCGTAGGCGAAAAGACGAGAAAGACGCTAAATGCCATATCCTTTATGGGTGTGCGCGGGTTTGACGGTCTGAAAGAAGCAACGGTAGAATACGGCGATACTGAGCTGAAAATTGCGATGGTAAGCGGTCTTGCAAATGCGGATGCACTTGTACGCCGAATAAAATCGGGAGAAGTTCATTATGACTTTGTTGAAGTTATGGCTTGCCCGGGCGGCTGCGTTTGCGGTGCCGGTCAACCTAATATTGTTAGCAATACAAAGTTTAAAGATGAGCGTGCGTATGGTATCTACCAGGCGGATAAAATGTCAAATATTAAGCTTTCAGAAGAAAATCCTATATTGACAAGACTATATGATGGCTTGTTGAAGGATGACTCTCACAAACTACTGCATGTTCACTACGAATAGAATAATTATTAAAAAAAAGCACTCCGCATCTGTGGAGTGCTTTTTTGTTGTGCCTGCGTGCTTGGTATCTATTTTGACGGCAAAAGTCGGAGGTTTGGCGCTTGGATATTTATATATATATCATTGCACATTGTGTCGTATGGTGCTATACTTATATATGTATGTAAAAATAAACTTTGGAGGCGTTTTGCATGAAAAATATGTGCAAATTATTCACCATAACAGTAGCTACCGTGATAGCTATGTGCGCGCTGACACTCACGGCTATGGCGGCACCGCTCTCGGGCGGCCCTGACAGCTACAGCGGTACTTGGACGGCGCTGACAGCGGACAGCAGTGCTATTTCGTATCGTAACGGCAATGCCTATGTCTATTTGAGTGAGGATATCAATCTAAGCACGGACATCACCGTGTCGGCGGGTCAGACCCTGCACCTACACTTAAACGACAAGGTCTTGACGGGCACGGGTAGAGGCTCTGTCATCACCGTGAAAAACGGCGGTGCGCTGCATATCTATGACGTGGAGGACGCAGACGGCACAGTGAGAACCAGTGTTTACGGCTATGACATATACGCCCCCGATGAGCTGATAGGCTACGAGCCCCAAGATATATCGAGTAATGCCGTATTTACGGGCGGATATATTACGGGCGGTAGGGCTCAAAACGGCGGAGCTGTATACATAGACGGCGGAGAGGTCACCCTGCACAAGGGTACAATCATTAACAATGCCGCAAGCGAAAGCGGTGGCGGCGTTTATGTCGGCAGTGGCGCTACGTTTAACCTGAAAGATGGCTCTATAACACACAACACAGCGGAGAAGGGCGGTGTTTTTGTCGCCGAGGGTGGCTTAATAAATGCCGAGGACTCACCGTACATAAATAAAAACTACATGCCTATTAAGAGCGGTGGCAATACGATTTTCACAGACCAAGTGAGTTTTCTTTTCGACTGTAACCTCTATTTATCGGAGGGGACGACAATCCATCTTACTGATATTGCTGTCAACGCTATTGACAGTATTATTATAGATGTCGGTATTGTAGTGACGACGGAAAGGACACCGACGGAAGATGCCCCGATTATCATTGCAAGGACAACTAACCTCAACACGAATTCGACAGGAGAGATAATTACGGGCTTATCCTTGGACGACCCGTATGAAGGTAATATTGTGCTTGACGAGACTACCGGAACGGTCACTCTTGAAGCCTCGGACAAAGCGTACCTGACGGCGGACGGCAGTGCAATTGCCTATGAGCTATACACTTACACCCCAACTGTTGCCGAGCCGACACACCCCGATGACGGCAGAAATGTTGCCACTGTCTATTTAAATAAGGACATCAGCTTGACCACGGATATAGTCGTGGAAAACAATGAAACGCTATATTTAAACTTAGACAGCCATATCTTGACAGGTACGGGCAGAGGGCCTGTCATCACCGTCAATGCAGGTGGCAGACTGGTGGTGGACGACGTAGCGAGCATCGGTACGACCAATCATCACTATGATGAGATTACGGACAAAATTTACGAGGGCTACAGCCCTGTCTATGAATATGAATTCGGTGGCGGTGCCATCACGGGCGGTCATGCCGAGTATGGCGGCGGCATCTATGTTGCGGGTGAGCTTGTTATGAAAAATGGTGCTGTCATAGACAATAGTGCAAGCATAAACGGCGGTGGTATATATGTCACCGCTACGGGCACATTTAGCCTTGACAAGAGCGACGAGGAAGATAGCGGCGCACGTGTCATAGGCAACACGGTGTCGGGCGAGGCAAACAATGTGTACCTGCCAAGCGGCAAAACCATTGAGATTTTAGGCGTCCTGACTGAGGATTCGTATGGCGTAAGAGGTACATACATAGGCGTCACGATGGAAGACACACCCACGGTAGCCAGCAATGTGCAAGTGACGACAAATATGGTATACTCCACAGCTTTAGTAGCTGATTTTACCGACTTTTTCTATTCAGACAACGGACACGATATGCTTGTTGTGGAGCAAATCACGGTCGGAGCTGATACAAAACCCGAAGTCATGCTCCAAGCCCCTCGCCCGACAATCGATCTGTCGTTCAGTTATACAGGAGGCTGGAACATTTTGCAGAGTAGCAACACCTTTGCTACAGGGAATAACTACTACTTCCTAAATGAGGACGTAACCCTCACGACGGACATCGTTGTGGCAAACGGTGAAGTCCTGCACCTACACCTAAACGACAACACGCTCACGGGCACGGGTACGGGCTCTGTCATCACCGTAGAGAACGGCGGTACTTTGCACGTCTACAGCGCTACGGTGCGTGAGGGGCTCATAACGGGCGGTAATGCCGATAATGGCGGTGGTATAAACATTAAAGACGGCGGTGCAGTCACCCTCTACGGCGGTACAATTTCGGGCAATACGGCGACAGACGGCGGCGGTGTGTACGTCGGCGGTGCGCTCACTGTCCAGGGCAACCCACGCATACTCGGCAACACCGAAGGGGGCACAGAGAGTACCAATAACGTGTATTTGCCGAACGGCAAGAGTATTGTCTTGGAAACTTCGACAAGCGGTGCGGCAAAGCTCGGCGTGACAACCCAGACTGCTCCAACAAACAGCGCTTCCGTGACCATAGCAACAGGTGAAGCGACACACGCCCTCGCCTACTTCGCCTCGGACAATATGCGTTACGGTTTAGCCTTAAATGCCGCTAATACCGAGTTGAGCCTCACGAACACCCCACCGCAAGCCGTGCCAACCGATGCAATTCAGCCCGAAAACGGGCTAATCGGCGGTGAACAGTGGCGGGAGCTGACAGCAGGTGGCACACTCACGAGCGGATACTATTACCTTAGCAGCGATTTAGTGTTAGAGGCAGACCTCACTATCGCAAGAGGTGCGACCGTATACCTGCACCTAAACGATAAAATCCTAAAAGGCACGGGTACAGCCTCGGCAATCACCTCTTATGGCACATTCTATCTCTACGATATTATAGACGGCACACAGCGGCATTGGGACACGCAGACCGAAAGCATACTGCCCGGCATGGGCGACGCCGACGACTACCCCTTCACGGGCGGTGTTATCACCGGCGGTAATACAAGCAGCAACGGCGGTGGAATTTATATCTCTACCAACAACGAAAGTGCCATGTACGGCGGCAATATTGTGGGCAACCGAGCAGGCGGTCTTGGAGGCGGTATGGTGCTATGGGGCTCTCCTGACTTTATAGTCAAGGGAGGCTCCTTTATCGCCAATACCTCGGGAAATAACGGCGGTGGCATTGCCTTTCAATCAAGCGGTGACGGCACGGTGGAGAATGTCTCTATCCTCGGCAACACTGCAGGGACGCATGGCGGTGCCGTGTACGTAAACAGTGATGATATAAACATTGTTCGGAGCACCCTTGCCCATAACAAAGCCGAAACATGGGGCGGCGCTGTATTTATAAATGCCTTCGTTTCTGCCCGCTTAGAATATGTCACCGCAGACTCAAACACCGCAAAAGACGGCGGTGGACTGTTTATATCAGATTTGGCTAACGCGCACGTAGAGCACAGCACCTTTACAAATAACAGTGTAGTCAATGAGGGCGGTGGAATTATTGCACGCGGTGAAATAGCTTTGGTGGATACGGTAATCTCGGGCAACAGCGCTAAAATCGGCGGCGGTTTAAGTATATTCAAGCCAACAAACTCGAGTGTCGTAAGAACCTATATGGAAGACTGCACCATAACAGGAAACACAGCCGAAGAAATGGGTGGCGGTACATTTTACCCCGGTCAAAGTCACGACACTATGATCAAGATGATAAACATGCGTGGCAAGATAGTCATCATGGGCAATAAATTGACAGACGGCAGAGAGAGCGATATGTTCTTACCCCGATACGACTTCTTCCACATATACGGCATTCCCGAAAGCGGCACACAAATAGGCGTTTTCCCCGGGATCACGCCTGTAAACGATGCGCTGTTTATCGTAACGGAATCTGACGCCTCGCTTTTGAATTACATGTATGCCAACAACAACTCAGGTAGCTTCTCCTATAGAAACGGCGCTGTCATCATGACCGAATATGTAGCACCTGTTGAGGGTGGCGGTACAGCGACGGAGGAGCCGCTCACGGTGGAAAGGCTAAACGAGCTCGCCGAGAGCGATATAGAGTCACTGACGGTGGACAGTGCCGAGGGAAGCATAGAGTTTGACAAAACCGCTCTGCAAGAAATAGCAAAAACGGCGACGGAGATAGCGAGCAGTGAAGACGACATTGTGACTATAGTGATAGAGAAAATAGCGGACAATACCACGGGGCTGACGACACAGCAGCTCGCCGTGGCAGGCGAAAGCCCCGTGTACGCTCTGTACATAGAGGTAAACGGCAAGCGTATAACAAGCTTCGGGACAGGCAAAGCGACGGTGACGGTGCCCGAAATATCCGAGCGGATGTTTGTGTACTACATGGACGCAGAGGGCGCTCTTGAGGCGGAAGAGGGTAGGTACGATAGCGTAAACTCAACGCAGAGCTTTGTGGCACGCCACTTATCACGCTACCTTTTCAGCACGGAGATGTTGTCGGCGACGCTACCGTTTACGGACGTTACGGCGGAGGACTGGCACTATACCGCCGTGCAATACGCTTTCCAGACAGGAATAATGAGCGGCATGTCGGACACTCTCTTCATGCCGGACGGCAATATGACGAGAGCCATGGTGTGGACGGTCTTAGCACGCATGAGCGGTGTAGACACGGCAGGCGGCGACCCATGGTACTCTGTGGCGCAGGATTGGGCGATGGAAAATGAGGTCTCCGACGGCACTAACCCCGACGGCAATATCACCCGTGAGGAGCTTGTGACCATGCTCTACCGCTACGCAGGCTCTCCGACGGTAGAGGGTGCGCTTGACTATCCCGACGAGGACGAAGTGTCCGACTGGGCGTATGATGCCCTTATTTGGGCGGTAGATACGGGCATAATCGAGGGCATAGATGGCAAGCTCACACCGCAGGGCGAAACGACAAGGGCGCAGGTAGCAACGATGCTCATGCGCTACTTGGGTTAAATAAAATATAAATTCTACGGAAAACTTAGGAGGAGCGTATGAAAAAAATAATCTTATCAGCGGTTTTGCTCTTACTGTGCATCATGGCAATGTTGCCCATAACCGCACAGGCGGCGTGGGACGGCTCGGCGGACATCACTTGGTACATAGATAATGAAAACGCAGACAGCTATACAATCTCCACAGCGGCGGAGCTTGCAGGCTTGGCGGCACTTGTAAACGGTACGGACGATAGTGGGCCTGCTGGAGTCGATTTCGATGATAAAACCATCACTCTCACCGCAGACATTGACCTCGGCAGCATGGCATGGACGCCGATAGGCACGAGTACGAAAATATTCGAGGGCACCTTTGACGGTGGTGGACACACCATCTCAGGCTTGTATATCTATACCACAGAAGAATGCCAAGGTCTGTTCGGCGCTGTAGGCGAGAACGGCACGGTGAAAAACCTCGGCGTGGACGGTGACATCACGGGCGAAGAAAACGTCGCCGGCGTGGTGGGGTATAACAGCGGCACAGTTGTAGACTGTTTCAACCACAGCGATGTCACAGGCGCTTCACCCGGCGGTGTGGTAGGCTGGAACTATGGCACAGTTGTGGGCTGCTATAATACCGGCACGATCGCATATACTACCTCTGTCACAGGTGGTGTGGTAGGAGGAAATCACCCCGGCGGCGAAGTCATAAACTGCTATAACATCGGTGCTGTCAAAGAGCATAATGGCAATAGTATCGGTAGCGGCGTGGTGGGTCTCAATGAAGAAGGCACCGTAACGGACTGCTACTGGCTGGCAGCGAATGGCATGACCACGGGCATAGCGTCAGATAAAGGAACTTCCTCCAACGTCACTTCCTTTACCTCTGATACCCTTGACAGCTTGCTCAAAAACCTCAATGACGGTGTGGCGGCGTATAATGGCACGGCTACACCGCCCACGACCCCTGCGGAGTATTGGCTGCTAAATCCCAAGGAAAACGGCGGCTACCCCGTACATGCCACCTATTGGAGCGATTATGCGGCGGCAGAAGCACCGGCACTTGAATACAGTGTCTATCAAATCGAAGATGCCGCTGATCTGGCGTGGATGGCGAAGATGGTCAACACGGATAACGCTACATACGGTGGCGCAAACTACATCCTCACCGCCGACATCAACCTCACGGGGCGCATTTGGGAGCCGATAGGCACAGGTAGCGGCGCTTTCAGCGGCAGCTTTGACGGCTACGGACATTTCATCGAGGGGCTGTATGTCTATGCGCCCGATGAAAACATCCAAGGTCTGTTTGGCTATGCCAGCGGCACGGTGAAAAATCTCGGTGTAGAGGGCACCGTCACGGGCGGCGATCATGTCGGCGGTCTGGTGGGGTATAATTATAGTAGTGGTACAGTCATCAACTGCTACAGCAATGTCACGGTCACGGGCGAGAACTATGTCGGCGGTCTGGTGGGAGCTAATAGTAACCAGACAAGTGTTGCAAGCTGCTATAATGTCGGCACCGTCACGGGCAAAAACTATGTCGGCGGCGTGGTGGGGGGTAACGGTGCCATCGTCGTTGGCAGCTACAACTTAGGCAAGGTCTCGGGCGACACCGAGGTCGGCGGCGTGGTGGGGGAAAACAACGGCACAGTAACGGGTAGCCATTGGCTACAAGGCAGTGCGACCAACGGCGTGGGCAGTAACTCAGAAGGTAGCCTCGCCGATGTCAGCTCCTTCACCGCAGCGGCTAAAGACACACTGCTCAAAAACCTCAACGAGGGGGCTTCGGCGTATAATATTGATTCCATCCCGAACGACGGTGACGAGAATATCACCCCCCCCACGCACCTGGCAAGCTATTGGATGATCAAAACGGCCGAGAACGAGGGCTACCCCGTCTTTGCCACCTATTGGAATGATTATGCGGCGACGGAAGAACCGACAGGTAGCGGCACAGAGGAAGACCCCTATCAAATTGAAGATGCCGCCGATCTGGCGTGGATGGCGAAAAGGGTCAACAAAACTTTAGGATTCCAGAGTGATAGCTACATTCTCACAAAGGACATTGACCTCACGGGGCATGTGTGGGTGCCTATAGGCAGTAGCTTCACTTTCAGCGGCACCTTTGACGGCGGCGGACACAAAATCACGGGGATGGATATGTATGCCTATTCCCACGTTGAAACCAAAGGAGGTCTGTTTGGCAAAGTCGATGGAGGCACGGTGAAAAACGTCGGTGTAGAGGGCACCTTCATGGGCGAGACCCCCGGCTATTTTGGCGGCGTGGCGGGGTATAATGATAACGGTGGTACAGTTATAAACTGCTACAGCGAGGTCGCGCTCACGAGTTATTTGGGCAATGTCGGCGGCGTGGTGGGGTATAATGCCGCCTCTGCAAGTGTTGTAAACTGCTACAGTACCGGCACCGTCACGGGCATAGGCGATAGCGATGTCGGTGGCGTGGTTGGATGGAACGAAGGTTTGCTCCTCAACAGCTACAATACAGGCACGGTCACGGGCAACGACTATGTCGGCGGCTTGGTGGGAGGCAACAGCGATGGCACGGTCTTGGGTAGCTATTGGCTACAGGGCACGGCAGACAAGGGAGTGGGCGAAAGCAATTCAGACCCCAACGCTGAAAATGTCAGTTCCTTCACCTCGGCGACTGTCGGCACGCTACTTAAAAACCTCAACGACGGAGCTTTGGCGTATAATTTCGATTCCGACCCGAATACGGAGGGCGAGCAAGAGCCCACAACCCCGGCAAAATACTGGGCACAAATGCCCTCGGAAAATAAGGGCTTCCCCGTGTTCGCCACCTATTGGAGCGACTATGCGAAAAGTGGCGGCATTACCGACTGGACAGCAACTGACATCACCATCACCAACGAGGAACAGCTTGCATATTTAGCAAAACTGGTCAACATCGGCGAGGGCGAAACGGAAAACGGCGTTGCCGGCAACGACTTCGAGGGTCAAACCCTCACCCTCAGCACTGACCTCAACCTCTCGGGACATATATGGGCACCGATAGGGTTGAGTTATGAGGATAATTCAGGCACTGTCTATCACGACTTCAAGGGCACCTTTGACGGCGGTGGACACAAAATCACGGGGCTGTACGTCTATGCGCCCGATAAAAACAATCAAGGTCTGTTCGGCATTGTCGGAAGTGGCGGTACGGTGAAAAACCTCGGCGTAGACGGTAATGTCACGGGCGGTGGCTCTGTCGGCGGCGTGGTCGGACAAATCAGCGGCACGGTTAATAACTGCAACTTCAGCGGCACAGTCACGGCCGAGAGTGATGTCGGCGGTGTCGTGGGATATAGCCCGAGCGGCAAGGTCATCAACTGCTATAATACCGGCACCGTCACAGGCAAAGACAATGTCGGCGGCTTGGTGGGAAATGGCGGCAATATCGTAAACAGCTACAACACAGGCGCGGTCAGCGCAAGCGCTGAGAATGCCGATGCCGGTGGCGTGCTCGGATATGTCATAGGTAGCTTTGTACCTAATAACTGCTACAATACAGGCAAGGTCACGGGTGCAAACGCCGGCGGCATACTGGGAAACAGTAGCGATGGAAGGCTCGAGGACTGCTATTTCTTAGAGGGCAGTGCGGAGAACGCTGTGGGCAGAACAGACGCACAAGATTTCAGATTCACAAACGTCGGTACATTCACCTCGGCTACCTCGGAGATTACCTCGGTTGGTGGCGATTTCGTAGGCATCCCCACGACAAGCCTCTTTGATGCCCTCAACGCCGGCACGAAGGCGTATAACGGCACAGACCCTGTCCCGAGTAGCCTCGCCGACTACTGGAAAATAGGTGCCGGCTACCCCACACACGGACTAAAGGCAATGCTTAGCACTGAGATTACAGCAGGCACAAACGCCACCTACGGTCAGCCCCTGCCCATGGCAACACTGACGGAGGGCTACGGCGAGGTGCTACGCACCACTTATATCAATAACGACAACGACGTAGAACTAAATGCCGAGAGTAATGCAACTACGTACAACAATGTGACGGTTATAGTTGAGACGGCAACCCACATGGGCGTGAAAGAGGGCGTGAGCTTCACAATAGGCAAGGCGACCTACGGCGATGTCACGCTCTACAGTGTGGCAAGCTCGGGCGCAACAGACGTAGAGGTAGACTTGAGCGGCATAGCGGTGGCCTTGGGCGAGGGCGTGGTGTTCGGTGCGCCGAGTGTTGGTAGCATAGCAAACAACATCCTGACCTATGATGCAACGAACGTAGGTAATATCACTGTAACCGCATCCTCCACAAATTACGCTGATTTCACCGTCACGATAAACGTAATGGTCACAGACAAACAAATCCCAACCCTCACAGCGGAAGACCTCACGGTGTCCTACACGCCCACGGGCGCAGGGCTCACAGCGGAGAACTTCGAAAAAACCGCAGATGTCGAGGGTACGTGGGTAGTTCTAAACCCCATACCCGTGCCGACAGAGGTCACAAAGGGTATTCCCGTGACACTGAAGTTCACACCGACAGGTGAGGCTGCGGCTACGCACGCAGAAAGCTACATAAACGTCATGCTGACCATAGAAAAGGCAAGGCCGACGGGTAGCCCGACGTTCAGCGCTATCACCGCAGACGGCAGCACACTCGCCGATGTCACGGTGACGACGAGCGGTATTACGCCTGCAGGCGGCAAGTTCACCTGGGACGATAACATGAGCACAGATATCCTCATTGACACCGCCTACGCTTGGACGTTTACGCCGGCAAACCAAAACTACGAGGTTTTGACAGGTTCAAGTATTCTGTACAGAACCCCATCTTTCGGTGGCGGTGGTGCTGAGATTGAAGCGGACATAAATTCGGGTGACACCATGGGCACGGTAAGCCTTAAAAATCAAATAGGCAGTGGACAGGGTCTAAATGTCGGTGGCGAAAACGGTCTTGTGGTGAACTTTGACACAAATGCCCTAAGAGCGATTTTAGACGAAGCAGACGGCGCAGATGTCTTGTTCATCGCAGACAAAGCTGACCCCGACGATTTAAACGAAAGGCAAAAAATCGTAATTGGCGACAACATGGTGCTCGATTTGCGTGTCCTCGTAAACGGCGTGGAGGTGACGGATTTCCTCACAGGCGAGGTGACCATCAGCCTACCCTACGAGCTAAAAGAGGGCGAAACGGCGGCAAACCTCAAGGTCTATTACGTGGACGCACAGGGTAATAAGACGCTCATAGAGAGTAGCTACGCAGACGGCATTTTGACCTTCAAGACAAACCATTTCTCACTGTTCATGGTGATGTATGAGGGCACGACTTTCACAGATGTAGCCATGGGTGACTGGTACTATGATGCGGTCATGTACGCCTTCGAGAACGAAATAATGACAGGCACAAGCGACATTACCTTTGCACCGAACGACAACATGACGAGAGCCATGGTGTGGACGGTACTTGCGAGAATGAGCGGTGTCAATACGGACGGCGGCGACCCGTGGTACTCCGTGGCACAAGACTGGGCTATGGAAAACGAGGTGTCGGATGGTTTAAACCCCGACGGCTATATCACTCGTGAGGAGTTTGCGACTATGCTGTATAGGTTCGCAGGCTCGCCTGTGGTAGATGGAATGTTAAATTACCCTGACGACGACATGGTGTCCGACTGGGCGTATGAGGCGTTCATTTGGGCCGTGGATAAGGGTATAATTAGCGGCATAGACGGCGCACTCGTACCGCAAGGAGAAACTACGAGAGCACAAGTTGCGACCATGCTCATGCGTCATCTGGAAATGCAATAAGATAAAAAAAGCACCCCACAGTGTGGGGTGCTTTTTTAAGGTAAATACAGCGGACTACAGCGAAAAATACATCGCATTCTCCCCTCTTCAACTTAATATCACAGAAAAGCAGTTGAAAAAAGCATAAAATACGCTATAATATAGGATGGAAAGCAGATTTGTCTCTCGACATTATTTGCTTATTATTTGCTTCTTACATTTAGGAGTGGTGACCGAAATTTATAACTTAGCGAGGTGCTTATGAAATTTATTAATCAAAAGACAAAGGTTGCAATTTTATTTTGCCTGGTGACAGCGATGCTGCTTACGCCTTTAAGCGTGGCTTATGCGGCAGATGAGCAAGTGTTAATCGGTGATGGCAGCGTCGAAAATCCTTATCAAATTAGCAATGCCGACCAATTGGCTGCTATAAATGATGATTTAGATGCCCATTATATTCTGATGAATGATATTCTTCTCAATGATGAGGAATGGACACCGATTGCCAGTGTCACGGCTTTTACAGGTAGCCTTGATGGCAAGGATTTCACAATCCGTGGCTTATTAATTAGCGGCTCCGGAGTTTTTCAGGGACTATTCGCCCAAGTAGGCAGTAGTGGCGAATTGAAAAATTTTGCGATTGAGGGTAGCGTTACTGGTGGCAATAGCGTGGGGGCATTCGTTGGTTATAACCAAGGGCTAATCGAGGATGTAGTGAATCATGCTACGGTTACTGCCGATATTAACGGCGGTGGCATTGTCGGTTATAACTTGGGTACGATTAGAAATTCGTATAACAGCGGCACTGTAATTGGTACTTCGACCAACACAGGTGGCATAGCAGGACGTAATAACGGCATAATACATGATGTTTATAATATAGGTTCGGTTAGTGGCGGCACCAGTGTCGGAGGGATAATCGGTCATAATGTAGGCAACTTACTCAATGCCTATAACACAGTAGATATTAAGGGCGATAACTACGTAGGTGGTGTGGTTGGTCAAAATGATACACCCAATGTCTACACAAGAAGCCTAATCAGCAATGTCTATAATAGCGGAGCGATTTCAAGTAGTGCCACCTATGCGCACATAGGCGGTGTGGTGGGCTATCACTATAATGGAGATTTAAGTAATGTTTATAGCACAGGCACTTTGAGTGCCACCGGCTTTGGCGCAGAAATAGGCGGTGTTGCCGCTTATGTAGGCCTTAGCGCCCAAGTAGACGGAGCATATTGGTTGGAAAGTAGCGCGCAGGTCGGTATTTTCTCGGGAAATGGCTATAATAATAGGCAAAACGTACTTAGCTTTGATGTGAGCGGTCAATTCGCCAATACAGGCACCTTACTGGATACATTAAACAGCGGAGCTACGGCCTATAATGCCACCAAGCCGACAGTTGAAGCGGAAACTTGGGTTGCACAGGCTGATGGCTATCCTATTTTTGAAGGTCAGGAGCCGGAAGAACCTCAAATTACGATTACAGGTTTAACTATTAAGAAAGATCCCGATAAAAAAACATATGAGATAGGCGATCTTGTAGATTTGACCGGCATGGTAATTGTGGCGAATATGTCCGACGGCAGCGAAAATGAAATAGCACATAACGAGCTTAGCCTAAGCGGATTTAACTCCACCCAAGCGGAAACGGGACAGATTGTTACTGTGAATTACGGCAATTTTAGTACCAAATTCAGCGTGGATATTGTACTTCCCACGCCTGTTAAATACACAGTGCAAGTAAACTTAGACGGCGGTAATGGCCATCCGAGTGGAGCTGGCGAATATGCCGCTAACGAAACGGTAAACATTATAGCCGGCACGAAAAGCGGCTTTACGTTTAACGGTTGGCTGGTAAGCGGTGATGTTGTCACCTTGCAAGATGCCTCCTCGGTTAGCACGAGCTTTATTATGCCTGCGGCAGAAGTTATTATCACGGCACAATGGACAGCAGTTAGCGGTGGCGGCAATGTTGGCGGTGGCAGTAGCGGCGGCGGTGGCGTGGTTGTCACTCCGGACGACAATGACGACGAAGGCGATACAATTGCCCCCGGTGATATCCTCGATATCGAAGATGAAGATACTCCTTTAAGCGGAATGCCCCTACCCTTCATCGATGTGTCTATAGGCGACTGGTTTTATGATGCTGTGAAATATGTGTTTGAAAATGATATCATGAACGGCGTAAGCGACACTATTTTTGCACCGAACGATAACATGACGAGAGCTATGGTGTGGACGGTACTTGCGAGAATGAGCGGCGTTGACACTTCGGGCGGTGATCCTTGGTACTCCGTGGCGCAGGACTGGGCTATGGTAAACGAGGTATCAGACGGGACTAATCCCGATGCCAGTATCACCCGTGAAGAGTTTGCAACCATGCTGCACAGGTATGCAGGAAGTCCCATAGTTGATGGAATGTTAAATTACCCCGATGACGATTTAATCGCAGATTGGGCCTATGACGCGTTCATATGGGCGGTGGATAAGGGTATAATCACCGGCATGGACGATGGTACGCTAAACCCACAAGGAGCGGCTA
Source organism: uncultured Oscillospiraceae bacterium (assembly GCA_964367935.1). Taxonomy (GTDB): domain Bacteria; phylum Bacillota; class Clostridia; order Oscillospirales; family Oscillospiraceae; genus Scatomorpha. The sequence goes on from CAYIYZ010000003.1 coordinate 32,324, forward strand.
CACGTGCACAGATGGCGACTATGCTACAGAGATATCTCACGATGGAGTAATCAAATAATAAGACAAGGCGGTCACCTTTACGGTGACCGCCTTCTTCCACGTTTAAATAGTAAATTTTACCTGTAATTCACCCTTTGTTGACTTGACACGATTATAGTATTTTGATAAAGTGATTAAGTAATAAGTTAAAGAAATTTAACTAGATGAAAGGGGTATGCAAATAAAATGAAAAGAAAAATCTTGAGTGTACTCATCGTCATTGTGCTCGCAATGGCGATACCGGTCGGAGTAATGGCAGATGCACAGGGATCAACAAGTTTCACTGATATCAGTGGAAACATGTATGAGAGTGCAATTGACAACTTACTTACACACGGAATTGTCAGCGGTGACGGTAACGGAATGTTCAGACCCGATGACATGCTTCGCAAGAACGAAGCGGCGGTAATTCTGCAAAACACCTTTAAATTAGTTGATGTTCAATACAGAACTTCAACAGATGCTGAGCTTGAGAAAATCATGATTAGCACGGAGATGCCTATTTCTTCGATAGAGGCTGCTATTTTACCTGCGGCAAACGATGTAGAGGGCTGGGCAAAGCCCGCTGTTGAGACAGTGGTGGAGGCGAGACTGCTGTCTGTTAATAACGGCAATTTTGTGCCGAACGATTATATGTCAAGCCGTGAGTTTGCGACGGCGGTCGGCAAGGCGGTTTTCGGAGCGGAAAATGACATTGATGTCATTGCCGCACTGAGAGAAAACGGTTTAATCCCCGAGGATGCTGTAACAGACGACAATACAATAACACGCGGCGCGGCGGCTTATATGCTAAGTGGGATTGTCGGAAATGATAATTTTAAAATTATCCCGACTATGATTACATCTGATATTCACGGCAGAGTTTTACCGACAGCTGTCGGCGCAAACGGCATGTCATACGGCGGTATGAGCAGAGTCGCCACTATGGTGGACATGCTCAAGGAAATTGACGAAGATGCGCTAATTCTTGACGGTGGTGACTCACCGTACAACACGAATATGGCGAATTTGTTCATGGGCAAATCTATGGTGGATACAATGAATGCGGCAGGATTTGACGCTACTGTACTCGGTAACCACGATTTTGACTATGAGTTTGAGAATTTGCTTGAGTTAGCTGAGAGAGCTGACTATGACATGCTTTCAGCTAACACCTACTGGGCAAGCGGCGAATATCCCGAGCAGTTCAAGCCCTATATAGTTGAGGAGATTGACGGTATCAAGGTTTCAATAGTGGGATTGACGGAGGATGAGAGTAAGCTCTACACTCATTATACAAATACGAAGGATATCATGTTTGAAGATCACCTTGTGAGCGGTAAAGAAACAGTTGCAATGGCGGACGCTGAGAGTGATGTTGTGATAGTGCTTTCGCATATACACGGTGATAATATGTTGTTGCCTGTTGAGGTACCCGAAATTGACCTTGAAGTAGGTGGCGGTAACGATATATTCGGGCGTCCCGAATATGTTGGCGATACTGTGGTCGTCAATCCGGGCGGATACACTGCCGTTGTCACACAGGTCAACATAAATGTGCTCAACAAAGAGATGATAGGCTACACAGCAAATCAGCTTATTGTAAGCGAGATTGTGCCCGAGGATGCGGAAGTAGCGGCGATTATAGCTGACTATCAGGGTCAGATGGACAATTTGCTTGATGAAGTAATCGGGCAGGCGGCAGATGAGTTTACATGGTCGACTACAGAGGTTCGTTCTTCTGAGAGTGCTATAGCCAATTTAACAACCGATGCGCTAAAAGAGTACTTTGAGGCAGATATCGCAATTCAAAACGGCGGTGGTGTCAGAGGCGGATTTACCACGGGTGATATAACCTTAGAGAATATATACGGTGCCCTTCCCTTTGATAACCGTGTGGTTTTGATAGAGACGACGGGTGAGCAAATTGTTGCGGCGCTTGAAAACGGCGTATCTCAATACCCCGCAACTGCAGGTAAGTTCCTGCACGCAGCCGGACTTTCCTACAGATTTGACGGTGCAAAGCCTGAGGGTGAGAGAATAGTGTCCGTAACTATGGACGACGGCACCGAAATTGATCTCGACAAGACATACAGCGTTGTAATCAATGACTTCATGGGTGGCGGCGGCGACGGCTTCACTATGTTCAATGTACTCAATGCTGACTCGGGAATTACGGATAAGTCAACGCTTATAACCGAAACGAATGACTATATCAGAGATGTTTTAGCCGACTATATCAGGGAAAAGGGAACAATAACGCCTGAAGTCGAAGGCAGAATCATTATAGACAACCCGCAAGAGGGTGACAGCATGCTGGGCTAGCACGGACTATGAGAATGTGATTTCCCAATAGCTTTGCACAAATGAATCCGGGGGGCAGTGACGATTTTTCGTCACTGCCCCTTAGTCTGTCAAAACGCAATATGAGCATCAATGATAGCATGATGTACAGGGGATTTTACAAGTAGCTTTACGCTGATTCCTCCGACTTTTGTAGTATATATGCTCCCATCTGTATAGCCCTCTTGCAAACAATATTGCGATATATTATAATGACCTCATGAATAACAAAAATACTTCCATTTTTTTAATAATAATTATGACTGTCAGTGTTGTCGCCTTTTGCGCCCTTCTTTGGTACGCGGAGGCGGTTTATCGCTATCAAAAAGTTAATTACACAGATGTATATGCCGAGTCCGGCGTGTGGGACTTGCGAGATATTGATTTTGACACTACTGTTGTGCGCTTACAGGGCAACGTAGAGTACATCCCCAATCAAATACTCGATCCCGTACAATTTGTAGCAAACGAAGATCTGATTGAAATCGGTAACCCCATTGATGTGCATGCCGGTCGCACAGCCAGACTTACTATCTTAATGCCCGATGATAGCCATTACCGTTTGCACACACACGGTGACTATGCACGTACCGTCTATATTAACGGTAACTTTGTCGGACAATTCGGTTCTGCTGCAACTTCAGCTGACGAGTTCGTCCCGGGCTACGGTGAAATTGTAGCCGATATCCAAGCTACCGACAACACGTTTAACCTAATAGTGCAAGGCGCTAATTTCGCACATCGCGAGGGTAGTCAGTATAACAGCACTGTCATCGGTAAGCCGACCTTGATTAACTGGTTTATGAACAGCCAAACTATAATTGAGTCTTTAGTCGTCGGTATGCTACTGCTCCTTTTTATCTTCCATTTGATATTGGCGCTCGTTTCAGGTGGCTATACTCTCAATTTTTTATTTTCAATCACTTGCTTTATTTATAGCTTGCGTCTCAGCCTCGTAGGCAGTAAAGTTATTTTCGAACTTATCCCCGAACTCAATTGGTATCTTGCGCTCAAGACCGAATACATCTGTATTTCGCTTAGCGCTCTATTAATCTTACAGATCGTGAATTTGCAATTTCCCAAGACCCTAAACAAAAAGGTGTTATGGGGCTTTGGACTTATTTTAAGCCTATTTTCTCTCGCATTTATCGTGATAGACACCTACACTCTCTCTCTGCTAATGGTGCCTCTGACCGTCGCCTATTCTTTAGCTATTGTTTATTGCGCCTTTGCGATATTTAATAGATATATCCGTAAAAAGTCAGCGGAAATCAGCTTGAACATCGAACAGAGAATTACTGCTATTTCCATCTTAATTCTATTTGTCGCCGCTGTTTTTGACGCATTCTTCTTTAGTGGTATTTACCTGTTCGGCATTAATAGCTCTCTTGCCGAAATTGCTATTTTAATGTATTCTATCGGACAAACCATTGCTATTTTCTATATTAGCATGAAGAGAGTAAAAGAGGCTCAGTACGCTGAACAAAAAGCCTTAGCTTATGCTAAAAACGCTGATAGCTTAAACAAAATGAAGAGTGATTTCTTGCAAGACATGAGCCACGAAATGAAAACTCCACTCACTGTTATTTCCACAGGCATTGACTATGCCACCATGCAGATAAACAGAGATGTACCAACTTTAGATAAGGCCAATAACGCATTGAGCATTATAAAGGATGAGACAGCCAGACTGGGTCGTATGGTCAGCAGTATGCTTGACCTAGAAAGTATGATGACAACCGAAAATCGCCGTAAGCTTGATTTCAGGACTTTACTTTATAACAGTGCCAATTCTTTGGAAATTTGGGCGTCGGAAAGCCATAACAAAATAATTTGTGACATACCTTCCGATTTGCCCGCTGTTTTCGCCGATTATCAGAGCATGGTAACGACTGTGAATAATATTTTAAGTAATGCCATCAGGCATACCCTCGAAGGTACTATCACTATAAAAGCTTTTGCGCAAGCCTCGCATGTAGTTGTTAAGATAATCGATAGCGGCTGCGGTATAGAGCCCGAGCTTTTAGATAAAGTTTTTAAAAGAGGCATTAGCGGTTCGGGCGGTATGGGCTTGGGCTTATACATTTGTCAGACTATAATTTACGCTCACGGTGGCGAGCTCACTGTTGAAAGCATCGTAAATCAGGGCACTACCGTTACAATTAACTTGCCCGTCTACGCAGGGCAAGAGGAGGGACATTGATGAGCCTTAAAACCATTCTTTTAGTTGAAGATAATCCCGATGTACAGAACTTTAACCGAGAAATGCTGACAGAAGAAGGCTTCAGGGTGGAAACTGCCTTGACCCTGACCCAAGCCGAGCAAATTATGCAAGAAATCACACCCGACCTTATTGTCTTAGATATCGGTATGCCTGATGGTAACGGTTTAAACTTTTTGCAAAATTTACGTCAAAGCCTATCTATTCCTGTTTTAATATTAAGCGGCTTTAGCAATGAGGAGTATATAGTCAAAGGCTTCGATATTGGCTGTGATGATTATTTGGCAAAGCCCTATTCCTTTAAAGTCCTACTTGTACGGATAAATCACTTACTTAAAATGGGTAATAAGATTAATCAAAAACTTGAAAAAGGTGCTTTAGTCCTGCATATAGATTTAGGCTATGCTACGGTAAATGATGTTAATCTGCAACTTAGCTTTAAGCATTTTGCGCTACTTCGCTTGTTCGTAGAAAACGAAAACAAAGTTTTAGCCTTATCTGACATCTACCAGTGCGTTTGGAGCGAGCCACTTAATAATGACAGCCGTGCCTTGACAAACAGCATCTACCGCCTACGCAAAAAGCTACTTAACTCCGGCTACACCATTCGTGCCGTCTACGGCAATGGATACGTATTCGAATTAGCCTAAAATATAATATATTTTTCTCTAAAACGAAATATCACATTTGTGTGATATTTCGTTTTCTTTATGCTCTAAATGCTATAATTGTATGATAAAAAATGGGGGGTAGAAAAAATGAAAAAGTCTCTGTTAAAGAAAAGCTTAGCCATGTTTCTTGTAGTTTTGATGTCCGTGACATCAATTCCGCTCAGCGTATTTGCGGAAGACTCATTGGGTGTTCTCGATCTTCAGACGTCTGTCGAGCAACTACTCTTGGATGCGCAAAACAATGAACTCACAACCAATTACTCAGGCAACACTAAAAATGAGTTTGGGATGGAGGAGACTATCCCAAACGACTTTAACGCCAATGATGGCGAGCATCCCTATTTAAAGCCGGGCATAGATAGCGTTGAAAATCCTTGGCTTAACTTAAATCCGATAAACGAATTGGTTATGTTTGAACCGCAGGGCAGTCTTGCTTATATTAATATTTATAACTATAATGCGGTAGACCCACTAAATCCATCCAATTCTTTCGCCAATCCTTATGACTCCACCGGTGTTTCACTCTTCAATGACGGTAGCGTCGATGGACTTGACGGACGCTGGTATTATAACAGCCAAAACGGCTTACTGCGTCAAGAGGGTAATGCCGGAGATACAGGCGGCGCTACGACCACCACTAACGGCTCATACCTACATAACACCAACTACAATAACAACCTACAGCACATGAGTGGCGTTGCCTTGGATCCGACAGGCTCGGGTCAGGATGACTATGTCGCCTATCTTGGTTTTGACAGCAGTCGAGGTTATTTGCCCACCTTCTTGAGTATGCCCGCAGACCAAACAAACTTAGCTGCGGCTACGAGACAATATTTAAATCTTGACCCAAATGCATTCGCCCATATGAATGATTTACAACCTTATGAAGTCGAAGGCTATGCCGATATCATAGCAGGCGACTTTGATGGTGATGGTAAGGACAGCGTTATTCTCTACGAGCCCACCTATAAATACTATACTATTCAGGAATTAAGCATGAGTGATAACGGTCAGTGGGGCCGTACTAGTTACGACTATATGTCTAACCGTAACTCCGTCGCACCCATGTTCAGCCCCAGTTTATACGACACATTCGCTGACATGTTCGAAGTAAGTGCTACTACTTTAACTGATGCTGATGATAAATCCACCGATAGTTTTGCCCATGATAATGTGCCCATGGTACATTTGGCGGCTGGCGATTTAACTGAGGACGGTAAAGACGAACTGGTAATTACCATCTCCATCCCCAACACCGATGACGAGACCGATGTTCGCTTTGATCAGCAAAAGGCATCTCGCGGCTCAGCTGTTTTGGTGTACGAACATATTAATGGTAAGTTTAATCTCATCAGTAGCTATAACCTAAATGTCATCCACGTTGAGGGCTTAGAAAACAGTCACGACAGCACCGGAGCTAATTCCTGGTATATGCGTTCGGCTGCTTCCTCTATAGGCGACGTTGATGGCGATGGCTTAAATGAAATTACGACTGTTGGTACTTTCGGCAATCACATTCGCAGTGGCGATGATGACATAGCAAGCGACTTGGGCCTATTGGCAGTAGTTACCCATCGCGGTTCGGACGGACGATTTAGCTTGCAAGGCGGCGTTGCTACGGGTTCTAACGGCAGATATGTGAATTTCGGCCATCAGCTTTCCTTAAACGCAAACGGCGGCTCACGTACTGCACCGCAGTTACCCTCAAGCAAGGCTAACTTAGCGCCCATGTCCTTGGCTACTGTCGCTTTTGACGGTTTGGGAAGTCAGGAATATGTAGTGGCTCGTGGTGCTATTTTCCGCTATGATTCGGGCATAAATAAGTTTGTGCCAGCCTCCTTTGCCGAGCATCCTAATGTATCCATGATTTTTGATGGTGGTACTGACCATATCTCCCATCCTACCGTCGGTAATTTCGGCGGTAAGTCAGGTGAGGAGTCCGTACTCTTTGTCACTCGCCAAATTTACGATCAAACGGGAAATTATAACGTCGTGGGCTACACACGTGCCCAGTCAGCTGACGATACTACTCAGCCCCAAGTTATGAAGGGCGACCTATTATCCAGTCAGTTTAAAACTTCCTCTAATTATCACGGTTCTATGCCCGTATTGACCGCCGCCGACTATGATGACGACGTAACTTTAATCAGATATGCCGATAAGCAGTATAAATATACTGACCCTGAAGTTATGGCTATCATGGAAGTTGCACCCTATTACAAGGAGCTTGAGTACACCTCAAGCGACACCGCCTCTACTACCTTTGGTGTTAGCAAGACCGAGGGTGACGGTTCTTCCGGTGAGCATAGTATTTCCGCCGGTGTTTATGTCGGCTTTGATATTGAAGATCTAACAGGCGTATTTGAAAATTCAGGCACTACCCATTTTGAGTTCCACTATACTTATAGTACCGAGGAAATCATTACAAAAACCAACGAAATGGACTTCTCTACAGGAGCAGGCGACGACCATCAGGTGGTCATGATTTCCGTACCGGTTATCTCCTATCGTTACGAAACTAAACTGCCCACTGGTGTTCGGGCTTCGGATATGTATGTGCAGGTACCGCAAACCCCGATTTACGGCACTATAGACGTCACCGCTTACAATGAAATAGCGGATGCCTCCAATGGTATTTATCATACTATCCCCGTCGGCAATGATGCTAATGCCATCCTTACATCCACCCCCGGCAACCCCCGCACTTACCGTGACCCATTGACCACTGCCCTACCGACATTGCCGGATGGAACCTACCCTAAGTTTGATACCTATGACACTAATTATGTAGAGGCCGGCAGTGGCTCTAATGTCATTTCCCAAAGAATCACCCGCAGTGAGGAGTCGAATACCGAAACCGATTATGCCTTTAGTGTCAATGGTGAAGTCGGACAGGTTAGAGGCGGCTTCGCTTTCGGTGCAACCGCAGGTTATCAGTATGAGGACGGCACACTTTCCATTGACGCCTCCGCCGTTACGAGGGAAGGTTCGGTAGCCTCTGTACCCGACTATGCCGCAGATGACTATCGCTTTAACTGGCAATTTATCACTTGGGACGCACCCTTTGTAAATAGTCAAGGTGAAGATTATACCGTGCCCGTACTGAGCTATAACGTGAGAGGTGAGGAATCACCTCCCCTGCCCCCCTATGGCTTGACGGCTGTAGCTGAGTCGGAGAGCTCTATAAAGCTGACCTGGGAACATGACGGCAGCGCCGATACCGTTTATGATATTTATTTGGTTCACACTACAGGTATAGGCAACGAATTTATCGAAGCCTCCGCAGCCAACGCCAGAGAACATATTGTTACAGGCTTGGACAGCGGCGCACAATACACATTTTATATCGTAGCTCGTGAGGGCAGTAGCAAATCATACCCTTCCAATGAGGCCAGCTCTTATACCTATGCAAACGCTGAAGGTTCGGGCATAGATATCACTGCTCAGCCTGTCAATGACTACGTCTTTGTCGGTGAAAATGCTACATTTTCTGTTACTGCTGTGAACACTGAAAATGCAGAACAGGGCTTGAATTACCAATGGCAGGTCTTGCGCCCCGGTATAGATAATGCCTGGACAAATATTGACGGTGAAAAAGCAGCTACCTTAGATATAAATTCAGTCGTGGCTAGCCAGGCTGAGTATTCCTATCGTTGCCAGATCACACGTTCTCGCGCTTCGATTTTCACGCCTGTTTATACAAGCACGGCTAAGATAATTGTTAAGCCCGATAGAGCCATTGACCTTGAAGTAACTTTGTTTGAGTACGCCGATGTCTTGGCCGGCCAAACTAATGACGTGGACGCTTTGGCAAATTTAGCTACGCCTGTGCTCCCCGTAACTGAAATTGTCAGCGGTGATTATTACCTCTTAAATGTAATGGCTACTTATGGCGATGCACCTTATGCAGGCTCGGGAGACCCGGCACAAGGAGAGCCGATAAATAATCTTTACCTTTCTCATAGAGCATGGAATAGCGAGGGTGCCCAAGCATACGGTTACGCAAATACTACTCGTGATGGTGTAACTGATTCGGAATGGAACGGCATAAGCATTTTAGAAGGCAGTACCTTCTTTGTTGCAGGAACCGGTGACAACACGACTCTCCCCTTAGCCGCCGGCTACTACTTCAATATACAAGTTCCGAAAGTAATAGGCCTACAGGAAACAGTCAGCAATAACCTTACCTTTAACGTTACCTCAGGACATCAGTTAAACGGACTTGCGAACAGCTATGAATATAAAGACCCCATTACAGGTGTTTCACTCACAGACAAAGATGGTGCTAATATTACCTTCACCAATAAAATTGCAATCTTCAATGCCGCAGGCACAGAGGTTGCTGACCTTAGCACTGGAGAGTTGACCGATACTTCGGCACTCCTCCCCGGCACATACACGGTTAGGGGCTATAACACAGACGTGAAGGTCTTGTCCGATCCCGAAGATCCTACTTCTGCTTTGGTAGATTTACAAGTGGCGGAAAAGGAGATTACTGTCACAAAGAAAGTTATTGAAGTAGTTGCTCCCGAGTACACCACAGAAATTCCCTTAGCAGATATTGGCAGCTTTACTACAAATGAGCTTATAACCGTTCACCTACCCCGAACAGCGGAAGGGCAACCTGTGGGTGCTGAATTTGACCTTGATGATGCCGACTTCGGCACAGCAGCCGATGGCTATGCAAGTATTTTCAGCTTAACCGTCAGCCAGCAGATAGACGGCTATTACCTCGTGCCGAGCCTTAAGGCGGAGCTTGCAGGAGCGAACGGAGCAGCAGTTGCCGATTTCCAAAATAAATATGCACCCGAGTTCCAGAGGTCAGCGAAGCTTAACGTTACCGGTCTCGAGCTACACAAAGTTGAGTATGGCGTAGCAGTCATTGGTAGCGGCAGTATTTCCGCTAATGCCTCTATCGGCGGAATCTTTGCGAGCGGAACCGAAATTTTCGGTGGCTCCAACGTTACCTTCAATGCCCAAGGTGTGGCAGGAAGCGCCCCCACGATTACAGGTTGGACTGTAAACGGAAACCCCATAACAGACGCTAACATGGCAGATTACGGCATGACAAGCATCAACGATGCGGATTTGACCATCACAGGTTTAGATGCCGCCGCAAATGTCGTAGTTAGCGTAGACACTCCGACCTACCCCGTAACTATAAACGGCAGTCGCAGTCAAACCACGGGTGCAGACAATTATGAAAGCGGTGCTACTGTAACCATTTACGCAGGCAATCCCGAAAGCGGCTATAAGTTTAACGGTTGGGTCGGTAACATAGCCCCTGCCGATATCTCAGCCACTACTACCACCTTTACCATGCCTGCACATGCGGTCAATTTAACTGCTACATGGGAGAGCACAACTCAGTTCGACGTCACTGTGAACGGTAGTCAGGGTGTCACTACCACGGGCGAGGGCACTTATTTGGCCGGTGCACGAGTTGACATCGACGCAGGTTCCTTAGCCGGCTATAACTTTGGCGGTTGGCAGGCATCTGGCATTACTTTAGCTAATCCCGATGACGCTCAGACCTCCTTCACTATGCCGTCTAATGATGTAGATTTACTCGCTACATGGGTCAGCACGGCACAAGGTGCATACACCGTTACTGTTGTTGACAGTTACGACCCATTCTCCGGTGCCGGTAAGTATGACCGCAACGGTATGGTAACTTTAAAAGCAGGTACCCGTGAGGGCTATACTTTCGACGGCTGGACCATTGATAATCAGTCTGTGACCATTATCGATCCCACAGCTGTCACCACATTCTTCTCTATGCCCGCCACTGATGTTAAAGTTACAGCTAATTGGAGGCAATCGAGTAATCCGACTCCGAACCCGAACCCAAATCCTGATCCCGCTCCTCCACCCGATCCCGACCCGAACGAAGAGGAAACCGTTATTACCATTATCGAGATTAGGGAAATTATCAGGGAAAGTATAGTTGAAAATAGGGAAGTTATTATTATCGATAGCCCCACACCGATTACAAGATTCCCGGTTGAAATATTCACAGAGGCTATGGACTTCGGTGAAATTATCATCAACACGCCCGCAGCCTCCATAGGTATTGCTAATGAGTCCTTTGGTTCTTTGGCGTCATTGGGCGGAGAGATTACGGTCTACGCATCCGTAAAAGATAATCAAGATGGTACAGCCACCGCTGATCTATCCGTTTTAGTTAACGGTACTGCTTTAAGGGAAGTTCCGGGCGGTCTCTCTATTGCCTTCCCCTTCACAAACGGCAGCCATACCACCGTTGCTAAACTTCTTTACGCCGACGGTACTTACGGTATCATACCCAAGTCCATAGCAAGTGTGGATATGATGTCCATTCACCTAAAAGGTCCCTCAAGTCTACTCATCGAAGACAACTTCTACTCCTTTGTTGACATCAGCTCCGATTACTGGGCGGCTGAAGATATCGCTTTCGTCTCCTCACACGGCCTGTTCTTGGGGGTGGCTCCTAATATCTTCGATTCCACTGCCTCCATGTCACGCTCCATGCTTTGGACTGTGCTCGCAAGAATGGAGGGTGAGGACACCGAGGGTGGCCTAACTTGGTACAGCAAGGGACGTGATTGGGCTATAGCAAACGATATTTCAAACGGTAGCGAGCCCGACAGTGACATCAGCCGTGAATCCTTAGTTACCATGCTCTGGCGCACTGCCGGCTCACCCATACCGAGTACGGACGCCTCAAGTAGCTTTAGCGATCATCATCAAGTTTCCGAATACGCTAAAGTAGCCATGGATTGGGCTATAGAGGTGGGTATTATAAACGGTAAGACCTCCGACACTATAGACCCCTTGGGTGGTGCCATCCGAGCAGAAGTTTCCGCTATCTTACGTAGATTTATGGTTTTACACTACTAGGCTATCAAACACATTTAGGGGAGCGACTTGTTCGCTCCCCTTTAGCATGCAAACTGCTAATCGAGAATATCTTTCGCTCACACTCACATACTGCCAGACCTACTAAGTACATATTTATTTCTACATCAATGCCACACTAGTCGGACAATGCTCGAACACAAAGAAGAAATAATGCCTGCAATAAAAAGTTATAGTTAAGGTGGTTGACGTTGGGCATACGTGAAGGTATAATGTCAATAAGAATAAATTAATATGGAGGTAGAGAATATGAAAAAGGCAAAGATTTTGGTCATAGCTGTACTCATCATCAGCCTAACCGTGGGAGGCATGACTGTTAGTGCGCACGGTAATCCGCTACCGTTTGAAGACATTTCCATGGACGACTGGTTCTACTACGGCGTAGAGTATGCTTATACCGCTGAGCTAATGAACGGCGTTTCGGAAACACAGTTTGACCCATACGGAACGGCGACGAGGGCAATGATAGTAACTGTGCTTTACAGATTGGCAGGCGAGCCTTATTTCGATGACATCCTGATGTATGCAAATTTCGGTGATGTTATGCAGGGTTCCTGGTATGAGCCTGCAATAGGCTGGGCGGCACGAGACGGGATTGTAGAGGGTGTTGGCGAAGGCATGGTAGACCCCGACGGTCCGATAACGAGAGAACAGCTGATCACTATGATCTATAGGTATATGGGCGAGCCTGCGGTGGTCGTACCCGAAGGCACGGAATACTATGCCTCCGAATGGGCGGCATCAGCTATGGCATGGGCGTATGAAACTGGCGTCATGAACGGTTTGGTGGACGGCTTCACATCGGACATGCAAGGTGCGGCAATGAGGTCTGAAATTGCCTGTGTATTTACAGCCTATCTTGAATTGGGCGTAGGTGGCTTTGCTTAATATTATATAACGCTAAACTGACTTCGCTTATAGCGAAGTCAGTTTAGACTGGCGAAAAACAGGTTTTTCGCCAAAAGGGGTTCTCGGCTTTATAGCCTCGATAGGAATCATCGTCGGGTACACGCCCCTCCTCAGATAAAATCTAACATTTTTCGAAAATCAGACCAGGCAACTCGCCGTGATTTTAGAAAAATCTTTGCTTGGCAAAGGACAAAGGTTTGCTACCATGCATTTTTTGACAAGCTCAAAACTGACTTCGCATATAGCGAAGTCAGTTTTTTGTTTTGTGTAAACAGAAACTATAAGGAGTGTTCAACTCTATACGATGCACTCTGATTTGTTGACAGATTGGGGATATGGGTTTAAAATTGACTTATGCTGTTTAAGGGGGCAATGTTGAGATGAAGAAGTGTTTGTTAGCGTGTATGTTCTCTCTTGCGCTCTGTATTGGCTTCACCGCTTGTGAAGCGCAAACGGAGCTGCCCTCTGAAGTGACGCTTACCCCCGCTCCTACACCCGAAGTTTCGGAAGAAAAAGCTCGGTATTACAGTGACTATGACTACCTGTGGTCGGTTATAGAAAATGAATTCGGTCTAATGGACGTAGCGGAAAACTTGACGGACGAGGATTTCGAGGCAATAAAAGAGGGGCATCGCTTTAGAATTGAGTATATTACAAGTGACGAAATGTTTTTTAATGAGGCTATAGCGCCTGCTCTCGGCAGATTTCAGAGCGTGGGTCATATGGGCGTGATAGACTCTAGCTGGTATCCGTATATTTACGAGATTTATACCTCTCTTGATGACGACACACCGGGCTTAAACAGCACAACGCTTTCGCTCCCACAGGTGCAAAATTTTTATACGGGTAGCGTTGACGGTGCTGAGCAGTTTATCAGTACTGACACGCAGGGCGTGGCAGTGGATTCCAACGAAAGCCTTGTTTCCGACAATCTTGAGTTTGCATATTATCCCGAGAACTCGACGGCATATGTGAAAATAAAAAATATGACTCAGCCCGAAGAAAACGATGATGCAATAACTTTAGAGAACTTTTTCAGTGAGATAGAAAGTCAAGGCTATGAAAAATGTGTAATAGACCTGAGCCAAAACCCCGGTGGCACGGATTTATACTGGCATAACAACATCCTTGCTCCTAATATGAAAACCGCTCTTGGCTATGATGCCTATTCCCTCATAAAAGGGGATCTCGGGGCGAGCTACCTTGAACTGGAGAAAGGTCTCACCATATCTGCTATAGAGGATTTTCCCGAAGAGCTGTTTCCAAACTTGAGCGAGGCGGTCTTAGCTGAATTTAAATACTTTAACAAAAATACCATCGCCTTGGGCTACGAAGAATATCCACAGTTATTCAGCGGTGAGTTTTACGTTTTGGTAGGTGAAACAACATATTCGTCCGCAAGCTCCTTTGTGCGTTTCTGTCAGGAAACGGGCTTTGCGACCATTGTCGGCGGTGCTAACGAAGGGGCAGGCGGAGGCTTTGACCCCATGATAATTGCCTTGCCGGAGACGGGCATTTTATTCAGACTGGATGTAGATACTAGTATCAATGCCGACGGCAGCTTCGGCGAAGAGGTCGGCATTGTCGCTGATATTGAAGTCCCAAACGGTGAGGCATTCGTAACAAGGTGCCTTGAGGCGATTTGGGATAAATCTGACTGATTTGACCACTGTCGAAATGTAGCGATACAGCGCCCCCATACAATATTTTTTAATATTCATATTTTTTCTGTACACAAAGATACAAAAAACAGCGAGGATTATACTAATCGTTTCTGCGCACGGTATCGCTAACCAAATACCGTCAACGCCAATATGTTCAGGTAATATTATCAAGAAAACCAGATAGAAGAAAAATGTTCTGCAAAATGATATAAGTGCTGAAATTTTTCCATTCGACAGAGAAGTAAACAAAGCCGATGCGAAAATATTTATGCCCTGAAAAATGAACGAAATCGCAACCAATCATAAACCCAATCTTGTGATTTCAAATGCTGCACTTTCTGTATAAACATCTCTGCCTTGTACAGTACCTCAATAACTGATATACTACTTAAATGTGTACTGGAAACACTATCGTATAGCAAAGGATTGAAATAACAAACATGAATAAAAACAGCTCCACTAAACCGAAAAGCATCATCATGAGATTTATCGCCTACTACAAGCCGCATAAGAAACTCTTTGTATTTGATATGTCGTGCTCGCTGATCGTCGCCCTTTTGAGCCTCTGCTTCCCCTTGGTGACAAAGCGTATTATTGACGTGAGTATACCGAACGGTGATATGCCAGATCTTCTTCTCATGGGTGCACTGTTGCTTCTTATATACAGTGTTTCAGCTCTTTGTACTTATTTCATCAACTACCACGGTCATATGATGGGTGTACACATAGAGGCGGATATAAGGCGTGATCTGTTCTCACATTTGCAAAAACTATCGTTTAAGTACTACGACAAAAACCGTACAGGTCAGATAATGTCCAAGATGCTAAACGACCTCTTTGACATTACGGAGCTGTCGCACCACGGGCCCGAGGACATTTTTATCTCTATAGTGATGTTTGTTGGTTCGGGTGTTATCTTGTTTGGTATAGAGTGGCGGCTCACTCTGTGTATTTTAGTATTTTTGCCCTTAATCACTTGGTTTGCTATCACGAGAAGGCGCAACATGAAAACGGCCTTCAGTGCTGTGCGTAAGCAGGTAGGTGATGTAAACACTCAAGTTGAGAGCAGTATCAGCGGCATAAGAGTAGTCCAGTCCTTTACAAATGAGGAGTACGAGGCGCAAAAGTTCAATGAAGGTAACAGCTTGTTCAAGCTCGCAAAGAGACGTTCATACAAGGCTATGGCTACCTTTACCAGTGGTATGGAGCTACTCACTAACCTCGCTAACGGTATGGTTCTCATCGTCGGCGGACTGTGTATTTACTATGATACTATGCGCTTTGAAGATTTAGTTGTGTTTCTGCTGTACATAAATATAATACTCCAGCCCGTTAAGCGTCTCACAAACTTCACTCAGCAATTTGAGCAGGGCATGAGCGGATTTAGGCGCTTTTTAGAAGTAATAGACACAGAAGTTGACATAGCAGACGCCCCGAACGCCGTTTCTCTACACGATATTAAGGGCGAAGTCTCCTTTAACTCCGTATCATTTTCCTACAATGAAGGCGAGGATGTATTAAATGATGTCACCCTCACCGTGCCTGCAGGCAAGACACTTGCGCTTGTCGGGCCTTCGGGTGGCGGCAAGACCACCATTTGTCAGCTTATACCCAGATTTTACGACTGCCTTTCGGGCAGTGTCTTGGTAGACGGCATAGACGTGCGTGACATTAAGCTGCGCAGCCTCAGAGACGCCATAGGAATAGTCCAGCAGGACGTGTTCTTGTTCGCCGGTACGATAGCCGACAATATCAGATATGGTGACACGGAAGCTACCGAGGAGGAAATAGTGCAGGCGGCAAAGCACGCTAAGGTTCACGACTTCATCATAAGTTGTCCTGATGGTTACGAGACGAACGTAGGTGAGCGAGGTATTAGGCTCTCGGGTGGCCAAAAGCAGAGGATAAGCATAGCAAGGGCATTTCTTAAAAATCCGCCCATCCTCATATTGGATGAGGCTACCTCCGCTCTCGATAATCACACTGAGCGGCTCATACAACAGTCTTTAAACGAGCTCTCGAAGGGGCGTACGACTATAGTCATAGCGCATAGAATGTCAACGATAAAAAATGCAGATACTATAGCCGTGCTCACGGACGAGGGTGTGAGTGAACTCGGCACTCACGAGGAGCTTTATGCCGAAAACGGTCTTTATCGCTCCCTGTACAACGCTCAGTTTGAGTAATCCAACACATAAGGAGTTAAGCTCAATGTATATAAGCTATGAAACGGAAAGAGCTCTGGCTAAAAAACTTCTCGTTGCTGCCGGTATGGTGGAAGATGAAGCTGATATTTTAGGTGAAGTTATTGCCCATTCCGACTTCACAGGCGTTTACTCGCACGGCTTATCGAGGCTTACTACCTACCTTAACAGCCTAAAAAGCGGTAAATTAAAGGCACGGCCCGAGATGAAAATACTCACCGACACAGGTGCAGCTGTTTTATACGACTGCGACGGCGGATCTGGTATAGTCGCACTCACGAAGGTGTACGAAGATGTTTGCACTAGAGCAAAGCAGTATGGCATAGCAATAGGCTCGGGACGTAACAGCGCAAACATAGGTTGCGGACATTATTACGGTGTGCGAGCTGCTAAAGATGGTGTGATGTGCATTATTTGCTCAAATACTTATAGATGTATGGCTCCGCACGGGGGCGCCGACCTTCTCATAGGCACAAACCCCATTATAGCGGCTGTTCCTACAGCCGACACTCACCCTATGGTAATGGATATATCCACAAGCGGTGTAGCGGTCGGTAAAATCCATGCAGCTAAGCGTGAAGGCAAGCCCATACCCGAAGGTTGGGCTAACGACATAGACGGCAAGCCAACTACAGACCCAAACGACGCATATGCCGTACTGCCCATAGCCGGACATAAAGGTTATGCCCTCGCCGTTATGGTCGATGCCTTCGGAGCACTCTTGAGCGGATCGCAACACGGCACGGGCCCCGGTCTTCCAACCGAGCCCAATCCCGAAAACACCGGATTTTGCGTTATCGTCATTGACCCTTCTAAGTTCATGCCCATAGACGAATTTAAAAGAAATGCTGACGAGTACGTACACATGATGAAAAACAGTCGCTTAGCACAGGGCTTTGATGAAATCTATATGCCAGGTGAGCCTGAATTTAAAAAATTCGAGAAGTTTTACGAGACAGGTATAGAAGTCAGCGCCGCATTAGGCGAAGAACTCTGCACTATTGCCGCCGGGCTTGGCATTATATCCGAAAACGAAAACTTCAATGATCTTATCAGTATTTTATAATCTTGCACTCAAGGAGTTTATATGAATTATTATAAATCTAAATTAAACCGTAGCTCACCTACCCCTCCACAGAATTTCTCCGATAATAATAGTGGTATGTCCACAAAAAAAGAGCAGTTGAAAAAAGAACTAAATAGCTTAAAAGCAAAACAAGTAGTTCAATCTATCATTTTATTTATAATTGTTATTAACTGTATCGGTAGCACTTTCGGTATAGTCTTAGTAGTTCCCATAATTACTTTCGGCAGCAGGCATTTGAAAAAATTACGTGCCGAAGCCGATTTAATAAAAAAGCAATTGGATGCTTTAGGCCCTCAGGTCATTGACTATGACACAACTTATAGGGTGGAGCCCGAACATACAGCCTCCGACATTCCTTATAGTCGGGAGCCTGTGCAGAACTATCAGTACTCAGCACCACAGGAAGTAAAGGTTGAACGTACAGTCGACGCACCTCCGAAACCCGTAACCCAAACCGCTAATCGCACTACTCGTAAAACACAGCTTAGCAGCGAGTACTCTGCATTTGTCGACGGCAGTTTGAGCGATGGTAGCGGATTAATTTACGGTGGTCTTTGATAAGGTCATAACATATTTTTTAAAAACCTCTCCTTATCGGAGAGGTTTTTTGACGATAGCAAAGCTGTTGCTAACTTTTTCTATGCCGACATTGTTCAAATCCACATATATCAAGACTTAACAATCGTCATGTTTAAACAATATGTGCAAGCTATTGCGGAGTGCACAATATTTTCTGTTAATGCTCTATTTATAAGGCAAAATGTTTCATTTACGAAAAATGTGTGCTTATTTCGATGATCTTTAATTGTCTCTGAATAACATTTTTCCAACTCAAAGCCCACTCCAATTCACGCTATTACACATATTTCGCCTTACTAATTGTCGAATATTGCCCTTGACAAGTTTATTAGCTAATGCTAACATAGCGAAGTTATGATTAACTAACAAAAGAAGTCTAACCGAAGGGGCTTGTAAATGAAAAAGTATACTGTTACCGTTATTATGATTATCGCAATAATCATTTTATCTGCTGTCTCTATATTTATCGGAGCTTATAATGTGTCGCTGAACGGTATACTCGAAGGTGACTTTACACAGGTCATGGTTATGCTAAACTCAAGGTTGCCCAGACTACTCGCTATTATTATGACCGGTATAGGCATGAGCGTTGCCGGCCTTATTATGCAGAACCTCTGTATGAACAAATTTGTTTCACCTACAACTGGCGCTACTATCTCATCAGCACAACTCGGTATACTCGTAGCGCTCCTTTTCATTCCAACGGCGGATCTCGCTACTCGTACTGTCTTCTCTTTCTGCTCATCCATACTTGGTACCTGGGTTTTCGTTTGGTTCGTGCAGAGAATTAAGTTTAAAGACGTTATCATGGTTCCTCTTATAGGTATCATGTTTAACTCCGTTATCGGTGGTATTGTTAGCTACCTCGCTTATGAGAATGATTTAACACAAGTGTTGGCTAACATGCTAGTTGGCGACTTCTCTTTAATATTAGCCGGTAGATACGAAATCGTTTTCCTCATTTTGCCACTCGTCGTTATCGCCTTTATCTACGCAAACCACTTCAACATCGTCGGTATGGGTGAGAACTTCTCTAAAAATCTCGGTGTAAACTACAAAGTCGTTATGTTCGGTGGTCTTTCAATCGCCGCCGTCATTACTGCTAGCGTAGTCGTTACTGTTGGTACTATCTCGTACATCGGCTTGATCGTGCCCAACATCGTCACCATGTTTAGAGGTGACAAAATCAGAGGAAGCATTTTAGACGTTGCACTATTCGGTGCTATGTTTGTGCTCGTATGCGATATGATAGGACGTGTTGTCATACAGCCCTTCGAATTGCCTATAGAGCTTATTTCCGGTATAGTTGGAAGTTTAATCTTCATTGTGCTCTTATTCAAGAGGCTCAGCCCACCTAAGGTAAAGGCAAAAGTCAAAGTCGAGGAGGTGAAAACTCATGGTTAAGACCTATTCCTCTAAGAAAAAACTCATCATCCTCATCGCTATTTCTATTGCGTTCTCCCTTACTTACCAATTTATCTTTGTGGACATGAACTTTTTCTCCTATGCCATGCGTATTCGCTCACCTAAGCTTATCACCATGATCATTGCCGCTTTTTGTATAGGCACTGCAAGCATGGTATTCCAATCAATTATCAGAAATCGTATAGTTACACCTTGCCTTCTCGGTATGAACTCCCTGTATATACTCTTGCACACCGCTATTGTTTTCTTCTTCGGTGGCAGCAGTATTCTCGCAGCTAACAAATACGTGTCGTTTATGGTAGACGTCGTTCTCATGGGTTTCTTAGGCACTCTCATCTACGGCACTCTCTTTAAGAAAACTAAGTATAACATCCTTTACGTGTTGCTGGCCGGCACCGTTTTGGCGACCTTCTTTACAAGTGTATCTAATACTATGACAAGAGTTATGGACCCGAACGAGTATGATAAAATGCTAACTGAGCTCGTAGCCGGCTTTGATCATGTTAATGCCGAACTTATCTATATGGCGCTCGCACTTATCATTATTACCATCGTAGTTTTTTGGAAAGATATTAAACTCTTAGACGTAATTACTCTGGGCAAAAATCAGGCTATAAACTTAGGCGTGGACTATGACAGAACCATACGGCGACTCCTGATTGCGGTTACTTTCTTTATCACCATAGCAACTGCACTCGTAGGGCCGATTTCATTTCTGGGTCTCATCATCGCCAACCTTGCAAGGGAGTTTTTCAGAACATATAAGCACAGCTACCTGATGCTCGGTTCATTTTTGATGGGCGTTATAGTTCTGGTCGGTGGTCAAACACTTATTGAACATGTTTTCGGTTTCGGCACTCAGATATCTGTGTTCATTAACCTTTTCGGCGGACTTTACTTTTTGTACTTAGTCCTAAAAAATAAAGGAGCTACATAATGAAGATAAACGAACTTAATAAGTCGTACGGCGAAAAACATGTTGTTAAAGATGTTAACTTCCAGTTGCCTCGCGGTAAGGTCATATCACTTATCGGTCCTAACGGTGCCGGTAAATCTACGGTCTTGAACATCATCACCAGACTTATCGCACAAGACAGCGGCGAGATTGACTTCGGTGGTGTCGAGCTTAAAAAATGGAAAAGCAAAGAGCTCGCCAAGAAGCTCGCCATACTCACACAGCAAAATAACATCACAATGAAGCTCACCGTGAAAGAACTGGTCGCCTTTGGGAGGTTCCCCTACTCCGGCAGTAACCTCACACAGGAAGACTATGACATGGTCAATATGGCAATAAGCTACATGGAGCTTGATGAATTTACCGAGCGCTTCATCGACGAGCTTTCAGGCGGTCAGCTCCAAAGAGCATACATAGCCATGATTATTGCACAAGACACTGAGTTTGTCTTCCTCGATGAGCCAACTAACAATCTTGATATTTACCATTCCTCCAACCTGATGAAAATGGTCAGAAAGCTGTGCGATGACTTGGGTAAAACAGTCATTATGGTACTGCATGAGATAAACTTTGCCTCCTCTTATTCCGATTACATCGCTGCCTTTAAAGACGGTGAACTGTATCAGTTTGACGTAGTGGAGAAAGTCATGACAAAGGAGACACTCAAGGCTTTGTATCAAGTCGACTTCGACATACAGATGATAAACGGCAAACCCATCTCAATTTATTATTAAAGGGGATACTCCCCCACCTACTCTCTTTATTATGAGAGTAATTGTAAGTTAGTCAATTTTAACTACTAAAAATATATTAGGCATGACCTTATATATAAATAAACTACTTTTTTGAAGGAGAAAGAAAATGAAGAAGATCTTATCACTTGCTTTGGCGTTCATTATGGTATTTAGCTTAGCCGCTTGCGGCAGCGATTCCGAAACCCCCGCAGAGTCTGCTGCACCTGCTGAGTCCGAGGCTCCCGCAGAATCTTCCGCACCCGCTGAGTCCGAGGCTCCCGCTGAGCCCACAACAGTAATTGTTTCCGTTAACAACGCCGAGGGTCTACCCGTTGATGTCGAGTTCCCGCTCGATCCTCAAAGAGTCGTTTGCCTAAACTGGCAGACTGTTGACTTCCTCGACGCCATGGGTCTCGGCGATAGAATTGTCGGCGTTATCAAGGACGGTTCATACCCCGAGCACCTGAGTGCTTACGTTGAGAACGAAGACATCGTTAACCTCGGCGGCATGAAGGACGTTGACATGGAGGCTGTTATGTCATTACAGCCTGACGTCATCTTCTCAAGTGATAGAACCGAGTCTATGTTCGAAGAGTTCTCTGAGATTGCTCCCACTATGTCTGCCGCTGTCTACTACGACATGGGCTTCATGGAAGGCTACAAGTACCTTGCATCACAGCACAGTGCTATCTTCGGTCTTGAAGGTGAAGTCGACGAAATCATAGCCGGCTACGAAGCAAGAATAGCTGCTATTGCTGACTTCGCAGGCGAGCAGACCGCTCTACTCGGCATATTCGCCGGTGGCCTGAACACCCTTGGTAACACAGGGCGTGCTTCTATCGTAGTTAACGAGATGGGCTTTGTAAACCTCGCCGGTGACGAGAACGTAAACCACGGTAACATCTCTTCCTATGAAGCTTGGCTTGAGATGGATCCCGACTGGATGTTCATTCTTGATAAAGACACCGCTGTCGGAACAGAAGCTGTTGCTGCTATGCAGCAGATGGAAGAGAACAACCCCGTTATAGCCGAAACTTCAGCTTTCAAGAGCGGCCAGATTGTTTACTTGGAGCCGGGTGCTGCTTGGTACCTCGGTGACGGCGGTATCACAGCCCTTGATCTCATGATCACTTGCGTCGAAGAGGGCATAGGCCTTAGCTAAATCGCAAACAACTCATAACATAAAGACTATCCGCTATAAATTGCGGATAGTCTTTTTTTACTTTGCTCAAATTCTAGCGTCAATTTCAAAAGCAAGAAGCGAATCTCTCTTCCTCATAACGTTTATCATTATGTTTTTATTGATGGAGTATCACTTACCGCCGGTTTACTCTTCATCACACTCAGTTCTCTTATCAATGCTGCTTTTGAGTCTCAACAAGAGCTTGACGAAATAAGGACTGATAATACGATGACAGGGACACATATGTGTCCCTGTCATTTAGCATTCTATACGATGGTCTTATATAGTTTCTCTCAACTTACACTTACTCGCATTCTCACACGGTGCCGTTCTTGCCTGTCCTAATTAGGCTCGTCGGCTTCAGACTAAAGCAGTTAAACGAAAACAACACAACAGCTAAAGTTGCTATAGCCTCTATAACCACGGAAAACCACAAACTCGTAAAGCCCGTGGCCGCCATCAGTATTAACACCAGTTTCACGCCAAGTACCATATACACGCTTAGCAAATTCGAGTACCTCTCTATATACTCCGCAATGCGCTTAGCTCGTGCAAAACTCTGCACATCGCCGTTTAGTACATATATGTCCGCCGTACCCTTATCCGCTTGCATGATCTCCTTGACATCGCAAACCTCCACGTCCAAACTCGCCGGACTATGCTCCCTGCCCAAACCGTTCTCCTTGTACACATACATCAGTGAACTGTTCTGAGTCTCTGCTAAATCCTTCAAGCTCTCACGCAGTCTATCGCCCCTACTGAAACTGTAAAACTCCGTCACATCAAGCTCATTAGCCGCCTTATTCGCCTGCGCTCTCGGTTCGTCTGAATACATATAAATCCCGTTTACGCCAATAGCTCTCAGCTCCGCTACGCTCTGTACCGCTTCGTCTTTTAACTTATCCGCCAACGCTATCTTGCCGGCATAACGCCCCCCGATAGCCAAACAAACCGCTAATTCCTCAGCTTTATCATCTGACGGCAACACAACTCCCTTGCGTGCTAAGAACTCCTTACTTCCGGCAAGGATCGCAACATTATCCACACTTACCTCTACGCCTTCACCACGCGTTTCTGTAAATCCACTTACCAGCTCTATATATATAGAGCCGCCGTAGGAACTTATTATCGCACGACCCAAAGGATTACTCGAGTACGCAAAAGCATGGGCACTAATCTTCAAGAGCATCTCAGGCTCAAAGCGCTCTGACTTCACCGATGACACTCGTAAATTACCGTCACTCAAGGTGCCAGTCTTTGAAAATGCCGCCTTATTTATCTCCGTCAGCTTCGACGCCGAGTCCTTACCCGAAAATATTATACCATTACTTGCAGCTGCAAAATATGCTCCGTAACGTATGAGCGGGAGCGCCACACATGCCGCATACGGACTCGCCAGCACCCACACCGCTACCGCTCGTGTAAGCGCTTCCGCTATCGTTAAATCAAAAAGATAATAACCCAAAGCCAATACCAATAGTGCTGATGCCATCACCACTAAGTTTAAGTATTTTATTAACTTTTCACTCTTCTGCGATAAGCGTGAGGGCTTGTCCGCCGCACGCTCTACTAAGTTACTGACAAGCTGTGCGCCCGATTCTGCCATCGTCGCTATTACTTCACAACGCAACTCTCCATCTACACAGTATGTGCCGGCCACCAATTCGTCGCCCTCACTTACCATGAGCTTTTCTTCCGAGCCGCAAAGTGCCGACATATTAAGCTCCGCTCCGCCATCTATTACTATACAGTCACAAGCAAGGTATTCGCCACTTCTCAACAATAAGGTGTCTCCCACTTGCACAGACTCAGCCTCTACCTGACTTTCAGACTCGCCTTCAAGTATCCACGCCGTGTCCGCCATATAATATAAACGTGCCCGTACCTCATCTCGTGTGCGCCAATACACATAGGATACAGCTATGTGTCCCACCTGAAAAATTATCACGCTCACCGCAGCTTCCGTACCCATTCCGAGCACAAATGCAGTTATTACGGAGAGTGTCAGATAGATAGCTCTGTCACCGTCGTTGCCGTTTAGCGCAGCGAGTGCCGTTGCCGCCAATATATCCGCTCCCGCTATCAACGTCGCCACGATTATTAGTGCATAGTCCCACTGTTCCGGTATGCTCTGTAGTATCAATACCACTATCAGTGTTAAACTCGCCACCACCAAACGTATATACAGACTTAAGTCACGCATTATACTGCCAACACGGCTGTCGCCTCCGTCGGCACTAACAGCCTGATTCGTATTATGCGAGCCCGCAAGCTTTTCTAAATATCCTCTGACACTCATTTACTTCCTCCAAACTACTCTAAGCCTACACCGCAAGCGCAGGTGAAAACTGTCACCTATGCCTTGCCGTCACAACCGAGTACATTTACTATCTTGTGCTTTACCATGTCCTTTATAGCTGCACGTGCCGGCTTTAAATATTGACGTGGATCAAAATGATCGGGATTCTCCGCAAAATGCGTGCGTATAGCCGCAGTCATCGCAAGGCGCAGATCCGAGTCTATATTAATCTTACACACTGCGCTACTCGCAGCCTGTCTCAGTTGCTCCTCCGGTACACCTATCGCACCTGCCAAGTTGCCGCCGTACTTATTTATCTGCGCCACAAACTCCTGCGGCACAGATGAGGCTCCATGCAACACTATCGGGAAGCCAGGCAGACGCTTTGTGATATCATCAAGTATATCAAAGCGTAGCTGAGGGTCGGAGCCCGGCTTAAACTTAAACGCTCCGTGACTTGTGCCTATAGCTATAGCCAAACTGTCACAGCCCGTCCTTTTCACAAATTCCTCGACCTCCTCAGGTCTCGTATAGCTCGAGTCCTCCTCGGAGACATTAACATCATCCTCTACGCCCGCAAGCCTACCAAGTTCTCCCTCTACTGTTACACCATGGTCGTGGGCGTACTCAGTTACCCTCTTCGTCAAGGCAACATTTTCCTCAAAGCTGTGGTGTGAACCGTCAATCATTACAGAGCTGAAGCCGCCGTCTATACAGCTCTTGCACAGCTCAAAAGTATCACCGTGATCCAAGTGTAAGCAGATAGGCAGACCCGTCTCCTCTATAGCCGCCTCCACAAGCTTCATCAGATACGTATGGTTCGCGTACTTTCTCGCACCTGCCGACACCTGCAATATAAGCGGTGCTCTAAGCTCCGATGCCGCCTCCGTTATGCCCTGGATTATCTCCATATTGTTTACGTTGAACGCTCCGATAGCATACTTGCCCTCATAGGCCTTCTTGAACATTTCTCTTGATGTTACTAATTTCATGCTTTCACTCTCCTTTTTTTGGTAAGTTACTCTTTATTATATCCCAATAATGTGATATAATCAATACGCATAATTACTATATAGGAGGTTCTTATATGGAAAACAGACTCAAAGGTGCATGTATCATAGGACAATCGGGCGGCCCGACTGCCGTAATCAACGCCAGTGCCTATGGCGTTATCAGAACCGCGCTCGACTGTGAGGACATAACCGCAGTTTACGGTGCGGCACACGGAATCAAAGGTGTGCTCGACGACAGGCTCTATGACATGAGCTTAGAAGACAGTGCGGAGCTCGAATTGCTCCTGCATACGCCCTCATCCGAACTCGGTTCCTGCCGCTATAAAATGGCGGACCCGGCTAAGGACGACACAGACTATAAGCGTATTTTAGAGATTTTCAAAAAGTACGATGTGCGTTACTTCTTCTATAATGGTGGTAACGACTCCATGGACACTTGCCAGAAGATAAGCGACTTCATGGCAAAATCAGGTTGGGACTGCCGTGTTATGGGCGTGCCCAAAACCATAGATAATGACTTAAACGGCACAGATCACTGCCCCGGCTTTGCGAGTGCAGCCAAGTATATTGCTACGTCCTTCGCCGAGGTTTACAAAGACGCACACGTCTATGACACGGGTATGATATGCGTCGTGGAGATTATGGGGCGTCATGCCGGATGGCTGACCGCTGCTGCTTCCCTCGCTTCTGTTTCAGGCTGTGCGCCTGACCTCATTTATTTGCCTGAGACTGCCTTCGATATGAGTGCTTTTATCGAGGATGTCACTAAAATCTACAAAGAGAAGGGAAAGTGCATCATAGCCGTCTCCGAGGGCATACATTACGCCGACGGTCAATTTGTTTCCGAGGCGGAGACGAGTGCGACGGACGGTTTCGGTCACGCTCAGCTCGGTGGTCTCGCCGCTCGTCTTGCGGACATGCTCAAAGATAAGCTCGGCGCTAAGGTTCGCGGCATAGAGCTGAGCCTTTTACAGCGTGCCGCCGCACACCTTGCGTCCGAGACGGATGTTGCAGAGGCATTTATCGCAGGCAAGACCGCTGTCTTAGCCGCTGTGCGTGGTGAGAGCGGTAAGATGGTTGCTTTTGAACGTGACATGTCCTCGGGTGAATACGAATGCAAACCCATACTCATACCGCTCAGCACCGTGGCTAACTTCGAGAAGAAAGTGCCCCGTGAGTGGATCAACGATGCGGGTAACAATGTGAAGTCCGAATTCATCGACTACGCACTTCCTCTAATTCAAGGCGAAACAAAGATACCTATGGAAAAAGGTATGCCCCGCTACGCTAAGCTTAAGAAAATTGTAGTTAAATAAGCAATGAGGGCGACCGTATACGGTCGCCCTATGTTTTTTGTTTGCCTAGGTCGGGGCTCTGCCCCGAACCCTCGAGAGTTTTGCCGTCTGCGGACGGCGAGCGTCCTCGTTGCACGAGGTCGCTTTGCAATTGCTCCGCAATTGTAATTTTTCTTTGCCTAGTTCGGGGCTCTGCCCCGAACCCCCAAGTATTCCGTGCGTTGCGACGCACGGGCAGGGACGCCGTCCCTGCACCCTGCGATTTTTTGAAAAAAATCGAGTAAAACTTTTAATTGGCTTCGCCGCAGTTGCCGTTAGGGAGAGGAGATATGCGATGGCGAGTATAAATGTCAAAAACCTCAGCTTCGCCTATGACGGAGCTTTCGAGAACATATTTGAGCAAGTCAGCTTCAGCCTCGACACCTCATGGAAACTCGGCCTCATCGGCAGAAACGGCAGAGGCAAGACGACCCTGCTGAGGCTCTTGCAAAATGAGCTTGAGTACACAGGCATTATATCGCACGACACCGAATTTTCCTATTTTCCGTATAAGATAAACGATGAGAGCCGTGATGTGATTGATATCATCGGCGACGACTGGCGCATATACAAAGAGTTATCCTTATTAAAGATATCGGAGGATATACTCTTTCGCCCTTACTCATCTCTGTCTGAAGGTGAGAAAACCAAGGTTTTACTCGCCTCTATGTTCATTAAGGAGAATAGCTTTCTGCTCATAGACGAGCCGACTAACCATTTAGATTCTGAGGGCAGAGCACTGTTGAGCGCTTATCTGCGCAGAAAGAGTGGCTTTATTTTGGTATCACATGACAGGTATTTTCTCGATAACTGCGTGGATCACATCATGGCTATTAACAGATCCGATATAGAGATAGTCAGCGGTAATTTTAGCTCGTGGAGCGAGAACAAGGATAATAGGGACAACTTCGAGCGTGAGCAGAACACTAAGCTGAAAAAGGAGATAAAAAGACTTGGTGAAACAGCCGCTGAGAAGGCTGTGTGGTCTGATGCAGTCGAGAAAACGAAATACGGTACTAAAAACTCAGGCCTGCGACCTGATAGAGGTTATATCGGCCATCAAGCGGCAAAGATGATGAAGCGTTCTAAGTCCATAGAAAAACGCATAGAGGGACGTATAGAGGAAAAGGAGTCATTGCTCAAGAACATTGAGTCTGCCGATAATCTCAAAATTTCACCGCTTGACTTTCACTCTAAAAGGCTCATACAAGCAAAGGACATCACGATTTTTTACGATGAACACGAAGTATTAAGCGGCTTGAGCTTTGAGATAATGCAGGGTGAGAAAATTAATCTAAGCGGCCGAAACGGTAGCGGAAAATCGAGTATTCTTAAGCTGATTATGGGTGAGGACATAAAATATTCGGGCGATTTCTTCAAGGCTAATGGTCTTAGTATATCTTATATTTCACAGAACACCTCGCATTTAAAGGGACGTTTAGCGGACTTTGAGGAGAGAGCGCAGCTTGACGTGAGTCTGTTTCGTGCGATACTGAGGAAGCTTGATTTTTCACGTGCGAGCTTTGATAAACCCATAGAGACCTATAGTGCAGGGCAGAAGAAAAAACTGCTCATAGCTAAATCTCTATCGCAGAGAGCGCATATTTATATATGGGATGAGCCGCTAAACTACATCGACGTTTTGTCCCGTATGCAGATTGAAAATCTCGTAAAGGCAAGCGACATGAGCTTAGTTTTCGTTGAGCACGACAGAATGTTCTGCGACAACATCGCCGACACTATAATAGAACTCGACAGCTAAAAAGGCAGACCGCACTACGGTCTGCCTTTTTTGTGCTTGACAAGGTGTGCTGATGTGTGATACAGTGTGCTTGTCCAACAAGTACACTGTATCACACAAGGAGGTGCGCCGTGGAGATCATAATAAGCAGTAATACGAGTAAGCCTATTTACGAGCAGATCACTTCGCAATTTAAGGCCATGATTATGAGCGGTGAGCTTAAAACGGGTGATCCTATACCGTCCATGCGCTCACTCGCCAAGACTATTCATGTCAGTGTTATCACCGTACAAAAGGCCTATGAGGATTTGACACGTGACGGTTTCATTGAAACCACCGTCGGTCGTGGCAGTTTCGTTGCCGCTCAGAACAAGGATTTTATTCAGGAGGAACAGCAAAAGCTGGCTGAGGCGCATTTGATGGCGGCGGCGGATATCGCTCGTCAGAATGGTATATCACTTGACAAGATAACGGAGCTACTTAAATTATTTTACCTGGAGGGCGAATAAATGGAATACACACTGCAAGTCAAAAATCTCTGTAAGTCGTATAAAAATGCGGACTTCAAATTAGACAATGTATCTTTTGATATCCCGAAAGGCTCTATCATGGGCTTTGTGGGTAAAAACGGTGCAGGTAAGAGCACTACTATTAACGCCTTGTTGAATATCATACGCAAAGACAGCGGCGAAGTCAATTTATTCGGTGAGACTATGACGGACACTACAAAGAACATACGTAATGATATAGGCGTGGTGTTCGACACGCTCAGCTTTTCCACCGAGCTCACTGTACTAAAGCTCGAAAAAGTCATGGCGGACATTTATTCGAGTTGGGACAAGGCTGTCTTTCTCCAGCTTCTGGAAAGATTTAAACTACCCACGGATAAAAAGCTCAAAACCTTTTCACGAGGTATGACCATGAAGCTCTCGATAGCCGTCGCTCTGTCCCATAAGGCGAAGCTGCTCATTTTAGATGAGGCAACAGCTGGGCTTGACCCCGTTATACGTGAGGAAATTCTCGATATATTTTTAGAGTTTGTCGAGGACGAAAATAACTCTATATTAATCTCATCGCACATATCGAGTGACCTTGAAAAAGTAGCTGATTACATCACTTTCATAGACGATGGCAAGATTATTTTATCAGAAACAAAAGACAGGCTCATTTACGAGTACGGTATCGCTCGCATGAGGCAGAGCGATTTTGATAGGCTCGATAAGTCGGAGTATCTAAGCCACAGGCAAAGGGGTTTGCAGCTCGAGGTGCTTGTCAGCGATAGACGTGAGTTTGCGAGAAATTACCCGACAGTAGTGCTTGATAACGCAAGCATAGATGAAATTTTACCACTTTTGACAAGGGAGGTCAGCTGATATGAAAGGTCTTATACGCAATAATTTTTACATGTTAGGCTCGGGTCTGACACTAACTTTCGTTTTCTCTGCCCTTGGCGTAATAGTGTCAGCCGTGCTGGGTGCTCTTTCTGAAAACAGCGGCCAACTTATTTCGGGCATCATAGGCGCTCAACTCGGAGGTTTCGGCGCTCTTGCGGGTACCGCCATGCTAAAGGATGCCATTTGTAAATGGAATAAGTTTGAGCTGACCATGCCCGTCAGCAGAGGCGATGTCATTAAGGCGAGATACATATCCTACATTATATTTATCCTCATGGGACTTTTGATGGCGGCACTCAGCGTCTTTGGGCTCTCTCTTACGGCAGAGTCGGTTGACATGGAGCGTGTGGGCTTCGGTTTCACTTTCGGGCTTGCTTTCGGACTGTCGCTTCCGACCTTCATGTCACCGCTCGCTTTGATATTCGGTGCGGACAAGAACGATATTTTGCTATTTATTTCTGTATTTCTCAGCTTGGGGCTATTTATCGGTAGCAGTGCCGCACTAACTCCGATATTAAATGAGACATCTGATCCGAACTTCGTGTTTCGTCTGGGTTACTTTGTGTTTAGCATTATTCTCTTTGGCATATCTTTCCTCGTTTCACTTAAGATCTACAAGAAAAAAGAGCTATAAACCAC
This sequence comes from uncultured Oscillospiraceae bacterium, assembly GCA_964367935.1. Lineage (GTDB taxonomy): Bacteria > Bacillota > Clostridia > Oscillospirales > Oscillospiraceae > Scatomorpha. The sequence continues at coordinate 63,634 of CAYIYZ010000003.1, forward strand.
TCACCATCTATAAAAAACGGTACCAAGTTTTTTGCTTGGTACCGCTTTTTTATAGATATTTATCTAAAATCTTTATCAGCTCTTTACGATTATTTTCACTTAGCGCAAATGGGTGAGGGTCGGCAAAAACACCATAGTCATTATCGAAATACTTTCCGCCTGCATTCTCAAACACGTCCGAGAGTGCCGCTCGTCTTAGTATATCCGCACCTATTTTAAGGTCATAACCCTGTCTGCCGTAGGCTTCCTTAACCATTTTACTGCCCAAAAATGACTTTGGATTAACGGCAATTATATTAACACCCGTATCTTTTGCAAGCTCCATAGACCACATGGTAATGGCAAGTTTGCTTTCGGCGTAAGCCTCGCCGTCCGAGCTTCGCGGGGCGAAAGATTTTAAATTGACAGCCGTCTGCGCCGCAGAAGACAGGTTGACCACCCTACCACCCGTATTTAAAATCGGAAGTAATTTTTTCGTCAGCACATAGGGCGCAACTGTGTTTACAGCAAAGCGAACATCTATGTTGTCAGCGGTTTTAGCGTCCTTTACGACAAAAACACCTGCATTGTTGATTATCACATCAAGCTCTATGCCTAAGCCCAAAATCTCATCAGCCATTTTGTGAACTTCAGACATAATAGATAAGTCTGCTCTAATTAGGATTATCTTCGCATTTTTATTTATGCCAAGCAAATTGCTTTTGAGCTTTTGCAGTTTTTCATCGTTTCTACCGTGTAAAATCAGTCTGTGCCCGTCTTTTACCAAATCTTTAGCGCTTTCAAGCCCTATTCCGTCGGTAGCACCTGTGAGTAAAATAGTTTTCATAGATACGATAATTCCCTCCTTATATATTAGCTCGTCTATATGATGAATCCAAGATGCTAGGGTCTATATATTGAAGCTCCTTATCTATAAACTCCAAAATTTCCTTCTTTTTAGACAGCGGAGCATTAAACGGTATTAGATTATAGTTGTGCGCACCGAAAAAATATGCGTCAAATTCGAGTAGCTCTATGAGCATTTTCTCTTCTTCAATCTTTTCTCGCTCAGTACATTCTATAAACTCGCCTCTATCTATCATAATTTCGAGCGGAGTTCCCTCCGAAACTGAGGTTGTCATAAGCGAAACTAAATAGGGCGGAAACTTATTTAACAGCTTCGCTGTTTCCTCTATATGAGTTTCGCCCTTACCCTTGCCCGCTACACCCGTCATAATTATGGCATCCCAGTCGAAACCGGCACTGACAAGCTTTTCGATGTTCTCATAGGCCTCTTCAATCGTAAAACCTTTATTCATCTGCATAACAGCCGGCTCATAGGCGGACTCAAGCCCTATATGAAGCTCATTGTATCCCAGTGCTCTTAGCTCTTTCAGTTCCTCTAAGCTTTTATTTTTAAGGCTTTTAACAGACGCATAGCAAGTTATGGTTTTTATATTGGGTAGATACTTATGAATTAACTTGCCTATCTCTATGAGCTTACTTGCAGCTAAAATAAATGGCTCTCCGTTAACCAGAAAAATGCGTGTAATGTTTCTGTTATGCGCCGCAAGCTCCTGTAAATCTTCTTCCACCTGCGTAAGCGGTGATACCTTAAAAGGCGTCTCCCTATACATGGTACAAAAAGAACATTTATTGTGCGAACACCCGACAGTTACTTCGAGCAAAGGGGTTGTGGCTTCTATGGGATGCCTGTAAACCTGACCCGTGTAGTGCATGAGTTACACCCTTTCGATTATATCGTCTTTTGTAAGTCTTGACTTGGGTAAGTCCTTATTAAAGTCGTCTTCCTTATGATAACCTACCGATACAACCACAGAGGAAGTAAAGCCCTTTTGGCGAAGTCCAAACTCCTCGTCAAGCACTTTTAAATCGAGCCCCTCCATAGCAATGGCGTCTAAGCCCAAGGCCGCTACGCCGAGCAAGAAATTACCTAAATTGAGGTAAACTTGCTTATCTGCCCAATGCTGAAAATCTTTGAAGTCGAGTTTGTGCATGTTTGCAAAAATGCTTCTCGCTCCGTGGTTTTGCTCTTTGAGCTCTTTTTGTGCAAACCTTCCGTCCATATCCTCTTTTTCGAGAACCTTATTCAGATGTTCATCGGTTAAATCAACTTGTGAGGCGAATATTACAACCGCACTCGCATCCAATACCTTCTGCTCGTTAAAGGAGAAAAAACCTTGCGCACCTTTCGCTATTCTCTTTTTGCCCTCGTCCGTTGTAGCTACTACAAAATGCCAAGGCTGAATATTCGTAGAAGAGGGGGATAACTGTAATAAGTCTTCAAGTTGTGTAACTTGCTCCTCGGTGAGTTTCTTTGTTGCGTCAAATTTCTTTGTGCTGTAACGTGTGTTCAGTGCTTTTAAAATATCCATAACTGATACCTCCAAAATGATTTTTATCTTGCGATAATTTTATTATAATCATTACTTTTGGATTTATCAATTATGGATATTTTTATCCCTAGGGACAAATTTATCCCTAGGACTATTCGCAGATTACTTTAGCGTAGCTGTGTATGTCATTGTACTTGCTCCCCCATTGGGTTAGTGCATTTAACAAAGGCAAAACCTCCTTGCCGATTTCGGTCAAAGAATACTCCACCCTCAGTACTTTCTCTTTAAATTCTTCCCTGAATATTACGCCTCTCGTCTCAAGCTCTTTAAGCTCTCGTGACAGCACTCGTTGGCTTATATCGGGTATAAGTCTTTTTATCTCACCGTACCTTAGCTTCTCACTGTTTCCTATGTGGAAAATAATAAGTGGCTTCCATTTTCCGCCTATTATATCAAGAGTTAACTCCATATTGCAGTTGAACACCCGTAAATTTTCCATCCTATCTCCCTTCACATCCATATCAGCACCTCCAATGTCTACATTATATATCTATATTTGAGATATTGCAAATTTGAAGTCACTTCTTATCCCGTCACCCATTACATACCCTTCACATATCATATGTATGAGCAGTACAGTGCTCGGAAGGGAATGATATTATTGTTTAAAACACATGCAGAAAACAGTCAATGCAGTTACAAGGAAGGATACCTAAACGAGTGTTCGCCGCTCGCCATGTCCTACACTCCCCTGCAACAGAGCTGTGAACCGACCTTCACAACAAACGAGGCACTCGCAAGAGGCACACTGTTTCCCGGCCTCGAATTGCCGTTTATGAATATGATAAACAACGTGCCCACTAACCCCACGCCGCTTGAGGAACTCATGGCGATTGATTTCGTCACAAACGAACTCTGCCTGTACCTCGACACTCACAAAGACGATGCCGAAGCTTTCCAAATGTACAAAGACTTCCTAATCCTCTCTAAAGAGGGGCGTGCTCGATACAGTGCCATGTACGGCCCCATATGTCAAAGCGACATGATAAACTGTTCCGAATACACCTGGATACAGAGTCCTTGGCCCTGGGAATACCGTGATGACTCGGAGGTGCTTTAAATGTTTGTATATGAAAAGAAACTGCAATACCCGGTTAGGATAAAAAATCCGAACCCCGCACTCGCTAAGTTTATTATCAGTCAATACGGCGGCCCCGACGGTGAGCTCGGTGCCTCTATACGCTATCTCAGCCAACGCTTCGTCATGCCCTACCCCGAACTGAAAGCCGTGCTCACGGACATAGGCACAGAGGAACTCGGACACCTCGAAATGGTCGGTACCATCGTACATCAGCTCACCCGTAACATGACCGACAAGCAGGTTAAAGACTCGGGCTACGATGTCTACTTCGTCGATCACACGGCAGGCGTCTACCCCACCGCCGCCTCAGGTTTCCCTTGGAATGCCGCCACTATAGGCGTTAAGGGCGATGTCATCGCCGATCTCACAGAGGACATGGCGGCAGAGCAAAAAGCTCGCGTCACCTACGATAACATCCTGCGTATGTGCGATGATCCCGATGTTTCGGATGTTATTCGTTTCTTGCGTGAACGTGAAGTCGTACACTACCAACGTTTCGGTGAGGCACTGCGTCTTGCTACCGAGCGTATGGATAAAAAGAATTTCTATGTCGTCAACCCTGCCTTCGATCTGAACAAATAAAATCCTTATCTTTTTTCAAAATAGTCGGGGTCTCCCCGACTATTTTGTATATTTTAACCGCCCTGTGATATACTCCTATTTATATTTGTAAAATTTTCAAATGCTGTAGACAAGATATACCATATGTAGTAAACTAACAGTGTAATCTACTATAAATTAAATTGAGAAATGAGGTACAATCATGAAAAAATACGTTTGCACAGTCTGTGGCTATGTGTATGATCCCGCTAACGGAGAGCCCGATGCCGATATTGCACCGAACACCGCTTGGGAAGATGTACCTGATAGTTATGTTTGCCCTTTATGCGGAGTTGGCAAAGATATGTTCGAGGCAGAGTAAGCCTTTGCACCAATCTGCCACCCTTTAGGGTGGCAGAAATTTAATATTTGGAGGCATTTAACATGACATCCATCACTAAAGATATCAGCTATGTAGGTGTACAAAACCCTAACCTACGTGTATTCGACGTTATCATGCGTACGGAATACGGCACAACATACAATTCCTATCTCATTAAAGGTAGCGAGAAGACGGCACTTGTCGAGGCCTCACACAAGCGTTTCGGCTCTTGGTTAGAGGAAAACGTCTTAACCGCTCTTGATGGTCGTGCTCTCGACTACGTAATATTTAACCACACTGAACCCGACCACTCAGGCTGTATCGCTGAGCTTGTTGCTCGTTTCCCCGACATTACCATAATATGCAGTGCAGCGGGCGCTATTTATCTCAAGAACATATCGAACATCCCCGATCTTAACCTGCGTGCCGTCAAGGACGGCGAGACCCTTTCCTTAGGCGATAAGACCCTTAACTTCATCATCGCGCCTTTCTTACACTGGCCGGACTCCATGTTCACCTATGTTCCGGAAGAAAAAGTCTTATTTTCCTGTGACTTCTTAGGTGCTCACTACTGTGAAGTCCAAGTCATGGACTATAAAGTTGCTTACGAATGCAAATATAAGGAGTCTCTCAAGTACTACTATGACTGCATTTTCGGTCCCTTTCCCACCTATGTACAAAGTGGTTTAAAGAAGATAGAGGGACTTGACATAGAAATTGCTTGCACCAGTCACGGCCCCATTTTGACTCGTGACTGTTACTTGCCCGAGGTGCTCAAGCTCTACAAGGAGTGGTCTGCGCCAAAGGTAGCGACACAAAAGGTGATACCTCTGTTTTACTGCACGGCTTACGGTAACACACAAATGCTAGCCGAGCACATAAAGACAGGCATACAAAATAAACTGCCCGAAGCTAAAGTAGAGTGCTACAATGTTATAGAGCACGATATGGGAGTACTTGCTGAAGTTATTAACAGCTGTGATGCTTTCTTACTCGGCACACTCACCATAAATCGCGCCATAGTACCGCCTATACTGCAACTTATATCGCATATAGAGGCTATAGGCGTGGCCAAGAAGCCCGTTGCACTCTTTGGCTCTGCGGGTTGGAGCGGTGAAGGCTTTACACAGGTTGCCGCTCTACTGACGCAATATAAGGTAAAGCTGAGTGAAGAGCAGTTGAAAGTCACTTTCGTGCCGAGCGCCGCTGACTTAGAGTCAGCTGTCGCCTACGGCGAGAAATTTGCCGACAGTTTGTAATATCAAAAAAAGACGTCCTCATCGATGACGAGGACGTCTTTTTTGCGCCTTTGTGCATAAACCGTCGCCTGTACCAATAGGATGTACAAAAACGTTCGGAGGCAAAATCATGAAAAAAATTAAATTATTCGCACTGCTGCTCGCCCTAACTCTCATACTCCCCACTCATGGTGTGCAGGGTGCAGAGGCGGAAACGCTCGACATCTCCTCACCCTACGTCGTGCTCATTGAGCGTGACACGGGCACGGTGCTCTATGAGAAAAACGCACACGACAGAGGCGTGCCGGCAAGCGTCACGAAGGTTATGACGCTCCTACTCATCGCCGAATACATAGACGGCGGACACATATCAAAAGATGATATAGTGACGGCAAGCGCCAACGCCGCCTCCATGGGTGGTAGCCAGATATGGCTCGAGGAAGGAGAGCAGATGAGTGTGTCCGATATGGTCAAGTGCATAGCCATAGTTTCCGCTAACGACTGCGCCGTCGCTATGGCTGAGTACATAGCAGGCTCCGAGGAGGCTTTCGTACTCAAAATGAACGAACGTGCCGCTGAGCTTGGTCTCGAAAACACCAGCTTTTCAAATTGTACCGGCCTATTCGAGAGTCCGGAACACTACACGAGCGCTTACGATATTGCCATCATGAGCGCAGAGCTTCTAAAGCACGAGTGGATAAAGGAGTACACAAGCACTTGGACAGACAGCATAAGAGATGGTGAGTTTGAGCTGTCGAACACGAATAAACTCGTGAGCTACTACGAGGGCATCACAGGCCTGAAAACAGGCTTCACCTCTACCGCCATGTACTGCGTGTCCGCCTCCGCTATGCGTGATGGCATGGAACTCATCGCAGTCATTATGCATGGTGAGAGCATAGAGAGCCGAAATCATGACGCCGTAACGCTCTTGGACTATGGCTTCGCTAACTATGCGCTCTGCCCCCTAACTCAGGAACAGGACCTATATCCTGTGCAAGTGAACCTCGGGAAAACCGGTAGCGTCAATGTCCGCTACGAAGGCGACAGCTCCGTGCTTATGTCTAAAAATGCGCTCGCTTCCGTGAGCTACGAAACAGTAATAGCCGACAGCATAGATGCGCCCGTAGCCGAGGGGCAGGCTGTGGGCAGTGTGAAGGTACTTTTAAACGGTGAGCTCATGGCAGAGATTCCCATAGTCGCTGACAGCTCTATAGAGCGCCTAACTCGTCTCGATATCTTTTTAGAACTCATGGCTCTACTCATCTCTTCTTGACTATTTTGTAAAAAGACTTGAAATTTTTCCAATTTTTTGTATAATATCAGTGGTGCAGTTATGTAATTGCAAAATAAGTAGATATCTGGCGAAAGAAAAGAGGAGAAAAAGATGCTTAAAGTCAATCTGTCGGGAACCATGGATTTTTTGGACATGGGCGGCCCTGATTATGCGTCTACAGCAAAAGCGCATAGGATTTTGGAGGAACGGAGTGGCCCAGGCTCAGAGTTTACCGGTTGGCTTGACCTACCTCGTCTCGTCGAGGAGCGTGAGCTAAAACAAATTCAAGCTGCGGCAAACAAAATAAGGTCAAGATCTTCGGTCTTGGTTGTTGTAGGTATAGGCGGCTCATATTTGGGTTCTCGTGCTGCTATCGAGATGCTGCGTCCCGTACCCCATCCCGATGATCCTAAGGTTATATACTTAGGCAACGGACTTTCTGCCAATTACCTCCACCGCACTTTGGCTATGCTTGAAGACGTGGACTTTGACGTCAATGTCATATCTAAGTCAGGTACCACTTTGGAACCTGCCTTGGCTTTCCGTGCTGTCAGAGCTCTCTTGGATAAGAAGTACGGAGCGAACGCAAAAAAGCATATCTTCGCAACCACTGACCCCGAAAAGGGCGCGCTGTGCGCCATGGCGGACAGTGAAGGTTGGGAAAAGTTTGTTATACCTTCCGATGTCGGTGGCAGATTCAGTGTTCTTTCCGCTGTCGGACTCTTGCCCATGGCTGTTGCCGGCATAGATATCGCTGAGGTCTTACGTGCCGCCTGTGAGTCTTTCGAGCTTATGCAACAGAAAAACCCTGAAAACCCTGCATGGCAATACGCGGCTGTGCGTCAAGCTCTCTACTCTAAGGGCTACTCAACGGAGGTCATGGCTTTCTACGAGCCCTCCTTGCGTGCTATTACAGAGTGGTGGAAACAGCTCTTCGGTGAGTCAGAGGGCAAAAACGGCATAGGTATTTTCCCTGCCAGTGTTGAGTATACTGCTGACTTACATTCCATGGGGCAATACATTCAAGATGGCTCGCGCACCCTTATGGAGACTGTAGTCAGCTTTGAAAACAGCGAGCACAGCTTCAGTGTACCTTTTCTCATGGGTAATCCCGACGGCTTAAACTACCTCGCCGGTCGTGAATTAGGCGAAATTGAGAAGATAGCCGCAGAGGCTGTACGTGAGGCGCACATATCGGGTGGCGTTCCCAACATCACCATTAGTGTCGATGCTGCAAATGAACGTGGCTTCGCTGAACTTGTCACTTTCTTCGAGCTCTCTTGCGCACTTTCCGCTTACATGTCAGGTGTAAACCCTTTCGACCAACCCGGCGTCGAAGAATACAAAAAGAACATGTTTAGACTATTGGGAAAATCAGAGAACTGAGGTATTTGTTAAAAATAGCTTAAATTTTAGTTATTTTTATTGAACTTTGGCGTTAATGATGATAAAATAGGCTTACATATAGGGGACATACACCATGTCACCATAAAATGCAAAGGAGCGTGAACACTATGGTTAAGGTAATTTTGGGTCTCAAGGGTTCGGGTAAAACTAAGAAAATTGTAGACTTAATACATGAAGCACTTAAAAGCGAGCATGGTAATGTTGTTTGCATAGAGCGTAAGAAGAACCTCACTTACGACATTCCTCATCAGGTTCGTCTTATTGACGCAAGCGATTATCCCTTCGGCGGCACGGACTTTATGAAGGGCTTCCTTAGTGGTCTGAGATCAGGCAACTATGATATCACACATATATTCATCGATAACTTCCATAAGCTTTTCTCTGGCGACGAGGCCGAAGTTATCGCTTTTCTTGATTGGCTGCACGTGTTCTCTGAGAAAGAGACCGTTCGCTTTACAATCTCCATGAGTCTTGACCCTGAAACAGCGAGCCCCGAAATAACAAAGTACATGTAGTACTTGCTATTTTGCAAATCCAGTACCGTAGAGCAAAGATTTAGCTCTACGGTATTTTTATCAGGGTAAAGCATGGATACCTGTACATTTGTGCGATGTGATGAAATTGTGATTTTGATATAATTAATTGGTTTATTATTAATATTTTTTGACGTTTACGTCTTAATTATTTTATGAAAGAGAGGTATAACTATGGGATTATTCGACAAAAAATATTGCGATGTGTGCGGTGATAAAATTGGACTGCTGGGAAATCGCAAGCTTGAAGACGGTAATTTATGCAAAGACTGCGCTAAGAAGCTCTCTCCTTTTTTCGATGATAGGAGAGATTCGACCGTAGACGAGATAAAGGCACAGCTTGCATACCGTGAAGAAAACGAGCAAAAAGTGGGAAACTTTACGCCAACAAAAGTCATTGGTAGCGGAAACTTAATCTGCATCGATGAGGATAGCAGAACTTGGCTGTTTACTCGCACTCGAAAGTGGAAGGATACTAACCCTGATATTATCTCTTTTTCACAGGTCACAGGCTGCGACATCGATATAGACGAAAACGAGCGTGAGATATATACTGAGGATGAGGATGGCAAGCGTGAAAGCTACAATCCACCACGCTACGACAGGTCATACGACTTCTTTGTTACTATCTACATAAACTCGCCTTGGTTTGATCAGATAAGATTTAAGGTCAACGACACCGAACTCGAAAACCGCTTCTGCCCCGAGTACAAAGAGGCTCAGCGTAACGCCGAGGAGATCAAGGATGCTTTGACCGGATTCAGAGACACTGTACGCGAGGAAGTTATGGCGGCAAACGCTCCGAAATCCGTGGTAGCTTGCCCGAACTGCGGCGCCACCACAACGCCTGACGCAAGTAACTGCTGTGAGTTCTGCGGCGGGCCTTGCTAGAATAGTACAAACAAAACTAAACTTAGGGGATGCATTATGTGTATCCCCTAAGCTTTGTAGTATGGCATCATTCCCTAAATAAGAATAGGAAGTACCTGAATGAAAAAAAATGCCCGGCATTTAATTAAAAAGTCCATTTTCTTTGCTTTACTCATCTTTATTGCGCAATTTTCCTACTTGATTCTGCGCGATTCAACTGAATATTCATTTGCAGGAGGATTTCTTTTTTACCTTTCTTGTGGTATTTATATCGGCATATTTGCTTATTGGACTTTTAGTATCTATAACAGAATAATGAAGTGTAAAGCTCGTGATTATCTAATTTTCATCGGCATTATTATGATTTTTTGGATAGTCGTCCGCAGCATAAAGTGGACTGCTTTCATTTTATTAATCGAGGAGGCGCGGGCCGCATGGTATCTGTTTTATGTACCATATTTGGTCGCACCTACCCTTTGCGTTTTTGTAGCTCTTACCATCAACAAAAATGAGGACTATAGACCCGACAAAAGATGGAACATTCTCTTTATCATCACCGCTATTCTTTTGTTACTTGTCTTGAGCAATGATTTCCACAAACTTGTCTTTAATGCGAATTTAGAAGTCCACGATATGTTAAACGATTACACGCACAATGTGCTATATTATGTAATTGTCGTCTATATTTTGGCCTTATTTATATTGACCGCCACTGTACTGGCAAAGAACATCAGGGTTGGCGCTGAGTCCAGCAGGAGAGTTCTAAAACTTCTTGCCCTACTTTTTGTTATAGTGATCTGCTATCTCATCTTATATGTACTTAACATTTCCTTGATACGACTCCTTGTCGACACCACTGTGTTTTCTTGCCTCTCGTTTATTGTTTTTTGGGAAATATGTATTCAGGGCGGTCTAATACCTACAAACAGGCGGCATGGAGCTTTCTTCTCACTGTCTGATTTGAGCGCTCAAATACTGGATAAGGTGGGCGTGCCGAAATATTCATCATTTAACTCTGAGCCTCTCACAGAGGAGCGTTTCCTCACACTCAAGGATACAGGAACTATTAAGTCTGATAATGAACTTCAGCACATGACTAAAATTACGGGTGGCTATGTGTCTTGGGCCAGTGATATATCAGAGATAAGTGAGCTAATCAATGAATTGACACAAATAAACTCAGAGCTCTATGATGAGATTGAGCTGTTGTCCGAAGAGAGAAAGCAAGAGGAAGAAACACTCAAAATCAAAGAGCAGTTAATCTTGCATAACATCCTTACTGCCGAAATGCAACCGCACATAGAGAAAATTATAAGTAAAATAGCTGAAGGAAATCACGCTTCAGCCGAAGATAAAAAGACAGCACTCTTCGAGGTCAGCCTTATTTCCGCTTACCTTAAAAGGAAAGTAAACCTAATCATCCTCAGTCAAGTTAGCGAAAAGACCACAGCTAAGGAGCTTCAACTCGTATTCGAGGAATGTTTCCAGGTGCTCAGATTACATTCCGTCACCTGCATATTCAGTATAATTACAGGCTGTGAACTGCACTTTGATACCGCCATGTTGTGCCTTGACCTTTTCCAAACCTTGGTTGAAAATCTTTTTTTAAGCCTAAATGTAGTATATATGACCGTAGGCATGGAAGACGACGATATGAAGTTTACCATCAGCGTAGACAATGAAGACAGTGATCTCTCTCTCTTATTATCCGAACTTAACGAGAAAGAAGTGCTCCCGAAAGGCTACCGCTTAAACATAAGTAAAGAATCTGACGGACAACACATATGCCTTACAGCAAAAGGAGGTCTTATATGATCCTCACTTTGAATTACCACGAGAGATTAGGCTATTGCTTGGCACTGTTGATCATCTGCTTCGCCCTACTCACTCTCGCAAGTATGGTTATCGCCATTAATAGGCACAGAATTAAGTATACGCTACTCGCTATCACTGTCACCCTGCTCTGTATCACTTGGTTATTTGCATCCGTTTTCTTGGAGTATATTAGAGTGGAAGTTGGGCACTTAACCTTTGTCTCCAATATCTTTACAGTGTTTATGATTAACATCCCTCTTTTTGTGTACGTGATTTTTTCCTTTTTGAGCATAGCTTGGGCGATATTCATTTTATATAGCGTACATATCGCAACCAACAACTCAATCAGCAGATTTTCAATTAAGGAGTCCATAGAGAACCTGCCCATGGGTCTGTGCTTTCTATCGCAAGACGGTGACTTATCACTCTCTAACCACACTATGCGACGGCTGAGTTTTTACCTTACAAAAAAAGATTTGCAAAACGGCTTAGAGTTTTGGTCCGACTTAATGGCAATGCGAGAATCCGACATGTGTGTTATTAGCGACGAAAACCCCTCATTCATATTGAATAACGGCGAGGTGTGGCAGTTTAGCAAAACATTTTGCACCATAGGCGACGAGGAATATCAGTCTATAAAAGCAAGTAATATCACGCAGTTTTACGCGCTCTCACAAAATATAGAAGCTGCTAATGATAAACTCAAAAATCAGCAGCAACGTCTAAAAAATCTGCTACTCAACAAGGAATATAACGCTGCAGAACAGGTAGCTATAGACACTAAGGTACAGTACCACGATGACTTCGGCAACCTCCTCGTACTGACAAAAAAGATCCTGGCAGAACGCCCCGACGAAAGTAAGCTAGAAGATATCGTCAACGCTTGGACAGGATTAGCGGACAAAATCGTGAACAAGGACACCACATCCGACCTTAGCTTGGCGCAGGTGCAAGCATTTGCGTTAAAGCTAAACTGTGAACTTAGCATTACAGGGCAGTTACCGGCAGATGCCGAAAAAGCAGCTTTATTTTTGCTTATCGTAAACGAAATGCTTAAAAATGCGGTATACCACGCCAAAGCCGACAAACTTCACGTAAGCTTTGGTGACGATGGCGTCAATTATACACTCACTACAGAAAACAAAGCACATTTTGTGGGCAAAAGGCTCGTAGAGGGCGGAGGGCTAAGCGGCATACGTCAAAAAGTAGAGCACTTTGATGGCTGTATGGAAATCACCAGCGGAGATAAAATTTTATTGACAATTGCTGTCCCAAAAGGGTACAGTAATTGGAGTATAACTACTAATGGAGGAAAATATGTATAAGGTGTTACTTGTGGACGACCAAAAAAGTTCAAGGGACTTGCTAAGCTACACTATGGCTGATAGTAAAGCATACAACATAGTCAATACTCTGTGTGATGCAGACGCTGCTCCTGACTATTGCAGAGCAAATACCGTTGACTTAGTTCTTATGGATATACACACAAATGGCAAAGAAAATGGATTATTAGCTGCCAAGCAGATAAAGGAGCTGCGTCCTGCGACCAAAGTCATCATCGTGACCTTCATGGTGCGTGCAGAACATATTAACATCGCAAGGCAAATAGGCTGTGAGGGCTTCTGGTACAAAGATCACAGTAAGGAAAAGCTCTTGGAAGTCATAGACTCTGTCATGGCCGGTGCTACAGTCTACCCTGACAGCGCTCCGGTAATCACCATTGGTATGGCGAAATCTACAGAGTTCACTAAACAGGAGTTGAGAGTCTTACAGGCTAAGGTCAACGGCTACTCCAACAGTGAAACCTGTGAGAAACTCGGCATCAGCGTCAGCACACTAAACTTCCACATAAGTAACCTTAAAAGTAAAACAGGCTATAGCAGTCTATTACAACTTACCGCCGATGTCGTTATGCAACGCTTTATTATTGCTGAACGCTTAGACGACTGATACTTATACAATTTTATGATGAGATTACAACCTTAGATTGTTGTAATCTCATCATTTGTTTTATATCAACACATATGCACAAACCTAAATATTTATATGAGGTAGATATGGGTGATTTTGTATATAATAGATGGATAATAAGTTGGGGGAGGGAATAATGTGCGCAAAAGAATAATTTCAACTCTATTGCTTGTCGCTCTGTGCGTGCAGCTTGCGCCTGTGGCGTTTGCCATGGACGCAAAATTTAGTGATGTGAGCAGTACCGACTGGTTCTACGACGACGTTATATTCGCCGTACAAAACGGACTGGTAAACGGCAAGACAGCAGATACCTACGAGCCGTATTCGGAACTGACATATGCAGAGGCGGTAAAGCTCGCCGCCGCTATGAATCAGCTCCATGTCCAGGGATTTGTAAGCCTTGAATCAGGTGATCCTTGGTATGAGCCCTATGTCGATTATGCCATCGATAACGGTATTATCGAATACACTTACAGGTGGGACCGTCTCATTACACGAGACGACTTTATGGACATTTTCTCACGTGCGCTCCCTACAAGCGAGTTTCAGGCAATAAATACCGTGGACGACGGTGTCATACCCGATGTGCCCATGACAGACCCTTATGCAGGTGCCATATACATGCTGTACCGTGCAGGCATACTGACGGGCAGTGACGAGGCACGCAACGCCCTGCCGGGCGATTATATTAAGCGCAGTGAGGTCGCCGCCATACTCACACGTATGACAGACCCCTCCGAGCGAGTTCACTACACTTTCTCGGAAAATGAGAGTACATTTAAAATCACAAGTCAGCCTTCGGACATAGGCATTTCCGCAGGCGAGGCTGCGGCATTCAGCGTCAGCGTTGAAGGTGGCACAGCACCTTATACCTATCAGTGGCAGATTTTGGACGGTGCCGATTGGATAGACATTTGGCAGGCGCACAGTGCTACTTACGTTTGGCAGAACGTGCAGTCTAACATCACCCTACGTTGCCAAATAACGGACGCCGAGGGTGAAATGCTACAGACCTATCAAGTAACTGCGTCTGTCGCTGAATTACAGCCAATGTGGATTACACACAATCCGCCCAATGAAGAAAAGACGGAGGGCGATTACGCCACCTTTGTCATGGGCGTGGAGGGCGGCAGTCGGCCGTACAGCTACGCTTGGTATTCCTCTACGCAGTCAAGCGGTGCTGACCCAAGAACTGAGAGTTCTCCTAACGGCTACTATCTGCAAGTGCGTGCTGACAGCAATTCTTTCGACCGCTACTATTTCTGCACTGTAACCGACGCTAACGGCAGTACTATAACAAGCAGTGGCGCAAAGCTCACGGAGACACCGACTTTGCCTGATCTTGTTATCACAAAACAACCTACAGATGCAACAAACAAAGAGCTCGGCGATCAGGCTAATTTCAGTGTAGCGGCTGAGGGTGCTGGACTAACGTACACTTGGTATCAAGTCATCTTGGAGAACAGTCCCTACATACCTATAGAACTCGCAAGCGGCTCCACACTCAATGTACATGATATCGACTTAGACGACTTTAATTCGTTTTTCTATTGTATGATTAGAGACAGCTCCGGCAACGCCGCCCAAAGTGATGCGGCATTCATAAAGCCGCCGACATTGGAGATTTTTGCGCACCCTGAGTCCACGGGCGTGTTGAAATATGACTACGTCACCGCTACTCTCGTTTCCTCTGCCACGGGCGGTATTCGCCCCTATGACATCGAGTGGCAATTTAGGGTCTACGGCAGTGACACTTGGTATAACTTCCGCTCCTGGGATACTATCGTACATATGCCGGCACCGGAAGTTACATACTCGGACACAGGCTCTCTTATGAGCATAGATGCACCCGAAAATATGCAGGAAAAGACCACCTACTATTTCCGTTGCGTCTTTACCGATGGTTTGGGCAACGAGATAACAAGTAATGTCGCTGAGGTGAACTATCATTTCTAATAATTTTACGTTTTCTTAAATTTAAATAAACGGAGGAATGAAACATGAAGAGAATCCTATCAATCGCAGTTATTTTGTCGCTGGTCTTTACACTTGGTATGACAGCGTACGCAGCGGACGCAAACCTGTATGTAAACGGTGTGCAGGTCACGGACAACAACGCAGACGACGTACTCGGTGACGGCACGGTAAGCTACGACTACTCGACGAACACTCTAACGCTAAATAACGCAAATCTCACAAAGTTCTATCAGTACAGCGATTTCCACAACATCTACTGTGACGGCCCTCTGAACATAGAGCTAATAGGCACGAACACCGTAGGTGGAAACGACTTCGGTGACACAGTCGGCGTAGTAGCCGCCTCCTTGATACAGGCTGAGGAAATGCTGACTTTTTCCGGTAGCGGTAGCCTCGACTTTGATATGAGCGAAGCCTACTCTGTAAGCGGAATCAGAGGCATGTACGCAGACGTGTTCATAAAAGACGATGTTATGCTCACCTTTAACGGTGGTAAGGCACAGAGCGGCATTTACTGGGGCATGTACGTTGACGGCGATGTAAGTATCCTCAATAATGCACAAGTTGAAATCAACATGGGTGTCAGCGAGCAGGAAAGCATCAAGGGTATATTCACAAGCTACAACAGCGAAGGTAATTTCACCATAGGCGATAATGCTAAGCTCAACATTTCGGGCGGCTATGCAGATAATGGCTATGCGGCTTTGGACATTGCAGGCGCTCTTACCTTTACAGGTAACTCCTCTACGGTTGTAGAGGCGAGTGAAGTTATAGACGGAGGCATTACTGCTGTATCTTGCGCACTTGACTTTAATGTCTTAAACAATGCGTATATTGACATCGCAACAGCCGACACAAACGGCTCAAGTGTCGGTGTGGACATCGGAGATGTTCTTAGAATGTCCGGCGGTAAGCTACGTGTTATGGTGGGCAACTCCAACGGCGTTGTTGATGGTATTGAAGTAAACGGTAATGCTAAGGACGCCATTGTAATGAGCGCAGGTGACATTTACATTCAGACAGGAAATGCGGAGACATATAACACCGCTCTCTCATACATGTCTGACATTTCCATGACAGGCGGTTCCATCATTGCTCGTGCGGGTGCAAGTGCTATCGGCGACTCTTACGGTGGCGGCGGCTACTATGACATGAACATCACAGGCGGCGCTGTTTTATTCGCAGGTGGAAAAGCCATGAACGAAGGCTACGGTAGCGTATCGGCAGGTACTTCTGTTATAGGCACTATCGAGTCTCCCGAAATACAGTTTATAGCACCCGGCGGCTCTTTCGGTGACATCACACCTCCCAGCAACACGGTTGATGCTATTGCAAGCACGAACGTTTCACTCACCTACAATGGTGACCCCGTAACGATGATGGCTTACAATATTGGCGGTAACAACTACTTCAAGCTTCGTGACTTTGCCACCATGGTAAACGGATCCACAAAGCAGTTTGAGGTAACTTGGGATCCCGCCGCAAGTGCTGTTAACCTCCTCACAGGCGTCCCCTACACCTCCGTCGGCGGTGAGATGGTCATGGCTTACGGTGCATCCGTAGTGCCTGCCACGAAGTCCAACGACGAAGTTTACATGGGCGGCGACCTACAGCGTTTCGCAGCTTACAAGATAGACGGTAATAACTACTTTAAGCTTCGTGACCTCTGCAAGGCTATGGACATAGCCGTTGAATGGGTAGCTGAGACCAGCACCATTAACCTCAACTCCTCCATGCCTTACGTCGACTAAGTAAAACACCCAAAGTAAGGGCTCATAATGAGCCCTTACTTTTTTTCGCAATCTATTTCAGAACAATTAAATTGCTTTTCAAAGTGCAAACACTCGACACTTCGTCTATATGTATATTTTGCCGACACTCAACTGTGCAAAAACACAAACCTTTCTTCGCAATGCATATTTCTTTAGCATCTATTGCGTTCAAACTCGGCATATGATAAAATCATTTTATCGAATTTAAGTTTAAAAGGATGTGTGTATAATGCAGTTTCCGAAGCTAAACTACAACAAATGTTATGAGGACTTTAAGCTGCCGCAGATGGTTAAAGTCAGGCAAAAGTTTCAAAGCGCTGATCTCCCCAACCCTCCCGAGCATCTCGCAAAAGAGCTCGACAATTTGCCCGAGAGCGTTAAAGTCGGTGTCAAGGGTAAGACCATAGCCATAACCGCAGGCAGTCGTGGCAAGCCCTACTACAAAGAGCTCATGAAGGTCATGTGCGACAAGCTCAAGGAGTGGGGTGCAGAGCCCTTTGTTTTCCCTTCCATGGGCAGTCACGCAGGCGCTACCGCCGAGGGGCAGCTGCAGCACATCGCTCAATTTGGTATTACCGAGGAGTATTTAGGTGTGCCTATCAAGTCCTCCATGGAGGTCGTTACCGTCGCTACTCTCGATGATGGCTTCCCCATATATTGCGACAAATACGCCTATGAGGCAGACGGTGTCGTGCTCTTTAACAAGATTAAGCCACACACGAATTTTAAATACAAGCATGAGAGCGGACTGCTTAAGATGTTGTGCATAGGTGTCGGCAAGCACGAGGGCGCCAACCTCTTCCATGAATACGGCTTCGATAATTTCGGCCCGAATATGGAGCGTGTGGCAGAAGTATTTTTACAGAAAGTCAACTTTGTATTTGCTGTTGGCATGGTGCAGAGCGCCTCAGACGAAATCGCTATGCTCGAGGCTATACCGCCCGAAAAAATCGTTCAAAGGGATGCCGAGCTTCAGCTCATTGCTAAAGATGAGATGGCTCGCTTTAAGATGGCGAAAATAGATGCTCTTGTCATAGACGAGCTCGGAAAAGAGATAAGCGGTGCCGGCGCCGACCCGAATGTCACAGGACGTACTGTACCTGATAGTCAAGTCCCCGGCTTCAAGGCACTTTGCCCCGAGATCACAAACGTCGTGTACCTCGATCTCACGGACGCGACTCACGGTAACGCAACCGGCGTAGGTATGGCTGATGTCATCAGCTACCGACTCGTAAACAAGATTGATTTTGCCTACACTTACACAAATTCAATCACAGCCAAAGCCTTCCCCTTCGCACGTATGCCCATTTACGCTAACTGTGACAGGGATGCTATCAGTTTGGCCGTTGCACACTCCTTTATCGATGATTTATCACAGGCTAAGATAGTGCGCATCAAGAACACCCTACACTTAGAGGAGATAGAGTGCTCCGTTGCTTACCTAGACGAGATAGCTGCAAGAGATGATATGGAAGTCATCTCGGAGCCCTACGACTGGAACTTCAACGAAGACGGCGATCTCTGGTAAGCTCTTTTTACAATAAACCCCCGAGTTTTCAAATGAAAACTCGGGGGTTTATCTATTTTCATATCAGCGAGGTTCGAATTTAAGTATTGGTATCTCGCCCTTTAGCGCTCTATATGAGTTGAGGCACAAGGACTCCATCTCTCGCTCACCCGCTAAAACTGTAACAGGCGCTATATACTCCACGCGCTCTCTTATGCGCTCAGTTATATATTTTGAGTTTGCCATGCCGCCCGTTAGTATAATTGCATCCACTTCACCCTTTAGCACTGTGGCATATGCACCTACTTCCTTTGCTGTCTGATAGCACATTGCATCTAATACCTCAGCTGCATAGCTGTCTCCCTCCGCTATTCTACACTCTATCTCACGCACATCTGTCGTCCCCAGATAGGATATCAATCCTGCATCTCCGTTTATTTTACGCATCATCTGCTCTAAACTATACTCACCCGAGTAACACATGCGCACCAAAGCTCCCGCCGGCACAGTACCGCAACGATTGTTTGAGAACGGTCCCTCTCCCTCTATAGCGTCAGGCCCGTCCACCATGCGCCCCTTCTCGTGCGCTACCACACTTATGCCGCCACCCAACATTACGGTTACGAAGTTCATATCCTCATACCGTTTGCCCTGTGACTCAGCGTAGTGGCGTGACATCGCCTTCTGATTCAATGCCTGAAAGCAAGAGCGCCGACCGATTTCTTTTAAGCCCGAGAAGCGTGCTATAGGTGCAAACTCATCTGTATTCGGAGTATCACTCGTCAAAGCTATCGCCTTGACACCCTCCTGAGTACACAAATCATAGGCTATACGTGACCCTAGATTGCACACATGTTTGCCGTAACGCTCCGATTCCGTCTGTTCCACCATCGCCTCATTTATACGGTAAGTGCCGCCCACTATAGGTTCTGTAAGCCCGCCTCGAGTCGTGAAAGAATCCAAGTCCTCCATGCGTATACCATGCTCTGCCATAAAGTCCAGGATCGCACCCTTACGCAAATCATACTGAGCCGCCACACTCCCGAGCTTATTTATCTCCTCCGATGAATGAGATAAATTCTCGTTTACTACGCACTTATCGTTTTCATAGTAAGCTATCTTAGTTGACGTTGATCCGAAATTTACCGCCACCACTTTCATTTTATCTGTTGCCATACCTCTACTCCGTTCACACGCCCGCTAAACGACACAGACTGTCGTAGCGTCTGTCCACCATTAACTGTATATCCGCTATGTCCTCTGCCCTCAGATCCTTGAACTTGCCTATGCCCTTTACAAAGTCAGATACGGGCATCGGCTTTTTATTTATTTGACTTAACTTATACTCCCCGTCATAGCTTTCCCATAGCGGAAACATATTGGACTTAACCGCATTTCTCGCCACTTCTATACTGCTCTGTGTACTATGTACCCAGCCCGTGGGACAGGGTGAAAAGATATGCAAATACGCAAAGCCACGCTTACTCGCCGCTAAACCCTTTTGTATCTTCGCAACCATATCAGCCATATTAGACGGAGACGCCGTCGCACAATACTCAACATTGTGCATAGACATAATCAATGGCACATACTTTTGTTGCTGTGTCTTACCCTTTACCGCCGTACCAACAGGTGTCGTGCTTGTCTTTGAGCCCAAGCTTGTCGTAGAGCTTCTCTGATACCCTGTATTCATATATCCCTCATTGTCGTAGCATATGTAGAGCATCTTCTCACCTCGCTCCGCAGCTGCAGACAAACTCTGAAATCCACAGTCCGCCGTTGCTCCGTCACCGGCTATCGCTACTATATTTACATCCTCACGACCCTTACGACTATACATCTGACTCAGCCCCGACAAAAACGAGGCCGTATTATCAAGTAAGGGGATATGTACCGGTATCTTAAGACCATTTGCATAGTTCCATCCGACCACGCCGGCACCTGCCATGCACCCCGGTGGTATCGCTACTATCGTGTTCTTGCCAGCTATTTGAAGAGCCCTACGCATAATAAGCTCACCGCCACAACCCTGACACGCAGACATGCCCGGCGTCACCTGATCCTCCGCTTTACTCAATATATCAAGATAATTCATATTCACACCTCCTACTTCATCAGCCATTTCGTTTCGCACTCGCCCACTTGCCCCTTCACTTTTTCCATGTCATCTATTATGACAAGCATGTCGTCCACAGATATGTCGGTGCCACCTAAGCCGCCAATAACCGAAAAATGTGCCATTTTATTCTCTGCATCCACTATTGCCGCTTTAGTTTCCATGTACATGGGTCCTTGGCTCCACCCAAAGCACACGCTCCGATCAACTACACAAAATGCTCGCTTGCCATCCAAGGCTGCCCGCATCTTCTTTGCCGGAAACGGTCTTATAAAACGAAGCTTGATAAGTCCTGCCTTTATCCCTCTATCACGTGCTATATCCACCGCGTCCTTACCCGTACCACTCATGCCCGCTATCGTCACCATCACAACTTCGGCATCCTCACAGCGATATTCCTCTATCGCTCCACCGTATGAGCGTCCGAATGCTTTATGAAACTTCTCATCTATCTCATCTATGACATCGAGTGCCGTCGCCATCGCATCCAAATGGTTCTTGCGATATTTCATAAGTATAGGTCCCGGTGTCAAGGGATCTAGCGCAAAAGGATTATCAGGGTCTAACACAGGATGATTGTCGCTGCCCATCGGAGGTAAAAATGCATCCACCTCAGCTTGCTCGGGTAAAATTAGCCCCTCCGCAAGGTGAGAACTGTAAAAGCCATCGTAACACACATTCACAGGCAAGAGCACTCGCTTATCCTCAGAGAGCATATACCCTTGTATCACCATGTCCACTATCTCTTGGTTACTCTCACAAAACACCTGTATCCAGCCTGCATCACGCACGGATATAGCGTCCTGCTGTCCGCTCCACACCGTTTCAGGCGAGGTCATCTCTCGTGTCGCAAGCGCCATCACCATCGGCAATCGCAAAGTCGCCATCCTAAAGTATGGCTCATACATGAGCGCAAGTCCCTGTGCGCTGGTGGCTGTGAACACTCGTCCACCACCCGCTGAAGCACCCTGTACCACACTCATCGCCGAATGCTCGCTCTCCACCTGCACCATCACACTGTCTATCTCGGCATTATTTACCTTGCCGGCCAAATGCTCAACCACCGAAGACTGCGGTGTTATCGGATACGCCGCTATTACATCAGGTCTGCACAATGCCGCTGCCTCAGCTGCCGCATAGTTGCCCGTCAATACCACTTTAAGCCCCATCACTCACTCTCCCCTTCCGTTACCATATTTATAGCCTTGCGAGGACACTCATGAGCACAAATCCCACAACCTTTGCAGTAATCATATGTTATTTCATAGCCACTGTCCGATTTGCGCAACACCGAATTTACCGGACAATACGCGAGGCACAGCCCACAGTTTATACACAGTTCCTTATCCATTACAGGCCTCAACACTCGCCAGCTCGCAGTATTTAATATGTACATGCCCTCATTACCTATGGGCGTAATATGTAATCGCTCTGACATCTTTCTTACCTCCGTCCTCACTTATTTATTATGCACACTTCTTCATAGGCTTGTTCCGCCGCCTCACGATTATTCGCACCAAATTCCATCTCTATAACCGCAAAGAGCAGCTCCTTATCCACCAAGTCCGTAGCTCTCGCCATAGCGCCCAACACAGAAGTATTCGGCATATTGCGCCCCAAGACCTTCTCCGACACCGCCTTGGCATCTACTATAGCTACCCTTTTACACGACTCCGGTAAGTTTAACTCATCCACCGTCTTCTTTGTATTGATCACCACTGTACCGCCCTCTAACAGCCCCACATATGTCTCGGGCATAGATATTAAACTGTCGTCCATTATCACAAGAATTTCAGGTGTATACACCTGACTGCGTCTACGAATTGCCGTATCGCTCACCCTCAAATACCCAAACACCGGTGAGCCCTTACGCTCCACCCCAAAAAAAGGTATGAACTGACCCTCCTTGCCTCCGGCCACAGCCGCCTTAACCACCAGCTGCGACGCCTTTACCACGCCCTGTCCACCTCGCCCGTGTAGTCGTATCTCCTTCATCTGCTTCCCCTCCGTTATAGCATTTGTTTCTTCATGTGAGTTGTTGTCTCGTATAGCGAACGTATTTTAGGACATCATAATACAACGCTCCCGACTTGTCAAGCGTTTTATACCGCTCGGCACTTCGGGAGAGTTTACACTATCTCTATTCTTTTGTGCTTGAATGGGAGCATTCTTTTTGGTAAAATGTCTGTAACTTGTGTTATTTCTATTGGAGGTTGCTTTATATGGATGAGTTGAAGGAATCCAAGTACATCTTAAATTCCGTGGACAGTGCTCTATCGGTATTGAACTGTTTTTTTGACAGCGAAGAACTTTCCGCTGTTGATATCGCTAAACTAAAGGGCATGAACCGCAGTACGGTCTACCGCCTTTTGGTTACATTGGAAAGTCAGGGATACTTGACAAAGACCGAAAATTCAAAATATCGCCTTGGAGTAAAAATATTTTCGCTCGGTCAGCTTGCGTACAGGCGTATGGAGCTTGTTAGCTTAGTGCGTCCGTACTTGATACAGCTTTCCGCACGCACTAACGAGACCTCGCACTTAGTCGTGATGAACGATGCAACACATGTCATTTTCGCAGACAAAGCGGTAGGTAACGCCATGCTCACCATGGACACTGCACTCGGTCTACGTACCCCGGCACACCTCACAGGCTCGGGTAAGGCTATCTTAGCCTTTCAGCCTGAGCATATTCTGACGCAGTACTTGCACTCGGCCAAATTCGAATCGAAGACACCTCATTCCCTAAGAAACGGTGCTGAACTTCTCTCTCGCATAGAGGAAATTCGTGCTCAAGGCTATGCAGTAGACGCAGAGGAATCGGAGCTTGGCCTGACATGCATCGCCTTGCCGCTTATAGATGCCTCTGGCTTTGCTTTGGCAGCTATAAGTATCTCAGGACCCACAACACGCATAAACGCTCATCGTGACACGATAATCGGCGCTCTGCGTGATGCTAACGAGGCTATCACACAATTTCTACGCTAATCTCTGCTCAAGAGTCGTTTATACGTCTTGTCTATACCTATAGCTCCCAAAGGTGCAGTTATTATTATCGCTAAGACCGCCGTACTCAATATGATCCCACCGCTCTCTATGCCCATGGCTAGTGGTATGGAGCCTATAGCTGCCTGTACTGTCGCTTTCGGTAGATACGAAATGAGGCAGAACAGGCGCTCTTTATTATTCAGCTCTGTTTTAAGCAATGAGAACACTATTCCGACCGAGCGTATAGCAAGTCCTATAAATATCATGAACACGGATTTAAGACCCGCACTTAGCATATACTCCACATTCACAGCAGCTCCCACAAGCACAAAAAGCAGTACTTCAGCGGCTATCCACAACTTTCCGAACTTTTCCGATAAGCGCTTCGTCACCTGCTCCACACTCTTTAGTTTCAAGGTGCATGCCATACACACCACACACAAAAGTCCCGAGAACGAAACTGTAAGCATATGCTCTACAGACATTGCTAAAAAAGATACACCCAATAAAATAATTACCTTAGTCGAGTTACGTATAGTGCTCGACTTTTTATGTGCCGTCTCAAATACAAAGTTTAAAGCCATGCCCAATATTGCGCCCATAGCTATGCCTAATACCATGGACAAAGGTATATCAATAAATAGACTTAAACTTGCCATTTCTCCCTGTGCCATACTCAAAAACGCATAGAACACCACTATTACGAATATATCATCACACGATGCCCCGGCTAGTATCAGCTGGGGTATACTCTTTTTTGTACCGTAACGCTCTTCTATTAAATTCACCATTCTCGGCACTACCACTGCAGGTGACACCGCACTGAGCACACTGCCCATAAGCAATGCCTCACTAAATGTTATCTTAAAAAACAAAGGTGCAAACACGCAGTATGCCGCTATCTCGAAACTCGCAGGTAAAAATGACATGAGTACAGCAGGGCGCCCCACCTTTTTCAAGTCCTCTATATTAAGCGTAAGCCCCGCTTTTAATAAGATTATGATAAGAGCTATTTGCCTCAGTTGTGCCGAGATATCCAAAATTTCGGCGTCCAACACATCGAGCACAAAGGGTCCGAGTAATATGCCCGTGAATAACATGCCAATTATTTTCGGTAAGCCCATTTTATTAAATATGCCCGCCATTACAAGTCCCACAAGGAATATTAGCGCTAATGATAGTAACATGTGTCCCCCCTAACCTTCGCTCACCGACAATTGTATCTCTATCGGTAGCATCTTGTCACTTACTCTCGTCTCTATCACATCTTCAATTATTATTATCGTGCCTTCGGGATAGTCCTTTAGATACTTCTTCTTCGCTATTTCATATTCCTCGTCCTCAAACACCTCACAGTCAAAGTTGCCGCTCGGTATCCTTCGTATGTCCGTCGCCGCTTTCTTAGGCTTTGCCACCTCTATATATACGAACAACCCATATGCACCCTCACTAAACACAACATACTGACCCATATTCACAGTGCAAATAAGTCCTCTTCGCCCTGCCTTTTCATACATTTCCGACAACCTCGACCAATACGTTTCTATGCTATCATCACTTTCATCTACCTCAACAGAAAAGAAATACCTCTCTTCTATATACTTTCGAACAATACCGCTTTGTGACCTATCTGTCATCATAAAACGTTTTTCTATAGAGTTTAATCTGTATATAGTCTCGTTTGTCTTCTTTAGTCGCTCTGTCGCAAGCCGCTTCCCCGTTTCTACTATCGCCGCGACATCATAACTGCCGTCTTCCGATATATAGTCATTTATACTACGTAAGGGTATGCCCAAATCCGTGCACACAAATATAAGGTCAAGTATTATCATCTGACTTTTAGAATAGTACCTGTAGCCCGTCTCCTCATTAACATGCACGGGAACCAGTATGCCGAGCTTGTCATAATGCCGAAGCATCCTGTGACTTACCGCCTTTATCTTAGACACTTCTCCAATTGATAGTAAATTTTTCATTTTCCCCTCCAAAGCACTTGACTCTGACACTATGTCATGCTTTACCATGAGTTTACTGCAAAAACTTTTGTCAGTCAATCTATTTTTTCGGAGGTATTCTCGTGAACTTAAAGTCTAAAAATTTCTACAAGTCCGTACTCCCCGCCATATGCGGACTGGTGGTGTCCGGTCTTTACGTTGTTGTGGACGGCATATTCGTCGGTCAAGGCGTCGGAATGGATGGTCTTGCCGCTGTCAATATAGCACTGCCTTTGGTTCTACTCATCATCTCCATCACCATGATGCTCGCTATGGGGGGCGGTACGCTCACCTCGATTTTCTTAGGTGAGGGCAATAAAGAGAAGTCAAACAACGTATTTCTCATCACACTTACGGCAAGCACGGTTTTCTCTCTAATCATCACCGGTGTTGGACTACTCTTTCCCGAGAGTTTAGCTAAACTGCTCGGCTCAAGCTACAGCCTGCTCGCTCAAAGTACGGACTACATTTTCTATTACGTCATGTTCAGTCTCTTTTCCTCTACATCCATAGTGCTGTCGATCTTCGTCAAGAACGACGGTAACCCCAACCTTGCCATGTACGGCATGATAGTAGGCGCTGTTACTAACGTATTCTTGGACTGGCTCTTTATCTTCCCCTTGGGCATGGGAATAGCCGGTGCCGCCATAGCTTCCGGCCTCGGACAAATCACCTCCTGCCTCGTTCTATCCCTACACTTTATACGTAAAAAGGGAGACTTGCAAATAGGTATGCCTAAAAGAGATAAGGGTATGCTCAGGAATATCATGAAAGTCGGTGCACCCGAGTTCGTTACTCAGATGAGTCAGCCTATATGTGTTCTGCTCTTCAACATCATTGTACTGAGAATTTTCGGCGATATCGGTGTTTCCGCTTTCTCCGTCGTATCTTATGTACTGACCATCAGCCTGTCTGTCTTTGTCGGGCTTGCTCAGGGCCTTCAACCTCTGCTTAGCAGAGGTTTGGGTGAGGGGAAACACGAGGATATTGCCTATTACCTGAAAAAGGGACTCAAACTTAACCTCGTTATGGCTATCGCCATATATGTAGCACTCGCTTTCTTGGGCGAACACGTTATCAGGATATTCAACTCCGATCCTCAGCTTATGGAAATTGCTATTAGTATGTTGATTGTTTACGGACTGAGCTTTATTTTCGCCTCCGTTAACATCGTGCTCGCTACCTATTTCCTCTCTATCAAAAAGACGAAACAATCTATGGTCATAGCTGTGCTACGTAGCTTTATTTTAAACTCTATACTCATCTGTGTGACACCTCTGCTCTTAGGCGAATCCTTCGCCTTTGCCGGTATCGTCATCGCCGAAGCACTGGTCATGCTTGTTGCCATTGTACTGATTATCAAAGAAAAAGCCGCTATGCGTTCTGCTACTGATACTAACATTAAAAGTGGTGCATTGTCTGCGATAAAGTAGTGTATTGTGAAAATTGTCGAATTATGATAGAGTAGAGATACTCTACAGATCGGGGGATTTTCTATGAGGCTACGTGTTGTATTGCGCGCTATTTTGATCATATCGACACTGTTAGTTCAAATCGCTGTTTGGTTTGGAATTGTATTCTTCTTGGGCGACTATGCCGACGTCGCTGTACTCATACTACTCATCGTTAATTTAGTAGTTTCAATCAAAGTTATCATAGGCAATACCTATCCGGAATCGAAGATAGCTTGGATTATTATTTTGAGTGTCACTCCGCTCGTCGGTGCGGTTGTATACATCGTATTCGCACAGCAAAACCCGAGCAAAAAGAAAAAAGCTATAATGGATCGTATCGATGCTGAACAAAAAAAGGGCTTAGCGCATGTTGACAGCTTTAAACCCGAGTTTTTCGGTGACGATACCTCAATAATACGCCAGTCTGAGTATATCCGTAGGATAGCTAATTCCCCTGCTTACACTAACACGCAGGCTGAATACTTTAGCCTTGGCGAGGAAAAGTGGGAAGCTATGCTAAGGGAACTCAAAACTGCCGAGAAATTCATTTTTATGGAGTACTTCATTGTCGAGGAAGGCATCATGTGGGGTGAAATCGAAAAAATCCTCATAGAAAAGGCTGCACAAGGCGTGGATGTCAGGCTAATGTACGATGACCTCGGTTGTCTTTTAACCCTACCATCGGGCTTTGATAAGCGCCTAAGAGCACACAACATCGACAGTCGCCCCTTTAACCAGTTCACGAACCTATTTAACTCTAACTTCAACAGCCGTGACCACAGGAAAATCTGTGTCATTGATGGTAACACCGGTTTCACAGGCGGCGTCAATTTAGCCGATGAGTATATCAATACCTTCGAAAAGCACGGACATTGGAAGGACACCGCCGTTATGTTCAAGGGCGAGGCTGTATATAACCTTACTGTCATGTTCCTAACTATGTGGAGCTCTATCAGTGGCAAGGTTGAGGATTACACAAAATATGCACCTACCCTGACCTATGAGCCGGATGGCATTATTCAGCCCTTCTCCGACACGCCACTTGACGAAGATGCTGTCGGCGAGAGCGTTTACATGAGTATGCTAAACGGTGCTGAGCGCTACGTTTACATTACCTCTCCCTACCTCATCATCAGCCGTGAAATGATGGTGTCACTATGTGTAACGGCAAAGTCAGGCATAGACGTTCGACTCATGCTCCCCGGTGTGCCCGACAAGAAGCTCATTTTCTTTCTCTCACGCTCATACTACTTCGAGCTAATTAAGGCTGGTGTACGTATATTCGAATACACACCGGGTTTTATCCACTCTAAGATGTTCGTCTGTGACGATGAGTCTGCCGTTGTGGGCACAATAAACCTCGACTACAGGAGTCTCGCCTTGCACTATGAGTGCGGTGCTTTTATGTACAAGTCCTCCGTCGTACAGAAAATCAAGGAAGATTTCCTCATCACTCAGGAGAAGTGCCATGAGATCACCCTTGAGAACCACCCCTATGGTGGGCGGATGAAGTTTGCTCGTTTCGTACTCTTGGGCATACTGCGAACATTCTCGCCTCTATTATAATTTGAGGGGCGAAGCCAATTAAAAGTTTTAACCAACTTTTTTTAAAAAGTTGCAGGGTCTTGGGGCAGAGCCCCAAGTCGCTTTCCGCAGAAATCGAAATCCCCCACGGGGTTCGGGGCGAAGCCCCGACTAAAAAAATAAAAAAACCATTTTTTCTGTGGAAAAAATGGTTTCGGAACGGTCAATACCGTTCCCTACAAACTAATAATTAAAGCCTTGAAAAGCATTACGCTTCTCAAGGCTTTTACTGTTTCTACTTTAGCTCCACTCTCTCGTCGAGCTGCTCTTCTCAGCGCTCATGACGCCGCTATTCTTGTCCCAAGACACCACCACACGCCTGTTAGGCTCTGTGCCCACAGAACCCGTGGTAACGCCCTCAAAGTCCTGCAGTGCTGTGTGTATAACATGACGCTCATAGGAGTTCATCGGCTCTAAAGCCATGCTGCGCTTATACTTAATAGCCTTGGTCGCCATCTTCTCCGCTAAGTGAATTAGGCTCTCCTCACGCTTTGCTCTATAGCTCTCAGCATCTATACTAATATGCCTACGCTTCTCGCCACCCCTATTCACTGAATAGTTCGTCAGATGCTGTATTGCATCCAAGGTCTCGCCTCGTCTGCCTATAACTGCACCCATACTGTCGCCGGAAAGGTTTATCAACACGTCGCCGTTATCCTTAGAGCCTATCTCTATAGTCGCATTCATGTCCATCTTAAAGAGTAGACCCGCCACAAATTCCGCAGCCTTATCAGCGTGTTCATCACCGCTCGGCGTAAACTCAGACTTTAGGGTTGGTGCACGCTCTACACGCTTTGCCTGCGGCTTAGCCGCCGGTGCTGCAGCTGCCTTCGGCTCTGACTTAGGTGCCACTGTCGGACTTGCCACAGCTTTAGCCTTAGGCTCATCCTTTGCCTCATAGCTCACACGCACACGTGCCTGTGTTGCCCCTATACCCAAAAAACCGCTCTTTGCGCGCTCTAATATCTCAACCGATACGTCGTCTCTTTGTAGACCAAGCTCGCACAGTGCAGACTCTATAGCCTGCTCCTCCGTCTTACCGCTCATTTCAACACTTTTTATCATCTTGCGTCTCTCCTTGTTAATTGGAAATCTCGCCCTCGGAGTTTAGGTTGCCACTATCTTCTCCCTCAGACGCACTCTCAGATTCCTGTGTAAGTTCCGTCTCCACTTCCGGCGTCTGCGCCACATATGCATTATCTTCAGCTGCGCTCTCGTCTATAGCTGCACCGTACTGCGACTCCTCAGCTGCAAGTAATGTCGCCTCTTCTGCTGTCTCGGGATTTGAATAGCGATCTTCTACATATGCTCTTCCACGTGCATAGCGCCTGTTACCAACCTGAGAATCAGGCTTTGCCGCTTCCTCTATGCCCAACAACTTGCGACGTGCCTCACGCTCTTCGCGCTCCGCTGCCGCCTTACGCTCATCGTCCTTTTGCTTCTGCGTCGCCTGCATCTTCTTTTTGCTCGTATTCCTATTCTGCTCAGTTGCACCCACTGCACGCAACTTTTCAGTCTCTAAACGCTTCTGCTCCAGTTCCGAGTCACGCTCACGACGCTTAGCCAAACGTTCCGCATCTTCCTTATCCATCTGCTTAGAGAAGATCATGGTCAAACCAACGTCACGTATGGAACCGAGCACACTGCTCGATATCCAGTATATGCCCATAGCCGCCGGCATTATGAAGCCTATCCACAAAGACATCAAGGGCATCATTAATTGCATTGTGCGGTTTGTCTGCTGTGCCTGAGGATTTGTAGCATTTTGAGGATTCATACTCATGCTTATCTTCATAGACAAAAATGACATCGTCGCTGATATTATCGGTATTAGGAATAATAGTAGCGCCGGACCCCAAATTGCTATATCCGAATAATCAAACGACCAGATCGCCCAGTTCGGTGTAGCAGATATGTCGAGTCCCAAAAAGTCGAAGTTCATCGGAATCAACTTGTCCGACAAGCCTTGGAACTGCTCAAAATTCGCACTTATGAACTTCGTCTGATATATCTCCTCATATATGGAGGTCGACGAAGTCGTATAGTCCGCCAAGTTATAACCCAACGCCTGTAGCTTCTCATATATAGCACCACCCTCAGCCAACAGCTCGGACGGTACTCGCATTATCGTAGTCAGCGGCTGACGTATAGCGTAATACAAAGCTAACATTATGGGTAATGGCAATATACCCCAAAGACAGCCGCCCAAAGGATTGGCGCCCGCCTCTTGATACAGCCTTCTCAGCTCCTCATTCATCTTCTGAGGATTGCCCTCATGCTTCTTACGTATCTCATTTATTTCGGGCTGTAAGCGTGTCGTTCGCATCATGCCCTTCTTGCTCTTCATCATGAAGGGTAACAACAGTATGTTTACAAACAGAGCGAACAGTATTACAGAGATTCCGTAACTGTTCGTCATATTGTATAGCTGAAGCATTAACCATCCAAAGGGTATGGAAATAAAATCAAGCATTTCGTCTCATTCTCCCATGTGTTTTCTTAGGGTACAGGATCATAATGATCCTGCTCACGTAAATGAAAAGGATGACATCGCAATATTCGACGCATAGATAAATACGAACCTTTTAACGCACCGTACTTCTCCAAAGCCTCCAAGGCATACGCCGAACAGGTCGGAATATATCTACAGGACGGTGATGTGTTCGGTGATATACGCCGCCTGTAAAAGTTAACCAGTCCTATTAAAACCCTTTTCATCCATTCTTGTCCTTTTGACAAAGTCCCATTCGCTCCGCCGCCATGTAAAATTCCCGACGCAAAGCTTCATAGTCTGACCGAACGGCACGTGGACGTGCCACCAGCACTATGTCAAATCCGCTTCTCAATTCACCCTCAGCTAACCTATAAATCTCTCGCAAACGACGACGCACCTTATTGCGCACCACCGCATTTCCCACCTTCGCAGACACCGTTATACCAAGCTTGTTGCCCGCACTTGAGTTTCTGCGACAATACAAAACCAAACAGGGTGCCGCATGGCTCTTCCCCCTGTTATATAACCTTCTAAATTCATAATTTTTCTTTAGCGATTGGGTAAACTGCAAGCTTTGCTCCTTTTGCTCCTTCGCCTGCCTAAAGCATAAAGGGACGGAAGAAATCCGCCCCAAAAATTACTTTGACGTTTACGGTTTCAGAGCACGTTTAGACTTAATAGCTGAGCTTCTCTCTGCCCTTCGCCCTGCGGCGTGCAAGTACCTTTCGGCCGCTCCTTGTAGCCATGCGCTTGCGGAAGCCATGCTCCTTCTTACGCTGACGCTTCTTCGGTTGATATGTGCGTACCATTTACATCCCATCCTTTCCGCTTTATTACTCATCTTCGACTCGCGCTCCGGCGCTTGCCGAAGTAGTTGTCCTTGTTTGTACCGTAACATAACCGTACGGCTGTTTATTATATAATGATAATACCGTATATGTCAATATTTTTTTAATTCCGACCGTCCACTAATATTTCAGGCCTGTCGAAATATATCATTTCCCTAAAAAACTTAGATTTAGGTATCACATTTAACATGAGTGTTCCCAATCCATAACACGCTATTGCTTGTCCCACTCCCACGCTTAATGCATTCATTAAAAACATAGCCATAAAACCCTCGCCCATGCCCATCGTACTATAGGCTATAACTGCTCCGATTACCACCGCATTTATTAGCACCGGTGGCAAAGGCGCCAAAGCCTTATGCCTCACTCGCGCTGTTAATAGCCCCGCCGTCAACGTCGCTAAACTTCCAAACACTATATCTATTACTCCAAACGCGCTCATCAAATTAGATATGAAGCATCCTACAAACAATCCCCATGCCGTATATGGGAAGAAAAAAGGTAACACACACAGTGCCTCCGAAAACCTGCACTGTATCGGCCCATATGCCAGACCAAATATACCCGAAAAGTAGCTCATTATTGTATACAACGCCGCTACCGTAGCATTTACCGCCAAGCGGCGTGCTGTGAGATTAGACATCATTCTCTCCTTGCTATTAAACTGAAAGGACATCCGCAGTAGTCCTGCCTGTAAAGACCATACTCACGCGCAAGCTCCACACTGCGATTTTCCCCATCTCTTTTCTTAAAATCCGAGGGTAACCAACTTACAGACCGCTCCCTGCCGTAACGTTCACCCATCTCATTTATCTTCTGCGCATTCTTATGCCTCGACACTGTCAATGTTGTGCAATACAACCCTATGCCCAACTCTGTAGCTAACTGTGCCGTCTTCTCTAAACGCAATCCTATGCAACCGGAGCATCGCTCGCCGCCCTCTCTCTCCGTCTCATATCCCTTTGCAAGCTCATCATACACCTCAGGTTCATACTCGCCACATATCAACTCTATTCCCGGATAATGCTCCAACAACTCATGCAATGCTTCAAGGCGTAGCAAATACTCCGACTCAGGCTGTATATTAGGATTATAATAGTACAGCGTTATATCAAAGTGCAAAGACAAATAGCTCAGTACATAGGCAGCGCAAGGGCCGCAACACACATGTAACAACAAACGCGGACGACTTCCGTCTGCACGCTCTATATATTTGTCCGTCATTTTACCGTAGTTTATCTGCTTTGCCCCCTTCAGACTTGACGCATCGTGCGCTCTGTACTAAAATCAATGTTATACTATAGAAACGAGGTGCTACATGGATAAGAGAAGAACTAAGGATTTATATTACCTCGGCATCGCCGACTCCGTACTTGCACGTTCCACCTGCCTCAGACGTATGTACGGAGCTATCATTGTACACAACGATGAAATCATATCAACCGGATATAACGGTGCACCGCGTGGTCGTGAAAACTGCTCCGCCTTGGAAAAATGCGTACGTGTCCAAAAAAATATCCCGTCCGGTGAACGCTACGAACTCTGCCGCAGTGTCCACGCAGAGGCTAACGCCATCATCTCAGCACCAAGGCGTGATATGATAGGTGCTACTCTCTACCTCGTCGGACGTGACGGTGTCACAGGCGAGTACCACCCCGACACCATGCCATGTTCCATGTGTAAAAGACTTATTATTAACTCGGGAATCACAACGGTAGTAGTACAAACGGGCACAGACTCACTCACTCACATAGAAGTGCGTGACTGGATTTTAAACGACGACTCACTGTAAATCTGGCGAAAAACGGGTTTTTCGCCAATTTAGAGTTCTCGGCTTTATAGCCTCGCAAAGTATCTTCGTCAGGTACACGCCCTTCCTCAGATGTAATTTAACATTTTTCAAAAATCAGACCAGGCAGAGGACGAGGATTTGGTGCCACGTCTCTTTTGACAAGCCCCTTACTTATTTGCGCTCGGCTTACGATCCTTACCCAAGAAGAACAGAGCAATAAGACCGGGTCCCGTATGTGTGCCTATCGTGGGTCCTATTCGTGTATATATTACTTCCTTGAATCCGAACTCTTTTCTCATAAGCTCACCATAATGCTGTGCACGCTCAAGATTATCCGCATGTGACACAATTAAGGTGTTCTTTTCAGGCTCGGTAGCTATGTCACGCACAGCAGCTCTCATAGCGCTCTCACACTTCGACTCACCACGCACCTTCTGCCACACTTCAAGTGCACCCGTATTCGTAAGGTGCATTATAGGTATTATGTTCAGAGCCGTACCAAACGCCGCCGACACTCGGCTTATGCGTCCGCCCTTATACAATGCTGTCAAATCACTTGTCGTGAACACCGCATTTACATTGTTAGCCATCTCTCGCACAAGCTTTGCACATTCACGAAGTTCCATACCAAAGTCACGTAGTTCCACCGCACGTAGTACCATTAGGCCTATGCCGGCCGAAGCACTCAAAGAGTCAATTATCTCATATTTCCATGCAGGGTAAGTCTCAGACAAAGACTCCGCAGCTGTCAGAGCATTTGCATATGTACCAGAAATTGCAGAGCCCAACGCTATATGCAGTACAGGCGTGCCATCCTTTGCATACGGTTCCCAGAACTCTAAAAATGCACCTATCCCCACTTGGCTTGTGCTTGCATCGCCGCCTGCACGTATAGCATCATAAAACGCAATGCAACTCTCTTCTGTCATCGCATCCGTAAATGACGCACCGTTTAGTGTGCACACCATGTGATACGCCGCTACATCTTTACTATCGCATAACTCTGACGGTAAATCGCAACTTGAGTCGCAGGTTATCTTATAATATTCCTTTATCAACTTCAACACCTCATTATCATATTTCATTAAATCAATATACCACATTCTCCTCTTTTTTTCAACAGCTAACTCATTTTCTTTAATACTTAGTGTTTTTGCTTTATTTATTGTTGAAAATTTTTTCAAAACGTATATAATATTCGGGTAAGGAGGCGCTACAAATGGATTTTAGTAATAAAAACACGCTTTCCGCACGCGCGCGGATTCTTGCCATGGACATGGTGTATAAGGCACAGTCAGGGCATATAGGAGGCTCTCTTTCCTCCATAGATATATTGACCGAGCTTTATTTCGGTCAAATGAACGTAAACCCAGAGTCACCACAGGATCCCATGCGTGACCGCTTCGTCATGAGCAAGGGGCATTGCACACCCGCTCTCTACTCTATACTGGCTCTACGTGGATTCTACCCCGAGAGCGAGTTGAGTAACTTCCGCAGTATAGACGCACACATGTCGGGTCACCCTGATATGACACATGTTAAGGGTGTCGATATGTCCACGGGTTCACTCGGACAGGGTATCTCCGCTGCCGTCGGTATGGCACTTGCCGCTAAGCTCGATAAGGCACCTTACCGTGTCTACGCTCTAATGGGCGACGGTGAGTGCCAAGAAGGTCAGGTTTGGGAGGCATTTGCCTCTGCCGCTAAGTACAAGCTGTCAAACCTCTGTGTTGTCATTGACGTCAACAGACTGCAAATAGACGGTAAAACAGAGGACGTCATGCCCATGGAGCCTCTTGATAAAAAATTAGAGGCTTTCGGCTTTTACGTACTGCGTGTAGATGGTCACAATTTCAGCGAACTTAATCAAGCATTTGAAAGAGCAAAGCTAGCACCACAACCTGTCGCCATACTTGCGTCCACAACGAAGGGTAAGGGCGTTACATTTATGGAGGACAGCTCTGCATGGCATGGCAAAGCTCCCAATGCGGAGCAATATGACGAAGCGATGACTGAGCTTCGTGCCACGCTTTCGAGTTTGGAGGGAAAAGCATGAGTGAAAAGATAGCAACAAGAACAGTCTACGGCAAGACTTTAGTCGAGCTCGCTGAACAGTACCCTGAGCTGGTAGCACTCGACGCCGACCTCGCAGGGGCTACCATGTCTAAGTTTTTTGCAGAGGCCTACCCTGAGCGCTTCTTTAACATGGGTATAGCCGAGTGCAACATGATAGGCGTGGCGGCAGGTCTTGCGGCAAGTGGTAAGAAACCCTTCGCCAGCTCCTTTGCCATGTTTGTGGCAGGTAGGGCTTATGAGCAGATTAGAAACAGTGTGTGTTATCCACGCCTTAACGTGAAGTGCATAGGCTCACACGGCGGACTGTCCGTCGGTGAGGACGGCGCCACGCACCAGTGCATAGAGGACTTCGCTCTAATGAGCGCCATACCCGGTATGCTCGTATTAAATCCCTGCGACGGCAATGAGATGCGCCACGCTGTCAAGGCTCTCTTAGATTACGATGGCCCTGCATACATGCGCCTCGGACGCATGGCTGTAGAAACCGTGACAGACAGTGTCAAAGACTATAAGTTCGAATTAGGCAAGGCTGTAACCTTGCGTGAGGGCAGTGATATCAGCATAGTTGCAACAGGCCTCAACGTTCAACTCTCTATGAAAGCTGCAGAAATTTTGCAGGCGGAGGGCATAAGTGCTCGTGTCATAAACATGCACACAATTAAGCCCATAGACGGTGAAATATTGCTCAAGGCAGCTCGTGAGACTCGTGCCATAGTCACGAGTGAAGAGCACAATATCACAGGTGGTCTCGGCTCAGCCGTCTGCTCATTTCTCTCTGAGCACCACCCCTGCACCGTACTGCGTCACGGCGTCGAAGACATCTTCGGTCGTTCAGGTAAGGCAGAGGCTGTGCTCTCCGCCTACGGCATAACAGCAGAGGGTATAGCGAACAAGGCAAGAGTGGCTTTAAAGCTCGCTAAATAGTTTTTGTTTGTCGGTAGAGAACGGTCTTGACCGTTCCGAAGCTTTCCAATTATAGGTGAGGGTTTCCATGCCCTCCCGAAATTTTTCTACGAAAAATTTTATTTTTTATTCTTTTAGTCGGGGCTGTGCCCCGAACCCCCTTGGGGAGTTTCGCCGTCTGCGGACGGCGAGTGCCCTCGCCCTGCGAGGACACCTTGCAATTGCTACGCAATTGTGCTTTTCTTAGCTTCTTAGTCGGGGCTGTGCCCCGAACCCCGTTTTTTATTTTGTTTTTGTTTAGTCGGGGCTGTGCCCCGAACCCCCTTGGAGATTTCGCTTTTTGCAAAAAGCGACTCGGGGCCTTGCCCCGAGACCCCACAACTTTTTGAAAAAAGTTGATTAAAACTTTTAGAGTGGCTTCGCCCCGAAGTCGGAAAGAGGACGAAATGATTTTAAATTGCAGTGAATACTCAGGTTATTGTACCGAATGCGGTCACGTCCACAATGTGGACACCAAGCTCGTCGTAGTCGACCACGGCTGCGTCAACTTACTCGACATGTATCTCGAGGGTGCCGGCCTTCGCGGTCGTCGTGCTGTCATTTATGACAGCAACACAAAAAAACTCCCCGGCGTCCAAAACATCAAGGCCGATATTGAGATTGTTTTAGAGGCTGAGGGCCTACACTCGGAGCTTAAGCTACTGGAGGAAACTGTCGTTAAAATGCAGAGCCCCGACTGCATAGTAGCCGTCGGCGGCGGTACTATAATGGATTTCGCACGCTATGCCGCACATAAACTTGAAGTTCCCTTTGTCGCTGTTCCTA
Organism: uncultured Oscillospiraceae bacterium; assembly: GCA_964367935.1. Classification (GTDB taxonomy): domain Bacteria; phylum Bacillota; class Clostridia; order Oscillospirales; family Oscillospiraceae; genus Scatomorpha. The sequence goes on from CAYIYZ010000003.1 coordinate 101,472, forward strand.
CCCTGCTCTCGGCGGACGGGTACACTGCACAAATCTGCTCTGTCATGGTTGATGGTCAGAAAAAGTCGATACCCATGGTGGCACCGGTCATGGTGCTCGCTGATATCGATATAATAAAAGGTGCACCAAGAGCAACCTTACTTAGTGGTATTGCTGATATTATTTCAAAATATGTCTCACTCGCTGACTGGCAAGTCGCCGCCATCTTAAGTGATGAAATTTATTGCGAGCGCATAGCCGCCATCACATACAGAGCACTACAGCTCATGATGCAGGCGTCCATGAAAATGGCGTCCGGCGAGGAGCCCGATTACACCAACATGACAATGTCACTCATGATTTCCGGTCTCACAATGCAGATGCACGGCAGTTCACGTCCGGCTTCAGGCGCCGAGCACCTTGTTGCGCACATGGTCGAGATGCACCCCGTAGGCTTCGAAAACGCTGAGGGCCTACATGGTGAATGTGTAGGTGTGGGCACGCTCTTAATCTCGGAGTACTACCACAAAATGCTCAGTGTTACCCCTACCGCAAAGCCTTACGAACCGCTTGACGAAGCTTGGATCCGTGAAAAATTCGGCGCACTTGCCGATGGCATTTTGGCAGAGCACGAAAAGGACGTCGTGGCAAGCGTGCGCCCTGAGGTTGTCGTATTTAACTGGGAGGAAATTTCACATATAATCAAGACCATACCCACACCAGAAATGTTCACAGAGCTTTTCTCCGCCTTGGGCATGAAGCATAAGCTCTCCGACATTGGTGTTGACGACGCACTCAGAGCTGACACCTTCAAGATGGCGCCTTACGTGCGTAACAGGCTGACCCTCGCCAAACTCGCAAAGGTACTGGACTTCGGAGGTGCAGTATGAAGGTAGCGGTCTACGGTGCATCGAGCAGTTCACTCGCTCAGGTCTATTACGATGAGGCATATAAGCTCGGTGCAGAGCTCGCAAAAAGAGGGCACACCATGGTCTTTGGCGGCGGTACAAGCGGCCTTATGGGCGCTGCGGCAAGAGGCGTCCACTCTGTTGGTGGTAGCATGATAGGCGTTGCGCCGCATTTTTTCAACGAGCCAGGCATCCTCTACGACGGCTGTACCGAGATGCTATTTACTGAAACCATGGGTGAACGTAAAAAACTCATGGAAGACATGTCCGATGCTTTCATCACCCTGCCCGGCGGCATAGGTACTTTCGAGGAGTTCTTTGAGGCACTGACGCTAAAGCAACTCGGACGGCACGCTAAGTGCATGATGATATATAACATCAACAACTATTATGATGAGCTTGACGCTATGATGCGCCGTGCCGTCAGTGAGGAATTTTTATCACAAGAAGGCTACGAGCTGTACCGCAGTTTTAGTGACATTACCGCACTTTTTGACTATTTGGATTCGTACAAGCCAGAGTTAAAGGATCTTTGGAAGGATAAAATCTTTAGATAACAATTGTGTGTTATGCACAAAAACAGAGGGTCGCAATGTAGCGATTCTCTGTTTTTTTCTGTTTCTCCCTACTTTGATTTTGATTAATTTCTTTTTTCACAAACACAAAAAATGCCATATCATAGCGCTTGTCCTTTGATAAACATTGGTTAATTGTATTTATCCCTAAATTTCATACTAATAATTTGTATTTATTCAACGAAATACCGTGCTAACATGTAAAATTCAGGAGGTGTTGTAAGCTTTTTTTGACAATTATTTAAGTGCTGTGATACAATCTCGCTAATTTAATTCGTCCGTTTAGCGGAGTAAACTAATCGGTCTGCAATCTAAGGAGCTTGGGGGGCTCTTGAGATAGAAAATGAATTTAGGAGGAGAAGTAAATGAACTATTTGTTGGCTATCAGTCCCGTTTTAGTGGTGCTTATCGGTATACTTTTACTGAAGAAACCCGCCATGTATGTCTCGGCAGTCGCTATGGTATATTCTATAATTATAGCGTACTTTTTCTTCGATGTTAGCATCGAGACCGCCACAGGTCAAACCACAGGCGGAGTAATTGAAGGAATTAAGATCGTACTTCTACTGTTTGGCGCTTTCACCATCCTTACCATGATGACAGATACGGGTGCTATGGATAAGGTAAAGCAAGTGCTCGCAGGAATAACGGACGATCGCAGAGCACAGCTTATTATCATAGCATTGATGCTCGGCATATTCTTTGAGGGCGCAGCAGGCGCCGGTAGCCCTGCCGCTCTTGTCGGACCTTTCTTGGTCGGTCTCGGCTTCCCTGCTCCCATAGCCGCTACCGTTGCTCTTTTGGGTAATGCCACGCCTCCCTCTTGGGGCGGTGCGGGTGTAACGACCATTAACGGCAGTGCCGCTTTGGTCGAGGCAGGCTACGGTGACCTCATGGCTCACACTGCCGCTGTCAGCTTCTTTAACGGGCTTGCTGTTATGATAGTCCCCCTAATGATGATTTGGCTTGCATTCGGCACTAAGGGCTTCAAAGGCCTTTGGCCCTTCATCATATTCTCCGGCTTAATCACAGGCACATGTATGCTCGTATTCGCTAACTTCGTAGGGCCTGAGACTGTTTCCATGGGCACGGGTATAGTTTCCATATTGGCTTCAGTTGCATTCTTGAAGTTTGTCAAGCTGGACACACCGCAGGAATATAAGTACATCCCCACAGGTGACGGGCCTAAGAGCGATTTACCGGCTCTTAAAGCATTTGCGCCCTACATAGCACTATGTGTGCTTCTGCCCGTTGTACGTCTAACAGTTCCTTGGAGCATCCTCACCATGTTCGGGTACACCGTTTGGGTCGCTACTGTAATATTCTTGAGCGCCTTTGTCGGCTCTCTATTCTTGGGCGTTAACATTATAAAGTTCTTCCAGTATGCTTGGGCGGCGTTTAAGAAGGTTTTCCCTGCCTTGATTGCAATCTGCTCACTTTTGGTCGTTGCAAACCTCATGAAGGTAGGCGGTATGCTCGAACTGCTCGGCACAGGCCTTGCAGGCGTTGCAGGTCCCTTCTACCCTGCTGTTGCCGTTGCCGTCGGCTCACTCGGATCATTTATAACAGGTACGGGGCTCGGCTCCAACGTCATGTGGGCGCCCATGCACCTTGATGCGGCACTCGCGCTAAACATGAACCCCGTTACCGTTTTTGCAGGACAAAACGCAGGTGCCGCACTCGGTAACCTCATCTGTCCCAACAACGTCGTCGCAGCTTGCGCTACAGTTAATCTTCAGGGTAAGGAGAACGAAGTATACAGCCGAGTATTTAAGCCCTTCTTTATCATACTCGCTATTTACTTCGTCTTGGCGATGCTGTACACGCATGTTCTCATCCCGAACTTCGGTTTATAATTAAATTTACCCCCATAAAAGTAAAATCTCCCGACGTGTACACGTCGGGAGATTTTACTTTTATTAACCGCCGGAGGCAAGTATGGAGAAGTGCATATAGTCAACAGCACTCGTCCAGCCCTCGCCGCCCCAGCCCCAACCGTACTTCGCAAAGATATCGACCACAGGACTGTCGGGGTCTATGCAGTAACGACTGTTACTGTTAAGGTAGCAGTACTGACCTACCATAGCGCCCGAAGCATAGTGCAAGTAATAGTTATGGTTCGGGTTTATGTCTATAGCCGCGCCCCATGAATGGCGCATAGTGTCCGTATAACGTGAGCCGCCCACCGCATATATCGGGAAACGCTCCTCTACCGGCAAATTGTATATGTCACTGAATATGCCCCTTACTTCTTCTTCAACGACCTTATTAACCGTTATCCAGAACTCACGCTCATACCATGTATAACCATCTGAACGCAAATCCCAAACCTTAATTTGGAAAGTAACCATATACGGTTCCGCTTCCGCCGCACTCGAGAAATAGCTCTTATTCGGGTCGCCAAACAAGGCTATTTTCCTCTCCGCATCGGACATATTACGATACTGCCATGAGAAGGAGTCAACAGGATCAAAGTTAATCTCAACCTCACTCGCATAGCTGACTTCCACACGCTCAGACGGCCATGCTGTCGTCACAATAATTTTTGCCGCCTCAGCACGCGTTAAGTTTGTGTCACCGTTAAAACTACCCGTAGAGTCACCTGCAAGTATGCCCTTACCATAGGTCTGCTCCACCGCACTCAAGTACTGCAAATGAATACTGTCATAGTCGCCTATGTAAAGCTCGGGGCTCTGTAGCTCCATCGCCGCCTCACCATACACGTTAAACACCAAGTTACGCAATAACTGCACCATCTCATAGCGTGTTATCGGTGCCTCCAAGGCCTCAAAGTTCAAGGACACTAAGTGCTGTTGATATGTGCCTTGAGCGTTACCGTCAAGACCGGTTTCCAATACACCCGCCTTATTCAACACTTCCCAGTACGGCGCCGACCAGTGCACGGATGTATCCGTGCTCGTCGGGTATAATTCCGCTATCGTAGTAAGTAGCTTTAGAAACTCGCCACGCTTTATCATAGCGTCGGGTTTAAATGTCCCATCACCGTACCCATTGATTATGCCATACTTCGCACAAGTCTGCACATAGTCATAATACCACTCACTACTGTTAACATCAGAAAAACTAACATTCGTATTTACCGCATTCGCCGTTGGTGTTATGAGCGTCACTGTCATCAAAACCGCTAACAGCATCGCCCAAATTTTGCCATGTCTTCGCATTATATCTTTTCCCCTCGTTATTTAGTAATCAAACGCATGTGGCATAAGCTCACTCAGCTTATAGCTCACATACCGTCCGCCACGCTTTGCGCATAGCACCTCCATCTCTCGTGAAAACTCCGAAAGAAACTGCCTGCACGCTCCGCAGGGCATACAGTACCCCTCGCTGTCAGCCCACACTGCTATGCGCTTAAAATCCTTGCGTCCCTCACTAATCGCCTTACACGCCGCTGTGCGCTCTGCACAGATAGTACTGCCCAAAGCCGCATTCTCAACATTGCAACCTGTGAATATCTCGCCATTCTCACATTCCAAAGCCGCGCCCACCGCAAACCGTGAATAGGGTACATACGCATTCTCAGCCGCCTTTTGAGCCAGTTCCATCAATTCCCTGTCTACCATTTTTTCGACCTCCTTCACTTTACTCACCTCTAACCTACATTGAATTTCCAGTTTTCTATGCCGTAAAACACATTGCTTTGACTCGGCATCAGCCCCGATAACACATTCCTATGTGTTATCACCTCTCGACGCTCAAATAACACCGGAATTATCGGCGCCGTATCCGCTATATAATCGAACATCATTGACGCATTCTGTTCGAGTAGCTCCTCGTCCGACGCTAAATACGCCAATATTAGCGTCTCATAGCCCGGATCGTCTATCTCTCCGTAATTCAAACTGCCGCCCTCACGCAACAATTTCGAAAGATCAAAGTCCGGTGTCAACATTACCTCGCCATAGTATATGTCATACTCGCCCTCCGCCAAGGCCAAAATGTACTCATCCCAAGATAATTCACGCAAAGTAACCGTTATGCCTATGCTATCAAGCGCCTCAACAAACTGTCGTGCTATATCACCCTTGCCACCACTGTCGCTCGACACTATCATGTCAAGCTCAATTTCCATCGGTATGCCCGTAACCATATACTCAAGCTTACCGTCATTGTCATAGTCCTGTACGCCCGAGTTTCTCAAAATCGATTCGCAGCGCTCTAAGTCAAAACCTATCTCCGCAGCTATATCTTCATTGTACAAGACATGATTCGGCGCTATCGGTAATGCCGCAGGTGATGCCGCACCATTCATTACCTCATTCGCCGCATAGTCCCTGTCCAAAGCAAGCTGTAAGGCATAACGATACGATGCGTTCATCTGAAACGAAGTAGCCTTATCTTCCGTCAGATTAAAACCAATAAAGTGCATATTAGTAGTCATATAGTAGCGTATCTCACTACCACCGCCGTAGCCAAGGTTCGCACCACCGGATGCGTCGTTTACCACCAAATCTATCTCGCCGTTTCTATAGCCCGACAACTTATCTTCAACACTATCGTACGACTCCGTGCCCACTTTGTCTATAGGTAAATCATAGGGGTAGTAGGGCGAGGCTATTAAATCGCCGCCCTCCTCTGTGTCAAACATATAAGGCCCCGTCCCTACAGGCTTATGCTCTCCTATAGACCCATTTTGTATTATGGGGATAGTGAGTAAATAAGGTAACTGCATATTCGGTTCACTCAAAGTTACTGCAAAAGTATAGTCGCCCGTACTGCCCGCTCCCCAAAATTTCGACATACGCTGACCGTAACGCGTCGAGTTCATTGCCCTCTGTATGGAATACGACACGTCCTCTGCCATTAAAGGCTCTCCGTCGTGCATGATAATATCATCGGCTATAGTGAAGTACCAGTACATGCCGTCCTGCGTATCCGCTGCCGTTATTATCCGTGACGTGAGATTAAAGTCATCATCCAACTCATATATGTTCTCATACACAAGCTGTGCCACTACCCTATTGTCCACATTCACCGTCACATAGGGATTATAGCCTAATTCATCGTCTCCGTTTAGCGCAAAGGTGTCAGTGCTATCAAAACTTGTCCCCAACTCCACGCCTGCCAAGGTGCCCTCAACGTACTGCTCACGCTCTTGCTCTTCCTCCTGCGCTCCGCAAGCTGTCATTGCCAGTATGCTTATCACACACAGCATCACCACAATTTTCTTATATCTTTTTATCGTTTACACCGCCCTCAGTAACTTTTCGTTAATTGGGGTTTACCCCTATTTCATCTATCCACACATAACTGTCCACGCCGGGATTTATAGGCTTTTGATAAACCTTGTCTTGGTAGAAAAGTATATTGCCCGTAGACGAATTAATCGAGAACTTAAAGTCCGTTTCTATCGCCGCCGCAGACTCAGGCTCACCTATGAAATAGTAAGACCTTCCGGGTTCCCAACCCGTGTCTGTAGAACCATCCCCCGTATTCGATGACAGTATAAACCCAAGACTCTCCGTTAAGTTCGCCTCAAACTCATGCTCTGCATTATTCTCCGAATTGCCTGCCGTAGCCATATTATACGTCGTATCAACATATATACGTCCCAATATTTCCTCTGTCACCAAGCCTACATCGTCCGTCTCCCACACGAAAAATATATCTGTATCGGGCGGCACATCATTACTCGGATCCGCTATAGCCACCGATGCCGCTCGCATCATATTCGTTGCAATCTGAAGATCGTTAGACCGCCTCGCACTCTCCACATACTGCATGTACCTCGGAGCAAGTACCGCCGCAAGCACCGCAATTATCGCCACTACTATGATAAGCTCCACAAGTGTAAATCCCTTATTGCCTTGGTTTTTCACCATTACCAGCTCCCACACAATTATAATAAATAATTATAACACAATAAATGCCGCTTGTGTACCCCTCGCACCGCCCTTAGCGCCCCTATGCGACCAGTATTTTTCATCTAAACACATCGTGCATTCCTCAGACTGCTCTATATGTTGCGCACTCAGTCCTAAATCCAAGAGTCGCCTCACATTAGCCCCTTTTATATCTACCATATATTTCTTGCGCGATTTATCATATACATAAAATTCCTTGCCACTCTCGCCCAACCATTTATCCACAGCCTCAGGCACATCTGCTTCTGTCTCAAAACAGCATTGCGATATGGACGGACCTATGGCCGCCCTTATATGTTCTGGCTGTGCACCCAGGCTTTGCATAGCCGCTACCGTCGCACCTACCATGTCCGACACCGAACCTCTCCATCCGCAATGCGCAGCCGCTGCCACACGTGCCAAAGGCTCATACATGAGTATAGGCACACAGTCTGCCGTAAAGCAAAATACAGTCAAACCCTCTGCATTCGTCACCACAGCGTCCGAGTCTTCAGGCACCCTGTCACCCGGTGCACCAGACTCCTCGTGCGTCACTATGCGCACAGCATTGCCGTGTACCTGCCGTGTATAACCTGCATGATACACATCTATGCCCACAGTCTCGCCCAATATCCTATAATTCTCATGCACCCTCGCCGCCTCATCACCGCTCGAAAACGATAAATTCAGCGACGCATACGCACCCTCACTAACTCCGCCGTAGCGTGTGGTGAAGCCGTGCACCGCATCTATATTGTCAGCTCGCATATACATAAGCTCACCAACCCTTATTTCACGAAATCCCATTTAACTGTCCTTTCCGCAGCAATCCTTATACTTCATCGGCAGACCGTTCTGACGCTTCTTCCCACAAGGGCAGGGCTCATTGCGCCCTATCTTCTTCTCACGTCGCTCCGGTTGCTTCTTCTGCACCGTGCCGCCGACATTCGCCGCCGCATTCTGTGCGACACTCTTTCTCTGTAAACTCTCCTCTTTTCGTACCTGCGCTATGAACATGCGCTTTACCGTCTCTGTTCTTATGCCCTCTATCATAGCGTCGAACATTTCAAAGCCCTCCTGCTTATACGCATCTATAGGCTTCTTATTTCCGAAACTGCGTAGACCTATGCCGCGTCGCAGTTCACTCATCGCATCTATATGCTCCATCCAATACTCATCTACAACACGTAGCATAACAACTCGTTCAAGCTCACGCATAGTCTGCACACCGTTCGGCATAGTGCCCAACTCACGCTCCTTAGCCTCATACGCCTCAGTCGCACGTGTATGCATATAGTCTTCCAACTCATCTTCACTCATAGCCTCAAGCTCTGAGGGCATTAGCTTAACTCCACGCAAAAACAATGGCGCAAAAGGCGCAAGGCGCTCTGCCATCGGCAGACCCGTCGTGCCCTGTAATTCGCCGCTTATATACTCGTCTATCATTCTGCCCACAGAGTCCTTTACATCATCGCCGTTTAGCACCTTGCGACGCTCACTATATATATTCGTCCTCTGTATATTCATTACATCGTCATACTCTAAGACGCTCTTTCGTACTTGGAAGTTCCTACTCTCCACCGTCTTCTGCGCCTGCTCTATAGCATTCGTGAGCATCTTATGGTCAAGAGGTGTATCCTCGTCCATGCCCAAGTTCTCCATGAGTCCCATTACACGCTCCGAGCCGAACAGACGCATTACATCGTCCGTCATCGCAAGATAAAAACGGCTTTCGCCCTTATCACCCTGACGCCCCGCACGTCCTCTAAGCTGATTGTCTATACGACGTGACTCGTGGCGTTCCGTGCCTAAAATGAACAGGCCGCCTACCTCACGCACTCGCTCAGCCTCCACATCAACCTCTGCCTTATAGTGCGCCATGCGCTCCTTGAACATCGCACGAGCCTCGTTTATCTCCTCGTCTTCCGTCTCCGCAAAGCCTGTCGCCTCCGCTATGAGTTCCTCCGTATAGCCATTCTTGCGCATATCCTTCTTAGACAAATATTCCGCATTACCGCCGAGCATTATATCCGTGCCTCGACCTGCCATATTTGTCGCTATAGTAACAGCGCCGTACTTACCCGCCTGTGCTACTATCTCTGCCTCACGCTCATGGTGCTTCGCATTGAGCACATTATGCGGCACACCCCTCTTTTTTAAAAGTGCCGCTAACTCCTCACTCTTTTCTATGGACACAGTACCCACAAGTATAGGTTGACCCTTTGCATGGCACTCGGCTATGCACTCCACTATTGCTCTATTCTTGCCCTTCTCATTCTTGAACACCACATCAGCGTGATCTTTTCTCGCTATGGGCTTATTTGTCGGGATCTCCACTATATCAAGCTTATATATAGCCGCAAACTCCTCTGCCTCCGTCTGTGCCGTTCCCGTCATACCGGACAGCTTCTCATACAGCCTGAAGTAGTTCTGATACGTTATCGTCGCCAAAGTCTTATTCTCTCGGCGTACATCCACTCGCTCTTTCGCCTCTATTGCCTGATGCAGTCCCTCCGAATAACGCCTACCAAGCATTATACGTCCCGTGAACTCATCGACTATCAGTACCTCGCCGTCCTTTACCACATAGTCTATGTCATTTTTCATGACGCCATGTGCCTTTACCGCCTGATTGATATGGTGCACAAGCGTCGAGTTTTCAAGATCAGCTAAGTTTTCCAGTCCGAAAAAGCGCTCAGCCGCCTGCGTACCGCGCATGGTGAGAGACGCACTGCGCCCCTTCTCATCAACGACGTAGTCATAGTCAACATCTTCAGCTTCCTCCGCCTTGTCATCTGTCGATATCACCACATGCTTACGCAAACTGCGCACAAAGTCGTCAGCCTTACGGTACAAGTCCGTCGACGCATCGCCCTGCCCCGAAATGATGAGCGGTGTGCGTGCCTCGTCTATCAAAATTGAGTCTATCTCGTCGACTATCGCAAAATGATGTTGCCTCTGTACCATATGTGCCTTGTAGATCGCCATATTGTCACGCAGATAGTCAAAGCCCATCTCATTATTCGTACCGTAAGTTATATCCGCTGCATAAGACACACGCCTCTGCTCTGGCGTAAGTCCGTGTACTATAAGTCCCACACTTAAACCCAAAAAGCGGTGCACTTTGCCCATCCACTCACTATCTCGCCTCGCCAGATAGTCATTGACTGTAACTATGTGTACACCCTCGCCTGTCAGCGCATTCAAGTACGCAGGAAGAACAGACACCAAGGTCTTTCCCTCACCCGTCTTCATCTCCGCTATGCGGCCCTGATGCAAAACCACGCCGCCTATGAGCTGTACCCTAAACGGCTTCATGCCCAACACTCGCCACGCAGCCTCACGTGCCGTAGCAAACGCTTCCGGCAACACATCATCAGTATTCTCACCTGCCGCCAAACGCTCACGAAGCTTCTCCGTCATGCCCTTTAGCTCATCATCGCTCATCGCCGTGAACTTTGCATCCAGCGCCTCTATTTTATCCACTATAGGGTTTAACCTCTTCAACTCCCTATCGCTATATGACCCAAACAATTTATCCATTATTCCCATGCTCTTAACTCCTCCTCGTATCTCCCTTAAGAAAAGACATTCTATCACATAATTGTGAACAAAAAAAGCTTTTCTACACACTAAAATGCACCAAAATCTAATATTTAGCAATTTTAATTTGTATTATTGAGATTTTTGCTGTACAATTGTCCCTATCTTACTGTTGAGGTGCGTATTTATGGCGAAAAGTTATTACAAAGAAGTTGATATAAAATCTGACCTTCCCGACTCCTCACTCGCCGTACGACGTGTTACACACGCTATTCGTAGTGGTGCGGAATTAGGTGCGGCCGCCGTAAAAATCATTCACGGTTACGGCTCTACCGGTAAGGGCGGTAAAATCCGCACGGAAACTCGTAGATACTTAGACGAACAAAAAAGAAAGAAGCTAATACGTGACTACATACCGGGCGAACGCTTCTCCATTTTCGACGAGGCGACTCGTGCTGCCTTCCTACATTGCGAAGACCTGCGTTCTGACCGCGATCTCGACCGTTCCAATAATGGTGTCACTATTGTAATTCTCTGATATTTGTACTTGACACAGCTTCTCCGCATATGCTATACTATCATGCGGACGTTATATTATAAGCGGGCGTAGTTCAGTGGTAGAACACCAGCCTTCCAAGCTGGTTATGCGGGTTCGATTCCCGCCGCCCGCTCCAACAGCGAGTCGCTGTGCCCAATTCGCGCTCTAAGCTTTTGCTTAGGGCGTGATTTTTTCCTCTCCGCACGATTTTGTTTTTTATTAATATTTTTCATTTAAAATATTAATGATATCTATTGTAAAAATATCACTTATGCTTTATACTTATATTGTCTGTTAAGCTTATGTATTTTCGGATAAATAAATTGAGGTGAATTTGTAAATGAGGAAAAGAAGATTCGGGAATAAGGGCTTTACTTTGGTAGAGCTGATTATTGTAGTCGCTATTATTGCCGTGCTCGCTGCCGTGTTGGCTCCTAGATATATGCAATACGTTGAGAGTGCACGTGAGTCGAACGACCTTCAGATTGCAACGAATTTGATTAGAGCGGCAACGGTTATTGCATCCGACCCGTCTAACAATATACCCCCGGGCTCATACTTTGTTGTAAGGTGGGACACTTCCACAAGCTCCACAGGTCCAAACCCCAGTGGCGGAATCGGTGGAATAACGGCAGAGATCAGGGGGGGCACAAGTTCTGAGCCGCCACTTAGCACCGCCGAGTTAGCTGTTGTCACAGATAGGCTCAGAGAGATTATGGGCGCAGGTGACGACGGTTCTATAGGCGATGGTGAGTCTGCTATAGCTCAAAGTGATGATCTGCTCTTTAGAATCAATACCTCTACGGGTGAAATTGAAGTGCATACCTACTATAAATATTGGGTAGAAGAAATCGGCGTCAACGCAAAGGTAGACACATTCTAATCATTAAACTTTACTAAAAAAGAGGTTGCCGTGGGCATCCTCTTTTTTTAATTATTCGCTAATAATATTCACATAATTGTAATGACTTGTTTATATTGCATTATTGTGTTAATATTAGAATATAGGCAATAATTCGTTTGGAGGATTATATGAACATTCTCGATATCGCCATCATAATTTTTATACTTGCGGAATCGGCAAATGTTGCCATCTTATATTTTGCACCTGATTCTCGGCTCGGTAACGGTGTCGCTGTATTTAATCCCTGGTTTAGCACCAAGGAGGATAAATCCTCTGCGCTCTTCTCTAAGTACATGGCAAACTGGGTTGCAGGCTCTAAACTTATTTTCATCGTTTTGCTCATCGTTATTTTAGTTGTCGGCAATGAAGCCACTAAGGTCTTTTCCGTCATTGGCATCATTTTTTCCGTCTGCACCTACTTCTTCTGTCTGCACCCCATAGTCAAAAAGCTCGATGCCTTAGGCGAACTCACACCTGTCGGCTACTCTAAGGCTCTACTAGCTATGATAATAGGCTTCGTCAGTATGTTCACCGGTGCGCTGATTTATTACTTTATCACGTGAAATCGATATTGACACTTGGATAAAAAACGAGTATACTTGTAATATTATTCATTCTTATTCGTGAGGGAGGTAAAAAATGGAACTTAATAATTTAGCACAGGCATATGGCAAGTCTATGAACTACACAGGCATAGACAACCATCTTTACAAGGAATACAATGTAAAGAAGGGACTGCGGAATGAGGATGGCACCGGTGTCATCGTAGGTCTAACCAAGGTAGCGGACGTCGTCGGATATGAGCATGTGGACGGGGTAAAGACACCGTCGGAGGGAAAACTTTTTTACAGGGGCATTAGCATAACCGACCTTGTAAATGGTAAAAATGAGCTGAATGCAGGCTTCGAAGAGGTCTGTTTTTTATTACTGTTTGGCTATTTGCCCAGTGCTCAGGCATTTGACGATTTTAAGCGGACAGTTCGAAAGTGTTATGAGCTGCCCGAGCGTTTCACTGAGCTTAACTTCCTCAACTTCCCCTCACAAAATCTGATGAACCTTTTGCAGAGCTCCGTGCTTTCACTTTATAACTACGATCCCGACCCCGAGACCCTTGATGTATTTCGCACACTCGCTAAGGGCATAAATATCCTCGCAAAGATGCCCATGATGATTTGTTACGGCTATCAAAGTCAACAGCATTACCTGCACAGAAAGAGTCTCGTCATTCATTATCCCGTAGAGACCAGCTCCATAGCCGAGAACATTCTCTACATGCTACGTGATGACATGCAGTACACCGCACAGGAAGTCGAAGTGCTCGACACCATGCTCATGATACATGCAGAGCACGGTGGAGGTAATAACTCCACATTCGCAAATGTCGTCATTTCATCTACCGGCACAGACATTTATTCCGCTATCTCAGGCTCTATCGGGTCCCTTAAAGGTCCGAAGCACGGTGGCGCAAACATAAGTTGCAGTAACATGATACAGGCTATTATGGAAGAGGTCGGCATTGATGCAGACGAGCGTGCTTTGAAAGAAATCGTCACACGTACCCTCGACGGCAACTTTTTCGACAGGTCAGGGCTCGTTTACGGCATAGGACACGCAGTCTACACACTTTCCGATCCTCGTACGGAGATCTTGCGTGAAAAATGTCGTCAACTGGCCGCTGAGAAAGGCCGTACTGATGAAATTGAATTTATTGTAAGGCTCGAAAATGCTGCAAGACAGGTAGTGAGCGAGCGTTTGGGTAAACCCGTCGCTACTAATGTTGACTTTTACAGTGGCTTTGCATATAAACTGCTTGGTATCCCAACCGAGATATATACTCCGCTTTTTGTCTGCGCACGCACAGTAGGCTGGGTAGCACACAACGTGGAGAACAAACTATACGATGGTAAAATCATGCGTCCCGCTACGAGATGCGTGGTTGAGCGTGGCGAATACTCACCCATGAGAAACAGGAGATAAATCAGAAATACACAGGAGGTTAATATGACAAAAACAATCACAGTTTACAGAGGCGACGGTATAGGACCGGAGATCATGGATTGCGTTCTGGAGATTTTAAGTGCTTCAGGCGCACCCTTACAGTTTGAACATTTTGAGGTCGGCGAAGCTGAGTACGAGCGTAATGGCGCTCTCATACCCGAGGACGCACTCAAATCTTTCGATAAAAACAAGATTTTACTCAAAGCACCCATAACCACACCCATAGGCAAGGGATTTCGCTCTCTTAACGTTACCTTGCGCAATAAGTATGAGCTATATGCCAACATTAGGCCGGCTAAATCCGTCAAAGCGGTTAAAACACCTTTTACGAATGTTGATATAGTCACCTTCCGTGAAAACACCGAGGACTTATATGTGGGTGTCGAAACTCAGATTGACGAAGACACTGTTCATGCTACAAAAATAATCACACGTAAGGCAAGCGAGAACATTATACGTGACGCCTTCGAGTACGCTCGCACACATGGACGCAAGAAAGTTACCTGTGTGCACAAGGCAAACATCCTCAAGCTCTCAGACGGACTCTTCTTATCTATTTTCCGTGAGATTGCCGCGAATTATCCCGATATTATCGCAGAGGATGTCATAGTAGACGCAGTATGTATGCAACTTGTCATGAAGCCGGAACGCTTTGATGTTTTGGTCATGCCTAACCTTTACGGTGACATCGTATCCGACTTAACAAGCGGACTTATCGGCGGTTTGGGCATGCTGCCATCCAGCAATTTAGGTAAGGAATTTGCCATGTTTGAGGCTGTGCACGGTAGTGCCCCGAAAAAAGCGGGTACAAACACTGCTAACCCCTCAGCTCTGCTCTTTTCCGCCTGCATGATGCTCGACTACCTCGATATGAAGCGATATGCGGACAAAATACGGAAAGCTGTCGACGCGGTCCTAAACGAGGGAGTGTCCGTCACGCCAGACATTGGCGGCACAGGCAGTACCACGGACTACAAAGACGCTATTATCGCCAAACTTTAGAGCATGTTCGGAGGTGCAAATGATAAAACTCTATGATAGCAAAGTATATTTACTCGACGGCGTGACCCTCTCGCCCTACGAGCAACACAAGGCACGCTGTGCGGCTGAAGGCCTGCCCTTCGACCCCGACACCGATAAGCGAGGCACCATATCACATGGCATACTATCAGCACACAACACCTTGAACGACGACGAAAAGCTGAAAATAAAATTCGACGCCATGACAAGTCATGACATCACCTTCGTCAGCATAGTGCAAACAGCGAAGGCATCGGGTATGACTCGTTTCCCCTTACCATACGTGCTGACGAACTGTCATAACTCGCTCTGCGCCGTGGGCGGCACGATAAACGAGGATGATCATGTGTTCGGTTTGTCTGCGGCAAAAAAGTACGGAGGTATTTTTGTACCACCGCATATAGCGGTCATACATCAGTACATGCGTGAGATGCAGGCAGGTTGTGGTAAAATGATCCTCGGCTCAGACAGCCACACACGCTATGGTGCTCTCGGAACTCTTGCCATGGGCGAGGGTGGTGGCGAGCTTGTAAAACAACTGCTGAGCGACACTTATGATATTAACTATCCCGACATCGTAGGCGTATACTTAGACGGTGCTCCACGCCCCGGTGTAGGGCCGCACGATATCGCTTTAGCCATTATCGGTGCTGTATTTAAATCAGGCTATGTAAAAAACAAGGTCATGGAATTTATCGGCCCGGGCATAGCTTCTATGGACACAGATTTCCGTAACAGCATTGATGTTATGACGACGGAAACCACATGTCTAAGCTCCGTTTGGTGTACAGACGAGGATACTCGCAGCTATTTGCGTCAGCATGGTAGGGAGTCGGAGTACAAAAAGCTACAACCGAAGCCAGTCGCACTTTATGATGGTATGGTCTATGTTGATTTATCATTAATAGAGCCCATGATAGCTCTGCCTTTTCATCCGAGCAACACTTACAGCATAGCTGAGCTTAATGCTAATCTATCTGATATCTTGCATAGCGTTGAGCGTGAGGCCTCGGCCCTATATGGCGGTGCATCTGCGGACTACGCACTGAGAAACAAAGTAAAAGACGGCAAGCTCATGGTCGAGCAGGGCATAATCGCAGGCTGTGCCGGCGGAAACTACGGTAATATGATGGCAGCGGCTAACATATTAAAATCCGCAAGTTGCGGAGATGATATATTTAGCTTAGCCACCTATCCCTCATCTCAGCCTGTATTCTTAGAGCTTGTCAGAAACGGCGCAATCGCTGACATTATGGCGAGTGGCGCCACGGTAAAGACAGCGTTTTGCGGACCTTGCTTCGGAGCCGGCGACACGCCCTCCAACAAGGCGCTGAGCATCAGGCACACTACGAGAAACTTCCCGAACAGAGAAGGTTCTAAGCCCGGTGACGGACAACTCTCCTATGTCGCACTCATGGACGCACGCTCCATAGCGGCAACAGCAGCACGTGGTGGTGCGCTGACCTCCGCTTTCGATATTGCTTACGACTACTCTCTACCCGACTACCGCTTCGACCACTCGGTCTACGATAAGCGTGTCTACTCCGGCTATGGCAAGGCAGATGAGTCTGCACAGCTCGTCTACGGCCCGAACATAAAAGATTGGCCCGAGATGCCAGCTCTGACTGAACATATTTTGCTCAAGGTCTGCGCTAAGATTATGGACGAGGTTACCACAACAGACGAGCTCATACCCTCGGGCGAGACCTCCTCATACCGCTCTAATCCCTTGGGACTCGCCGAACACACGCTCTCACGGCGTGACCCAATGTATGTACCTCGTGCAAAGGAGCTTTTCGCCTTGGAGAATATGCGCCGCACAGATGACAAGGCGCTATACGAAAACTCTGAATTCTCCGAGATATGCGAAAAGATAAAAGCACTTGACGGCATGAAGGATATAAACCTTACCGAAGTGCAGATAGGCAGTGTTATATACGCTGTGAAGCCAGGCGACGGCTCTGCGCGTGAGCAGGCAGCTAGTTGTCAGCGCGTTCTCGGCGGACTTGCGAACATTAGCCGTGAATACGCCACCAAGCGCTATCGCTCCAATGTCATAAATTGGGGTATGCTACCTTTCCGTATGCTTGACGAGGCTTGCTTTGAGGTCGGCTCTTACATTTTTGTCCCCAACATACGCTCCGCTCTTTACGGCGACATGAGCGATATAAAAGCTTATGTTTTGGGCGAGGACGTTCGTGAGATACGCCTATTAATAGACGAAATGACAGCAGATGAAAAAGATATTATCGCTTCCGGTTGCCTTATCAATTTTAATCGAAATAAATTGAATACAGCTAAATAACTGCAATAACTAAAGGGTGCAAGCTTATAAGCTTGCACCCTTTAGACTGTCAAAGAAGTCATGGCAAGAAACTCTCGTCCTTTGCCGAGCAAAGTTTTTTCAAAAATCACGGCGAGTTGCATTGGTCTGATTTTAGAAAAATGTTAGATTTCATCTGAGGAGGGGCGTGTACCCGACGAAGATACTTTGCGAGGCTCGCAAGCCGAGAACCCCTATTTGGCGAAAAACCTGTTTTTCGACAGAAGACTGTAAAGGGTGCAAGCTTGTAAGCTTGCACCCTTTGTCTATTTCTTATTTTGAACTTATGCCGCTTGTGTCATACGCCTTTTCTCATCTTCATCGTTCTGTTTCTTATACACAATGGCGGTGATAATCACCTGTACCAGTGCAACTAAACCGAAGATGATACTATATTTGTCGAAGAAAGTCATAGGTTGCGTGAAATCTTGCGTTATGAACAGTAGGATAAGATTAAACACAAACAGTAGCGATACAGAAATTCTCATCATCTTGTACTTCTTGTATTGTTCATCATCCTGCTGCACCTCAGCTTCATCCTCTTTCTTCTTACGTAGCACCATTATGCTGAGTATTAGACCGAACACGGTCATCATAAGGTCAAACAAGCTCCATGCACTGCCACTAACAAAGGGTCCGGCTGAAAGCGGCACGCCGTCGTCTACGATCAGTGTACTTATAAATACCTCATCGTCATAGGTGAGAACAAGCTCGACTTCACCGTCCGGCAGTTCTGCAAATATGCTCTCGGGTAGCACCAAGTTACCTTGCTCATCAAAGTAATACTCGTCTGTGGGTATACTCACTCCGCCAACTGTAAGGTCGTCGGGCGTGCCCTTATCTCCCGGTATGTTAACACTGCCATCTTCACCGATACTCGGCGGTTGCGGCGGCTGTCCATCACCACCGTCGCCACCGTCTCCACCACCTACTTCAGGTGGCCCCGACACAGCAGATGTGCTCACAGGTGCTTCAGTCTGCGGTGCTTGACTCTCGGGCGTATCTGTTCCCGGTGCGTCGGATTCTAAGGGCTCGGAAGGCTCGGGCAAGGTAGTTGTCGGCGGTGTTCCACCTCCACCCACAGGCTCACTCGGCTGCGGTGTTCCGCCTCCACCCACAGGCTCACTCGGCTGCGGTGATTCCCCACCACCCACAGTTTCACTCGGTTGCGGTGATTCGCCTCCGCCCACAGTCTCACTCGGTTGCGGTGATTCACCACCACCCACAGTCTCACTCGGTTGCGGTGATTCACTAATCTGTGGATCTTCACTCACCTGTGGTCCAGATTCGCCACCCGTTGATGGCGGAGGTACTATAGTACCGGTATCTCTCGGTTCATATAAGGGGTAGAGAACGAGCATGTAACCATAATAGAATCCCAGTTCCGAGTTTTCAAAAAACTCTCCTATTGTTTTGTTTGTTTCATCAAAATAGTCGAACATTTCATCGCCTTCATCGGCATCGTAAATTCCAACCTTTTCGAGTACAATATCTTCTGCTTCTCCTCCTATATCATATCCCTGAACCGAATCATACGCACCATCTCCGTCGCCTTCAAACAAATCATCTAAATATCGGTAAGCATATACATCCGCAAACCAACCCACAAAGTCCATACCGCTCTTTATCGGGTCAACAGGCCTGCGCACATAGTCAGCTGGATCACCAATCCACTGTGTTGCGTGGAAGTACTCGTGCAGAGTTCCGGGATAGCCGAAGTTACTACTATACAGCTCTATGAGCAATTCCGTCCAGTCATAGTCATCATCTTCAAACAACACAACCACTGCACTATCCCCATCTATGTAATTTGGATATAAGATTAAATCTTCGGTTATGGGGTCATTGAAGTCGAAAAATTCACCGCCACCGTTCGGCTCTGTATACCACCCTTCAAACAAAAAGCTCATTTCATTGTCTTCGTCAAAAGGTTTCTGCGGGTTGGGATAAAACACGTCCACCTTACCACCCGGCGCTACCTCAAATTCTTTATATGGATCATCGGGATTATTTGTGTGGTCTGTGAAAATCACGATGTGCTTATCCGAATAATAGGGATGCAACGTTATATCGTCCACAACCTGATCTTCGTCAAAATCCCATCTGGTGTTATCCGGATCATTAGGATCAGTCACCCAATAGCTGGGCTTTTTAATCGCACCGTCCGTGGCGTCCTCGTCGTCATCGTAAAAATCATCGCCGGGAGGATATATGTACGCCCCGTCAGTCACATCTTCATACTTTGTCAAGTCATCGCCATCGTCTGCTGGGTCTCCATTCGGCAAGGTCTCAAACGTGACTGTATGACCATCCGTATCCCCATCAGGTGTAAATTTGGGGTAGAGTGTAAAGTCCTTCTCTACCTTTGTGCTGAAGTCATACGGTAACGTACACTGCTTGTCAAGATACCAGCCCTCAAAAGTGTGTCCCTCTTTACTGGGATTTATTGACGGTGCGCTGATTCTCGTTTCGTCTGCAACTGTGCGGTCAGAGTCTTCCAAGGCAGCGTTCGCGTACCCGTGCACTGTCTCGTCATTAAAATCCGCATCTTCAAAAGTTACAGTGAAATGTACATCCTCAGTATACGAGTTAGTATTTGTAATATCCTCACCGGGTGTAATAATTTCACCTATTGCCCAGAAATTAAAATCTCCACCGTCAGTGAACACGTACTTGTTTCCCGAGCCTGCAAACATGTCATCTGCATACCCAAATATATATATGGGTAACTGCAACATCTGCAAACCGGGATATTCACCTTCAGCGCGAAGTCCACCAAAACCCTCAGAGCCTATTTGACGTACATTAAATGGTATTACCAGTGAAGTAAAGCGTGTTCCGTAGAAGGCACCATCGCCTATAGTCGTAATGTTACTAAAATTAAACGATGAAATATTCGTATACTTAAAAGCATTATTTTCTATTGTTGTAACTGTACTCGGCAAAGTAATCGAAGTTAGCGCTGCGTTTCTGATTGCATAACCATGTTCGTCATACCTTACAAAGACGGACTCGCCCACTGTCGTTACGTTGTATGCATTATTGTCTCCGTCCAATATAGGATTTTCGATAATTATATCGCCTGCGGATGTGTCATAGTCTGTAAAGGTATATTTGCTGAGTGACACCGTACCCGGTGTATCGTCCGTAGGTAAGCTCAGCACTTTGTAGGTTGCAGCGCCTACGGTAAATGTCTCGCCAACTGCAATTTCAAACATAGGCTCACTTGCGTCCGCTTCACCCAAATCAAGCACGCCCAGACCTGACTCCGCTTCACTCGGCACCGTTGCCTCTACAGCGACACTGACGGACATCACTGCCTCCGCCCTCTGCGCCACCTCACTTACCCCTAAGTCTTCTTCCGCCTCCACTTCAACGGGTATATCAAAGAAATTCTCACGCTCATGCGATTCGGCAGACTCAAACTCTGCCTCGTCTGAAACCTGCGCAAATATGAGGTTCGCCGACCCCGATATTAACATCTGAAACACCATTATGAAGCTTATTGACAAGGCTAATATTTTTCTTTTTTTCATATGCACTCCTTTATTTGCGCGACTGTCTATGTTGCGGCCGTCCCTCTCTTTTTACTATTTCACTGTACACCCATCATCATCCACCCCTCGTCGGTAAGCGCACTATATCGTCATTGTCGAAACCTCTTACGTAAAAATATTATCACATTTTTGTGCATTTCGCAAGCATTTTAGTTCTTTTATCCCGTTTTCCACTGTGACAACATCGTCAAACACCATTTGCCCCTTGTATACATACGTTTTTCGCTTTGGTGATTTTGCCAACCATTGTATACAATATACACGTATTAAAAATAAGTAGCACTAGCACACGCCTTCCATAGCTATTGTTTTTTGTTGACATCTCGTTTATAATCGTTTAATACACCAATGTATATAGAAAGGTAAAACTCGCATGACAATTAAGGAAATTTATGAGAAATTCGACGCGATAGGATGTCTTAGCTTCACCACGATGAACGAGCACGGGATGCCCGAATCGAGGATAGCCCATCTACGCGCCTACGACGAGGACGGCATATACTTCATGACCATGTTCACGAAAGCATTTTACAAGCAGTTAAAGGACAGCGGTTCTATATCTATCTGTGGCTTAAACGCTAAAACGCAAGTGGAGCACGATGAAAATGGTATGCCCATATTCGAGGGCGGTTACGCCATGCGTATGACGGGCACGGTTAAGGAAGTTTCCATAGAGGACATTCAGGCAAAGAACAATCCTATGTTCGACTTCTGCATCAAGGATAATGAGCAGTACCCTGCCATGGTTGTACTATGTATCACCTCGGGTTACGGAGATGTTTTCGACTACGATTTCGAAAAGATTAATCGTGATAACAAGTTGCAACGCAGCTACTTTTCCTACGGCGGTGCGGACATAAAATACAAAGGCCTGCAAATAGATAAAGAGTCTTGTATCTCCTGCGGACTATGTAAGGAGAAATGTTCCTTCCTCGCCATAAAACAGACTGATGACGTCTATGAGGTCGACCCCTACCGCTGTGACGAATGCGGCGACTGCTACATTAACTGTCCCGTAAGCGCCATATCATATTAAACTGCGAATAACATGTTTTTCGACAATTAGGGGTTCACAGCCTGTGAGCCTAGAAATGAAACGGTGTAAGCGAAATCGCTTACACCGTTTTCTTTATCTATTCTCATATAGTTTCAGTATGCTTTCCGCTACCTCACGTTTTGTTTCCCTATTGTCCATAGCTTGACGCTCTATATACTTATGTGCATCCTCCTCACTCATGCTGAGATGTCGAGTGAGTAGCGCCTTTGCTCGCCCTACCATACGTATGTCCTCCAACTTTTGTGTCAATTTCATGTTTTCCGTTTGTACCTTTGTCAGCCTGCTCTGCGCCGCCTTCGCTAGCTTTACGGAAAAATAGAATAGGCTCTTGCTTATAGGTCTCGACACCGTTATCACGCCGTAGTCCTCCACCGCCGCACTTATCTCGTCATAGTACTCGCTCTTGACCAACAAGATGACCTGACATCGATTCGCAGAAGCTATATCTCGGGATAAACGTTCACCTGTCTCGTCTTGCAAAGGAGCATTGATGACAACAAGATCGAAATCTCGCTCGCCTAACATCCTCCTCGCTTCCGAACATGAGGAAACAGTGGATACTTTTC
Organism: uncultured Oscillospiraceae bacterium; assembly: GCA_964367935.1. Classification (GTDB taxonomy): domain Bacteria; phylum Bacillota; class Clostridia; order Oscillospirales; family Oscillospiraceae; genus Scatomorpha. The sequence continues at coordinate 124,304 of CAYIYZ010000003.1, forward strand.
TTACTGAAAACGAGCTCATTGTCTCCTCTACATATGCAGTTATGCGCTCAACACGTGAGACAATTAATACGCTTTCTATATCAAACCTCCACCTTCCTCTTTTAATAGTAGTTGAAGTACCTCTTTGTGAAAAAGTCCGATTTATTGCTAGCACTCTCATAGGCTATAAGCTCTCTACGCTTTAATTGCAAGTATTTATGCGTAAAGTCCTCGCCCAACACTTCTTTTACAAAGTCTGACTTTTCCGTCTCTGCCAAAGCGCTCTCCATGCTCTCAGGCAACTTTATAAGTGCCTCTGTGACCTCAGATGCCGCAGTATATAAGTCTACATCAACAGGTGCGGGCAATTTCAAGCCACGCTCTATACCATCAAGACCCGCAGATATAATAAGCGCAAACGCCAAAAAGGGATTTATGGTAGGATCGGGCGAACGTAGTTCCATACGCACCCTATCGCCCTCCGCATGAGGTATTCTGACAAACTGTGAACGATTATTTCTCGACCACGACACATAAGCCGGTGCCGACATCTTTCCCAGTCGCTCATACGAGTTTGCAGTCGGATTTAAAAACAGTGTCATCTCCCTCGCTCGCTCCATTACGCCAGCCAAAAACATAGACGCCTTATCCTCACCGCCCTCGCCTATGCGCTCCACCAAACTCTTTCCTTTTTTAAATAAAGACATATTAATATGAAGCCCACTGCCGCTCTCATCCTTCAGGGGTTTCGGCATGAACGATGCAAACACTCCGTTTCGTGCCGCTATCGCCTTTACCACCGACTTAAATGTCATCAGATTATCCGCACTGCTCAGCGGGTCACTGTACTTGAAGTCTATCTCGTTTTGACCGGGGCCGTTCTCATGATGCGAACTTTCGGGCATGAGACCCATTTCTTCTAAACTCAAGCAGACCTCACGACGTATATTCTCGCCCCTATCCAAAGGCGATATGTCAAAATACGAGCCCTTATCCAAGGTTTCATATGTGGGTTCTCCCTTATCGTCCGTATTGAAAAGATAAAACTCACACTCCACGCCTACATTGCAGCTAATGCCCATCTCGTCACCACGCTGCAGCACACGCCGTAACACAGCCCTGCCGTCGCCCGAAAAAGGCTTCTTATCAGGCGTCTTTATATCGCAGTAAAAGCGTACAACAGTGCCGGGGCCCGGTCGCCACGGTAATACTGTCAATGTTGTGGGGTCAGGGAACAAAAGTAAGTCCGAGGACGCCACATCACTAAATCCGCTCACCGACGAAGCATCAAAGCTTACGCCCTGTAAAAAAGCTTGTTCCAAACGTGTCGCCATTATCGACATGTTCTTCTGCACACCCAAGGGATCGCAAAATCCGAGCTTGATGAATTTTACTTCATTCTCCCTCACAAATTCCAGTACCTCTTTTTCATTCGGCGTAAGTGCCATAATAAGCCCCTCTCTCAGTTAAATGTATATAGCTGTTTATAAGGATTACTCTCGTTAGGAGTAAGTTTATAAAAATTAGATTTCAATATATCTTCGGACTTCATACCGAAATATCCGCAATATTCCTCCACGAGTGCGCTAATCTCCTCTATATCCTCTTCACTCGCAACCGAAGCAAGCACCTGCTCCGGCAGGCTCTGCGGCAAGCTCTCACTACGCATATAAATAGCGCCTCCATGCATACCCACACCCGTAAAATTGCCCACCGGCGCCTCCTCGCAGCCTATGCCAAGTATCACTATTTTACCGCCTGCTAAGTACTCGCCAGTAAAGCTCCCCGCCTTTCCGCCTATCACTATAGCCGGGCATTTATCCTTATACTGCTTCATATGTATGCCTATCCTATAACCTGCATCATCACGAACAAATATTTTACCGCCTCGCATAGCGTATCCTAAAGCGTCGCCGGCACCGCCGTGTACCACTATCTTGCCGTCATTCATTGTATCCCCAACAGCATCTTGTACATTGCCACGTACCTCTATCTCAGCTCCATCCATATATGACGCCAGTGCATTTCCCGGCGTGCCCTCTATCAGTACACTTTTTTCCGACAGACCCGTACACATAAAGCGCTCACCAAAGCAGTTTACTACACTAACATTGCCCACATATCCTTTTATTCTACTATTAAGCTCCCTAAATGTATAGTCCCTTGCATCAATTTTTAGCATATTTATGACCATTCCTTCCTGCTAAAGGCACAAAACAACCACAAAACGGTCATAAATGTGCCATGTTTTTCGGTTGCCAGGCTCGCCTGACGAGAAAAACGGCTTTTTAATAGTTGAAATTTGAAATTTGCTTTCAAATTTCTTTCCTCCAACCGCAAAATAACCTGCGTTTCTTATTCACCTGCGTGCTTTATGCCCAAGACCCTCAACTCAGCATCGCTAAGTCCTATACCTCTCAGCATCAGCCTATTGCCCCTCAAGGTCTCAATAGAGTTTATACCCATACCGCCCATGAGATCCTTTATCTCATGATTCCACGCCGTGAGCAAATTCACCAGACGCTTATACGCTACATCGGGATTGAGGCGCTTTGTCAACTCCTCTCGTTGTGTCGCTATACCCCAGTTGCACTTGCCGCCATGGCAACTGCGACACAGATGACAGCCCATAGCGAGCATGGCGCTCGTGCCTATATACACACAGTCTGCACCCAAAGCTATGGCCTTTACCACGTCAGCCGAGGAATGTATACTGCCGCCCGCTATTATACTGACCCTATCTCTGATGCCCTCCTCACGCAGACGTGTATCTACACTCGCAAGCGCTAGCTCTATAGGTATGCCCACATTGTCTCGTGTACGTGTCGGTGCAGCGCCCGTACCACCTCTAAAGCCGTCTATCGCTATGATGTCCGCTCCGCTTCTTGCTATACCACTTGCTATTGCCGTTACATTATGTACCGCCGCTATCTTAACGATGATAGGCTTCTTATAGTCCGTGGCTTCTTTGAGTGAATACACAAGCTGACGTAAATCCTCTATAGAGTATATGTCATGGTGCGGTGCAGGCGATATCGCATCTGCGCCCTCGGGTATCATACGTGTACGTGATATATCTCCCACTATCTTTGCACCCGGTAAATGTCCGCCTATGCCGGGCTTTGAACCCTGACCCATCTTTATCTCTATCGCCGCTCCGCTATTTAAATATTCCTTATGCACACCGAAACGTCCTGACGCTACCTGCACTATCGTATTTGAACCGTACTTATACAAATTTTCGTGCAGTCCGCCCTCGCCCGTATTGTACATTACACCTAGCTCCTCCGCCGCACGTGCCAAGCTCTCATGAGCATTATAGCTCAGAGATCCGTAGCTCATAGCCGCAAACATTATGGGCATAGATAACTTCAAATGCGGCTCTAAGTCCGTTATTATCTTGCCGTTTTCGTCTCGCCTTATATCCTGAGGCTTCGAACCTAAGAACATCTTCGTCTCCATAGGCTCACGCAATGGATCTATCGAAGGGTTTGTCACTTGCGAGGCATTAAGCAGTATTTTATCGAAATAGTTCGGGAAGCTATCGGGTGTACCCATGGATGAAAGTAGCACACCGCCTGAGGCTGACTGCTTCTTAATTTCATTTATCGTCTTTGCCTGCCAGTTAGCATTTTCCTTATACACGTTGTCTGTCTTTACTATCTTGAGCGCCCTCTTTGGACAGAAAGACACGCAGCGCTGACAGTTCACGCACTTTGCGTCGTCCTCCGCCATAAGTTTCTTATCTGCAATAAATGAATGTGCCTCATTTGCACATTGCTTCTCACATATGCGACAGTTAATACACTTATTATTATTTCGAACTATCTCGTATTCGGGATATATAAAGTCAAGCATCACAGCGCCTCCTTTGAATTTAGTTCAACTATCACAGGCTCGCCGCCCTTAGGTGCCCACACCCTGTCCAAGTTCGGCTCTATTATCCTTATTGCCGCCTCCTCACTGGAGATGTACACCTTGTCGCCACATTCACCAACTACCATACTACGTAGCTTAGACCTGTCGTTTAATGCCATAAGTCCGCCCTCATAGCCCACCAATATGGAAAACGGCCCCGTGATGAGTAAGGACGAATATACATTGCGTAAGTACTCATGCTCTGCACGTTTTTCCGCCGGCATATTCTCTATCGTCTGCCAAAACGGCGCTGACACCACCGCCGATATTTCCTTGAAGCTCAGACCTTTTTTACGATGTAAATAATCTATGATATACGTAATTACCTCTGTATCTGTCTGCAAACTGCAGTGGTAGCCGTACATCTCTATTGCACGCCTATTGGCGTCGTAGGAGCTAATTTCCCCATTATGTACCACGGTATAATCAAGCAGTGAGAACGGGTGCGCTCCCCCCCACCAGCCGGGTGTATTCGTCGGGTAACGCCCGTGCGCTGTGAAGCAGTAACCCTCATAGTCCTCCAACTTATAGAACCTACCCACGTCCTCCGGAAACCCCATCGCCTTAAATACGCCCATGTTCTTGCCGGCCGACACCACATACGCTCCGTCTATGCGCACATTTACTCGGAACATGCACTTTGCCACAAACTCACGCTCGTCGAGCTGACTGTCAGCTAACTTCGTTGGTAGAGGATGCACAAAATAACGCCATATGAGCGGTTCGTCCGTGATCTCCTTTATCTTGCGTGTGGGGATCTTCGAGAGGTTTACTATATCAAAGTGACGCTCTAAAAACTCCTCACAGTCCTTTTTCGCACTCGTACTATCATAAAACACATGGAGTGCATAACATTCTTTATATTCAGGATATATGCCGTAGGCAGCGAAACCGCCCCCTAAACCATTAGACCTATCGTGCATCACCGCTATGGATTTAATTATATCCTCGCCGTTTGTCTTCTTGCCCGACTTATCAAACATACCCGATATCGCACAGCCGGACGGTATTCTTATTTCGCCTTCTCTAAGCATAGTTTTACCTCCTAAAAAGATAAAGGCGCTCATCATATACGCAAGAAAAATATAAGGACTATTTGCCCTTAAAAATTTTGTAGAACGACTATCCCGCTTCGCACAGGAAACCGCCCAACTTCTTGCCATATATGATGAACGCCTTTGTTCATTGAAGAAAGTGTACTATATAAATGCGAAGCTTGTCAAGAAAAAAGTTTTAAAAATATCTTGACAATAAATAAACGTAGTGCTATACTTCACGACATAGACAGCAAAGGCGCTGTGGTCAAGAGACCACGGCGTCTTTTTTGTTATTTGATTAAGAAGGGACGATCACTATGGGTAAGTACGATGGCATGAAGCCGTACACATCACAACTTTCAGTGTACGACACACAAAAGGCGATAGGCGCACTAAAGAGGATATTTGAGGATAATTTATCGTCTGCACTTAATTTAACGAGAGTTTCCGCTCCCCTTTTCGTGGAGCCTAATACAGGAATAAATGATGACTTAAACGGCACTGAGCGCCCTGTCGAGTTCGATATCATGGAGACTGGCACAAATGCGCAGATAGTACACTCTCTTGCAAAGTGGAAGAGAACAGCTCTTAAAAATTACAGTTTCCCCGTAGGCGAAGGCCTGTACACAGACATGAACGCAGTGAGGCGTGACGAGGTTATGGATGCTCTGCACTCCATTTATGTCGATCAATGGGACTGGGAAAAAGTCATAGACATGAAAACTCGCACCGAGGCATACTTAAAGGAGACGGTAAAGGACATAGTCGCTGCCATGTGCGACACCCAGGCGGCAGTCAAGGCTCTTTATCCCGCACTCAAAACCAAGCTCACTCGTGAGGTCAGCTTTGTCACCACGCAGGAACTTGAGGACATGTACCCCGAGCTTGCACCGAAAGATCGTGAGACGGAGTATCTCAAGACGCACAAGACCGCTTTCATCATGCAGGTCGGTGATAAACTAAAATCGGGCGTGGCGCACGACGGCAGAGCTCCCGACTACGATGACTGGTCACTAAACGGTGATATCGTTTTTTACAACGAGCTTTTGGGCAGAGCCTTTGAAGTTAGCTCCATGGGCATACGTGTTGACGAGAAGGCGATGGACGAACAGCTCACAAAGGCAGGCTGTGACGACAGACGTACACTCACCTTCCACAAAGCCTTACTCGCAGGCGACATGCCCCTAACTATGGGCGGTGGTATAGGTCAGTCGAGACTTTGCATGTTATTGCTCGAGAAGGCACACATAGGCGAGGTACAGGTCTCAGTTTGGGATAAGGAAACGCTTGAGGCCTGCAAGTCACTCGGCATAGCTTTACTGTAAGATTTTAAGGAGGATCAAGAAATGAAAGATGTTCCCAATATGTTCGGTTCTAAGGTGTTTAACGATAGTGTAATGAGAGCGAGACTCCCGAAGAATGTATACAAGGCACTGAAAAAGACTATAGCTCAGGGTACGCACCTTGAATTGGATGTCGCCAACGTAGTTGCCTCAGCTATGAAAGACTGGGCGACGGAAAACGGTGCAACGCACTACACTCATTGGTTTCAGCCCATGACAGGCGTAACGGCGGAAAAGCACGACAGCTTCATTGCTCCCTACGGTGATGACAGCATCATCATGGAGTTTTCCGGCAAAGAGCTTGTGCGTGGCGAACCTGATGCTTCAAGCTTCCCCTCAGGCGGTCTGCGTGCCACCTTCGAGGCAAGAGGCTACACGGTTTGGGACACCACCTCTTACGCCTTTATAAAGGACGACTCTCTCTACATACCCACTGCGTTCTGCTCCTACAGCGGCGAGGCGCTCGATAAGAAAACGCCCTTACTGCGTTCCATAGAGGCAATAGAGAGCAGAGCCTTACGTATACTTAAACTTTTTGGGAACGACGCAGTTACACGCGTGGTCACAACCGTAGGACCTGAGCAAGAGTACTTTTTGGTAGATAAGAAGCTTTATGATATGCGCCCCGATCTTAAAACCTGCGGACGCACACTTTTCGGGGCGCGTCCTCCTAAGGGACAGGAACTAGAAGACCACTACTTTGGTAGTATTAAGCCACGCATTTCAGCCTATATGAAAGACCTCGAGCAAGAGCTTTGGAAGCTCGGCATATTGGCAAAAACGAAGCACAACGAGGTCGCACCCGCTCAGCATGAGCTTGCGCCCATCTATACCACGGTAAACGTTGCCACAGACCACAATCAGCTTACCATGGAGATAATGAAGAGCACGGCATTAAAACACGGACTTGTCTGCCTACTGCACGAAAAGCCCTTCGCAGGCGTTAATGGTAGTGGCAAGCATAACAATTGGTCCATATCAACCGACACGGGCGTTAATCTCCTTGAACCGGGCGATACACCTTATGAAAACGCTCAGTTTCTGCTTTTCCTCACGGCTGTCATTAAGGCTGTTGACGAATACCAAGACCTCTTACGCATATCCGTCGCAAGTGCCGGAAACGACCACCGCTTAGGCGCTAACGAAGCTCCACCCGCCATTGTTTCCATATTCTTAGGTGATGAGCTTACAGGTATTTTGGATGCTATAAAGTCCGACAGTGAATACGAGGGCATAGAAAAGGTGCAGATGCAGATAGGCGCTTCCGTCCTGCCGCATTTTGCGAAAGATACAACGGACAGAAATCGCACCTCCCCCTTCGCATTCACAGGTAACAAGTTCGAGTTTCGTATGCTCGGTTCTGCCTTTTCCATCTCGGGTGCAAACATTGTCCTAAACTCCGCTGTAGCGGATGTCCTTGAAGGCTTTGCAACACGTTTAGAGTCCGCCACGGACTTTAACGCAGAGTTAGCCGCACTCATAAAAGAGACAATAAACGCACACGACAGAATTATATTCAACGGCAATAACTACTCAGACGAATGGGTCAGTGAGGCAGCGCGCAGAGGACTCTCCAACTACAAAACCACAGCAGATGCTCTGCCAGCTTACGTCGAAGAAAAGAACATAGATATGTTCACAAGGCTAGGCATATTCTCCGAATCAGAGATAGAGTCTCGCTACGAAATCTTACTTGAGGGCTACTGCAAAACCATTAACATTGAAGCTCTGACGCTAATCGATATAGTGCGCAAGGATATTTGTGCCTCAAGCTTCGCATACCAGACTGAACTCGTTGCTCTGTTAAACGCCAAAAAGCAAAATGACATTGACGTCACTATTGAAACAGAGTTATTGAAGAGGCTCAGCAACTTGACTTCATGCATGTTTAAGCGGGTCAGCGAGCTCGAAGACACACTGGTAAGTGCCAGCGATATCACGGACAATCAAGCGCTTGCAAAATATTTCCACAGCATCGTTTTCTCCAAAATGAACGAGCTTCGCATCAAGGTTGACGAGCTCGAACTCATGATTCCCGGCAAGTACTGGAGCTTCCCGACTTATTCGGAACTTCTGTACAGCGTAGACTAATTAATAACAGAAGATATACACAAGGGCGTGTATTTTACGATTTCTCTTCGTAAAATACACGCCCACAATTTTTAGGGGGTAATTAATATGTTTTCAGGAGTAGATACAATTTGGACCTTACTGGGTGCCGCCTTAGTCTTTTTCATGCAGGCAGGCTTCGCCATGGTGGAAACAGGCTTCACAAGGGCGAAAAACGCAGGTAACATCATAATGAAGAACCTTATGGACTTTTCTCTCGGCTCACTTATGTTTTGGTTTGTCGGCTTCGGCATTATGTTCGGCGGTGACGGCGCCTTCTTCGGTGGTTTCGACTTCTTCATTCAAGGTGACTACAGTTCCACCATACCCTCCTCTGCATTTGTCATATTCCAGACGGTATTCTGCGCCACTGCCGCAACTATAGTGTCGGGCGCTATGGCTGAGCGTACGAAGTTCTCAACTTACTGCATATACAGCGTAATCATCAGCACCCTAGTCTACCCTATCTCCGGCCATTGGATTTGGGGCGGCGGTTGGCTCTCACAGCTCGGTTTCCATGACTTCGCCGGCTCGACCGCCGTACACATGGTCGGTGGCGTTGCGGCACTCGTAGGCGCAAAGATGCTCGGTCCTCGTATCGGAAAATACTCAAAAGACGGCGAAGCCCGCCCCATACCCGGTCACAGCCTCACACTCGGTGCCTTGGGTGTATTTATTCTATGGTTCTGCTGGTTCGGCTTTAACGGCGGTTCCACTGTCTCCATGACGGACGGATCTATAGAGCTCGCTGCGAACGTATTTATGACCACGAACATAGCAGCAGCAGCCGCTGCCGCCGTTGTCATGGTCATCACTTGGGTGCGTTACAAAAAGCCCGATGTATCCATGACCTTAAACGGTGCACTTGCAGGACTCGTCGCCATCACCGCTGGCTGTGACATGGTTACACCCACAGGCGCTTTCTTCATCGGACTTATCGCCGCTTTCGTTGTTGTTTTCGGCATAGAGTTTGTCGATAAGACACTTAAAATCGACGACCCTGTCGGTGCTGTCGGCGTACACGGTATGGCAGGCGCTGTCGGCACCATCCTCACAGGTGTTTTCGCCGTCGATAGCGGTCTTCTCTACGGCGGTGGTTTCACTTTCTTGGGCATACAGACTTTAGGCGTTGTAGCCGTCATCGCATGGGTCGCCATCAGCATGGGTATAGTTTTCTTTGTACTCAAAAAGACTATCGGTCTTCGAGTGACAAAGGCAGAAGAGCTTGCCGGCCTTGACATAGAGGAACATGGCCTCTCCAGCAGCTACGCAGACTTCATGCCCATACCCATGGGAACAAGCTTCAGAAAAGACGAGGAGCTCTACGATGACGATGTCAGTCCTGCTGTCTCCGTCTCCGACGACTTGTCCGTCCCGGTCGTAAACACTGCTACAAAAGACGCAAAGATCACGAAAGTTGTTATTGTCACAAAAAGAGACAAGTTCGCCGCCCTTAAGGCCGCTCTTGACGGCATAGGTATCACCGGCATGACTGTAACTCAGGTCATGGGCTACGGTATGCAGAAGGGTTCGTCCAACTACTATCGTGGACTACCTGTCGAAACAACGCTCTTACCTAAAATCAAAGTCGAAATTGTCATTTGCAAAATACCGGTTGACTTACTCGTCAGCACCATAAAAAAGGCGCTACACACAGGCAAAATAGGCGACGGTAAAATCTTCATCTACGATGTCGAGGACGTCGTCAAGGTACGCACCGGCGAAGTCGGCTTCGAGGCTCTGCAGGACGAAGAATAAAAATAGGATAAGCGAACGCCCTCGTCGTTGACGAGGGCGTTTCAGCTTGTCAAAAAAGTCATGGCAACAAACTCTCGTCCTTTGCCGAGCAAAGATTTTTCTAAAATCACGGCGAGTTGCCTGGTCTGATTTTAGAAAAATGTTAGATTTTATCGGCGGCGGGGCGTGTACACGCCTCCGATTCCGCTCGAGGCTCGCAAGCCGAGAACCCCCTTTTGTCGAAAAACCTGTTTTTCGACAGTCTAGAACGCCCTCGTCAATGACGAGGGCGCTTCTCTGTTTTATTTTTTATTTTTTGGGTCGGGGCTGTGCCCCGAACCCCTTGGGGATTTCGTCGTCTGCGGACGGCGAGCAGGGGCTTTGCCCCTGCACCCCACGATTTTTTTCAAAAAATCGAGTAAAGCTTTTAATTCGGCTTCGCCCCTAAGACTTTGGGTGCTCTGCGCTTATTTCGCTCGCAAGTTATCTTGCGCTCTATACTCTATATTCTCATCCAAGGGGAATATAGGTCTCGGCACTTTCACATAGGGTAGGGTCTTCAAGTCCTCGTTCGTACTGCCCTTGGAAAGCGCCATTATACTACGCTTCGCCACCTTGTCCTGATCGTCCGTCAAGTACCCAAGCTTACACACCACTATATCAGCCTCACTCGGGTCACGTCCCAGATCCTCGAACATCTTCGGCGTGACATATCCAACATGCTCCTTTGCAAGCACTATATCAACGCCGCCCGTAGAAAACAGTGCCAAGTCACTCTTAAAGCCACCGCCCCAGTCCTTTATAAACGCCTTCACCACGCCCCTCGCCTCTATAGGGCTCGTCGTAACCTTATCGAACTTCGCACCGAAGGTGAGACTCAGCTCCTCGCCAACCTTGCCCTCGCACATAGCCGTCGCCTCAGGGTCATATATGCCGCCGTAAATAACATTATTTCTTAAGCTCTCCGTACGCTCATCTTCTATTATGAGCCTCAAAAATCCTGTACAGTCAGAGGACGAGCCTGCAGTCGGATTATCGCCCGAGTCGCTCAGGTACACAGGCGTTTCTCCCATCTTTACCGCCTCAAACGCCACATCAAGTGCCTTGCACTCCTCATACGTCTCCGTATGGAAGCAAAAATCGTCCCTTTTACTCCATATTAGATCAGCTAACATGAGAGCACGCTCTTTTGCAAGCTCCGCACTGTCCGCTACGACATAAACCGCCACCGAGCTGTCCGCATTATCAGACCAAGGAAAGCCCATTAAGTAAGACGCCGCAGCTATGCCCTCTTCCTTCTCTACCTCACGCAGCTTATTTATAAGCTCTATCATAGGCTCTGTATTCGTCGAAGACTGCTCACCTGCTATTAGTATAGGCACTCGCACCCACGCACTGTGTGCCTTAAAACCCTGCTCAAACGCCGATATCAGCATCTGCGCTGCATGTTCGCCCGTCTCCGTGCAGTCCGTATGCGGAGCACACTTATAGCCGACAAAACCGTCACAATTATTGAACATATCAGCCGTCATAGTCGTATGCATATCCAGAGACGAAAACAGTGGCAAGGTCGGGAACATCGCCCTAAGCTCACGCAGCAATATACCCTCGGCCTCTCCCAAGTCCTTTATGCGCATAGAGCCGTGCAAAGACAGGCATATGCCATCTATCGCCTTCTTCTCATTTTCCTCTTTAGCTATTTTAAGTATCTCGTCTTTTAACTCCGTGAAAAACACCGGGTCTATCTCACCATTGGGCACAGCTCTCGCAAACACCGTCGGTACTAACTCATAGCCGGCATTTAACAAGGTCTCCGCCACACCCGACAGCGAATCGTTTCTTCTAAAATTATCGTAAAGCTCCTTGCCCCTAAACACGTGAAAGTCACTCTCACCCGCTATTATAGGGTTAAATGAATTCGACTCATGGTGCATGGCCGCTACAAGCACTCGCTTCTTATCTCCCATCGCTCTCAACCTCACTTACGCAAATGAATGCACTATGTCCGCACACTCTTTAAACTCCGCTCCATCCGTACGCCATATCTCATACTCCGACATTCCCGGTATGCCCATATAGACATTTGCATTCCTGTATTTCATACCGGAATCCAAGTTTTCCTTTCTGCCCGTCGTATGGAACACCTTTATGCCCGTATGCTCATGCAATTCCATAATATTATACTTCTTCACGCCGCAGCCTGCCATTATGTCTATGCGTCCTGCCGCACGTTCAAATAAAGCTTTTAACATATCCTTACCTGCCACTACATCACCCTGCTGACCGGAAGTCAATATAGTGCTCACACCCAATTCTATCGCCGTTTCCATAGCCTCAAATGCATCACGTGACATATCAAATGCCCTATGCAAGGTGATTTTCATATCTCCTGCACAGTCTATCATCCTACGCATAACCGCTTTATCTAAGTCACCCTCGGCCGTCAAGGCGCCAATCACGACACCGTTTGCGCCCAAGTCACGGAAAGTGCTTATCTCCTCGCACATGCTCTCTATCTCAGACTCCGTATACAGAAAATCACCAAAACGAGGTCTGATCAGCACATTTATCTTAACATCACTATCCCTCTGCACCTGCTTAAACAGGCTCACCGACGGTGTAGTACCGCCTATGATAAGGTTTGCACAGAGCTCCAACCTGTCCGCCCCATTCTCCCACGCCGCCTTGCAACACTCATACGAACCTACACACGCCTCTATCAATGCCTTGTTCATGCGCTCTCCTCCTTAGTTGTTTCATGGGGCACAGCCCCGAATCAAAAGTTTTACTAAATTTTTTTCAAAAAATTTTGGGGTGCAGGGACAACGCCTGCTCGCTTTTCGCAAAAGCGAAATTCCCCCAAGGGGGCTCGGGGCACAGCCCCGACTAAAACAAAAAATAGAAATATGCAAAGAATTTTTCACAGAAAAATTCGGGTCGATGTGGGCATCGACCCCTACAAAGCGCTACGCCAAGGGAAAATGACAAGCAACGAAATGTCCCGCCTCTATCTCCCTATTCTCCGGCCGCTCCGTTTTACATTTCTCTTGAACATATTTGCAGCGTGCCATGAATGGGCAGCCCTGCGGTAAATTAATAGTGCTCGGTATATCGCCCTCAAGTATAATGCGCTGTGCCTCATGCTCGGGATCGGGTATGGGTACCGCCGACAATAATGCCTGCGTATAAGGGTGCATTGGCTTAGCGTACAAAGACTCCTTGTCCGTCATCTCTACCACAAAGCCAAGATACATTACCGCTATCCTATCCGATATCATCTCAACTACCGATAAGTCATGCGATATAAACAGATATGTAAGCTTATACTTCTCCTGCAAGCTGTTTAGCAAGTTGAGCACCTGCGCCTGTATGGACACGTCAAGTGCCGATATAGGCTCATCAGCTATAATAAGCTCGGGATTAACGGTAAGCGCCCTTGCTATGCCTATTCTCTGCTTCTGACCGCCCGAAAACTCATGCGGATACCTACGTGCATGCTTCGAGCTGAGGCCAACAACGCCCAAGAGCTCATGCGCTACTTTTATACGCGCCTCCCTCGACATATTCGTATGCACAAGCAAAGGCTCCGCTATGAGATCCTCCACCCTCATTCGTGGATTTAAACTGCCGGCAGGGTCTTGGAATATCATCTGCATCTTGTTCCTATACGGACGCACTTCTTCCTCCGACAGCTTAGCTATATCCACACCGTTGAATAACACCTCACCACTGTCAGGCCTTAGTAAATGATTTATCAGACGCCCCGTCGTGCTCTTGCCACAACCCGACTCACCCACTATGGAAAACGTCTCGCCCCTGTATATATCGAAGCTCACATTGTTTACCGCATGCACAAACTTGTTCGGCTTTCCAAACAGCGTCTTGCCCACAGCAAAGCGCTTACTTACGTTTTTCAGTGATACTATCTTATCCATATTATCCATATCAAAACTCCTTTAGGTGGCATCTTACCTTCTGATTTGCCGCTATATCCACAAGCTCGGGTTCCTCCGTCTTACACCTATCCATGCAGAACTTGCAACGTGCCGCAAACTTACAGCCGGGTGGCATAGCCGATATATCGGGTACACTGCCCGGTATGCTCGGTAAAGTCTTAACTCCGGAACCCAACTTCGGTACCGACGCTATCAGTCCCTGTGTATACGGATGCTGGGGACGCTTAAATAACTCCACCGTCGGCGCCGTCTCCACTATCTTGCCGGCATACATGACTATAGTGCGTGTACACATCTCCGCCACCACGCCCAAATCATGCGTTATGAGAAGTATACTCATGCCCTTCTCCACCTGTATTTTCTTCATGAGCTCCAGTATCTGCGCCTGTATCGTAACATCGAGGGCAGTCGTCGGCTCATCAGCTATTAGAAGTTCAGGCTCACAGCTCATCGCCATCGCTATCATGACCCTCTGGCTCATGCCGCCCGATAACTGATGCGGATAGTTCTTCATCACACGACCGGGGTCGGGTATGCCCACGAGACCCAAAAGCTCATGCGCACGCTTTAACGCCGCTTCCTTGCCCACGCCCGTATGTATCTTTATCCCCTCTATGAGCTGCTTGTCTATACGCATAGCAGGATTCAAACTGCTCATGGGCTCTTGGAAGATCATGCTCATCTTGCCGCCCCTTATTTTGCGCATGTCACCCTCACGCAATTTAAGTAAGTCCTGCTCACCGAATATTATCTCGCCCTGCGTCACCTTGCCCGATGTGCCCTTAAAAAGGCTCATTATTGAAAGTGAGGTCACACTCTTACCGCAGCCCGACTCACCCACAAGCCCGACTATCTCACCTTTAGCTATATCAAAACTCACGCCGTTTACAGCAGTCACACTGCTCCTCTTACCCGTCATGAACTCCGTCCTAAGATCTCTTACACTCAGTATATTATCCATTTCAAATCGCCCCCCCTACTTGATCTTCGGGTCAAGCGTATCTCTCAAGCCATCACCCAAGAGGTTAAACGCCAACACGGTAACGAAAATGCACAGACCCGGGAAATAAACCAAATGCGGTGCATTGCTCAAGTAGTTTCTGCCCACGGACAGCATAGCCCCCCACTCAGGTTGCTCCGTTATATCCGCTCCAAAACCCAAAAAGCTCAAGGACGCTGCCGCCATTATTGCCGAGCCTATACGCATAGTGAAGTTTACTATAAATGCATGCATAGTACCCGGTAACACATGCACCATGAGTATCCTGCCGTTTCTGCAACCTATACTGCGTGCCGCCTCAACATACAATGCACCCTTCACAGACAATGTCGCACTGCGCATCATCCTCGCAAAACTCGGCACAGTAAACACCATAACCGCTATGAACACATTTATTATGCCCGGCCCCAATATCGCCACTATAGCTATGGCGAGCAGTATATCGGGGAAACTGAAAAGTACGTCCGAAAAACGCATGACCAAAGACTCTATTATACCACCGTAATAACCCGCTAGCAGTCCCAATATCGTGCCTATCACAGCACCCACTATAACAGATGATAGCGCCGTGCCCAAAGTCAGGCTCGTGCCCACCAGTATCCTACTGTACACGTCCCTGCCGAAGTTGTCCGTGCCGAATATATGCTCCGCACTCGGCGGTGCAAACGTATTCATGTAGTCATACGCCTGAAAATCATAGGGCGCTATATACGGACCTATAAAAGATAATATTATCAAACTAACTATTATGGCAAGACCCAGCACAGATGTAGGGCGCTTGAAAAACTTCTTCGCAAAATCACGTGCCTTGCTTGAAGACGCAGCCGCCACGGTCTCGTCTATAAATTCTTGTTCTATCTTCTTTACATTCTCATCCATGTTATCGCCTCCCATCAATCGTATCGTATCTTCGGGTTTATCACGCCGTACAGCAGATCAACCACCAGATTTATAAGTACATACTGCAATGCAAATATCATAAGCAAGGCCTGTATCGTAGGGTAGTCCCTAAATGCTATGGAGTCAAACAACAGCCTGCCTAAACCATGCAGTGAATATACTGTTTCCGTCAAAACCGAGCCCGATAGCAAAGCACCTATCTGCAATCCCAGTATGGTAACGACCTGTATAAGCGAGTTTCTAAACGCATGTGTGAACAGCACTATGCGCTCCTTCTGCCCCTTCGCCCTCGCCGTTCTCACATAGTCCTCACGCAAAGTCTCAAGCATGGACGAGCGTGAGTAACGTGCAAGCACAGCCATTATACCGCAACCCATGGTAAACGACGGCAAAATAAGACTCTTTATCCCATCGTCCAGACCACCGACCGGTAGCCAGCCAAGTTGCACCGCAAATATCTGCATACCCATAAGCGCCAGCCAGAACCCGGGTGCAGACAAACCGGTTATCGCTATGAACATGCCCACATGGTCTGCCGCCTTGCCCCTATTTATAGCGGACATAACTCCTATTAATATGCCCAATATCGGCGCCCACGCCATAGCCGCAAGCACAAGCGTCAAAGTGACGGGCAGTCTGTTCAAAATCAGCTCCGACACAGGCGTATAGGACTTCAAACTCATGCCCAAGTCGCCCCTAAGTAGATTCGACATATAGTTTAAGTACTGTATGTGTAGGGGATCATTCAGTCCATACTCCTCCCTTATAGCCTCGACTTCCTCATAGGATGCCTCAACACCCGCTAACGCCTTTGCAGGATCGCCCGGTATCAGGTGAATGAACATAAAAATGAAAATAGATATTACCAACATTAGCGGTATCGTCGCCAACACTCTGCGTATAAAATATCTACCCATTCATATCCCTCCTTACATTTTCACTTAATTTTCATTAACAATTCGTTAATTATTTTAACACACCATCCTACTCTTTTCAAGCACTTATACCACACTGTTGCCATAAACAACATTTTTGTCCTTTTGCCAGTATTGCCACGCATTTTCTGACACTTTCATCAATTTTGCAGCTAATTGTGCGGCGCTTGAAAGACGTTTGTATTTGTGCTATAATCTCGTCATGTGTGTTAAAACATTAATGATGAAAGAGGATAATGTTATGAAAAAAATCGGAATGCTCGTTGCTGTTGAAATCAGCGCCGTTGTCGCTCGTTATGCCACTGAGCTTGAAACACTTGACTGCAAGGCCTTTACAGTCTACAAATGCCACATAAAAAATTGTGAGCTCTACATTTTACAATGCGGAGCAGGGCAAATAGCCGCAGCTGCCGGCACTCAATTTCTAATCGACCGCTTCGAGGTCGAGTTAGTTGTTAACTTCGGCATAGTTGGCGGTCTCACGCCCGAAATGTCACTCGCCAAGGCCTGCATAGTCGAAAACGTCGTGCACTACGACTTTGACACCTCCGCCGCTGATAACTGTGAGGTAGGTAGGTATATCGACTATCCTGAAGTCAATTTGCCGCTAAACAGCGATTTAATCGAGCTTGCGCTCAGTGTTGAGCCTTCGTTAAAAAAAGTCACTTGTGCTTCCGGCGACAAGTTCATTGACACAAAGGAGCATAAGGAATATCTCCACAAGACTTTCGGTGCTGACATCGTCGAGATGGAGGCTGCCGCCCTCGTTTTGATCTGCGACAGAAATAATATACCCTGTGTATCGATTAAAACTGTGTCCGACTCCATCACGGGCGGTGCGGATGAGTTTAAGAAGGAGTTTGACCGCACTGCCGCAATTTGCTTGCAGGTGGTTGATAAACTTTTGTCTTCGTTTTGAGTAAGTTCAGAAAAGCACAATAGCCTCGGCACAATAATTTTTCATTATTCATTGTTCACTATTCGTTATGTATGGTAAATTTTATTTACAAAGTTGTGTGAATGTGTTAGAGTTATTATGTGTAAAGACAATAAATATTATGGTTTTTGAGAGAGGGGAAACTAATGAAAAAAATCCTATGCATACTACTTGTCGCCGCACTTTCGCTATTTACTTTGACAGGATGCATATCATCCGAAACACCTGATGAAAGCGCCGCTCCCGTAGAATCCGCAGAGGTCGCAGAATCATCTGCGCCGAGCGAAGCACCTGTGTCTGCTGTTAGTGAAATTCCGATTGACACGCTTATGGTCGGTACCTCGAGCATGAGCGGTGACTTTATCTCCGGTTTCGGTAACAACGCTTATGACATGTCGGTACAAGCTCTTACAGCTGGATACATGCACACCTATGAGTTATCACCCGACGGTGAAATTATACTTAACGAGACTGTTGTTTCCAATGTCGAAATTTCACTTGACGACATAGGTAACAAGACCTATGCTTTCACCCTGCACGATGACCTTTACTGGAATAACGGCGATAAGATTACCGCCAGAGATTATGTCGCTTCCGTACTATGGTCGTCCTCGCCCGAGTGGGTAACAGCCGGTGCTTCTACGTCAAGTTATAAAGGTCTTTTAGGATACTCTGCGTATTTCACAGGTGAAAGCACCACGTTCGAGGGTGTTTCACTCATATCCGACTTACAGTTTTCTATTACCATACCTGCAGAGTCCCTTCCCTTTTTCTGGGAAACTGTGCATGCTATGATATTGCCCATACACTTTGATACGTATCTACCATCTGCCGAGATAGTGAGCGATGCAAACGGTTCGAGTCTCTCCTTCTCCGAGGGCGATTTGCTCACAAACTGTGAACGCATTGCAAGCACTGAGCGTTTTGCACCAACAGTGACTTGTGGCCCCTACTCCTTCTCATCCTTTGAGAACGACACTCTGACCTTGGAAAAAAATGAGTATTTCAAGGGCGATTACATGGGTAATAAGCCAAGCTTCCAATACGTTGTACAGAAGGTCATTCCTTTAGAAACCTCTGTTGAGTGGGTAATTAACGGTGAGGTAGACATCGTCGAGGGCATAGTCGGCATAGACATGATAGAAGCCGCAAAAGCCTCTGATGCCGTCAATGTACGTGAGTACTTGCGTGCAGGTTACGGTTACCTCGCACTGCTCTGTGACGAGGGCCCCACCGCTGATGTTAACGTACGTTGGGCACTCGCTTCGCTTATAGATCGCAATGCCGTCGTTGATCACGTTTTAGGCGGATACGGCACCACTGTCGACGCTGAGTACGGGCTCGGTCAGTGGATGTACATAGAGCGTGGCGCAGACCTCCAGCAAGAGCTTCTGCCCATTTCCTTTAACATTGATACTGCAAACAACTACTTAGATGAATCGGAGTGGATCTATGAAGCTGATGGTTCAACCCCCTTTGACCGCACTAAGGTCTCGGAGGACGGCTCTTACCTGCGCCACAATGCGGCCGGCGAGCCTTTGACCATCAACTACCTCGCTATGGACAATATCGCAACCGATATCACTGAAATACAGTACACAGCGAATGCGCCGCTTGCAGGCATGGATTTTAACGTCGACACGGGTGAGTGGAGCTCGGTACTCGAAAATTATTACTATTCATTCGAACTAGGCGAGGATAGAATTTATAACGCTTTCGGACTCGCCACGAACTTCTCCGCTGTATTTGATCGCCATTCACAGTGGCACAGCGATTTCGTCGGCACAACCCAAAACAGCGGACAGCTGAGCGACCCCGAACTTGATGCCGCCATCATGGCTATGCGTGAGCTTGAACCCACGCAGACAGAGGAGTATCTCGATGCTTGGATGCAGTATCAAATTCGTTGGAACGAGCTTATGCCACAAGTACCCCTATACTCAAACGAGAACTTTGATATCTCGCACGTCAGCGTCAACGGTCTTGAAACCACCGCTTACGCAAAGTACTATAACATCATCTGCCAGATATCCAAGGGCTAAGAACCCACTGCTTTATTAATTGTTGCGCCGTGTATATGCTAATTTCCTATCATATGCACGGCGCATTTTTCTGAATACACGTTATTGAGGTATACTATGCTGTCTTACATAGCAAAGCGAATACTCATATTGATTCCGGTCATCTTTTTCATTTCCGTAATTATTTTCGGTATAGTGAAAATAATGCCCGGTGACCCTGTGCGCCTTATGCTGCCTACCGACATATCCGAGGAGCAGTACGAAGCCGCCTATGACGCTATGTACGTTAAATTAGGACTCGACAAAGGCTTGGTCAGCCAGTACGTATCATGGATAAAAAACATTTTTGTCGGTGACTTCGGCTACTCAAATACATACAACAGACCTGTGTCCGAGGTTATCGGTGTACCGCTTTCAAACACACTCACACTCAACCTCTGTGTTAATTTTCTATATCTTTTTATAGCCATACCCGTCGGCATTAAATGCGCTGTTAAAAGGCACTCTCTCTTCGACAACGGTTGGCAGATCTTTTCGCTTATCACCTATTCCGTGCCTTCCTTCTTCCTCGCCATACTTCTAATTTATATTTTTGCCGTAAACCTCGGACTTTTCCCCATGGGCGGCATGCCAAACACTACACTCCTAAGTGGTTTCGAACTTATAGTTGAATCACTCAGGACCTTATTTTTGCCCACTCTTACCCTGACGATAATCAGCCTTGCCGGCGCTATTCGCTATATCAGAAATGCAATGATAGAGGCGCTCAGTCAAGACTATATTCGCACAGCACGTGCAAAAGGGCTTTCGGAGAAAGTCGTCATATACTCACACGCATTTCGCAATGCACTCATACCGGTCTCTTACATTGTCATATTCACACTGTTCTCACTTTTTGCCGGTAGCGCAATTATCGAGACGGTATTTCAATATAACGGTATAGGTTCGCTTATCGTCTCGGCCGTTGGCAACAGAGATAATCAGCTTATCATTACCCTCAACCTATTTTATGCGCTTATCAGCCTTGTTTCCGTACTCGTTGCGGATATAGTTTATGCACTGGTCGACCCACGAATAAAGCTTAACTGATAGGAACATCGCCATGTCAAAGGGAGAAAACAAAAAGTTCATACGCTCCATAGGCAAGCTTTTCAAGAGCTCCTTAAAGGGCGCAAACACCGCATCGGTCTCTTTTGAAGATGAGGTCATTTTGTCGCCTGCGAAGACGACTTTAGCAAAGCTGAGGCGCAGTAAACTTGCGGCACTCGGTGCCTTTGGCTTTCTTTTTATGTTTTTACTCTGCTTTGTTGGATCTATGCTTATGCCACTAAACGAAAATCATTTTGAACTCACACACGCCAACTTACGTCCGGGCATCAACTACTTAAAGTATCCAAAAGAGTTGGCAGATAAAGATATCGATAAAATATCCTCCGGTGTATCCTTTAGTGCCGCCCTGACTACAGATGGCGACATGTACATTTGGGGCACAGAACCAAATAAGCAGCAGGAAAATGTATCTGAGCATATCTTCGATATCCCACAGGCGCTAAACGGTCAAATTATATCAGACATAGCCTGTGGTGCAAATCACATGTTAGCTCTAACCGAGGGGGGTGAACTTTTCGCTTGGGGCTACGGTGGTAATGGACAAACCGAGGTGCCAACTGCAGTCACAGAGGCTTTGAAAAACGGTGAGCACATAATTCAAATGGAGGCACTATCCGAGTACAGTGCGGTACTGCTCAGTGGCGGTGAGTTTATCGTTTGGGGCAGTACTCAAGCTGAGAGTAACTATAGGCTCCCCTCCTCTTTCGAAGGTCGGGTTCTTAAATTTTCCTTGTCCGACAATAATGTGGCACTACTGCTAGATGATAATAGCGTAGCCGTGCTCGGTGACAGGGGTACGGAGTTTTCCATGCTCATACCGGAAAACATAGCAGACGGTAGCACCGAGGTCATAGACATAGTGAGCACGAACAGAAGTGTACTCGCACTTGATTCTGACGGTGAGCTTTACGTTTGGGGTGCGGCTCAAGACAAGCTCCTCACCATACCAGATATTCAGGGTAACATATCCGAAATAGGCTCCGGTTACTCTAACTTCTACGCACTTACGGACACCGGTGACTTCTATTTTTGGGGTAATGACCATTATAATCAACTCACAGTTCCCGACAGCTCAAATGACTATTCGCGTATCTTTGCCGACTATTACCAGTTTTACGCTATAAGTAGCGACGGCGAAATCGACTCTTGGGGTAATGACGGCTACATCTTCGGCACAGATGAGTATGGTAGAGACATGTTTTTACGACTCATACACGGTGGGCGCATCTCTCTTACCGTTGGTGCCATTGCTGTTTTCATCTCATGCACCATCGCACTTATTGTGGGACTGTGTGCCGGCTATTTCGGTGGCATTGTCGACAGCATCCTCATGCGAGTAACGGATATTTTTTCCGCCATACCTTTTTATCCTATAGCCATCACCGTTTCCTACGCTGTAGGCTTTAGTATGGAGGAATCACAGAAGATTTATCTAATCATGATTATTTTAGGCCTTTTGGGCTGGATGTCCTTGGCTAGACTTATACGTGCCCAGCTACTGTCCGAACGTGAAAAGGATTTTGTGACTGCTGCAAAGGCCTTGGGACTGCGTAGTAGCACTGTAATGGTACGTCATTTAATGCCAAACATACTTAATCTTGTAATAGTAAACCTTAGTCTGAGCTATGCGTCTTCGCTCCTTTCGGAGGCAGCGCTCTCTTTTTTGGGCTTCGGGGTAGCCGATCCCACACCCTCATGGGGTAACATGCTCACGTCTGCACAGGAACTTGCTGTTATTGAATTTTACTGGTGGCGTTGGCTCATACCCGCCCTCTTTGTCGTCACCACCGCTGTAAGCATCAATTTCTTGGGCGATGCCTTGCGCGAGGCCTTAGATCCTCGCAATAGTGAATAAGTAAAAACAGGAGGTGTGCGCTTATGAGTGTACTTGAAGTCAAAAATCTACATACATATTTTGAGACAAAGCGCGGCACCATCAGAGCTGTCAACGGCGTCTCATTTAGCATTAACGAGGGGCAAACTCTCGGATTAATAGGCGAGTCGGGCTCCGGCAAAAGCCAGACCGCTCTTAGCATATTACAGCTATTTGAGAATAATCAACGCATAGCGGACGGTGAGATTATTTTTCAAGGTACGGACATGGCTAAGCTCAACGCACAAGCTTTACGCAGCATACGCGGTAACTCAATCTCAATGATATTTCAAGAACCCATGACAAGCCTAAATCCGGTTTTCACCGTGAAGCGTCAGCTCTCCGAGGTGCTAATGCTACACCGTCGCATGTCAAAAAAAGAGGCGCTTTCCGAAACGGTCGCTCTGCTTAACAGTGTCAAGATCGCTGATCCGGAACTCGTCGCCGCTCAATATGCTCATCAATTATCCGGTGGTATGCGTCAGCGTGTAATGATAGCCATGGCGCTCGCTTGTCGTCCGAAACTTCTCATAGCCGATGAGCCTACCACCGCTTTAGATGTCACCATCGGCGTCCAAATTCTACAGCTTATTAAAAATCTAAAAGACGAGCTTTCCACCGCTGTACTTTTCATCACGCACGACTTAGGCGTTATACGACAAGTGGCGGACTTTGTCGCTGTTATGTATTGCGGTCAAATTGTAGAATACGCACCTGTCGACCTCATCTTCTGCAAGGACAAACCCTACACACATCCTTATACCTCAGCCTTACTAAATAGTATACCTCGTGCTAACTCACGCTCTAAAAGACGCTTGGATGCTATAGGCGGCGCCGTTCCGCCTCCTTTATCTTTACCCAAGGGCTGTAAGTTCTCACCACGATGCGCCTACGCGGATTCACATTGCACCCAAGTTGAGCCTGTGCTACTATCCGTGTCTGAGGGTCAGAGTATTCGTTGCTTCCACCCCGAGAAAGCAAGGTGTGATCATGAGTGATAACAGGCGTGTTCTCATCCGTTTAGAGGATGTAAAAATGCACTTTCAGCTGAAAAAGAGCCTAGGTTTCGGACGCAGTGACAAGAAGGTCAAGGCTGTTGACGGTCTCAGCCTCGATATATACGAACGTGAAATTTTTGGGCTTGTCGGTGAGTCCGGCTGCGGAAAATCCACCTTGGGCAAGGTCATTTTGCAACTGCACAAGGCAACTTCCGGTAGTATAAGCTATGATGGACTGGAGCTAAACAAGCTAGCTGAGAGGGACATGCGCAAGCTACGTCAGAAATTGCAGATAGTATTTCAAGACCCTTATGCTTCGCTTAACCCCAGATTGACTGTGGGGCAACTCATATCCGAGGCACTCATTGCCCACGGTATGTTTAAAAAAGGTGAGAAAGCGCTCGAGGAATACACTCTGTCTGTTATGGAGAAATGCGGCTTACAATCGCACATGTTGCATCGCTACCCCCACCAGTTTTCCGGTGGCCAGCGTCAGAGAATAGGCATAGCACGTGCACTCGCATTAAACCCTCGCTTCGTCGTATGCGACGAATGTGTTTCCACGCTCGATGTCTCCATACAAGCACAGATTATTAACCTACTTCTCGACTTACAAGAGAGTGATAAGCTCACCTATCTTTTTATTTCCCACGACCTAAATGTCGTACGCTTCATTTCGGATAGAATAGGCGTTATGTATCTCGGCAATTTAGTTGAGCTCGCCGAAACGGACGATCTATTTTCTAAACCTCTACACCCTTACACACTCGGATTGCTCAGCGCAATTTCAGACCCTGACGCAGAGCGACGTGAATACAGTAACATGATTGTGGGCGATGTGCCCAGTCCGGTTAATCCACCTACAGGTTGTAAGTTCCACCCACGTTGTCCGCATGCCAAGGATGTTTGTGGAGTTGATGTCCCTATGTGGCGTGAGCACATGCCCAAGCATTTTGTGGCCTGCCATTTCCCACAGGCTTAGGGAGGTTTATATGTCTCTTTTCGATAAATATCGCGACAGAATGCCCAAAGAACGCAATAAAGAGTCTCTTGACGAGCATTATGATAACATAGAGCTTGAAAAGGGTGATTTAGCCGCCATGCTTATTGCCGCTCTTATCACCTTCGGACCGCTCATCCTTGTCATTTCAATCGTTTACATTGGGCTTGCACTATTATTCTTTTAGTAAGGAGATGGAACATGAAGTTTTCCGATATACACTATGAGCGTCCGAATTTTGACGCTCTGCACGAGAACATTGAGTCCTTGCTGTCACAGTTTGAGACAGCGCCCAAAGGCGAAGTGCAGTTTAACATTTACGAGGAAATTATGGCTCTCCGTAATAGTTTCAGAACTCAACATGCCCTGGCAAGGATTAGGCATTTTTTAAACGTAAATGATACATTTTACAAAGAAGAGTTTCGGCAGTTTTCTCTGGTATTGCCCAAACACTCACTACTGCACGATAAGCTTTGCAGATTAATTTTGAGCAGTCCATTCAAAGACGAGCTTTCCCATAAACTCGGACCGCTCACACTGCGTAACATGGAGCTTGATTGTATGCTAATCTCTGAGGATATCGTTAATGACATGCGTGAAGAGAGTGCCTTGGTCTCTCGTTACATTAGTCTCATTTCTAACCTCAAGGCGGACTTCAATGGGGAGCTCATGCCCCTTACCTTACTTGCACCGTATAAAGAGAGCGCGGACCGCAGTGTGCGTCATGCTGCCTTTGTCGCTGAAGGCCTGTGCTACGAGAGTATTAAGCCGGAATTAGACGAAATCTTCGACAAGCTCGTTAAGAACCGCAGTACTCAAGCAAAGAAGCTCGGCTTTAGAAGTTATGTAGAATTAGGCTACGCTCGTATGACGCGTAACTGCTATGGCGTCACTGAGGTTTCCTCATTCAAAGAACAGATTCGCACAGAGCTCGTACCGCTGTTTAGTAAAATTCAAGTCGAGCGGAGTCGTCGCTTAGGGCTTGACGCCCTTTCATTCCACGACTTGACACTCTACGATAAAAAAGGCGCACCAAAACCTCACATCTTCGGTGATGAGCTGATGGCAAGCGCAAAAGAAGTGTACATGGAGATGGGTGAGCCTTTCTCAAGTTTCGTAGAACTCATGTACAACAACGAGCTGTTCGAGGTCTACGCCAAGGAAGCGAAGATGCCGGGCGGGTTTTGCTCATACCTCCCCGACTACAAGTACCCATTCATATATGCAAATTTTAACCGCACTGCCTCCGATGTCTATGTTATCACCCACGAATTCGGTCACGCCTTTGCGAGATACCTTATTTCGAATGCTAAGAAAAAATACTATAGCAATCCAACCATGGATATAAATGAGACACATTCCATGACTATGGAGTTTCTGCTTAGTTCGAATTACGATCGTTTCTTCGGGGATGACGCAAAAAGATATGCCGGAAAGCACCTTGAAGACACGGTACTCTTTATCCCTTACGCTTGTCAAGTAGATGAGTTCCAAGAGCGTATTTATGCAAACCCTGAGCTCAGCCCATCGGAACGTGACGCTTTATGGTTGGAGATCGAGGCACAGTACAGGCCGAATATCGCCTACAACGAACTCCCTTTCTACAGTGGCGGCAGTGGCTGGCAAAAGCAAACCCACATCTACAAATCTCCCTTTTACTACATTGACTATGCTCTCGCTCAGACTGTGGCCTTGCAATTTTACGCTCTCTTTTTGGAAGACAAAGAAATTTGCCTTAATCTTTACCTTAAGTTTATCGCTCACAGCAGTGACATGTCTTTTACAGATTTAATTGAACACTGTGGACTGAAAAGCCCATTCAAGAGCGGAAATATAGGTCAAATAATTTCTGTTTTAAAACATTGCCGAGATTTACAAATTTAAGTTCCCATGTTATAATGTATTATGTATGTAAATTGAAAGTGAGCCATTTTACATGAACGAACTGTATAATAAACTTGTCGAAAATGAAATGTTATTCGTGGAACGCTCTTCCACTCAGTTTTCCGATTTGACGGGCATTAGCCCCGAAACCATCCGTGAGGAGTTGGAGCGTCGAGGCGCTGAAATTAGACAGATCATTGAAGACACGAACTTAATCATAGAGGAACATATTACGCCACTTCTCAATAACCCGCTGGAGATGACAAGAGAGCAAGCCGAGCATTTGGAGGATCTTGCCGCGAAGCTATCCGGTTACAGAGCAAGTGTGGACACAGGTTTGTCTTACAACATTAGACATGCCTTGACCGAGTATTCCCGTGATAGGGACGAAGCATTTTACATTCGCAATATGTTCTATAAGGGACTTGCTCTTTTTTACCTTGATGCGATTTTCAAAGACGAGATGCGAGAGTGTTATGAGGCAGTTATAGCCTTCGCTCCGAAATACGAAAGCTTTGATAAGGACACGCGCAACCTCATAGCGAGAGCCTATGGCAACTCTTATATCAGTTTGCACAGGCACAAGATAGACGAAGCATTTTCACTCTACGACCGAGCTATAGATTTTTGGCATAACACCGCAAAGAGGCTCGATCCCGATTTCCCCATTGACAATTTTGTGCGCAATGTCTATGAAAACACTTGCAGTAACGTAATCAGCTTACTGCGCTCCGATACTCACTCTTACCTTGTTAAAGACGTTCACATTAAGCGTTTGTATGACGCTACGACCCAGCTTATGATACTTGCTAACTTAGACTTAGGTAAAACAAACGACTATACCTCGTCTAAACTGCGCTATGTATATATGCGCTACGCCGCGGAGTACTATATTGGTAATATTTCAGCACTCGAGCTTGTTCATTCTCTGCATCGCATGTATGAAGAGGCCGACTCTGAATATGATTATGACAACATATTCAGAAAACTGCACATGGGCGGGCTGTGCCTATATTATCTCAGACATGTGCCCCTTGAAGACTTTTCAAAAGAACAGAGGCAAAAACTAGCTAAGAGCATAGAGTTAGATGTTTTCGATTACGTTATCCATATCCCCAACAGTGTTTCCGCTTCGCATGTCTCATCTTTACTTACAAACTTTGCTTTCGGTAGTAATACCATTTTCGATGACTACTCATACCTGAAAATGCTGCTGTCAATTACGGTCTTTAGACACCCTCCTACTTATGCACATTCCGTAATGGTCGCTAAGATTGCCTTTGTTATTGTTGAATACATCGCAAAGTACTATCCGCAGTTTTTGGCAGACTTACCCGGCATTAACGGTATAGACGATGTACAGAAGCGTGTGAAAGAGATTTTACTGTTCGTGTGGTATGCCGGTCTTACTCACGACATAGGTAAAATAAGCTATTCACATCTCGTCTCCTTCTTTGTCAGAAAGCTAAATGATAAGGAATTTGAGATGATTAAGCAGCATTCGACACGTGCAGACGGATTCATAAGGTCCTTATCCGACCTCGGCGAAAAAACGGATGCACCCGAAATACCGAGCAGCAACTCCGATAGTGCACATTTTCTGAATAACCCTGAGCTTTTTGCACATATCTTAGATGTGGCCTTGGGACACCATAAAAGCTATGACGGTAAGTTCGGTTACCCAAGCGACTTTGACAATGTCGCCTCACCTGTCAAGATTATCATAGATGTTATTTCTATAGCAGACAGTATAGACGCAGCCACCGATAACTTAGGTCGAAGTTATGCTAAGGGTAAATCCCTTGAAGATATGCGTGAAGATATTCTGTCACAGTGCGGCACACGTTACTCTGAGTTTGTCGCGAGGATAGTGTTCGAAAAAGAATATGTGTACAAGGCCATACGTGATATACTGGACGATTTCAGATACGAAACCTACTACGCTTGTTTCTCTATAGAGAAACTGTCCGACACTATGAACCCACCACCAACTACATTTTTCTAAGCGTCCGCACTCTTTTGAAGTGCTGGACGCTTTTTTTAACACTTTTTTCATCAATTCTGTTCATTTAACGTGACATTTTTCGACATTTTTCTATCATTTTCGACAGGGTCATTGACACGACTTATATGTTACGATAATATTAAGGCACAAATGTTGTAAATAAATGTAAATAATGTTGTGCGCTCAACCAATTATTTGCAATATTAGCTACTTTTTTTGGGAGAGGTGTTATTTTGAAAGCGAAGATTCTATCATGTTGCACGTTGTTGCTGTTAGTGTCGGTTTTTGGGGCAAGTACATACACGGCACATGCAGCACAAGACAGCGAAACCATACGGGTGGGATACAGCTCACTCTACACAGACTTTGTGTATGACTTGGACAGTCTTAACAACAAGGGCTACGGTTACGACGTTTTTCAGAAAATTGAAGAAGTCAGTGACTTAGAGTTCGAATTTGTTGCCATTGACGGCGATGTAATAGAAGCTGCGCGCACAGGCTTCGTCGACGTTGCCGGTCTTAGCATACGCTCTGAGGAAAGAGCTGAAAATGTTTTGTTTTCAGACACACCACTCAGCAAGACGTATATTGCTCTCATGACCAAAGATATGTCTATTTCTTACGCTGATTACGAGAGCATGGACGGCAAGACTGTCGCAACATATGAGGGCAATATCGGACAGGAGTCTTTAGGTAGATTTTGTGAGTATTACGATATTAGTGTTAACTATGTGTATTCTGATGTTCATCACTACATGGATTTAGATGCTGACTTTTATATAGTGTACTCGGAGCACAGAGATTCCACGACATTAAATAATGTTCTGAACTTGGGCGTGTACAACCTTTTTCTTGTATCCAATTTCGAAAACTCTGAGTTGTTAGATAAAATTGATACGATATTTTTAGATGTCGTTACCACAGAAGGAAACTTTTTCCTTGAGCTTGAGGAAAAATATCATGCAAGGAATTTGGAGATAAGTCACCGCTCCTTGCTAAATCGTGAAATTGAACAGCTCCAAGAGAGACCTTTGGAGGTCGGATATATTACTGGCTATAGGCCGATCTCATTCACAAACGAGCAAGGTGAAGCGGATGGTGCAATGGTAGATGTACTCAATCTCTTAGCCGAGCGATATGGCTTCGAGGTCAATTACCACCCATACTCACTGAGCGATGATCCCGCTCTACATGAAAATTTCGATATTCTTATCACTCTCTACGGTGACGGTGTTCATGATTTTGAATATTATGTGCCTACAGAGCCGTATTACAACTTGCCTCTATTTGCTCAGGTGCATAATAACATATTGGATGCAAGTGAGGATGCAGTTGATATTCTGGAGTTATCATCTAAAATAGGTATGCTTCAGTATCAGTCCATAGAATACGACATATTTCGAGAGGCCTTCCCTGAAAACGACATTATATTTTACGACGATTTTAATACCCTTCTCGACGCATTCGCAGATAAGCAGTTGGACACTATCATCTCGACAGAGAGCGCTGTAACATATGCCACTCTGTATCTCGATGATGTTGATCGTACAACTGTGCATACAGATCTATCTGTGCCAATGCAGTTTTATATTTCGAAAGATATAGCCGATGAATATATACCAATCTTCAATGTCATGTTTGACAGAGTCAGTGAGGATGAGTACAGAAATATTCTCAACTTGAACTCAGACGCGTTTCTTCCGGAGCGTTCCACCATAGAAGTGCTTATGGATGTGTGGTATCTCTTTGTAATAGGCTTAGCTGTGATTATTTTTATCATGCTTGCTTTTTGGTATTCACAGCAAAAGCAGAAGCAACATGCATTAATAGTCGCATACAGCACCGATCGTGTGACACGACTGCCCACTCTTTCTAAGTTCAGTGAGATGGCTCAGGAGCTCATAGAGTCGAGTAATCCCGGAGAATATGAAATGATTTCTCTCGACATCGATATGTTCAAAGCCATAAATACCTATTACAGCACCGATAGAGGTACAAGTGTAATACAGGCTGTTGCATCGGCACTTAAAAAAGCATTTGAAGGTACACCCACGCTTATCACACGTAGAGCAGGCGAAAGATTTCTAGTACTCAGACGTGTCATCGACGGCGACCCCTTGACTGTTATCTATGAGCAATTTATATTGCCCGGTATACGCGATGTCATAGGCGACAAATATAATATCAGTATGTCTTTCGGAAATGTTATCGTCAATAATCCAAAGGATAGCATTACCAATGTTATAGGACGTGCCGATAATGCGAGATCAAAGGGTAAGGGACAGCATGTAACCACTTTCATCACATATGACGAGGCTATGGGCAAGCTGTACGACGATAGAATAAACTTCACTTTCCGTATGGAACAGGCGCTAGCCGATAGGGAGTTTTTCGTCGTATATCAGCCTAAGATCGACTTTGGCAGCCTACAAATTGGCGGCGCTGAGGCTCTCGTGCGTTGGAAGCCCAGACTGGGTGACATGATCTATCCCGATGCTTTCATACCCGTCTTTGAGGGAAACGGCTTCATTTCTAACCTTGACATGTACGTTTTGGAGGAAGTCTGTAAGTTTATCATAAGAAACGGCAGAGCAGTCAACCTTCCGCGTATCTCAGTTAACCTCTCTGCCTTCTCTATCACAGATAACACCATAATCACTCGTATTAGCGACATCATTGACAGGCATGGCGTTAGAACTAATGAGATTGAATTTGAAGTCACAGAGAGTGCCATAATAGGTGACGAGTCAAAGTTCCTGCAGAGAGTTAAACAGCTCAAAAAGCTCGGTTTCCACATTTCCATAGACGATTTCGGCGCCGGTGTTTCCTCTCTCAACAGGCTCAGTTCAATAGAGGCAGATGTACTCAAACTTGATAAGGCTTTCTTCGATCTTAAGGATCAAGGTGGCAAGAGTAATGTCGTGGTAGCCGATGTAATCAGCATGGCAAAACATCTTGACATGCTGGTTGTTGCCGAGGGTGTTGAAACCTTTGCTCAAGCACTCTGGCTGAGAGAAATTAAATGTGATTTCGCTCAGGGTTACTACTTCGAGAAACCTATGTCAGCAGATGACTTCTTGGAACTTCTCTCTTATAACAGAACCTATGAAATAAAGCCATAAGAACACAAATACACCGTACAAACATTAGTTTGTACGGTGTATTACATTATTAGATGGTTTGTAATAAAAGAAACGGGTAGACCTTAGGTCTACCCGTATTACTTTTTAAGAAGTGCGCCCTTAATTGTAGCGCTTACTCTTATTCTTGCGTGCTGCCTCTGATTTCTTACGGCGCTTCACGCTTGGGCTTTGATAATACTCCTTCTTGCGCAAATCGGACATTACGCCTGCCTTTGCACAACTCCTCTTAAAACGCTTCAGCGCGTTATCAAGAGACTCGTTTTCTTTAATGTGTATCTCTGACATTTCGTTCCCTCCCTCCGAATGCACCATGCGGTGCTAAGGGCTTCTCAAGCCGTGGTGTCCTCTTATTATACGTTTTTTACCACACAATGTCAAGAGAAACTGTCACTTATTACTTTATTATAATATTAACAAGTTTATTCTTGATCACTATAGTCTTCACCACTTGCTTGCCCTCTGTCTGCTTTTGTATCTTCGCGTCGGATAAAGCCGCCTGTATCGCAACGTCCTCCGCACAGTCCGTGGGGACTACCACAGCACTGCGCAATTTGCCGTTTACCTGTACCGCTATCTCCGTCTGCGCATCTACTGTCTTTGCCTCATCATACTCTGGCCATGTCGCTTCACTCGCCTTACCACTAAAGCCCTGACGCTCCCATAGTTCCTCTGCTATATGCGGCGCAAACGGTGACAGCATGGTCAGAAGTGCCTTAACGTCACCCCTCGACGGCGCCGTATCAGAGAACTCGTTTATCATCGCCATCATCGTCGCTATGGCCGTATTGAACTTCATCTGCTCTATATCGTCGCCAATCTTCTTTATCGCCTTGTGTATCATCTTCTCATGGCGCTGTGAATAGCTCTCGTCCTTGCCGTCCTTGCGTGCCTCACAAATGGACCAGACCCTATCCAGAAAACGCTTACAACCCTTAACAGCATTGTCAGACCACGGCGCCGTCTTCTCGAAGTCGCCTATGAACATGATATACAGACGCAAAGTGTCCGCTCCGTACACACGTACTATATCGTTCGGGTTTACCACGTTGCCTCTCGACTTCGACATCTTATCGCCCGTCTCACCCAAGATCATGCCGTGGCTCGTACGCTTCTTATACGGCTCCTTAGTCGGTAACACGTCTATGTCGAACAAAAACTTATGCCAGAATCTTGAGTACAACAGATGCAAGGTCGTATGCTCCATACCTCCGTTATACCAGTCAACACAATCCCAATAGTCAAGCGCCTCCTGTGATACTGCTGCCGTATCGCAGTCAGGGCTCATATACCTCAAGAAGTACCAGCATGAACCTGCCCAGTTAGGCATTGTATCTGTCTCACGCTCAGCCGCAGCTCCGCATTTCGGGCACTCGCATTCAACCCATTCACGGATCTTTGCTAAAGGACTCTCGCCCGTATCCGTAGGCTCATAGCTCTCCACATCGGGAAGCAGTAGCGGTAACTCACTCTCGTCCATAGGCACCCAACCGCAAGTCGGACAATTAATGAGCGGAATGGGCTCACCCCAATACCTCTGACGTGAGAATACCCAGTCACGCAGCTTATAGTTTACCCTGTTCTCGCCAAGACCCTTATCCGCAAGCCACTCACTTATCTTCACTATACCGTCTTTTACACTCAAACCATTTAAAAAGCCGGAGTTAACAAGTATAGCACTATCATCTTTTGAAATAAACGCTTCCTTCTCTATATCGCCACCGGATACGACCTCTATTATAGGTAGCCCAAACGCCTTCGCAAACTCCCAGTCACGCTGATCGTGACCCGGAACGCCCATAATAGCACCCGTTCCATAGCTAGCCAACACATAGTCAGATATGAAGATGGGTATCTCGTCGCCCGTTACCGGGTTTATCGCACTTACACCCTCTATCCTTACGCCTGTCTTGTCCTTCATGAGCTCTGTGCGCTCAAAGTCAGACTTCCGGCCAGCCTCAACTATATATGCACGCACCGCTTCCTTATTCTCTATGGTGTCCATCCACTTGTCCATATACATGTGCTCAGGGCTCACTACCATATACGTAGCACCGAACAGCGTGTCAGGTCTCGTCGTAAACACTCGCAACACGTCGCCTGTCGTCGTACTGAAATCAACGTCCGCACCCGTG
The DNA here is from genome assembly GCA_964367935.1 of uncultured Oscillospiraceae bacterium. Classification (GTDB taxonomy): domain Bacteria; phylum Bacillota; class Clostridia; order Oscillospirales; family Oscillospiraceae; genus Scatomorpha. The sequence goes on from CAYIYZ010000003.1 coordinate 158,321, forward strand.
CTCCTACCTATCCAGTTCTTCTGCTGTACCGTCACTCGCTCTATGAAGTCCAAGTCGTCCAAATCGTCTATAAGACGCTGCGCATACTTCGTAATAGCCAGCATCCACTGACTCTTTTCCTTCTTCACAACATCACTGCTGCAACGCTCACACACGCCGTTTACAACTTCCTCATTAGCCAGCACTATTTTACAGGATGTGCACCAGTTAACGGGCATGGAATGCTTATACGCAAGACCCTGCTTATAAAACTGAAGGAATATCCACTGCGTCCACTTATAGTAATCGGGATCTGTGGTGTCCACTACCCTGTCCCAGTCAAAAGAGAAACCGAGCATCTTAAGTTGCTCTGTAAACAGCTTTATATTACGTTTCGTTACCTCTCTCGGGTGCATGTGGTTTTTTATCGCATAGTTCTCCGTCGGCAAACCGAAAGCGTCAAAACCTATGGGAAACAGCACATTATAGCCTTGCTTTCTCTTCTTTCTCGCAACTATGTCCATAGCCGTATAGGGACGTGTATGCCCTACATGCAATCCGTCGCCCGAAGGATAAGGGAACTCCACCAAGGGGTAAAACTTAGGCTTATCTCCGCCCGTCACCGCCCTAAAAGGTTTCGTCTCTTCCCATATGTCCTGCCACTTCTTCTCTATTTCTTTAAACTCGTACTTCAACTTATTTCTCTCCCTAATTTTTAGTCTGGCGCAAAACAGGTTTTTCGCCAATTTCGAGGTTCTCGGCTTTCGAGCCTCGATAGGTATCTTCGTCGGGTACACGCCCCTCCTCAGATGAAATTAAACATTTTTCAAAAATCAGACCAGGCAACTCGCCGTGATTTTTGAAAATCTTTGCTCGGCAAAAGACGAGGGCTTGGTGCCACGCCTCTTTTGACAAGCATTAATATTGTTTTATATTTCTGATGGCCCTCTATTGAGGGCCTATAAGGGATGAGACATCAATACTTTCAGCGTCGCTCCACAGTCTCTCCAAAGCGTAAAACTCACGTGTTTCCTCTACAAAAATGTGTAGTATCACACAGCCGTAATCTAATAGCACCCAACCACCGGAACGGTAGCCTTCCCTACTCAAATGACGCTCGTCACGCTCTTCCATATGTCGCTCAACTTCATCTGTCAAGCTCTTTATGTGCGTTGAAGAACTCGCCGTGCACATAACGAAATAGTCTGCAACTACCGTTAAATCGCTCGTACGTAGTACCTCTATATTCTTTGCCTTCTTCTCTACCAGTGCTTTTATGCACTCCTCCATTACTTCCTTCGGAGTTAACATTAATACCCTTCCTCCCATATCTTTTCATCTTCATCATAGCCCTTAAAGGACTCTATCCCACCGTTTATATAACCCTGCGTGCCCTCCAAGGTCTCTCCGTTACTGTAAAGCATATCTATATGCGTCCTCGTAATCTCTTCCGTGAAGGGATTTAACTGCGTATTCACCAGCTCAAGCCAGTTATCCACATAGGGTATACAATATCCCTCGCCGTACACCGTGCCCCAGTAGTTTGCCGGCAAGGTACTAAATTGTATGCCGCTCACATCAAGCTTCAAAAACTCCTGCGCATAGAACAATAAATTGCCCGTTGTCACATTCGTCTCCACTTCCTCTTCATATACCTCGAGCATCTGTGCTATGTTCGGTATATTGCCCAAGGATAGCATCTGCTCCGCCAATGCCATCATCAAATCCTGCTGTACATCTATCCTATCTATATCGCCACCCGGATAAGTCGTGCCATTTGTGCTGTACCTATAGCGCATCACCTGCACCGCCTGCTCTCCGTTTAGCTTCTGATAACCCGCCTCTATATCTATATAGAGATCCTGTACATAGTCCTCATACTGCATATCCACCGGTACATCGAACCACACGCCGCCTATAGCTTCTACCAAAGACGCTACCGTGTCAACATCCACCAGAGCGTAGCTGTCTACCCTGTAGCCCATCATATCCTCCAAAGCATCAAGTAAAGGCTCCATGCCGTCATGTCCGTTATTTACCGCTGCAGGATAAATGTAATTTATCTTCTTTATGTTGTAGCCTGTGTTGACAAGCGTATCTCGTGGTATGCTCACCACATTCAAAGCGCCCGACTCCGTGTCAAGCATTCCCACCAAAATGGTGTCCGTACTGCCCGACTGTACATCCGTGCCCACTATCGCAAAGGTATATGTGCCCTCCCTGCGACCGTCCGCCACCGAAGGTGCATCTATTTGCTCTAAAGGATTCGCCGTGGGGGGAATATTGCCATGCCCCTCACCTGTATTCGGGTTCAGCTCATCTGTCGCTATTGTCGGTGCCTCCGTCATAAAATATATAGCCGCAAAAGCTCCGCCGCCCAATAGTGCTACCACTAGCAAAAGTCCCAAGGTGAAACGCAACCATCTACGATTTGCTCTGCGCTCCTCCTTCTCCATATAACGTGTCGGCTCCTGTCTCGGACGCTGTCCGTAACTGCCTTTTACATCTCGTGGTTTTTCTGCTACGACACGGCTCTCACTCTTTGCATGTTTTGAGTCTTTCTTGTTTCCGAATAGTGCCATCTACTCTTCCTTCCCGTAGTATGAAAGTGCCTCTATACTGTTTTTGTGCAGCTTACCGCCACTTCGCCTAACACCCTCCACCGAGAGCTGTATCCCGAGTCCCATCGCCGCATCTATATCGCTGTAGGAAAGAGCCCTAAGCTCTGTAACCTCAGCAAACGTGCGTGTCTCCTCTATATAGTCCGCCAAGTACAGTATCTTCTCTAACAAACTCATATTCGCACGACCCGTCGTATGCCACCATATAGCCTCATACACCTCATCGCACACACCAAACAAGGCACGCGCAAGCACCGCACCTGTCTTTGCATGTAGGAGCTTATAGTTCTCTCTCTCAACGCTGTCGATTATAATACCATACTCTTCACAAATAATCAACTGCTCCCTAGCGCCCAATTTCTTCGTTATATCATGCAGTATACCTGCCTCCGCTGCCAAGTTCACATCAGCTCCCCAGCGCTCTGCCAAGCTTACCGCCGCCTTCTCACAACCTGCCACATGTCTTATTCTACCCTCTGCGTGCATTTTATAAGCACGCTCACGCAACCATTTGAAATTCGGTGCCGCTTTATAGTGGCGCTTACTTATTATGCGCTCGTACACAGCTGCGTCCAAATGCTCCACTCCCTGCCTATTTCTCAGTTCATCCCTTATCTCACTCGATGACATTGGTAGTGGTTCCGTACTGATAAACTCTATATCCGCTGCGTAGCGCTCTCTTAAATACTTTGCGTGGGCGACTATCTTTTCATCCTCGCCCTCTTCTCTTGCAAGTACTGCAAGCTTTACTTCCTGTAACAGCCTCTCGAATTCACGCCATTTCTCAAAGTACAGTAACATATCCGTGCCTATAAGCAAAGTTACCGTACTGCCCTTATATTGCTGTTTTATACTCGCCACTGTCTGATATGTATAGCTCGCTCCACCACGTACTACCTCTATATCCGAGACGATCGCCTCAGGCATAGCGGAAAACGCAAGCTGTGTCAACATAAGGCGCTCCATGGCGTTGGGACTGCCTTGCTCCAAGATTTTGTGTGGTGGGTCAGACGTTGGAATTACTAATAACTTCTCCGGTTTGATGGCTGCATACGCTTCCTCTGCCGCCTTCACATGCCCTAAATGCGGTGGATTAAAACTACCGCCGTATACCAATATTTCCATATTCCCCCACCTTTCTCTCTATTATTGGCGAAAAATCTGTTTTTCCCAGTTTATTTCTTTTTATTCTTCACAAGCTCAATCTTCGGATTTTCGCCGTTGCGCTTATAAAGCACAAACTTACTGCCTATAACCTGCACCTGCTCCGCTTTGCACGCCTCAGACAACTTATCGCAGGCCTCACGTGCCGTCAGCATCGAATTCTCTTGTACCTTGCACTTTATCAGTTCCCTCGCACGAAGTGCGTCCAAAGTAGACTTTACCACATTTTCCGTTATGCCGTCCTTGCCTACATATACCACTGTATCCTCGTGTGTCGCCAGCGCTCTTAGCTGTGACCTCTGCTTACTTGTTAACATCTCTTTCCCTCATCTTTTCTGCAATTATTCTTAGGGATTTACCCCTATGCGATATCTCATTTTTCTCATCCGCACTCATTTCAGCCATGGTGCGGCTCTCACCTACAGGTATGAACATACTGTCATACCCGAAACCACCTTCTCCACGTTCTTCTTGTGATATCTGACCCTCACAATACCCTTCCGCTTCCAAAGTCTCTCCATTTGCAAACACACAGGATATAGCAGATACAAAGCGTGCACTCCGCTCCGTCATGCCCTGCATATTCCTAAAAAGCAAGTTGCGCCTGTCCGCATCCGTGTCATCATGTCTACCCGTATAACGTGCGCTGTGTATGCCCGGCGCACCGCCCAAAGCGTCCACCGCCAAGCCCGAATCGTCCGCTATAGCCGCCATGCCTGTCTTGTCCGCTACCGCCTTCGCCTTTATATACGCATTTTCCGCAAAGGTAACGCCCGTCTCCTCAGGATCGGAGGTAACGCCCATTTCCGATAAAGACACTATCTCCACACCGCAAGGCGATAAAATCTCCCTAAACTCACGGAGCTTATGCGCATTATTCGTAGCAAGTATCATCCTCATGGCAACAGTGCCTCCGCAAATTCCGTAGCGTCAAACTCCATGAGATCCTCTGCGCCCTCGCCCACGCCTATAAACTTCACTGGTACGCCCAAATCCTTAGCTATGGCAAACACTATGCCGCCCTTTGCCGTACCGTCTAACTTTGTGAGTACTATGCCCGTTATCTGCGCAGCATTCGCAAACTCACGTGCCTGTATCAGTCCATTTTGTCCCGTTGTTGCATCTATAACAAGCAAGGTCTCCACATCACTCTCGGGTAAGTCACGGCTCACTATACGCCTTATCTTCGATAGTTCGTTCATCAGATTCTGCTTATTGTGTAGCCTGCCTGCCGTATCTATTATGAGTACCTCCGTGCCCCTCGCCTTAGCCGCCGCCACAGCGTCGAACACCACAGCGCCGGGATCTGCGCCCTCACCGTGCTTTATAATGTCCACCTTCGACCTCTGCGCCCATATCGTCAGCTGCTCCGCAGCCGCCGCCCTAAATGTATCGCCCGCCGCCAACAGAACCTTTTTACTGCCGCTGAGCTTCATCGCAAGCTTTCCTATAGTCGTCGTCTTGCCCACGCCGTTTACACCAACCATCAAGATAACCGCCGGCTTTGAGTCAAGCTTAAGCCCAACATCACCCACGCTCATCTCCGCACTCAGAATCTCCACCATGGCACCTCGTACCTCGGCATAACCGCGCAAATGCTCGTTTCTTACACGCTCGGCAAGCACCGTTACCGCCTTTGATGCCGTATCAGCGCCCGCATCTGCCATTATCAGTGCGTCCTCCAACTCCTCGTACAAATCCTCGTTCTCACCCGTGAAGTCCGCTATCACACCACCCATCTGGCGCCTCGTCTTCTCAAGCCCCTGCTTTATCTTATCAAATAATCCCATATCATCGCTCTCCCATATGTTTTTCCGCTTCCCTTAAGTCAAGCTCCACTATCTTCGATACACCACGCTCCTGCATGGTCACGCCGTAAAGCTCGTCAGCTTCCTCCATAGTACCACGCCTATGCGTTATAGCCACAAACTGTGTCTTTGTCGCTATGCGACGCATATGCTCCGCATACCGCTGTACATTCGACTCATCGAGCGCAGCCTCTATCTCGTCCATGACACAAAACGGTGTCGGCTTAACCTTTATAATAGCAAAATACAAAGCTATAGCCACAAACGCCATCTCACCGCCCGACAGTAAGCTGAGTGTCGACAAGGCCTTGCCCGGTGGCTGCACCCTTATGTCTATAGGACTACCCAACACATCGTCCTCATCCTCTAACACCAAGGCCGCCCTGCCGCCGCCGAACAGCTCTGTAAACGTCTCTGAAAAACTCTTATTAATTAGCTCAAACTCACGTGTGAATATACTCACCATCTCTGTAAGTATCTCGCCTATAATACCTCGTATCTCACTCTTAGACTTCTCAACATCATCTCTCTGACCAGCCAAGAACTCGTAGCGCTCACTCACCCTTGCGTACTCATCTATTGAGCCTATACTCACATTGCCCAAAGAACTTACCGCTCGACGTATTTCCGACGCCCTCTTCGTCGCCGCCGCCTCATTTTCCACGGGCTTTGCAAGCTCCTTAGCTCTGCCGTGACTGAGCTCGTACGTCTCCCACAACTTGTCCGCTATGCGACGCTCTTCCATGTCCGCCGAAAGCTTCTTCTGCTCAAGTCTCGCACAGCTGCGCTCTGCGTCCAAGAGCCTATTATTCTTCTCCTGCACTTCTTTATCTGTGCGTGTACGCTTACCCTCTGTTTCAAGCTTAGATCGGAGCTTCTCGCTTATCTTCTGTTTAAGCTCCTCACATTGTGATACCAACACCGATATCGCTTGCTCCTTGAGCTCTATATCAGAGGTATAGTCAGATGCGCCCGTCTCTATATCCTCTGCTGACTTTAATCTCTGCTCTGCATCCCTCTGCATACCCTCGTACAAGAGCTCTAACTGCCTGCGTGCCGACGCTCTTGTGTCGCTCTCCGCTTTCACGGATGCGGCCTCATTCTTCACCGCCTGCATGTCCTCCATCGCCATCTGAAGTTCATACTCAGACGTCTCCGTATCCTTCTTAAGTGCCTGTACCCTCGCCGTAATCTCGTCACGTTCCTTTGCCATAGCGCCCCTGTCTACTCTCAAACGCTCGAGCTCATTTGCACGACTTAGCACTCCCGTATTCTTAGACGCACTGCCGCCCGTCATAGAGCCGCCATAGTTTATTACCTGTCCGTCAAGGCTCACTATCCTTATCTTGCCGCCACGCTCTTTCGATATGCGCATGGCGTCTTTCAAAGTCTCCGTAACCAAGGTGCGACCCAATAGATTTTCCATAACGCCCCTATAACCGGCGTCAAACTCAATCAAATCTACTGCCAATCCCACACAGCCCTCGCCCTTAGGCACATTGTCCATGCGTCCGCCACGTATAATATCGAGCGGTAAAAACGTCGCCCTACCGACTCCCGTACGCTTTAAATGCTCTATGCCCGCTCTACCGTCCGCCTGTGTATCCACTACTATATTAGACACAGCAGCTCCCAAAGCAGTCTCCACTGCCAAAGCTGTCTCCGCACTCGTACGTATCAGTTCCGCTACCGTGCCGTGTACGCCACGTAAACTGCCCCTCTGCGCCTCTTTCATCAGTACCTTTACAGCCCTGCCGAAACCCTCATAGTCACGCTCCATCTCACTGAGCATGCCTATCTTCGAGTCCGTCGCCCGTAAGTTAATGATACTCTTTGTCAAAGTCTCGTTTAAACGTTCGTACTCCCTGCGACTGTTTTCAAGTTTCATTCTGCGACCTTCGATCTTATTCGTCGCCCTTATGACATCCGCCTCTATCTCTTTTAGCCTGCGCTCTGCTTCTGCTATACGCTCTGCATGCTCTTCTATCTGCTCTGTCAGCTTTTCAGCTTCACTCTGACGCTCTTTCGACTCCGCCCTCATGCGCTCTGCCGTCTCCGCACTGTTTTTAAGCTCCGCTCGCCTTACCCTAAGCTCCGCCTCACTCTCGGACGCTTCCGCTTCCTTCTCGGCAAGCTTTGTACGCAAGTCTTCCGTCTCTATATCACTCTCACGCATACGCCTCGTGATCTCCTCACTGCGCGCGTAGAGCTCCTCAAGTTCACGACGCAGTAGCTGTAGTTCTGCCTCCGAACGCTCATAGTCTTCTTTTATCTCGCCCGTCTTCTCACGTAGCGTTTCTAAATTATACACCCATAGCGAGACCTCCGCTTCTCGCAGTTCGTCTCGCAGAATTAAATATCGCTTCGCCTTCTCCGCCTGCTCCTTAAGAGGGAGCACCTGTAATTCAAGTTCCTCTATCTTATCGTTTATGCGTAAAAGGTTCTCCTCCGTGCGTGCAAGTCGACGCTCTGCCTCATCCTTACGATAACGAAAACGTGATATGCCCGCCGCTTCCTCTAAAACCTCACGACGCTCCTCGCTCTTGCCCGATACTATCTCGCCTATGCGACCTTGCCCGATTATAGAATAACCATCTCTACCCATGCCTGTGTCCATTAAAAGCTCATTTATGTCACGCAGTCGTACCTGCTCACGGTTTATATAGTACTCACTGTCACCGCTTCTATAATACTTGCGACTTATAGTCAGCTCCTCATGTTCACTCGGCAATATGCCCATACTGTTATCTATAATGAGCGACACCTGTGCCACGCCCATAGCCGAGCGTGTGGCCGTGCCGCCGAATATTACGTCCTGCATCTTACCGCCACGCAAAGTCTTAGTACTCTGCTCACCCATGACCCAACGTATGGCATCGGATATATTCGACTTACCCGAGCCGTTCGGTCCCACTATAGCCGTAATATCACTCTTAAATTCTAAACGGGTCTTGTCCGCAAAGGACTTAAACCCATGTATCTCCAACGCCTTTAAATACAAATTTTTCACCTTACAAAATCTTAATTTCCATACTGCCCGTATCGTCTGCCTTTATGTGTAGGGACTTTAGCTTATATTTTGCACACAAACGTGCCCTATTCTCACCCTTTTGGCCTATGAGCTGTGATAAGTAGCGTGCGCCCACCGTTAAGGTCAGCTCACTGTTTTCGGGTACACCTTTAAGCAACTCACTCGCTCGCTTATACATTATCCTCGCACGTACAAGCTCGCCCAAGGCAGGGTGATAGGCTCCGCCGACCGCCGCTCCGCCACTTAGCTCCTCCGAGGGATTTAGGCCCAAGCGAATTATCTCTATGCCCATCGCCTCAAACATCGGGACTATATCCGCACACACTCGCACCGCATCCTCCACACTGTGCTCCGTATACGCTCCGCTTTCCCACATATCATAAAGCTCCGTGCCTTTCACTATGACCGTCGGATATATGCGCACTCCATTCGGCGCTAAATCTATTATCTGCCTCGCCGTCTCAATGTCACTCTCATCCCTTGCGCCCGGCAAACCCGTCATCATCTGCAATATGAGCTTCACACCTGACTTTTTTATTAGCCTCGACGCTCTTCTCACGTCCTCGGCACTGTGCCCTCTTTTCGTTAGCCTTAGCACAGTATCGTCCATGCTCTGTGCGCCTAACTCCACTGTGTCCACGCCATAGCGCACGAGTCGCCTAATTATACCGTCATCCACACAGTCAGGTCGTGTCGATAAACGAACGGAAGTTATGAGACCACGCTCACGCAAATTTTGAGCCGCTACCAAAAGCGAGTTTTGCATGTTTTCCTCTATAGCGGTAAAGCTTCCGCCGTAAAATGCAAGCTGTGCACCACCGTCTGTTCCCGAACTCGCCACAGCACGCTCTACAGTCTCCGTTACCCTCTCGGCATTCACAGCCTGAATTTCGCCCGATATGCGGTGCTGTTCACAGAAAACACAGGTATTAGGGCAACCCAAGTGTGGCACAAACACAGGTATTATACACCTACGTGCCTTGCTCATTTTCCATGTCCTCCAAGGCCCCACGTGCCGCCGCTTGCTCCGCTTCCTTCTTCGTCCTGCCTACGCCCTCGCCTATGACCTGTCCGTTTAAATACACAGCGGAACAAAACTCCTTGTTGTGGTCAGGACCTGTCTCACCCGTTATCTTATAACTTAACTTAACCGTGCCCTCACGCTGTACAAGCTCCTGCAGCTTTGTCTTATAGTCCACGGTGCCGATAAACGGCTGCTCTGCCGATTTCAGTACCTGTTCCTTAATGAATTCCGCAGCCCTATCCGCGCCGCCGTCTAAATACAATGCCGCTATGAGGGCCTCTACCGCATCAGCCAGTATAGATGGTCTCGTCCGTCCGCCACTGCGCTCCTCGCCCTTGCCAAAACGCATACTCTCGCCTAAGCCTATCTCCAATGCTATATTATGTAAGGATTCCTCACACACAAGCCTCGCCCTAAGTTGTGTCATTTTGCCCTCGGGCATATCACTGTAGCGCCTATACAGCTCGCTCGCTACCACCATGCCCAACACCGAGTCGCCCAAAAACTCAAGGCGCTCGTTGCTGTGCACACTCTTATCCTTGCGCTCATTGGCATATGAACTGTGCGTCAAAGCACGTTCTAACAAACTCTCATCTTTAAACTTATAGCCGAGCTTTGATTCAAGCTCCATTTTGTCGCTCATATAAGCTTCTCTATAGCCTCACACATGTCGCCTATTGTCGCTATCTCAATGACCTTTTCGTCTGCCTCTATCGTTATTCCGAACTCCTCTTCCAAGGACACAACAAGCTCCGCTACGTCCAAAGAGTCTGCTCCGAGATCATCCTCAAAACGTGTGTCGCTCTTCATGCTCTCCGCAGACACACCAAACTGTTCGGCTATGATATTTACGATCTTCTCCATTGCTTCCATTTTACTTTTCCTCCTCATTTTCCGCTTTATTTTCTAAGCGCATATATTCCATGTTATCAGTTATTTCCCGGGTAATATCAGACTCACAATAGCTCTTAGCCTGACGTATCGCATGATAGATAGCTATATCCGATGCCGAGCCGTGCGCTTTTATCACAGGCTTCGATATGCCCATTAAAGCTGTGCCACCCACCATGTCGGGGTCTAATATATCCTTTAGCGCTCGTATCTCCTTGAGCACCAAAGCACCCGACACTTTGCCCTTTAGACCTGCACCAAACACATTGTCACGCAGTTTCCCTAACAGAAACTTCGCCGTACCCTCCAAGCTCTTTAGCAAGATATTTCCGCTAAAGCCGTCAGCCACGACTACATCAGCCGCATTAAACATTACACCGGATCCCTCTACATTACCTACAAAGTTTATCCTACCCTCATTTGACGCCGCCGTCAACAACTTATATGTATCCTGATGCATCTGTGTGCCTTTTTTATCCTCTGTTCCGTTACTCAACAACCCAACTCTCGGTCTCTCTATGCCCATTACACTCTTGGCATAGAAATTTCCCATAAAAGCAAACTGCAATAGATACTCAGGCGTGCACTCAGCATTCGCTCCGCAATCTATGAGCATAAAGCCCCTATCACCGTTCGGCACAACAGGCGCAAGTGCCGCTCTGCGTATGCCCCTTATCCTCTTTACGAGTATAGTAGCCGCTGTCAATAGTGCGCCAGTATTGCCTGCCGACACAAAGGCATCGCCCTCGCCGTCACGAAGTAACTTAAGCCCCAGTGCCATGGACGAATTCGGCTTGCGTCTAAACGCCGTAGCGGGGTCGTCCGTCATATCTATAAGCTCCGTCGACTCCACTATCTGTATGTCGCCGAGCTGACCTTTCGCCATAGCCTCTATTTCACTGCGCACACCGACTAAGGTAATATCCACGCCCAGCTTCTCCCTCGCCGATATCGCACCCCACACTGTTGCCCTCGGTGCATTGTCGCCGCTCATAGCGTCAACTATTATCCTCATACGAAAACACCTCCTTTTCCTTTAGCCCCTCAATAATCGCAAGCGCTCGCTCCGATATAGCCATATTCTTAAAACGCTTGCCCTTAACCTTGTATCCCAAGGGACTTATTATTCCAAAATTTACATTCATAGGCTGAAAATCGCCTACACTACCACCCGATACATAAAGTGACAGAGCCCCTATAGCCGTTTCTGCCGTAAAATCAACGGCCTCCATGCCCTTTAGCCTTGCCGCCGTCTCTATGCCTACAAGCATACCCGACGCAGTTGATTCAATATAGCCCTCCACACCCGTTATCTGGCCTGCAAAACTTATTCTCTCATCAGACTTCAGCCTATAGTACCTATCCAAAAGCTTCGGTGAATTTAGATATGTATTTCTATGCATCACACCATAACGCACAAACTCCGCTTCCCTCAGCGCAGGTATCATGGAAAACACCCTCTTTTGCTCGCCAAAAGTTAAATGTGTCTGAAAGCCCACTAAATTATATAGATTACCCTCTTTATTATCTCGCCTCAACTGCACGACAGCATAGTCCTCTGCACTCGTCTTAGGGTTTGTCAGTCCCACAGGCTTAAGAGGCCCGTAACGCAAGGTATCAACGCCCCTACGTGCCATTACCTCCACAGGCATACAGCCCTCAAAAACCGCTGCATCCTCAAAGCCGTGTATCTCCGCTTCCTTAGCACTGCAAAGCTCCGCAATGAACGTCAAATACTCGTCCTTCGACATCGGACAATTCACATAGTCTGGCGTGCCCTTATCGTACCTGCTCGCAAAATACGCACTGTCCATATCCACGCTGGACAGCGTTACTATTGGCGCCACCGCATCGTAAAAGTGCAAATCAAAATCACCGCTGAGTATCTGTATACGCTCAGCAAGTGCATCGCTCGTCAAAGGACCCGTCGCTATCACCACTTCGCCCTCCGACGGTATCTCGACCTGCTCACTCTCCACCACTTCTATAAGCGCACACGCTCTTATCTTCTGCGTTATATAGTCCGAAAACGCAGCTCTATCAACTGCTAAAGCGCCACCTGCCGCAACTTTCGTAGCATCGGCCGCCTCCATGATAAGTGAGCCCATACGGCGCAGTTCCTCCTTGAGTAGTCCCACTGCATTCGTCAATTCGTCACTGCGCAAGGAGTTAGAACACACAAGCTCTGCAAAACCCTCATACGTATGTGCCTCACTCATGCGCCCCGGCTTTTGCTCTATGAGCCGTACCGATATTCCACGCTTTTGTAACTGCCATGCACATTCACAGCCTGCTAAACCCGCTCCTATAACACTTACCGTCATTTTTCCACCTTTTTCCTAGTGCTCGTACTTGTAGTCTTTTTTGCCGGTGCTTTCTTTGCTGTACTCGACTTCTTCGCCGCAGCTGTCTTCTTCGCCGCCGGCGCTTTCTTTGCCTTACCGCCGCTCACCTTCTCAGCCGCCGCCTGCTCCTTGTCCTCAGCACCGGTTTCGCCCTCGGACTTAACTACCTTCTTCTTATATCCCCTCTTATCCTCAGGTAAGAAATTAGTACAAGCTTCATTTATACAGAAAGGCTTATTTGCACCCTTGCCCGAACGCTTGAACATGCTCTTACTACACTCGGGACAATTGTCCTTAGTCGGCACATCCCAACTCACAAAGTCACACTCGTGTCCGCCGGGCATCTCCTGCATTTTCTTGCTACTATACTCGCAAGCATAGAAGGTATACCCATTTCTCGATGTGCGCTTTAGCATACGCCCATTACACTTAGGGCATTTGCCCGGCATCTCAAGTACCATAGGCATAGTGAAGCTGCATTCAGGATAACCGGGGCAGGCCAAAAAGCGTCCGAATCTACCCGACTTTATTATGAGGTTCTTGCCGCACACGGGACAAACCTCCTCAGACACCTCATCAGGCACCTTTATATATTCGCCTTCCAAAGCCTTCTCCGCAGCCTTAAGCTCAGCGTCAAAGCCTGCGTAAAACTGAGCCATCAAGCTCTTCCATGGTAATTTGCCTTCCTCGATCTTGTCAAGCTCCGCTTCCATATTTGCCGTAAACTTTAAGTCAACTATATCCGAAAAGCGCAGTTCCATGAGTTCTGTTACGACCTCACCCAAAGATGTGGGTCGCAAGTGCTTACTCTCTTTTACGACATATTCCCTACTCGTTATCGTAGAAATAGTCGGCGCATACGTAGACGGTCTGCCTATGCCCTTTTCCTCCATCGCACGTATCAAAGTCGCTTCCGTATAGCGTGCGGGCGGCTGAGTGAACAATTGCTCTGATGTCAGCTCTTTCGCATTCGCCGTCTCACCCTCTTCCAGGTTCGGTAAGGGCTTTCTATGCTCTGACTTCTCTTCGTCACGTGATTCCTCGTACACCGCCGTATAACCTGCAAACTTCTGCTCTGAATGATTGGCCCTAAACACGTGCCCTGAGCAACTTAAATCTATTGTAACGCTGTCATATATGGCATTTGCCATCTGACTTGCTATGAATCTACCCCAAATGAGCCTGTACAACCTATACTGCTCCGAAGTCAAATCTCTTTTTAGTACCTCCGGCGAAAGCTCCGCATACGTAGGGCGTATAGCTTCGTGCGCGTCCTGTGCGCCGGCGCGTGCCTTGAATACCCTCGGCTTACCGTAATAGTAGTCCTTACCGTAATGCCCCTCTATATACGTACGAGCCGCTGACAAAGCATCCTCGGACAGACGTAAGGAGTCCGTTCTCATATAGGTGATAAGACCTATGGTGCCCTGTCCTTCAACATCCACACCCTCGTAAAGTTGCTGTGCTATGGACATGGTACGCCTCGGTGTCATACCAAGACGCCTACTCGCCTCCTGCTGCAAGGTCGAGGTTATAAACGGAGGCGACGGACTGCGCTTCTTCTCGCCCCTCTTTACCGTATCTATAATAAAGGGCTTATCCTCCACAGCCTCACGCACAGCACTTGTTTCTGCCTCACTGTGCAACTCTTTCTTGCCCTCCGTGTCACCGTAATAGCGGGCTGTGAACTCACCGCTTTTTCCCGGCCTAACGAATTTTGCGTCTAAGTGCCAGTACTCCTCACTCACAAAGTTACGTATCTCACGCTCACGCTCCACGACCATACGTGTAGCCACCGACTGCACCCTGCCTGCCGACAAGCCCCTACGCACCTTCTTCCACAGTAGTGGCGATAGCTTATAACCCACTATGCGATCGAGCACTCTACGTGCCTGCTGTGAGTCTACTAAGCTCATGTCTATATCACGAGGGTTTTCTATACTCTCGCTGACTACTTTCTTCGTTATCTCATTGAATGTCACTCGACGTGCCTTATCATCAGGCAGCTCCAAAAGCTCCTTCAAATGCCACGAAATCGCCTCACCTTCACGGTCAGGGTCAGTCGCCAAATATACGGTATTAGCCTTATCCGCACGGTCTTTTAGGTCCTTTATCAGCTCTTCTCTGCCCTTTACCGGGATATAGTCAGGCTCAAAGTCACCTTCTACGTCCACACCCAACTTACTCTTAGGCAAGTCACGTAAATGTCCCATAGAGGCCACTACCCTATAATTTGTTCCTAAGTATTTCTCTATCGTGCGTGCCTTCGCCGGCGACTCTACTATTACAAGATCCGTCTTCTTCCTCGCCATATTCTACCAGTCCTCTTTCTTACCTTATACTAAACAGCTTACCCGGCTCCTGCTTAACTATGCCCTTTACCTGCAAAAGTGTCAGCTCTGCCAAGATCGTTGCCGTCTTATATCCACTTTTTGATATTATCTCATCCACATGCATAGAGCCCGTACCCAAAAGCAAAACTATCGCCTTCTGGCGCTCGCTTAACTTGCTCAATACTTCCTCACTTGGAATGCACGCCCTATCTTCGCACTTATCATTCGGTTTATTTGTCACAGGTTCCCTGAGCTTTACAAAATCCGCTCCGGGCTTGCCCTTTTTCTTTGTCGCCTTTGATTTCGACTCCACAGATTTCATTCCCTCGGAAACTGCAAAAGCCTCCCTGTCCTGCGGCATCTTCGCCGACTCGCCTTCCGCTTCTCGTACCTTGTCCGGAAATATCGCCGCAAAGTCCTTTATTATATCCGAGCCGTGTAGCACCGGCCGTGCTCCGTCCATTATTAGACGATTTGAGCCCTCTGCCGTTACAGAGTCTGCCGCAGATAAAACCGCATAAACTTCCTTGCCCTGTTCCGTTGCCTCAGACGCAAAGAGCAATGCTCCGCTCTTTGCCGGTGCCTCCACGACCAACGTCGCCACCGCTAAACCGGCTGTCACCCTATTGCGCGCCCTGAAGTTTCTATAGAACCGCCCCAACTCGGGCGGATATTCACTTATCACAGCTCCCACAGTCTGTACATCTCGTGCCAGCGACTCAGAATACTTGCTGTCTATAGCATTGCCCAACACGCCCACACATGAGCCGCCTGCCAAAAGTGCTCCACGTGCCGCCGCCGAATCGACACCCTCCGTCAGCCCCGACACCACAAGTCCGCCATGCTTTGTTATCTCATAGCCCATACGTGTAGCCATCTTTATACCATAGGCACTCGCCTTGCGTGTACCCACTACCGCCACGCCGAGCTCCTCATCTATCCTCGGGAACTTGCCTCTTACATATATGAGTATGGGCGGATCATAGATATTCGTAAGTCTATGAGGATACGCAGCATCCTTTATCGTTATTATCCCTATGCCGTCCTCTGCGCATTTATCACCGATCTCACGGGCGTAGTCAAGACTGCGCTCCGCTACCATCTTGCGCTCAGATTCATTTATACCGGCCACAGATTCTATATCCGCAGACGAAGCATAATACACACTGCGCGCATCACCGAAACGCTCTATTAACCTATTCTTTACCTTAGGCCTCATCATAGTCAAAGATGACAGCCACAGCCAATATATAAGCTCTGACATTTTAGCAACACGCCCTTCTGTATTACGAAGTTCCCTCGCTCCGAACGCTCCGCACCCCGTAGGGGCGAACCTATGTGTTCGCCCGAAACCATTTTTCTGCCTTGTAGGGAACGGTCTTGACCGTTCCGAAGCTTTTTCAAAGAAAAAGCTTTTTTGTTTTGTTTATTGTTTAGTTGGGGCTTCGCCCCAAACCCCGTTTTGGATTTTTGTTTTGTTTATTTGGGGCTCTGCCCCAAACCCCTTGCGAGGGGTTTAGAAAACTTTTTTTCTTGTAAAAAGTTTTCTCTTTTCGCACTACCTGCGAAAATTCACTTTCAAAAATACGCTTTTAAGGCAAAGGATTTCGCCGTCTGCGGACGGCGACTCGGGGCTTTGCCCCGAGACCCCACGATTTTTTGAAAAAAATCGAGTAAAACTTTTAATTTTGCTTCGCCCCGAAACTTTATGGGGTATGCTCGTTTCTCACCATTTCCCAACACACTATAGCAGCAGCCGTCGCCACATTCAAAGACTCACTGCCCTCACTCATAGGTATGATAAGTTCCGCCTCACACAGCGCCAACAACTCCGCACTAAGCCCGGTGCCCTCATTGCCGACCGCAACAGCCGCCATGCCCAAATCCGCAGCACGTATATCGCAAGCACGCTCACTCAAAGCCGCTCCGTACAATCGCAAACCGCTCTCTTTGAGCATGTCCGATAACTCCGTCAAACTCATAAATTCAACAGACTGCGTAAACACCGCACCCATAGACGCCCTCACCACCTTAGGTGAATTTACGTCCGCACAATCACCGACACAAATGACAACATCTACACCCAAACCACGGGCTGTACGTATAAGTGTCCCCATATTGCCCGGATCTTGAATGTTCTCCGCCACAAGTGCATTGCTCACAAGCCCCGTCCTTTGCACAAAGTCCGTGCGTACCGTAAACACGGGACCCACTGCACTCTTGCGTGGTGAAGCATACTCCATTAGCTCAGGCGGTGCAACATAATCACAGTCACTGCCCTCGGCATTTTGCGTACTGCGCAGCACACTACTTACCTTGACATTCGCCGCACGAGCCTCTGCTAAGAGCTTCTCACCCTCGCACACAGTCTCCCCACACTCTCGCCTATACGCTGTTTCCGCATTAAGCTTGCGTATATGCTGAATATATCCATTTTTTCTTGATGTCAGCTTCTCCATATTCATAGCAAAGCTGTGTCGGATATTATCCGCCACAGCAATACTCCTTACTCAGTAGGCTTCATTGTCGGAAACAGTATTACATCCCTGATAGAGGCACTGTTCGTCAGCATCATTACCGTACGATCTATACCTATACCCATACCACCCGTCGGGGGCATACCGTATTCCATTGCATCTAAAAATTCTTCGTCCGTCATCTCAGCTTCTTCGTCACCTCGTGCTCGAAGCTCCGCCTGCTTCTCCAGGCGACCCCTCTGATCTACGGGATCATTTAGCTCAGAATACGCATTCGCTATCTCACTCTTACATATGAAAAGCTCAAAACGCTCCGTCAAGCGCGGATCTTCCTTACTGCGCTTTGTCAAGGTCGAGACCTCCACGGGATACATCGTTATAAACGTGGGCTGTATAATCTTATCCTCTACCTTACGGTCAAAACAAGCATAAAGCGCATTACCCCAAGTCTTGTCCTCCTTATCGGAGAGCTCCACACCTATGGACTTTGCCGCCTCTATCGCCGCTTCATCGCTGTCCATAGCCATAAAGTCAAGTCCTGTATACTGCTTGACCGCATCCGCCATAGTCAGCCTCTGCCAACCGGGTGTTAGATCTATCTGCTCACCCATCCACTCTACCGTATAGCCGCCCAACACATCACGCGCAAAGCCCGAGATTATGCCCTCAGCTATATCCATCATATCATGGAAGTCCGCATACGCCTCATACAGCTCCACAGTCGTAAACTCGGGATTGTGACGTGTATCCATACCCTCGTTTCTGAATATACGGCCTATCTCATAAACTCGCTCTATGCCTCCTACTATGAGCTTCTTCAAATTCAGCTCCGTTGCGATACGCATATACATACTCAAATCAAGTGTATTATGGTGTGTAATAAAAGGACGTGCAGACGCGCCGGCAGACACCGTATTTAGTACCGGTGTCTCTACCTCCATATAACCCCTATCGTCCAAATAGCGACGCATATAGCTGATAAAGCGTGAACGTATCTCAAACGCCTTGCGCACGTCCGGATTCATGATAAGATCCAAATATCGCTTCCTATAGCGTGTCTCCTTGTCCGTCAGCCCATGAAACTTCTCAGGTAAAGGACGCAGTGACTTAGACAACAACTTGAGTTTCGTGCACTGCACGGAAATCTCGCCCATCCTTGTCTTAAACACAGTACCTTCAGCACCAACTATATCGCCGATATCCACTTTCCTAAACGCCGCAAACGCTTCCTCGCCTACCTCGTTTAGCTTCACATATATCTGCACACGACCCCTATCATCACGTATATCCGCAAATATAGCCTTGCCCATACCGCGCTTTGCCATGATGCGTCCCGCTATACTGACCGTCGCACCCTCCATAGTCTCAAAGCTCGATTGTATCTCTTCTGTCCACGCCGTGCGCTCGTACTTCGTCTCCAAATACGGGTCATTACCCTCAGACACCAAGGCATTTAACTTATCTCTGCGTACCTGCAAAAGCTCGGATAAATTCTCTTCCGGCTCATCTGCCACTACTTGTATCTGCTCTTCGCTCATCTGCTCACCGCCACTTCCTACTTATTGTCTATCTTTACTATCTTTATCTTTACAGGACCCATGGGCGCTTCATATTGCAGCTCCTTGCCCACCTTATGTCCCATTAATACCCTGCCCATGGGACTCTCATCCGATACACGACCGTGACCCGGATTCGCCTCTTGTGAGCCGACTATCTTATAGACTATCTCATCCTTTTCCTCTATATCAAGGACAGTAACCTCACTGCCCAAGGTAACTATGTCCTTAGGAGCGTCGCCACGGCCTATGATATCCGCATTCTCTATGAGCACCTTTAACTCCGCTATCTTTGAATACAGCTTGCCTTGCTCAGTCTTTGCCTCATCGTACTCACTGTTCTCCGATAGATCTCCGAAAGAACGTGCTTCCTTTATAAGTTCGGAAACTTCCTTCTCCCTTACCGTCTCCAAATAGACCAATTCTTCCTTGATCTCCTCAAAACGTTCCTTGCTCATCTTGTATCTGCTCTCGATTGCCATACCGAATACCTCTCTTCCAATTATTCGCTCGTTGCGTTGTATTATAGTCATATTTTTACACTCTGTCAACACAGTGTATACTATTTAAGCCCCTTCTACGCCACTAATGCTATTGCCGCATCAAGTTGATCGTCATTTATTTCCGACTCCTCAACCACTACATCCGGGACTATGCCGCCCTGTTCCGCTAAATCCACACGATTCGGCGTCAAATACTTGCTGTTGGATATGTGTATCGCACTACCGTCCGATAAGGGTATAGTTATCTGACTGCGACCCTTGCCTGTCGTCGCCTCGCCCACTATCGTTGCCCAACCGTACTCGCTCATCGCAGCCGCAAAATATTCAGCCGCTGAATAGCTATTGCCGTTTACTATTACCGCCATCGGCAACTCTATACACACATTGTCACTTGTCATTATCGTCTCTTCACCATGCTCGTCCACCGATATAAACAAATCACCGGCAGGTAGAAGATAATCCAGTATCTCTATAAGCTCCGTTAAAAAGCCTCCGGGATTTGACCTTAAATCGAACACCAAGGCTACCGCTCCCTGTAACATGAGCTCCTCCACCGCTGCCGTCGCAGCTGCGCCAGCTCCGTCTTCAAAATTCTCTATACGTACGTAACCAACGTCATAGTTCATGAGCTCGTAGCTCACCGGACTCGAATAAGTCACCGACCCATCAACCGTCAGGCTATACTCCTGCCCCTCACGCATTACCTCTATCGTAACTGTCTCATCCAACAGTGTGCGCAACATACTGCGGAGCTCCTCCAATTCCATAGATCTAACGTCCGTGCCGCCAACACTTACTATGATATCGCCCTTCAGTACTCCACCACGCTCTGCCGGCGAGTTCGATGTTACCGAATTGACAACATAGCCACTATTATCCGTCGTGCTTTCTATCGTCATACCTATACTCACATAACTGTTTGCCGAATATAATAAATACGCCTCATACTCAGCTGCGTCCATATAGTAGCTCCATTCGTCACCTATAGACGTCACCATAGCCGCCGCTGCCGCATCCGCCATCTCTGCCGCATCTGCATCGCCTATATAGTTTTGCTCTATCACGCTCTTGACCTCAAGGTACTTCTGCGCCTCCGCATACGCCTCTTCACCGCCGAAACGCTGCTCCGTCGAGCTCTGCGATATTAAAAATCCGCTGCCCACCGATACGGTGCACAATAATAATAAGACCCATAATCTGATTTTTATGCCGAACATTGCTTTTATACTGCCAAATATTTTATTTACCATTATCTACCCACCATAACACATAAACCGAACCCCGGCAGACGCCGGGGTCGGTCTTAATTTTATATTCTATATGACTCTAAGCGTAAGGAGATACCGTATAATTCGAGAAGTAATTCAAAGGATCAACCGTCGCGCCGCCAACTGTCATTTCAAAATGCAGGTGCGGTCCCGTTGACCAACCGGTAGAACCGACATAGCCGATTACCTGTCCCTTTGTTACTGTATCTCCGGCACTGACCGCCATAGAACTCATATGCATATAAGTTGAGGTTGTGCCGCTAGAGTGGTATATGACTACATAGTTGCCCGCAGATGAACTGTAGGTCGCTATCTGCACCGTGCCGCTGTCTATAGCCACAAGCGATGCACCCTCATTCGCCGAAACATCTATGCCGTTATGATGACGCTCCGTTAGGAATATCGGATGTATTCTCATGCCATACAAACTCGAGATATATGTAGACGAGGGGCAAGGCCATGTATATGTGCCCGTTGCCGTAGACCCTACACCCGTGTACTCCTGCTGTGCCTCCTCAGCCGCCTTACGCGCCGCTTCCTCCTGCGCCGCTAACGCCGCCGCAAGATTAGCTACCTCAGCTGCTATAGCTGCATCCTGTGCCGCATTCGCCTCATAGGCCGCCGTATACTCCGCTATGTCCTCTTCTAAGCCGACTATGACCGCCGTTGCATCCTCTATGGACTTCTCAAGCTCAGCTTTGCGCTCCTCAAGCTCCTGTAGCTTCTCCTCAAGCTCAAGTAATGTAGCCTCATAGTCCGCTTTTACAAGCTCTGTTTCCTCACGTGCCTCCGTATACTGATCGTACAGACGCTTATCGGCATCCATTATCTCGCCAACCATATCTATATTCGATAACAGATCCGACAGACTGCTTGATCCGAACAGTAAGGTAAAGTATGAGTAGTCGCCGTTTTCTTCCATCATACGCACATGCGTCCTATATGTATTTAACTGCTCCTCCTCAAGTGCTAAGGCAGCATCAAGCTCTTTGCTCTTCTGCTCCACCAACTCATTGTATAGCTCTATCTGCTCGTCTATGAGCCCTATTTCCTCTCTGTTTAGCTCATTCTGCTCATCGAGCGCCTGCTTTATTGCCAAGGCATCCGCCTTTTCCGCCTCAAGCGCATCTATATCGAGCTGCATGAGGTCACGCTCCGCTCTCAGTTCCTCCTGCTGTGCCTCTAACTCGTCTATCTGCGACTGCGATACCGCAGCCATCGCACTCAGTGAGCCGATCGCACTTATAACAAACGTAAGCAACATCAATACGGCTAAGCCTATAGCTATTGCCGATCTTGTCTTCTTGTTTCTCATTCGTTCTTTTGCTCCTTTATACTTTCAAATAGTTTCTGATTGCACTCGAGCCGCCTATCACGCCCACAAGTACACTGATACCTACATAGCCACCCAGCATCGGCCACAATATGCTCTCAAAGGTTACAAGCTCCATTATCGAATTTTGATAACCGCCGAACACCTGCTCAACCACAAGCTCATAAAGGCCCCACTCTAACAAAAACGATAGGCCGCCGCCCACAAGACCCAATACCAAGCCCTCTATCACAAACGGACAACGTATGAACGCATTCGATGCGCCTACCATCTTCATGATAGCTATCTCCTCACGCCTCGTGAACGTTGCTATCCTTATCGTATTTGTCATTATCAGCAATGAGACACCCAATAGGATGAGTACTAACACCACCGATATTATGCTGACTATATTTCGCACAGTTATAAACGTCTGCGCATACTCTATGTGTGCACTTACCTTCGCTACACCGTTAACCGCCGCCAAAGCCTGCTCTGTATCACTTATGAGCGCTATATCCGTTAACTGTACAACGTACCTATGCCTAAACACCGTCTCGTCTATGTCCTCATACGAACTGTCGCTCTGCTCAGCCATGAATATCTCCATAGCTTCCTCACGTGTCATGAACTCCGCAAAACTAACATTGTAGACCGCCAAAAGCTCAGCCTCCAAAGCCTGCGCTTCCTCCAAGGATAAAGTCTCGTCAACAAAGACCACTACCTCGTTCTCCGACTCCAATTCCTCTATCATGCCATTGATATTCAATAACAACAGTGCGAAGCTGCCCATTATTATCATACATGCCATTATTACTGTTACCGATGCAAAAGACATTAGCCCATGCGTGAATATTCCCTTAAATCCCGACCCTATCAGGTATCCTATCTTATTCAATCTCATAGCTGTAATATCCGTCCATTCCGTCGCTGATAATTAGACCCTCGTCTATAGCTACAACACGCTTGGAAAACGCATTTACCAGCTCCTTCTCATGTGTGACAATGAGCATTGTTGTACCTAACTCATTTATCTTTTCCAACAAAAGCATAAGTTCCAAACTGCGCACAGGATCTAAGTTGCCCGTCGGCTCGTCCGCTATTATCATCATTGGATTATTCACCAAGGCTCGTGCAATCGCAACCCTCTGCTGCTCTCCGCCCGATAGCTCATACGGATAACGCTTCTCCCTACCCGTCAAGCCCACGAGCTCCAACACATAGGGCACTCGCTCCTTGAGTTGCTTCCTCGTCGTGCCTACCACTCGCATGGCAAACGCCACATTCTCGTAGACCGTCATCTTATCCACTAACCTAAAGTCTTGGAATATGACACCTATAGTGCGCCGTAGCTTCGGCAACGAACGGCGCTTCATGCGAGTGAGATCAAAGCCATTTACACTAACCTCTCCACTCGTCGCACCTATTTCACCCGTCAACAACTTCGTTATCGTCGTCTTCCCGGAACCGGACGGCCCTACCAAAAACACGAACTCTCCGTCCTTGATCTCAATGTCCACGCCGTTTAGCGCGGCTGTGCCCTTACTGTCATACGACTTCTTGACAGCACTCAACTGTATCATGCGCCTTCCTCCATGTTCTCACCCATCAGGGCTTTTTAGTACCTCGAGGTACCCTGTGTATCTAAATACTTCTTGACCATCATCGCTACCTTGAACACTATCGCATGGTCAAACTCGCGTAGGTCGAGACCTGTTAACTTCTTTATCTTCTCTAACCTATACACCAAAGTATTCCTGTGTACATACAGCTTACGTGAAGTCTCTGACACGTTTAGGCTATTTTCAAAAAACTTATTTATCGTCTCAATAGTATCATCGTCCAATGATGCTATGGGGTTCTTCTTGAAAACCTCAGATAGGAACATCTCACATAAAGTGGTCGGCAATTGATATATTATCCTGCCTATACCCAAGTTCTCATAGTTAATGATGCTCTTCTCAGTATCAAACACCTTGCCGACTTCTATAGCTACCTGTGCCTCTTTATACCTGTCCGCAAGCTCCCTCAAATGATAAGCCGCCGTTCCTATACCTATCACAGTCTTTATCTTAAGCTCGTTTTTCAGCACATTCTCTACACGCTCGGCTATAGCCATCAGATTTTCAGGACTCTCCTCGTAGGTCATTTCCTTAATGACCACTATGTCCGTCTCACTCACCGATAACACAAAGTCGCGTTGCTTATCAGGGAATATGCTCTGCACAATCTCTCCCGCTGCAGCATCCGGCACCTCACACTGACGCACCAAAAGCACCGCACGCGGTACATCCGTCACAAAACGTAACTCCTTAGCACGCACATACACGTCACCCGGTAATATGTTGTCCGATATTATGTTCTTTACAAACGTCGCCTTATTGTGCTTTTCTTCATAGTTCTGACGTGCCTCATTCATAGAAACGGTCGCCAATATGCACACGCTGCGAGCTGTATCATCCGCTCCCGATACAAAAACAGCATAGTCGTACCTTGAGCCGGACACACCCATCAGCTTATATGTTCTGACGCTTGAACTGAATATTTGTTCCGCAGTATCTACTACCATGCCCTGCATGTCCTCAAGCTGCGAACCTATCATAGACAACTCACTGCATGACACAACGAATCCCTGCTCATCCGCTACGCCTATTACCCTATCCGTCGCATCCTTTAATTGCACAATTATGCTCTGAAAAATCCTACTTGACATCTACCTCTTTGCCCCCTATTTTATTCCCAAAGTTTATTATTTTCTCTTCTCTTAACATTCCTAAAAACGTCATTTTACATAATAAACTATATATGTGCATTTTTCAATAGAAATTTGTGTTTTTTTTGTGAAATTTTGATCCTAGCTCTGCATTATGCACATTTTTTGTCTCTTTCTTCCTCAATTACATGTATATTTTCTTTTTAAAGACCATTTCCGCTTCCTCAAAACTCATCTCACGACAATTTCCCACGCCTAATTTTTCGTCAATTTGCAACATGCCTATGGATATTCGCCTAAGCTTTACTACCTTGCAGCCACAAGCTGCCAACATTCGCTTAACTTGATGATATTTTCCCTCTGTTACTGTCACACGGCAGCTACATTCGCCCAGCACTTCAAGCTTCGCCGCCAAGCATTTAGTTCCGTCCCGAAGCTCTACCCCTTCTGCAAATCGGCGCACCGCAACCTCAGTCGGCGTCTTATCAGTCTGCACCTCATACACCTTCTCTACCTCAGAGCGAGGGCTTATCACCCTATGCGCATAGTCGCCATCGTTCGTCAGTATTAACAGCCCTGTCGTGTCTTTATCCAAGCGTCCAACGGGCGCAATGTTCCGTATATCCACGCCCTCGGGCAAAAGCTCCATGACCGTACGCTCAAACCTGTCCTCCGTCGCACTCACATAGTCCTCCGGCTTATCTAACATGAAGTATCTAAACTCTCTTAGGCGTATCTTTAACCCGTCCAGACTAAGGTCTGCACAGGTATCGTCGATTTTTGCATCATCAGCCTTCTGCACTAGGCCGTCAACCTTAACCCTGCCGGCTGCTATTACCTTGCGTGCCTCACTACGACTCATTGTCGTATTGTCACTTATAAGCTTATCCAATCTTTTTATCATAGTGCCAACTATTATAGCATATAGTTTCCCATGAGATAAGAACATTCTATTAATATCCTGATTTTATTTGGTTGATGGGAGGACTTAAAATGCTAACAAAGCTACAACTTACAAAAAAGCGTGCAATAATCATAGTGGTCATCACTGCCTGTGTGATTGCGGCACTGATACTATTTCTATCCGCTCCGGAACGTGGCCCGGGTGACAGTCTCGAGGGCAGAGTCGAGTTTCTCTCCGACTTAGGTTGGGAGGTTGATCCCGACACAGAGATTTCCGAGCTCATCGTATTCCCTGAGGACTTCAGCGAGATACTTAATGAGTACAACAAGCTCCAGCTCGCCCAAGGCTATGATCTAAGGGATTACGCCGGCATGGAATGTACTCGTTACAGTTATTCTGTACTAAACTATCCGAATGGTGACACTAATGTGCTTGCCCAAATTTTCGTATATGAGAACACTATTATAGGCGGCGATATCCATTCAACGGCGCTCGACGGCTTCATGCACGGACTGAAGTAATCTTCGCCGTCCGCAGACGGCAAATATAAAAGTTTTACTCGATTTTTTTCAAAAAATCGTGGGGTCTCGGGGCAAAGCC
This sequence comes from uncultured Oscillospiraceae bacterium, assembly GCA_964367935.1. Taxonomy (GTDB): domain Bacteria; phylum Bacillota; class Clostridia; order Oscillospirales; family Oscillospiraceae; genus Scatomorpha. The sequence goes on from CAYIYZ010000003.1 coordinate 184,850, forward strand.
CCGAGTCGCCGTCCGCAGACGGCGAAATCCTTTGCCTTAAAAGCGTATTTTTGAAAGTGAATTTTCGCAGGTAGTGCGAAAAGAGAAAACTTTTTACAAGAAAAAAAGTTTTCTAAAACCCTCGCAAGGGGTTTGGGGCAAAGCCCCAACAAAAACAAAACAAAAAAACAATACAAAAAATAAAACAAAAAACAAAACAAAAAACAAAACAAAAAACAAAACAAAAAATAAAAAACCCTTTTCCACAGAAAAAGGGTTCGGACGAACACACAGGTACGCCTCTACAAATGTAGAAAATGGGTTCGGAACGGTCAAGACCATTCCCTACAAGACAAAAAAGGCACCGCCAAAGCGGTGCCTTTAATTATGCATTTATCAAGTAATTAAAATTACTCAGCGATCTCGATAACAACGCCCGAACCAACAGTACGGCCGCCCTCACGGATAGCGAAACGCAGACCGTGCTCGATAGCTATCGGAGTGATCAGCTCAACGCCCATGTCAACGTTGTCGCCGGGCATGCACATCTCAACGCCATCAGGCAGAGAGATAACACCGGTAACGTCAGTTGTACGGAAGTAGAACTGGGGACGGTAGTTGTTGAAGAAAGGTGTGTGACGACCACCCTCGTCCTTAGAAAGAACGTAAACCTGACCCTTAAACTTTGTTAGGGGCTTTATGGTCTTGGGCGCTGCCAAAACCTGGCCACGCTCAACGTCCTTCTTTGCTATACCACGAAGCAGTGTACCAACGTTGTCGCCTGCCTCTGCGTACTCAAGGATCTTGTGGAACATCTCTGTACCGGTAACTGTGGTCTCCAATGTGTCACGGATACCAACGATCTCTACCTTATCGCCAACCTTAACGCTACCACGCTCAACACGACCGGTGGTAACTGTACCACGACCTGTGATGGTGAAAACGTCCTCGATGGGCATTAGGAAGGGAAGGTCAGCCTTACGCTCAGGTGTCTTGATCCACTCGTCAACTGCGCCCATAAGCTCCCAGATGCAAGCATACTCAGGTGCATCTACATCAGGATTCTCGCTTACAAGTGCGTTTAGTGCGGAACCGGGGATGATCGGTGTGTCATCGCCGGGGAAGTCGTACTTGCTCAGTAGCTCACGAACCTCAAGCTCAACAAGCTCAAGAAGCTCGGGATCGTCTACCTGGTCAACCTTGTTCAGGAAGACTACTATATAAGGCACGTTAACCTGACGTGCGAGCAGAAGGTGCTCACGAGTCTGTGCCATGGGGCCGTCAGATGCTGCGATAACAAGTATACCACCGTCCATCTGTGCTGCGCCTGTTATCATGTTCTTGATATAGTCAGCGTGGCCGGGGCAGTCAACGTGTGCATAGTGACGTGCCTCTGTCTGATACTCAACGTGTGCTGTGTTAATTGTGATACCGCGTGCCTTCTCCTCAGGTGCGTTGTCTATAGAGTCATATGCTCTTACCGCAGCCGCATCGGGGTCCTTCATCGCCAAAACCTTTGTGATTGCGGCGGTCAGTGTGGTCTTGCCGTGGTCAATATGGCCTATCGTGCCGATATTGACGTGGGGTTTGGTACGCTCAAATGTCTGCTTTGCCATTGTGATATCCTCCTCAATAATCTTATAAATTTATTTCCCCGGGTTTAGCCCCGGCTGCCTGCGAGTGATTCTCTTAAACTCTTCGGTAACTCAACATAGTGGCTGGGCTCCATGCTGTAGTTCGCCCTTCCCTGTGTCTTGCTCCTCAAGTCTGTCGCGTAGCCGAACATTGTGGAAAGCGGTACATGCGCATTTATTATCGCCGCACCGTTTCTCACATCTGTGCCGACTATCTGTCCACGACGTGAGTTCATGTCGCCCATTACATCGCCCATGTAATCCTCAGGTGCTGTTACCGCTACCTTCATGATAGGCTCAAGTAATGTCGCGCCCGCCTTGCCCATAGCCTCTTTAAATGCCATGCTGCCGGCGATTTTAAATGCCATCTCGGACGAGTCTACCTCGTGGTATGCTCCGTCTTCTAATGTTACCTTTACGTCTACAACCGGATAGCCCATGACCATACCGGCCTGCAATGCGCCCTGTATACCCTGATCAACCGCAGGAATATACTCTCTCGGTATCGCACCGCCCGAAATCTTGTCCACGAACTCGTAACCCTTGCCCGACTCATTCGGCTCAAGTGTTATCTTCACTCGTGCAAACTGTCCGCGTCCGCCAGACTGACGTGCAAACTTCGTATCCACCGTTGCAGCCCTCGTAACAGTTTCCTTATACGATACCTGCGGCTTACCGACATTCGCCTCAACCTTAAACTCACGCAACAGCCTGTCTACAATGATCTCAAGGTGTAACTCACCCATGCCGGCGATGATGGTCTGCCCGCTGTCCTCGTCCGTCCAAGTCTTGAACGTCGGATCCTCTTCAGCAAGCTTAGCAAGTGCTATACCCATCTTCTCCTGTCCTGCCTTTGTCTTAGGCTCTATTGCAACCCTAATAACAGGCTCAGGGAACTCCATCGACTCCAATATGATCGGAGACTTCTCGTCACAAAGTGTGTCACCGGTCGTCGTATTCTTCAGACCTACCGCTGCTGCTATATCGCCCGAATACACTCTCTGTATATCCTCACGGTGATTTGCGTGCATCTGTAGGATACGTCCGATACGCTCCTTATTGTTCTTTGTTGCGTTCAGTACACCCGAACCGGCATCTACCGTACCCGAATACACTCTGAAGAACGCAAGCTTTCCTACATAGGGGTCAGTCATTATCTTAAACGCCAATGCCGAGAAAGGCTCCTCGTCACTCGCCTGACGTAGTTCCTCTTCCTCTGTCCTGGGATTCACACCCTTTATCGCCTCTATATCCAAAGGCGAGGGCATGTAAGCCACGATAGCGTCAAGTAACTTCTGTACTCCCTTGTTCTTATAAGATGTTCCGCATACCATCGGTACCATCTTATTGGCTATTGTTGCTTCTCTTATGGTGGTCTTTATCAGAGCTACAGGTATGTCAGCCTCTTCCAAAGCAAGCTCCATAATCTCATCGGATAGATCAGCCAAAGCATCTATCAGATTCGTACGGTACTGCGCTGCCAGCTCCACCATATCCTCGGGTATCTCCTCACGGCGAACGTCCTTGCCAAGATCATCATAGTAGATGTCGGCCTTCATCTCCACCAAGTCGATTATGCCCTTAAACGTGTCCTCACGTCCTATGGGTAGCTGAATGGGAACTGCCTTGCACTTCAAACGATCATGCACCATATTCAGTACGTTGTAGAAATCCGCGCCCATGATATCCATCTTGTTCACGTATATCATACGAGGTACCATATAGTGATCCGCCTGACGCCATACCGTCTCCGACTGCGGCTCAACGCCGCCCTTTGCGCACATTACCGTTACCGAGCCGTCAAGCACTCGCAATGAACGCTCAACCTCTACGGTAAAGTCCACGTGGCCCGGCGTATCTATGATATTTACCCTGTGACCGTCCCAAGCGCAAGTAGTTGCAGCACTAGTTATCGTTATGCCGCGCTCCTGCTCCTGCTCCATCCAGTCCATAGTCGCATTGCCTTCATGAACCTCGCCTATCTTGTACGTTACGCCTGTATAATACAGTATACGCTCCGTCGTAGTCGTCTTACCGGCATCTATGTGCGCCATTATGCCGATATTTCTTGTTTTTTCAAGAGAATATTCTCTGGACATCAAAACTGCTCCTATCCGCTTACCACTTGAAATGTGCAAAAGCCTTATTCGACTCTGCCATCTTGTGTGTGTCTTCGCGCTTCTTCACAGAAGCACCCGTGTTATTGCACGCATCCATGATCTCGCCTGCTAAACGCTCACGCATTGTCTTCTCGCCACGCTTACGTGCATAGCTTGTCAACCAACGCAGTCCCAATGTCTGCCTACGCTCAGGTCTTACATCCATAGGAACCTGGTACGTTGCACCGCCTACTCGGCGTGCCTTTACTTCCAAGCTGGGCATAATGTTGTTCATCGCCTCTGTAAAGGCTTCGAGCGGCTCTTTGCCGGTCTTTTCCTTTATTATATCAAATGCGCCGTACACAACCTTCTGCGCCACGCCCTTCTTGCCGTCCAACATTATGCTATTTACGAGCTTTGTTACAAGCACGCTTCCATACAGTGGATCCGGCAACACTTCTCTTTTGGGAACATTACCTCTTCTGGGCACTATACTTCCCTCCTTCATTCAAAAATGACTTCACAGGTACTCGTGACAACTTGTCTTCGTTGCCCCGTTTGCGCCCGAGGTCTATATATCTTATATATAAACAACAGGACGCTGTTTCTTATTCTTTACTTCTTGTTCGCCTTCGGACGCTTTGCGCCGTACTTCGAGCGACTCTGCATACGTCCGTTTACGCCTTGTGTATCCAAGGTTCCGCGGATGATATGGTAACGTACACCGGGCAAGTCCTTTACACGACCGCCGCGTATCATTACAACGCTATGCTCTTGCAGATTGTGCCCAACTCCAGGTATATAAGCTGTTACTTCATATCCATTCGTCAAGCGTACACGAGCTATCTTACGCAGTGCCGAGTTCGGCTTCTTAGGTGTCGAGGTTCTTACAGCTGTACACACACCCCTCTTCTGCGGTGATGATAAGTCCGTCTCACGATTTTTTATCGTGTTCAGTCCCTTCTGCATCGCAGGTGAGTTCGACTTGTATGTCGTCTGCTCGCGCCCCTTCCTTACCAATTGGTTAAAAGTCGGCATCTTAGCCCTCCTTTCCAAATATTTTATTCAAATCGCCCAATTTTAACAGCTGTGACCTATCAAAACCGCACGAATTGTCACATGGTTTTATTGCTACCCCATGCAAAAATAAATTTTAGCATATTGCACAAGCTTAGTCAAGATTTTTTTCACAACTAATCAGTCCGTATACTCAAATTCCAGGTCATACATCACTACTGTATCACCGTTTTTCACGCCCATGCTCTCCATTCGTTCGTACATCTTAGAGTCACGCATCACTCGCTCGAAGTACTGGCGACTCTCATGATCGGAAAATCTTACCCTGTCCATAAGACGCTCTAGCCACTCGCCCTCAAGTGTCCACACACCGTCCTCGTCCACGCTTATCGTCACGTCCTCGGCACTACCTATCACAGGCTCAGGCGCTACATAGTCCACCTCAAAAGGCTCAGGCGCAGGCAACTTGACAAGTTCCGCTGCCACAGCCTGTACCACTTCTCGCGTTCCCTTACTCATTGCCGCCGAACACTCAAAGAAACTATAACCTAAGGCCTCTACATAGTCCTTCAACCTCTGTATATTCTCCCTGTCTTCGCCTAAAAGCTCACACTTATTCGCCACCACAAGTTGCGGTCTCCCCGCAAGCTCGGGCTTATATTTCTCAAGTTCCTCATTTATAGCTGTAAAATCCTCAACAGGGTCTCTGCCCTCTATGCCCGACACATCAACTATATGCACCAAAACTCTGCAACGCTCTATATGCCTTAAAAACTCATGGCCTAATCCGGCCCCCTCAGACGCTCCCTCAATTATTCCCGGGACATCCGCCAGCACAAAACTCACGCCCTCGTCTATATACACCACACCCAAATTCGGGAACAAGGTGGTGAAGTGATAGTTCGCTATCTTCGGATGCGCATTAGAAACCACCGACAAGAACGTCGACTTGCCCACATTGGGGAAACCAAGTAAGCCAGCATCCGCCAAAAGTCGCAGCTCCAGCAATATAGTCCTACGCTCGCCGGCTTTTCCCGGCTTTGCAAAATTCGGTGTCTGCCTCGTCGGCGTTGCAAAATGCTTATTGCCCTTGCCGCCTCTTCCGCCTCTCGCTGCCACATAGCTCTCTCCTGTGAACATATCATGCATCACAGCGCCCGTCTCTGCATCACGCAACACAGTGCCCCTCGGCACCTTAATCACTACATCCGCTCCGTCTTTGCCCGTACAACGCTTGCCCTGTCCGCCCATACCGTTGCCCGCCGTGAACTTACGCTTGTACCTAAAGTCCATCAGCGTTGACATGTGCTCATCCACAACAAACACTATATTACCGCCACATCCACCATCACCGCCATCAGGGCCACCGGCAGGTACGTACTTCTCCCTATGAAACGTTACCGCACCGTCACCGCCGTCCCCGGCTATTATATTTATCGTTACCTTATCCACAAATGTAGATGCCATCTTACTCTCCTCTTTGTAGGGGCGAACCTATATGTTCGCCCGAAACCATTTTTCTTTGGAAAAATGGTTTTTATTGTTTTTTATTTTTTAAGTTGGGGCTTTGCCCCAAGCCCCTTGGGGATTTCGCCGTCTGCGGACAGCGACTCGGGGCTTTGCCCCGAGACCCCACAACTTTTTAAAAAAAGTTGATTAAAACTTTTAGAGTCAGCTTCGCCGTCAGTGAAGTCGCCATCGCCGTACAAAAACAGCGGCGGAGCTCTCGCCCCTGCCGCCGTCAATCCTCTTTACCGCTTACTGAGCTATGGAATATACCGAAACTTTCTTCCTATCCTTGCCCATGCGCTCAAACTTTACAACTCCGTCTATCAATGAGTACAGGGTATCGTCATTGCCCCTGCCCACATTGTTACCGGGATGTATCTTCGTTCCGCGCTGCCTTATTAGGATGTTGCCCGCAAGCACGCTCTGACCGTCAGCCTTCTTAGGACCAAGACGCTTCGACTTACTGTCGCGTCCGTTCTTCGTTGAACCTACACCTTTTTTATGTGCCATATCGTTTACACCTCCATTGTATTTATGCGAAACTTATTGTTATATCGTCTGTATCTGTACCTTTGTATAGGGCTGTCTGTGACCCTGTGTACGCTGATAGCCCTTCTTAGGCTTCATCTTGTACACACGGATCTTCTTGCTGCGACCGCTCTTAATAACTGTGCCCGTTACCGTAACACCGCTTACATAAGGTGCGCCGATCTGTGTGTTGCCCTCGTCGAACACTGCAAGAACCTTGTCAAAGTTTAGCGTTGCGCCTTCCTCTGCCTCGATCTTCTCGACGAAAATCACATCGCCCTCGCTTACACGGTACTGCTTACCGCCTGTTTCCATTACTGCATACTTCAATACTTTCTATCCTCCCAATTCTTTAGAGACTCGCTCTTAAAGGTGGTGTCCATAGACACACTTATCCAACCTTTTCAATGCGGCTTTGGTAGTTTAACATAATATTTGCCACATGTCAATTTTTTTATTTTTCCTAAACTTTTAACACTTTAGGCTCAACCGCTCCTGTTTTATTAACTTCGCCCTTTTCGTCCTGAAACAGCCCCTTAGCCGTTATGGCGTACAAGCTAAGTACAAGTATGAAAGAAAGTACATCTGCGATAGGTTGTGCAAGTACAAGCCCGAACTCACCGAATTGTGCACCCAAGATGAAAACTAAGGGTATAAATATCAGTCCCTGACGGCTTATATTCACTACGAGCGAAGACTTCGCCGCACCCATACCTTGCAAAGCATTGAGTAGCACAAAGAACATTCCGAACAGAACAGATGTCGGTAACCTTATCTGTGAAAATTCATATGCATATGTGAAAGCTTCCGCTTCCGATAAGAATAAACCGACTATAGTCTCTAAGTTAAAGTAGCATAGCAATGTGAGTATCGTGCTGAAACACAAAGCAAATATTAGCGAAAAGCGTAGCATTCCCTTATATCTTTCTTTCTTTTCAGCACCTATACAGTAAGCAAACAACGGCTGCACACCCTGTCCGAGACCTATAAACAAAATGCTTGTCATCATAGATACCTTCGTAGCCACTCCTATTCCGGCTACAGCCAAATTGCCGTAAGCTGTCATCTGCTCGTTTAACACTATTTGAGATATGCTCATAAGCATAGTCGATAGCGATGCCGGTATACCTATGTACAGCACGCTCTTAGCTATGCTGCTCTCTAGCTTAAAATCTTTTATAGACACGCTCATAGTAGTTTGGCGTTTCACCAAGATCCTAACGTAATAAAGTCCACCTATAGCATTTCCTATAGCCGTCGCTATAGCCGCACCTTCAACGCCCATTTCAAGCACAAGTATAAATATGGGATCTAGTATTATATTTATTACATTGCCGAGCATCATTCCTACCATCGCCTGCTTTGATTTACCCTCAGCTCTCAATAGATTGGACATGCACGCAGACAACATTAAAAACGGTCCGCTTATCGCTATTATCTGTATATATCCCTTGACCATATCGTATACTTCAGGAGTCGCTCCCAATAGCTCAACCACCATCCCAGCATTAAACAGCAGTAGTAATGACACACATACTCCTACTATTATGCTCGACCATATGCAAAATGCCGATGCCTTTCGAACCGTCTCTGCATCACCTCTCCCGAAAGCTTTAGAGCAGACCGTTGTGCCACCCACGCCGAAAACACTCCCGAAGGACATGCAAAACAAAAATATCGGTGTCGCCATAGACACAGCTGTTACCTGCAAGGTTTCGCCCGTCTGCCCTACAAAGAATAAGTCCGCTATATTGTATATAAGCATCATTATCATAGCCATCATAGCAGGCACCGAGTTTGAAAGCACCGCCTTCCACGCAGGCATTGAATGTATCTTCTCCAAATTATTATTCATTATATTCTCCTATATCCATTTTATATATGTTTATTTATTTTCTCCAGCAGAGCTATGAGCGTGTTTACATCTTCTTCGCCCAGAGCCTCCGCCAAAGCACGTATGCTATCTGTGTATCTCACCCTATTAAATTTCAAGAATTCTCTGCCTTTTTCCGTGAGTGCCACATACTTTGCTCGCTTGTCACTCACAGACGTCTCTTTCGTTATCAGCCCCTTCTTCGTCAGCCTATCCGCTATCGTCGTAACCGTTGCTTGTGATACTCCCACTGTATTACTTACAATCACAAGTGTCGGATTAATCTTGTGCTCCTCATTATATTTCACTATAAATTTAATAAGCGCAAACTCACCCGGATACAAATGATGTTCGTCATTCACAGTTTCCTTCTTCATCTTATGAATTTTCTCCTGCAATTCCTCCACTTTTTCACTTAGGATATCCACCGCATTCATATTATACCTCCATTAATTAGTATAGCTAAGTATTATATTAAAAAAGCACTACCAACTTTAGTTAGTAGTGCTAATTAATTTAACATGCTTTCAAGTTCACGTCAACTGTTTTTTATTTTATTTCAAAATTATTTTATTATAGTTCTTCTTGCCACGACGAATCAGCACGCCCTCTTTTAGCTCCGCTTCCGTGAAGCTCTGCGCTATATCCTCCACTTTTTCGTCATTTGCCGACACTCCGCCTTGCTGTACATTGCGGCGTGCCTCAGACTTAGATGCACACAGTCCGCTGAGTACTAAGAGCGTCAGTATATCTGCGCCGCCCTCTACGTCTTGCGCACTTATCTGTGTCGTCGGCACGTCTCCGCCTGCACCGCCGCTAAACAACGCTTTCGCAGTCGCACGTGCCTTCTCCGCTTCATCCGCTCCATGTATCATCGTCGTCAGCTCCATGGCTAGGAGTTCCTTTGCGTCATTGAGCTGTGCGTCCTTCCAGTCTGCCATCTTCTCTATCTCATCCAAGGACAAGAAGGTCATCTTCCTTAGGCAGTTCATTACGTCCGCATCATCTATATTGCGCCAGTACTGATAAAACTCATAAGGACTCGTCTTATCCGGATCCAACCACACAGCGCCCGCCTGCGTCTTGCCCATCTTATTACCCTCACTCGTGAGCAACAGTGTTATAGTCAAGCCGTAAGCGTTCTTCGCCAACTTCTTGTGTATTAGGCGTGTACCTCCCAAAATATTCGACCACTGATCGTCGCCTCCGCATTGCATCACACAGTCATACTTCTTGTACATGTGGTAGAAGTCGTAGCTCTGCATTACCATGTAGTTAAACTCCATGAAGCTGAGCCCCTTCTCCATACGTTGCTTATAACACTCCGCACGCAGCATCTCATTTACCGAAAACTGTGCGCCGACCTCACGCAGTAGCTCGACGTAGTTTAAGCTCATCAGCCAATCGGCATTATTGAGCATAAGTGCCTTGCCCTCGGAAAAGTCAATGAACTTCTCCATCTGCACTTTAAATTTCTTCGCATTCTCGTTAATATCATCTGCCGTAAGCATCTGACGCATGTCCGTACGACCGGAAGGGTCACCTACCATAGTCGTACCACCACCTAAAAGCGCTATGGGACGGTTGCCGGCAAGCTGTAGCCTCTTCATAAAGTTAAGTGCCATAAAATGTCCTACATGCAAACTGTCCGCAGTAGGGTCAAAGCCTATATAAAACGTAGCCTTACCGTTATTTATCAGCTCCGCTATTTCTTCTTCATCAGTAACTTGCGCAATTAGACCTCTCGCCTTTAATTCATCGTATAGTTTCATTTTTTCGCCTCTCCCTCTTTTGTATATTTGCCCTCATAATACTCTTTTACTATTTTCTCCGTCTCCTGTGCCGCATAATTTATATATCCGAAACAGAGTTTTTTGCCGGGGTCATTTTCTAAAAACTCCTCACAACGTAGTTTCCCGAACTTCTCCGTGAACCTTTTGTTAAACTCTTTCTGCATCTTTGCGACAGTTCCACCACTCCTGCCGTATCCGTCTTGAGCCGCTATAAGCCCGAACACCAAAGCCGCTCCGGTTACCGCACCGCAAATCTCGCCAGAGCGCACTCCACCACCCAAAGCCGCTGTTATCGCACAAGCCGTCTTCTCATCCATGCCCGTTTCTTCTTCCATAGCCGCTAGTACGACCTGTGCACAGTTTCGGTCTTTAAAGACCAGTTTCAATACTCTTTTTTCGATATTCATGCTTTGAATTTCGCCCTCTTTCTACTTCTCTTGCATCGCTACTAGGGCATTATACTCGCAAATTAGCTTTTCTGCAAGCTCTGCACAAAATTGTATATAAGGTTCACAACCCTCACCATCACCTAAAGCTGCTACTAAGTCTTCACAACGATACGCACCGTACTTCTTCTTAAACTCATTTAGAAACTCCATTTGCAGCGCATCCGTGGCACCGCCTTTCTTTCCGTTACCGTCGCCAGTTGCCATGCCAAACGCCATGGACGCCGCACACATAGCTCCGCACATCTCACCGGCTCGTACTCCGCCGCCGTATGCTGCCGCCACAGAACACGCACTCAACCTGTCCATGCCCGTATACTCATCAAGTGAGCACAACACCGCCTGCGAGCAATTTAAATTCTCCGCCTTTAGTACAAGCACTTTCTCTCGTATTGACATACTTTTCCTCACCCTCTCAGCTTTATTTTATAACCATCTGCCGCCTCAAGCTGCTCCGCTGCGCTAGCTAAAGTCGTCAATGTCACATTCTCGCCGCCATGCAAGCGTGCAAGTTCTCGCACCCTACCTTCTGTATCCAAAGCATCAACAGAGGTATAAGTACGCTCCTCTCGCTCCGCCTTTACTATATTAAAATGGATATCTGCCATAGCCGCAATCTGTGATAGGTGCGTCACGCACACCACTTGCTTCTCGCCGGATAAACGTGCAAGCTTTTCACCGACACGTTGCGCCGCTATGCCCGACACTCCCTCATCTACCTCGTCAAACACCATAGTTCCTACGCCGTCACGCTCTGATAACACATCCTTGAGCACTAACATTATCCTCGACAACTCACCACCCGATGCTATCTTTGATATCCGCCCCGGCGTCTCTCCGGCATTCGCAGACATCAAAAAGCGTACCTCATCTGCGCCCCTTGCTCGTAGCTCGTTTTTCTCCAATGATACTAGCTCTACCTCAAAACGCACCGAGGGCATACTCAGTTCCACCAAGCCCTCCTCAACCTTCGATCTCAGACTCACCGCCACTTTTTCACGTGCCTTGCGTAGCTTTAATGCCACACTCCACGCCTTAGCACGATTTCGCTCTACACGCTGCTCCGCTTCCTCTCGAGCCTTCTCAGAGTATTGTAGGCTGTCCAGCTTCTCTCTACTCTCCTCCAACAGCTTTATGAGCCCTTCTTCGTCTGTGCCGTATTTCTTTCTCAAGCCCCTCAGCTTCGCTGTGCGTTCCTCTAGCTCATCGTACTCACGATCTGAAAAGTCTAAGCCGGCACAAATATCACGAACTCGCTCAGCAGCATCCTCCGCCATATAGCGTGCCTCTTGCACCAAATCCCTTATCTCCGCTAACTCCTCAGCCAAAGTCGCAGCCGACCCCAACTCTCCCACAGCTGTTCCCAAACCGTCACAAGCACTGAAATTGCGCCCGTACAAAGCATCATATGCCTTGTCAAGCGCCTCTTTTAACCTGCCCGCATTGCGCATTAAATCACGCTTTGCCGAAAGCTCGTCTTCCTCACCCACTCGTAGCTTCGCAGACTCCAATTCGCCTACTCTCAGCCTGAGCAGATCCTCCATGTCTCGCTTTTCACTCTCGCCAACGCAAAGCTTCGCCAAGGCAGACTCCGCTTCCCTATACGCGGTGTATGCATCGGCATATTCACTCAAGATTCCACCCAAGCCTCCGTATGCATCCAAATACTCGCCGTGCCGTGACTCGTCCGTCAACTGTCGACCGTCGTTTTGTCCGTGTATATCCAAAAGCTGTGCCGTTAACTGCCTAAGCTGAGCCGCGGACACAGTAACACCGTTAACCGTCGCCGCACTCTTACCATCTGCCGTTATGCGACGCTTTATAATCACCGTGTCCTCCGGCTCTACATCATTTTCTTCAAACCACGCACTGTCTGCAGGACTGTCAAACACCGCAGTTACATGAGCCTTTTGCGCTCCGCGTCGTACTAACTCACGGCTCACTCTATCGCCCAGTATTGCGCCTAACGAATCTATCACTATCGACTTTCCCGCACCGGTTTCTCCTGTCAGTACGTTTAAGCCCTCGCCCAGTTCCAGAGATGCACGCTCTATTACCGCCACATTTTCTATCTCAAGCGTATGTAGCACTCTGCCTCACCTCTCATTCAAACAGGGCTCGTATTTCCTCGCACAGTTCCTGCGCAGACTGTACGTCGCGCATAGCCAAAAACGCCGTGTCGTCACCTGCGACCGTACCAACAAGTTCAGTCAGCTCCATACCGTCCACAGCCGAGCTAGCAGCCATTGCAAGGCCGGGCAAAGTCTTGATTATTACCAAGTTCTGCGCCGTATCACAACTTACCACGCTCTCTTTAAATATCTTGCGTAGTCGCTCGTCACGTCCCGAAAACTCGCTCCTCGCACTTACTGCATAACGATAGTTTCCGCTCGGCGCAAGCTCCTTTACAAGCCGTAGCTCCTTAATGTCTCGTGACAATGTAGCCTGCGTACTGCGTACTCCCCTATCCGCCAAAGCCTTCATCAGATCCGCCTGTGTCTCTACCTCGTTTTGTGCTATTATCTTTAGTATTTCGCCATGCCTTGATGCTTTCACGCTTTCCACTCCCCTCTAACGTACAAGTTTGTCCCTTGCCATATCGAAAAAACTTCTATGTCCCATATCCGCTACCGTAAACTCCAATGCGGATCTTCTTACATTTATTACATCGCCGCTACTTAGCTCCACCGGCTCCGCTCCATCTACCGATATCATCGCACGTCGACCCCTAAGCCTGTCCAGACGTACTGTCAACACTCGTTCTGGCGACATCACAAAACTCCTTATAGCAAGGCCATGAGCGCATATAGGTGTCACCAGAATATTCTCAGCTTCCGGCTCCACTATCGGGCCACCTGCCGACATCGAGTAGGCTGTAGAGCCCGTCGGTGTCGCCACTATTACTCCATCTCCCGAAAAATTGCATATACTGCGTCCGTCGGACTCTATGCCCAAAGAGATGAGATTTACATCGCTCTTTATCACAGCCTCATTCAAAGCCACTTCGCTATACACGCTGCCGTCTTCACGCAATACCGCTACATTCAGCACCATGCGCCGACTCGCCGTATACGCCCCTCGCGCAGCTGCTCGTATTAGGTCTAACTCATGTAGCTCGACATCCGTCAAGAAACCCAATCCGCCCATATTTACACCTAAAACCGGCACACCTGTACCCAAGGTCGCACGCGCCACATGTAAAAATGTGCCGTCACCACCTAAGGAAATTATCAAATCAGGTCGCTTCACACTTCCGAAAAGCTCGCCCGGACGCTCCATCTCAGCCCTGTTATCAAACAGGGAAACTACCTTACATTCATGACCATCTGTGCCGAGCATTTCACATATCGTCTTAGCCATATCGTGCTCTGTGTCATTATGTGGATTTGAACATATCATTACTCTCGCCATTTATTACAACTCCCCGTGCGATGCCTTGACCAATGTGCTTAGCTCCGTGTCGCATCGCTCGTATTCGCCTTTTTTAAGATGTGCCAAATACTCTATATTGCCTTCAGGCCCTCTTATGGGCGAATAATCCATGCCGACTAAAGTATAACCGCTCGTTTCCGTATATTCACTAAACTCTCGCAGCACACGCTCATGTACCGCCGAATCTCGTACTACACCCTTCTTGCCGACCTCCGTGCGACCTGCCTCGAACTGTGGCTTAATTAAGCATATCACCTCGCCACCCTCTTTGAGTATCGGTAGCACCGCAGGTAGTATGAGCCTTACTGATATAAATGACAAGTCCATAACCGCCATGTCAATTTGATCTGCAAACATCTCACCCGTCAAATACCTCGCATTCTGACGCTCCATGCATACAACACGCTCGTCACTGCGCAGCTTCCAAGCAAGTTGCCCGTAGCCCACATCCACAGCATACACTTTAGACGCTCCATTTTGTAACAGCACATCCGTAAACCCGCCTGTCGAAGCACCGCAATCAACACAACAGAGACCACTCACGTCTATATTAAAAGCCTTAAGCGCCTTTTCAAGTTTATAGCCACCTCGTGAAACATAGGGACATACTGCTCCTCTAAGCTCTACCTGCGCACCCTCACGCACCGAGACGCCCGGCTTTGTGCTCTTTTGACCGTCCACATACACAAGGCCGCTCATTATACTCGTACGCGCCCGTTCCCGACTTTCCGTCAGCCCCAGCTCATGTACAAGCTGATCAAGTCTCTTACCGGACATTTTTCACCAGCTCCCTCGCAGTGTCCGTAACCGTTTTATCGTCCAATCCGCACCTTTTCTTAAGCTCATGTACTTTACCGTGCTCCACCACGCCGTCTCCTAAGTTTAGTAGCCTGCTCCTAAACTCAAAAGTGCCGCTCAGTTCCGCCAACAAGTTCTCTCCGACACTGCCGGCAGCACACACTTCCTCCAAGACCATTAGCCTGCCCGTCTTCTTCACTGACGCACACACATCAGCACTCTCTAAAGGCCAAATTCGAGTCAGTTTTACAACTTCAGCCTCTATGCCCTCAGACTCCAACAGCGCAGCCGCAGACATCGCCTCATTTATCATCATGCCATAACTTACTATAGTCAAATCCTTGCCCTCACGAAGCACTCTCGAAGCACTGAGATCACTCTCCGTATACTCTCCCTCTCCGCCTCTCGGATACCGCACTGCAACAGGTCCCGTGTACTCATACACAGCCTCACGCAACAAATCTCTTAACTCCGCAAATGACGCAGGACACAACACACTCATGCCAGGTACTGTCTTTAAAAACGCCACATCGTACACGCCCTGATGCGTCTCACCGTCATTGCCCACCAGACCTGCCCTGTCCACACAGAACACCACATGCTCGCCTGTCAGCCCCGCATCGTGTATGAGCATGTCATACGCCCTCTGCAAAAACGACGAGTACAGTGCCACTACGGGTCTCAGCCCCTGCTTCGCCATAGCACAGGCCGCCGTTACCGCATGGCCCTCCGCTATACCCACATCAAACATCCTATTTGCATGGCATTTTGCAAATTCACTCAGGCCCGTACCATCCGTCATCGCCGCGGATATAGCGACCAGTTTATCGTCATCGTTTGCCAAGCGAGTCAAAGTTTCTCCCATAACCTCAGAAAAATCACGACCGCTAACCGCAGTTTTGCCCGTGTCAGGGTCAAACGGCCCTACTCCGTGGTACTTGTTCGGCTCTCGTTCTGCCCACTCACAGCCCTTGCCCTTCTTCGTGAGCACATGTAAAAGCACAGGCACTCGCATCTCTCTCGCCCATGTCAAAACGGACTCCAAATGCACCACATCGTGACCATCTACAGGCCCTAAATAACAAAAGCCCATATCGTCAAATATATTCTTAGGTAAAAGTGCTCCCTTTATAAATTCCTTGACTCCGTGTAAAAAATTATACAGAGGTTTCACTTTGCCGACCGTCGCCCTATATAGCCGCTTGAAGCCTATATAACCGGGTTTCAGACGCATCCTCGACAGAAAGCTTTCTACCCCACCAACATTGCCGTCTATGCTCATCGCATTGTCATTTAACACCACAACAAGCGGTTCGCCACTCTGACCGGCGTTGCAAAGCCCCTCATACGCCAAGCCGCCTGTCAAGGCTCCGTCACCTATAACCGCCACAACATCATAGGCCTCATCCAGCATCGTACGTGCTTTTGCCATACCGTATGCCAAAGACACAGATGTAGACGCATGTCCCACCACATAGGCATCAGCCTCACTCTCATGTGGTTTCGGGAACCCCGACACTCCATCTATTTGGCGCAGTGTATGGAACGCCTCTCGCCTGCCTGTCAGTATTTTATGCGTATATGCCTGATGTCCCACATCGAACAATATACGGTCACGCTCCGGCGTGTAGACCCTATGTAGAGCTACACTCAGCTCCACCGCACCTAAATTAGATGCCAAATGCCCACCCGTCTTCGATATATTTTCTATTAAAAATTTTCTTATTTCTTTGCATAGTTCATCCGTCTCAGCAACACTTAGCTCCTTCAAAGCTTCA
Source organism: uncultured Oscillospiraceae bacterium (assembly GCA_964367935.1). GTDB lineage: Bacteria > Bacillota > Clostridia > Oscillospirales > Oscillospiraceae > Scatomorpha. Next base: position 201,736 of record CAYIYZ010000003.1, read on the forward strand.
TTACCGTTCATCCTATCCAATATGTCCAAATCACTTACCTCTTGTTAGCCAATTATTTAGGCATCATGAACATTGTATCAAATTATTTTATACTTTTCAATACAAGTCATGTCAGTTTACACTATAGTTTATTGAATTTAGCTTCTACGCTCTACAAGACTGCGTACAAGTTCTGTCAAAAACTCCGAATCTTCAAATTCACCTACATAGTACGCAGCTCCATCTGTGAGTTTCTCTACCATATCACGGCAACGCTCCTCGCCCCACAAACTCATAAACGTACTCTTCCCCTCAGCTTCATCCGAGCCTATGGGTTTGCCCAACTCCTCATCTGTCGAGAGCTTATCGAGCATATCATCTCTAATTTGAAACGCCGACCCCAAAGTCGCACCGAACAGACCTGCTGTTTCTATCATGCGCTCTGTGCCGCCTGCCGCCGCCACGCCCATCATGCACGATGCCGAGAATAAGCTGCCCGTTTTTCTGCTTTGAAGTTCCGTCAGTTCATCCTGATTGAGATTCTGATTGCCGCCGTCCATATCCAAATACTGTCCGCCGCAAATGCCATCCACACCTGCAGCCCCTGCCAATATTTCCGCACACGCTACCTTACGCTCCGAGCTCAATCCACTACGTAATATCGCTCCGAACGCCTCCGCCTGCATAGCGTCACCCGCTAGCACAGCCGTACATTCTCCGTACACTACATGATTTGTCGGCTTGCCTCTGCGTAAATCATCATCATCCATGCAAGGCAGATCATCATGTATTAAGCTATAGGTATGAAGCATCTCCACTGCGCAAGCTACAGGCAAAGCCTTCTTAACGTCACCTCCGCATATCCTGCAAAACTCGAGAAGTAATATCGGTCTTAGCCGCTTACCGCCTGCGAGCAGACTATAGGACATGGACTCCAGCAGTCCATCATAGCTCATGCCTCTCTTGCCCGGCCAGCGCTGTGCAAGATAGGTTTCAACCATCTCTTTATATTCAGCATAACGCTCTGCATACGTCATTACTCTACCTCCTCGAACGGCAGCTCCTCCGGGTTTCCGTCCTCACCCTTCCTGAGCTTTACCACTCTCTGCTCTGCCTCATCGAGTTCCACCTGACAGCTCGTCACCAAAGCCGCGCCTTCCTCAAAGAGCTTTAAAGACTCAGACAAAGAAGTCTCTCCACGCTCTAACTGCTTTACAATCTCGCTCAAACGAGCCATGCTCTCTTCAAAACTTTTCTTTTCCACTCTGCTATACCTCCATGCACTCCGTTACTCGGCAAATTGCGCTGCCCTTGCATAACTTCAGATTTATATTGTCACCAACATTCAGCTCCGATACATCTCGTAGCGTACCGCCATTTTCACTTCTCGCTATTGAATATCCACGTCCCAATACTTTGAGCGGACTCATAGCATCAAGTTTCGAAGCCTTACCCACATATTCTCGCTTACATTCACTCAACTTTTCACTCATCTGTGTACTCAAAGCCATACGCAAAGAGTCCACCCTCATGCGCTTCTCATCCACAAAACCCGTAGGACTCATCAGCACTCTGCGGTTTGAAACATCAGTTATCTGCGCTCTCAAGCGTTCCAACTTGTTTCGCGCCGCCCTATACGCACGTATATCCGCACTCATAAGCGCTTCCCTAAGTTCCGCCATGTCCGGCACAGCAAGCTCTGCCGCATTCGACGGCGTCGCCGCACGCACATCTGCCACATAGTCAGATATCGTTACATCAGGTTCATGCCCCACAGCAGATATAACAGGTATTTCGCTGCCATATATTGCTCTCGCTACCCGCTCATCATTAAACGCCCATAAATCCTCTATAGAGCCGCCACCTCTGCCGACGATTATTACATCACCCACAGCGTATTTATTCGCATAGCGTAAAGCTCCGACTATCTCCGGCGGCGCCTCCACGCCCTGTACCCGCACCGGTAATAGTTTAACTTTTGCCATAGGCCACCGCTTACCTAACACTCTTATTATATCGTGTACCGCCGCTCCGGCCGACGAGGTTATCACCGCTATATTCTTCGGATATCTCGGCAAAACCTTCTTATGCTCACTATCAAAAAGACCCTCAGTCTCAAGTTTTCGCTTAAGCGCCTCAAACGCCGCTTGTAAGTCGCCTTCACCACTCACACTCATGCCCGTACAATAAAGCTGATACGCACCGTCTCGCTCATACACCGATACCCGACCTCTCAACACAACACCCAACCCACTCTCCGGCTTGAACGTGAGCTTCGATGCCGCACCTTTGAACATGACACACTTAAGCGTGCTGTCCTTATCTTTTAAACTGAAATAGTGGTGTCCCGAGGGGTACACCTTATAGTTAGACAGCTCGCCCTCCACGCTCAAATCATTAAGAAAGGGGTCTGCTTCAAGCAGACCCTTTATCCTCTTGTTCAGTTCGCTTACACTTACCGCCTTCACACTCATTCGTGCTCTCTCCTGTTAACTTTCTGTATTGCTTTCCTCGACCGCCTCAGGCACTTCACACTCTGCCGCCATTTCAAGTTCTATCTCACCTTGTTCCGCATCCGCGCCCTCTATGCCCTCACCACGCACAAACGATCCCAAAACACCGTTAACAAACGCCGCTGTCTCCTCGCCGTCATAGTACTTACATAGCTGAACCGCCTCGTTTATCGCCGCCGAGTTCGGCACATCTTCCATATATATTATCTCACTCATAGCACAACGCAAGACCGCATTAGCTGTACCCGATATGCGCTCCGGTTTCCACCTACGCGCATACTTTCCTATGTACGCCTTTAAGGTCTCCTCATGCTCAGCACAACTCAGCACCAAACGACGGATATAATCTAATTGTACATCGTCCGGACGCACTTTATAACTATCGTCCTCTTCCGACAGACTCTCGAAATACTCAGTGTCAAAAAAATTCTCTACTAATTCAAGAGCTGTGCCCTCGCTCGTAGCCAAGCCGAACACAAGTCGCATGGCGACTTCTCTTGCCTGTGTTCTTGTCATCTGTCAAACACCACTTCCGAAACATGTACGTTTATCTGCGGATCTGCCATGCCTGCCATAGACTCCAACGCAGCAGCAGCAGCATCTTGAGCCTTCTTTGCAAGCTCTGTTATTACCGCTCCCGCTCGTACACTGACCGTGATATCCACAACCAAACGCTCGTCCTCTAAGTTAATCTTCACGCCTTTAGATGATTTAAAGCCCAATTTACCCATCAAGTCGACACCCTGTCCTATCTCTACCACACCGTCTACTTCACGCACTGCCGCTATCACCATGGAGCTCAATACATCCTCGGAAATGTTCACGCTACCGTTTTCGTCCGTTATGCTTATATAATTGTCGGTCATCTTTTATTCCTCCATATAATTTTATACCTAAACCTCATCATTGTATCACAACATTGCATAAAAATAAAGACCTTTTCTATTTTTTACCTCTATTTCAAATAAAAATGTATAGCCGTGAGTACACAAGCGCTAAATTATATTACAAATAGGATTTGGCACTTTTTTTAAATGACCGCATTTTTGCATCACTTCTCGCAAAAATTGTACATATTTTACATTTTATGAGACATAGTACAGCCGATTTACCAAATTAATACACGATTATCTACAAAGTCCGCTAATTGAATAAAGTAATTCTTGACGCAGAGTATATATGTGTTATAGAATTTAACTTACTATTTTTATCAGCAAGCGCAGGTGAGGGCGTTTTGCAGTATTTTGATGTATGTATTTAGGATGTGAATTAATGAAGAAGTATGTTTTAAACCGAATTATCATGGCACTCATCACTCTGTTTATCGTATCTGTCCTGACATTTTCCGTCATGCATGCGGCGCCGGGTAACCCTTGGCTATCCGAAAAAGAGCCATCACCGGCTACCACCCAAGCACTTAACGAAAAATACGGACTTGATAAACCTGAGTATGTACAATACCTAATGTATATGGGCAACCTATTGCAAGGCGATATGGGCGTATCCATTAAGGTATCGGTAAACCGTCCGATCACGGACATTATCTTCGAGAAGTTTGTACTGTCTGCTCAGCTCGGATTGGTGGCAGTCGCTATCGCCGCGGTCGTCGGCATTTCTCTGGGCTGTATCTCCGCATACAGGCGTGGCAAACTAACCGACAGCGTATTGAGAGTTTTCAGTACTCTGGGTGTATCCTTGCCTTCTTTCGTTGTAGCGACCATATTGATGATTATTTTCTGTGGCGGTATCCCCGCTCTGCAAATTTTCCCGAACACCTACGATGAGGCAAACGGTATTTACGGGCTTATCTTGCCTGTCTTCTGCCTCTCGCTATACCCTACATGTTATATAGCGCGCCTCACTCGTTCATCCATGCTCGATGCTATTAACCAAGAGTATATCAAAACCGCACGTGCAAAAGGTCTGAAGACCGGCCGTATAGTTCTAAAGCACGCTCTGCGTAATGCGGTTTTACCCGTAGTCACCTATCTTGGACCGCTGATTGCCTTCACTCTATGTGGTGGTTTCGTCGTTGAGACAACATTCGGCATTCCGGGTCTGGGTCGTTCGCTTGTTACATCCATACAGGCTCTCGACTATCCGCTCATCATGGGCACATCGCTCTTTCTCGCAACATTTATCGTGGGCATGAACCTTATTGTGGACCTCGTCTACACTGTGGTCGACCCGCGTATCGATTTAGTTAAGGGGGCTTAAAGTAAGGTGGCAGATAATAAAAAGAACAAGCCGATAGGCAGTATGCAACCGGATATAGAGGATATACTCGATTGGTCATCTTTGTCCGACAGCGACTTCGCTCCTGCAAGTGAGAGCGAAAAAGAAAACTTCATCCAGCAGCGTGAGAGCGTTTCTTACTGGGCAGACGCATGGCGCAGATTGCGCAAGAACACTGTATCAATGATAGCTCTCGGCGTCTTGGTATTTATTGCACTCTTTGCCTTTGTCGGCCCCATGCTCATCCCCTACGATTACGATGCATTTAACATAGGTGCGGAAAATTTGCACCCATGGCACATTAGCTTAGAGGATCAGGCTAAGCTTGACGAGGCGCTCAGCCCCGTCGACCCCGAGGTCGCTGTAGAGGAAGCTCGTGCAGCAGCCGAGGCTGAGGGCCGTGAGTTTACTTCCATCGACGAAGCAGTTGCTCGTGCTCGTGCCTCTACATCAACTGTTGAATACTACGACGATCAGGGTAACCTCTTAGAGGGAGATGCCCTTACAGATCACCTGTACGACACTTTTGATATCGACACTAAGTTGTTCGGCTACTCACACGATGAGTTAGAGCGTATGGCGGAGGGCGAAAACGTATTCCCCCATATTTTCGGAACAGATAGGTTCGGCCGTGACATCCTCGTACGTGTTATGATAGGTACACGTGTTTCTATGCTCGTGGGTATCTTGGCTGCACTGCTCGTTTTGGTCGTCGGCGCCACTTACGGCTCCATCTCAGGCTACTTCGGTGGTCGTGTGGACGTTGTCATGCAGAGAATAGTCGAGGTCATCTACTCTGTACCTGACATGCTCATCATGCTACTGCTCGCCGCCTTGCTCGGTGACACGATAAAAGCGTATGAAGGGCCGGGAGCTGAATTTGTTGTCAGCCTCGGTGCCAACCTCATAGCTATGTTTATTGCGTTTACATGTCTCTACTGGGTCGGTATGAGCCGTATCATCAGAGGACAAGTTCTGCAAGTTAAACAGCAGGAGTACGTTACAGCAGCTCGTGCGCTCGGCGGCTCGAGTAAGCACATCATCACGAAGCACTTGCTGCCGAACTGCATAGGCCAGCTCGTTGTTACAACTTGCCTACAGATTCCATCGGCTATATTTACCGAATCCTTCCTCTCTTTCTTGGGCGTGGGTGTTTCCGCTCCCATGACGAGTCTCGGCTCCATGTGCCGTGACGCACTTGAGGGCATGTACACATATCCGTACAGACTTTTATTCCCTGCGGTCATTCTAAGCGCCATGATCCTGTCCTTTAACCTCTTCGGTGACGGACTGCGTGACGCACTTGACCCCAGGCTAAAGCGCTGATTGTGAGAGGAGACTAACATGGAATTAAAAATAAATAAAACGTCCGAGACTCTCTTAAAAGTCGAGGATTTGCAAGTTTCTTTCTTTACGCCTGCCGGTGAAGTTAAGGCTGTCGGCGGTATTAGTTACGAACTTAACTATGGCGAAATCATGGGAGTTGTCGGTGAATCCGGCTCCGGTAAGAGCGTGGAGGCATACTCCATAATCGGTTTGCTACAGCCCCCCGGCGAAGTCATCGGCGGCAGTATATACTTTGAAGGGCAGAACATGCTCGAAAAGTCTGCAGATGAGATGACACAAATCAGAGGTCGTGACATCTCTATGATCTTCCAGAACCCCATGACCTGTCTTAACCCCGTTTACACCGTAGGCAATCAGCTGACTGAGGCTCTGCTTGCCCATGATAAGACGGTAACGAAAAATGAGGCGAATAAGCGTGCTATGGAGATGCTCGAGTTTGTCGGTATCAACAATGTAGAGAAACGCATGAAGCAGTATCCACACGAATTTTCAGGCGGTATGCGTCAGAGAGTTATGATAGCTATGGGTCTTATCTGTCACCCCAAGCTACTCATAGCGGACGAACCGACGACAGCTCTTGACGTTACCATACAGGCGCAAATTTTGGAGCTCATGAAAGAGCTTCAAAAGAAAACGGGCATGGGTATCATCTTCATCACACATAACTTGGGAGTTGTCGCCGAGGTCTGTGACAAGGTCAGCGTCATGTACGCAGGCAGAATAGTCGAGCAAGGCCCTGTAGATCAGATATTCTACAAGCCTTCGCACCCCTACACCGTAGGACTTCTACGTTCTATGCCACGAGTTGATACCGAGGTTTACGAGAGGCTTATTCCCATAGAGGGAACGCCCGTCGATATGCTTAATCCGCCCGACGGTTGTCCTTTTGCACCTCGCTGTTCTGAGTGCATGAAGATCTGTCTTAATAAAATGCCGCCCTATGTGGAAATTGATGAAGGTCATCGCAGTGCTTGCTGGCTCCGTGTTATGGAGCGCAGGGCTGATCAAAACAAGGCGACACCTACAGAGGGAGGCACATCATGAGTGAGAACAAAAAAGATATACTCTTAGAGATACAAAATCTACGCAAGTACTTCCCCGTCAAGGGGACGAAGGGCCCCGGCGTACAGGCTGTGGAGGATGTATCCTTCTACATCGAACGTGGTGAGACTTTTGGTCTCGTTGGCGAGTCGGGCTGTGGCAAGACCACTTTGGGACGTACCATTTTGCGTCTGCACGAGCCTACCTCTGGCAAGATCATCTATGACGGCGAGACTATATTCGAACGTGAGCCGACTGATAAGAAGGCTAAGGCTGTCAACATGTTGCCCTTTAGGCGCAAGATGCAGATTATTTTCCAGGACCCTTCAGCATCACTCGACCCTCGCATGACTGTTGGCGAGATCGTCGGCGAGGCGCTTGATATCCACAAGCTCTTTCCCAATAAGGCTGAGCGTGGTGAGCGCATCAAGGAGCTACTCGGCATGGTCGGACTCAACACAGAGCACGCTAACCGTTATCCGCACGAATTTTCGGGCGGTCAGCAGCAGCGTGTAGGCATAGCTCGTGCACTTGCCGTTAACCCTGAGTTTATAGTATGTGACGAGCCCATCTCGGCGCTCGACGTATCCATTCAGTCGCAGGTGGTGAACATGCTTGAGGATATGCAAAACGATTTAGGTCTGACTTACCTTTTCATTGCGCATGACCTCAGCGTCGTTAGCCATATATCCAACCGTATAGGCGTTATGTACCTCGGTAACCTTGTGGAGCTTGCTACCAGTCTTGAGCTAAACAAGAACCCTCTACACCCCTATACTAAGACTTTGCTTTCTGCTGTCCCTGTTCCCGATCCCGAGCTTTCACGTTCAAGGCAGAGAATAGTACTTGAGGGCGATATCCCCTCACCCATGAATCCCCCTTTGGGCTGTCGTTTCCACACACGTTGCCCATCGGTAATTGACAAGTGCAAGGTGGAGATACCCGAGTTCAAGGAGCGTGCGCCCCAGCATTGGGCGGCATGTCACTTGCTCGATTAAGGACTAAGTGAATTAAATGTTTTACGCCCTCGTGCTTTGCACGAGGGCGGTTTTTGTTTTTTTATTTTTTTAGTCGGGGCTTTGCCCCGAACCCCTTGGGGATTTCGCCGTCTGCGGACGGCGACTTGGGGCTTTGCCCCAAGACCCCACGATTTTTAAAAAAATCGAGTAAAACTTTTAATTTGGCTTCGCCGTCTGCAGGCTACTTATTTCGATATAGATATCGTTTTCGTCACTTGCATCTTCTGCCGCTACCACCTTGCCCTCAAGCAAAACCGCTGCCCCGGCCTCAGGTATGTCTATATCAACGCCCTCAGCCATTTTAAGCCTCAGCCACTGCGCACAACATCCGCCCTCGTCCTCTACTATGAGTGTATACACCGACTCATCACTAACCGCATTTACAAGCACTTCAAACTCGCCTTCTAACCTGATCGTACTTTCATAGTAGTTCTCACTGTTATGCAGTATATCAAATACCTGTCCAAACAACATCGTCGCACTCATTCCCGTCAAATCATGATCTACTCCGGAGTTGCTATCGTCTGTCGTCTCAGTAGTAGAACATGCTGCGAACACCGACAGCAGCCCCAGTAGTAGCGCAAAAACTATAACTTTCCTCATACCGTCACTCTCCTACGCACCTGTGAGAGCGCGCAGGCTATACCAAACATCAATATGTTAGCGCACACTATGGTACTACCCACAGGCGTGCCGTACACTATGGACACTAATATGCCGGTTAAAGCACAAAACACCGAAACCACCGCAGAGCTTATTATCACAGCTCTAAAATTACGGAATATACGCATAGACGCCAGTGCCGGAAACACCACCAGTGCACTTATCAAAAGCGAACCGACTAAGTTCATCGCCACCACTATTACCGCCGCTATAGTCACAGCTATGAGGAGATTGTACATAGCCGCATTCACGCCTATAGCCTTCGAGAAATTCTCGTCAAATGTTATGGCGAATATTTTATTGTAGAAGAAAATGAATATACCTATCACCGTCACAGACAGCACTATACAGGTCACCACATCCGTCTGCGTCAAAGTTAATATAGACGTAGCGCCGAAAAGCGTAGTGCACACATCACCCGCTAAATTCGTGGACACGGAAAATACATTCATAAGCAAATACCCGAGTGCCAGAGAGCCAACTGACAGCATTGCTATAGCCGCATCTCCGTTTATCTTCGCATTCTGCCCTATACCGAGTAGCAGTATAGCACTCAGCGCCGTTATGGGAAACACTAAAATATCCTGATTGCCAAGCTTTAGCACCGACGCTATAGCTATAGCGCCAAAAGCTATATGCGATAGCCCATCGCCTATATAAGAAAAGCGCTTAAGCACAAGCGTTGAGCCCAAAAGCGAGGAGCACAGTGCCACCAGAACGCCCACCACCAAAGCATATCTCACAAAAGGATAGCTGAGATACTCCACTAATATTTCTATCGTATTCATCATGCGCCAAGCTCCTCATACAGCTTCTTTGTCATGCACTCCACAGCACAATCGTTTAAGCACAGTATATGGTCTGCATCCGGCATCGCCTCCTGTAAGCTGTGCGTTATCATGACTATCGTCGTGCCCTCCTCGTTAAGACCTCTCACTATATCGTAAAACTGCTTTGTCGTTTCTATGTCCAGACCTGCCGTAGGCTCATCGAGTAGTAGTATTTCGCTCGTTGCACAAAGTGCACGTGCCAATAACACCCTCTGCTGTTGGCCGCCCGAAAGCTCACTGTAACTCTTCTTCTCCAAATCGCCTATGCCGAGCTTTTCGAGCATGTCACGTGCTAACTTCTTCTCCGACTTTCTGTAAAAAGGACGCAGCCCCATGCGATTTAAACAACCACTCATCACCACTTCATACACCGAGGCAGGGAAATCCCTCTGCACATTCGTCTGCTGCGGTAAATAGCCTATATTCACCTTCTTGTCGCCCTTACCTATGAGTACCTGTCCCTCTATCGGCGGTAAGAGTCCCAAAATCGTCTTTATCAATGTACTCTTGCCCGCTCCGTTTTGACCTATGACGCACATATATGCGCCCGTAGGCACGGAAAAATTGACCTCACGGTGCAGTGCAACTTTTCCGTACCCTATCGCTAAATTTTGACAAACTATTTCCATATCTACTCAAGTGCCGCCTTCAATACTTCTAAATTCTCGCTCATTATCGAGTAATAAGTTACACCGGACGCCAATGCATCGGCATCCACTGACTGTATGGAGTTTAGCTCCAAAATCTCACCCTCCGTCATCTCACTGTTATCTATAACCGTCTGCGCCAACTCAGACATGCCCTTGTCTATTATCATTACATTATCCAAGGCAAGCTCATTTGTCTTTTCCGCCAAAAATGCTATGGTCTCAAAACTCGCCTCAGTCTCCGCTGAGCAGCCCTGAAACGCCGCATAGTAATTTATCCCATAGTCGTTCATCAGGTACAAGAAGGGGAACCTATCAGCAAACAAAAGCGTGTCACGCTCCGCTGCCGCCACAGCACTCACATACTCAGCGTCAAGCGCCTCTAAACGCTCTATATATGCCGCCGCATTCGCTCTATATTCCTCTGCATTTTCTGTGTCCAGAAGTACTATCTCATCCGTCAAGAGCTCACAAGCCATCACAGCATTGTTTAAGGACAGCCATATATGCTCATCATCGTGTCCTACATGCTCTTCCTCAGCATGATCGTGGTCGACATGCTCGTCCGTTGCCGTATCAGCATGGTCGTGGTCATCGTGGTCGTGCTCGTCGTCGTGGTCGTGTGCGTCGTCGTGGTCGTGGTCGTCGTCGTGGTCGTGTGCGTCGTCGTGGTCGTGCTCGTCGTCGTGGTCGTGTTCGTCCTCCTGCATACCCTCTACCGCAAGCTCCGGCATTACTACTGAGCTTAAACTTTCCATCATGCACACTGTATTAAGCTCTGCGTTATCAGGTTGAGCGAGCAACTCCTCGACCCAGTCACTTGACTCTCCTCCGTTATAAATAAACAAGTCAGCACCGCTTATTGTCGTTATATCTTCCATACTCGGCTCATAACTATGTATGTCTACACCGTTATCCATAAGCAGTGTCAATTCAACATCTTCAACTCTATCGCCCAGTATCTCACGTGTCCAGTCGTACTCATGAAATGACATGGTAACTATGCTCGGCTTATCTGTATCCCCTGTTTGTTCCGCAGTCTGTGTCGGCGCCTCTTGCCCACAAGCAGACAACAACATGAGCGCCGCCGCCCCTACAATTAACATACCTCTTTTTTTCATTTTCTCGCTCCCAATCTTAATTAATCTGCGAACAATTTTCACATTGCCCATATATATACGCCCCGCAATTATTGACGTTAAACTTATAATCGTCTCTCGCTATGCCTATTACCATTTTAGATATATGCTCATTGAGATGCACAGTACAGTCACAACTTCGACATTTGAGATGTATTATACCCACACAGCTACTAGGATTAACGTAATGATAAAGTGCGCCCGTCCTGTTTTTCTCCTCCACCCTACAAATCAAGCCCTCATTTTCCATATCCGCCAAGTTCCTATATATAGCGCTCATGCTTATTTCCTTGTCAGCCAATTCATTATACACATCCTGAGCCGACAAACTACAGTGCTCTCTATCCTTAAATAGCTTTAACAGCTTTTTTCTCTGCTCCGTTTGATACCTATTCATATTCACACTTCCCCGAATTTGAGAATTATTCGCATTTATGTTAACATTGACTAACCGCATTGTCAAGCACTTATTTTCCAAAATAAAAACGCCCGACTGTAAAAGTCGTGCGTTTTTATAAATTCCTGTGTTCTAATTCGTACTACCGTATATTGTAAATGTATTCTTACCTTTTCTCTTAGACTCATACAGCGCCGTGTCAGCACACAAGAAAAGTTCATTGTAGGTAGAACCGTCATCCGGACTTCTCGAAACACCCACTGATGCCGATATCCTGATAACTTCCCCACTTTCCGCTACATAGTCCTGCAACATAGAAGTGCATATTCTGCCACACACTCTCTCTATCTCTTCTATTGCAATTTCTCCACAGATAAATGCAACAAACTCATCTCCTCCGAATCTACCTACATAGTCATTTGCACGGAACACCTTCATCGTCTTCTTATATATTTCTATCAAAATCTCATCACCCATAGCATGACCCATGGTATCATTAATACTCTTGAAATTGTCAATATCAAACACAAACAGCGTACCATGTCCACCACCAACAAGTTGCGCCTCTACCCTCGTCTTTATCGCATCTTTATTGTAGGCAAATGTAAGGGTATCACGCTCAGACTTCTCAAGTAAACCAATCTCCGTCATCTTCTCCTCATTGATTTCATCTATGGTCAGTAGCGCCAGAACATCATTCGTCTGCTTATCCAGCTTGCTGTTTATCTTTACCCTGTACCACAGAGTTTCCCTTTCATCAAAAGAAATTTCGTTGCACTCCTTATCCAAAAACAGCTTATAAGACCTGTAATCATACACAAGTTCCGCATTGCCTCGACTCAATTCTAACAGTATGCTCTTAGGTGCGAGCCTCTCCAATATCAGCAGATCATCGCCATGCACAACAGACTTTAATCTACCATCAACAAACTGCGAAAACGGCATATCTGCAGTGGTTGCCACTTCCACTGAATTCGTCATTACACTGACCACTTTATCCTGACTTAAGTTCAGCTCAAGCACCACATCGGCAAAGTTAAACACCGCCGTTTTTAGTATGCTGTCCTTATTTATCTTGTGCTCAAGTTCCTCTATTATCTTCTGATACTTCTCCGCCATTACTATCTTGATCATAAAGATCAGTAGCAAATAGAATGTTCCGAGTAATATTGTCGTCAAAACTATCTGCTGGCCCGCCAAATCCAGCACACCTACATCTAATTCAGACATACGCACATTGTAAGCAAAAAACGCTGTTACTGTGCCCATATTTATCAAGATGAAGTTGAGCAATATATTGTTCGCTATTATCTCCTTTACCGCCTTCGGTGGTACAAAAGCATTGAACAATATTAGCACAACTATATGCACAACTACACTTAACAAAGTACTCATATACAATGCATCTATATTGCTTGTTATAGAAAACATTGTTGTGGATGTCCCTATAGACACAGCTGCCAATGTTATCGCTCGTAAAGCGAAATAGTGCATTATACATCCTATGGCGAGTCCGACTACCGCCCTCACTTTATCCTTAAACAGCACAAAACCCTCCACCATAATAACAACGGCGAAGGCTGCATAGGCATATGACGCTCTCTCACTTAGCAATAACAGAAACAAAGGCGAAATAAGCGCATTAAATAAACATACCGCATATGCAACTGATACATGGAAGCGCTCACTTCTAGAATTGCGCCTCAACAATGTCATCATCAAGCATGAGTGTATAAAAAATATAATTATCTGTATTATTATGTAAGGGTTGTTGTACATAATCTTTCGTTCCTTACTAGCTCTGTTCGACATAATGATAACAGTTTTTCTTCCATATTTCAAGTGGCATTTGCCACATGGCACAATTTCACACTCTTGCACAAGCAACTCCCTGCTCTTAACCCTGCTCACCAATTTATTCTTTGTGCATAAAATGAGATGACAGACGTTAACCCTTAAGTTAGGAGGTGTGCTCATGGAAAACAAAGTAACTGTCGGTACTATATCGAGAACCGCTTTCTTGGCTATTGCACTGCTAAACCAGTTCTTGTCCGCTTACGGTCTTTCTCCTCTGCCTGTGGAAGACGCAGATATAAATACACTTATTTCGACCGGATTCACTGCAATCGCCGCTCTTGTAGCTTGGTGGAAAAACAACAGCTTTACACAAAAGGCCATAGAGGCCGACAATAGCTTTAAATAGTCCGAAAAAGTACACCCTCGTTTATTACAAGGGTGTACTCATATTTTTTGTCTTATTAGCTTTCGCCCATTTTGCGCACATAGTCACTGCCCCACTGCGCAAATACATCCAGCACAGGCTTTAGACTGTAGCCTGTCTCCGTCAAACTATACTCAACCCTCGGCGGAACCTCCGCATACACCACGCGATTTACTAGGCCTTTCTCTTCCATGTCACGTAAATGCGCTGTCAACACTTTCTGTGAAACATTATCCAAGGCCCTACGCAAATCGCCAAAACGCTTCTTCCCACCCATGAGTTCTCTTAATATAAGTATCTTCCATTTATTTCCTATTAACTGTAAACATACCTCTACCGGGCATTTCGGCAATCCCACGGCATTCACCTCCAATAGTGTTAAAAAGTAACTTAATTTCTACAATGTGCCTACTTTACAAAAGTTCTGTATTGCTTTATATTATCATCATATGTATTTATTGTCAATAAATATAATAATACATCGTTTGGAGGTACATTATGAAGAAATTTGGCATTATTATGCTCGCTTTTATGCTGACAATGAGCTTCGCTCTGTCGGCTTGTGGAGGTGGTGACGAAGCTGCTACGGATGATACCAAGCTTGTCGTTGCTATGGAGCTCGCCTACCCGCCCTTTGAAACAAAGGATACTGCGGGTGATCCCACGGGTATAAGTGTTGATATAATCAAGGCTTTCGGGGAAGAATACGGTATGGAAGTCGAAATCGTGAATACTGCATGGGACGGACTTATCCCCTCTCTGCAAACGGATTTGGCCGATGTTGTAATCTCATCTATGACCATAACCGAGGCTCGTCAGGAGGAAATTGACTTCTCTGTACCCTATGCCAATTCCCTATTGGCTATACTCGCTAATTCAGATTCTGAAATAGAGAGCATAGACGACCTCAATCAAGAGGGTATGACAGTAGCGGTAAAAACAGGCTCCACCGGTCACATCTTTGCGCAGAACAATCTACCCAATGCGAAACTTTTAGTACTCGCTGACGAAAGCGCTTGTGTCACCGAGGTCGCAACCGGCAGTGCTGACGGCTTCATCTACGATCAGCTTACCATCTACCGTAACAATCAAGCTAACCCCGACACAACGAAGGCTGTTTTCATACCCTTCCAAGACCCTGAGCAATGGGGCATAGCTGTCAAAAAGGGTAACACTGAGCTTTTAGAGCAGCTCAACGCCTTTATACCTGCATATCAGGAGTCTGGCGGTTTTGATGCCCTGTCCGAAAAATACTTGAGTGAGGAAAAAGCTGTTTTTGATGAACTGGGATTCAAATGGTTTTTTGATTTGAGCTGATGAATATTTTCACTTCAAGCCCCATAGATAAGACACCTACACTTAAAGCCGCGGTCAATATTCTACTATTGACCGCGGCATTCGTGCTATTTTTCTGGTTTGTGCTCTTACAATCTGGCACCACTTTAGAATTCGACTTTGTCCTACATTATAGAATAAGAATCGTTGACGGTTTCCTCATGACCTTATCGCTGAGTGTGCTCAGCCTAATTGCCAGTCTTGTGCTCGGTATGCTAACTGCGGTCATGCAATCTTCATCTGTGCTAATTTTACGCTATATGGCAAAACTCTATGTAACTATAATCCGAGGCACTCCGCTCATTGCGCAGATTTATCTTTTCCACTATATAGTAGGCACTGCTTTCGGCTTAAACAACCGATTTCTGTCCGGTGTTATCATCCTCTCGCTCTTTGAGGCTGCATACATCAGTGAAATTATAAGAGGAAGTTTACTTTCCATGGATGAAACTCAGCTTGAGGCCGCAAAGGCTGTCGGCTTTACTCCCGTGCAGAGTTTTAGACATGTCCTGCTGCCGCAGATGATCGCAAGAACTCTGCCGGCACTTACCGGACAATTCGCCTCCATTATAAAAGACTCTTCCCTGCTGTCTGTTATCGCTCTGTCGGAGCTCACGCAGACCATGCGTGAAATATCCGCCGAGCACCTCAATTTATTTGAGTCTAATTTCCTGCTCGCACTTTTATACTTCGCCTTAACTTTACCCATAAGTCTCTTGGGTAAGTGGGTCGAGAGGAGGTTCTCCTATGAGAATAGAGCTTAACAATCTAACTAAGTCATATGACAAGCCCGTGCTATGCGGAATAGATCTCGACGACGATTTCAGCGCATTGGCATTAATCGGGCGCTCCGGTTGCGGTAAATCGACGCTCCTACGTATTCTTGGTGGACTTGTAGCGCAGACCAGCGGCACCTCCGTTATAGATTCCATGCCTGTCTCCGATTCTGTGGAGCATAGGCGTCGTATGGGTTTTGTCTTCCAGCAGTCAGGGCTGTTTTCGCATATAAACGCCCTACGCAATATCACTCTGCCACTCACCGAGGTTCACGGCTTTACTAAAAAAGAGGCTGAAGAGCGTGCTTATGAGCTTCTAATACGCTTCGGACTGAAAGATGAGGCTTTGAAGCTACCCTCGCAACTTTCGGGCGGCCAAAAGCAACGCATTTCCATCGCTCGTGCCGTAGCCCCCAGGCCTAAGCTACTTCTACTCGATGAGCCTACCAGTGCACTCGATCCCGAGTACACTTCCGAGGTGCTCAACATGGTAAACGAACTCAAAAACGATAACATGTCACTTATCATCGCCACGCACGAGATGGGATTTGCCCTACATTCCTGCGATAAGCTCGCCTTCATGCACGAGGGCCTCATCGCCGAATACGGTAACGCCGCCGAGCTTTTCTCAGCACCACGCACAGAAATGCTTAAATCCTTCCTAGCCGGCCTTCTTCAGTGGAAAGTTTAATTTAGATTTGAGTATTCTATACTGGATGTTACTTAACACAAATACAGATGTTTCTGGTATGTGGATAGTTTGAGCTATCTCATTTAAACAACATTATTATATGCATTTTAGTGATAAGGTAAATTATGCCCTCGTATTGGTAATATCGCCCCAAAATCGTTGACACTGTTTCTTTTTAGGTGTAAGATATCACCAAGAGAAACAGAAAGGGGTGAATCCAATGTTCTAGTTAAGCGGTGGCACAAAGAAACTGACCGGAACACATGCACCGTTTTACGGTGTAGCCATTTAAAGGCAGAGTGCATACCAAGAAACGACATTAACAAACACAGCTAACTGACAGTACAAGGCCTAGCGCGAGGTCGACATAGGCACAGGATCGGGGGACGAGATTGTCGACAAAAGCAAAGACCCCGGGCGAGAGTCAGGGATGCCAAAGCGAAAGCCGAGGGCACAGAGTCAATGAGTCGAAGATGTCAGAGTGAAAGCCGAGGACACGGAGTCAATGAGTCGAGTATGTCAGAGCGAAAGCCGAGGACACGGAGTCAATG